>NZ_JBKFAK010000180.1:0-312 GCF_053345595.1 Methylobacterium sp. D54C
GGGTCGCCCGCTACCGGCACCTCCAGGACGAGGAAGCGCGTGTCCGGGCTCGCCGACGCCGCCGGCATCCCGGACCGCTCGCGGATGTCGGCCAGAGGCACGACGTTGCCGCGCACGTTCACGATCCGATCGATATGCGGGCGCGCCCCCGCCACCCGCGTCGCCGGGATCGGATCGATGATCTCGCGCACCATCCCGGCCTCCAGCGCAAAGCTCTCCGAGCCGATCCGGAACATCACCACCTGCTGGCCGCCCTGCCGCCCGTCCCGCTGGCCGCCGTCGGCGGCCGCCTGCGGGCCGGGCTCGACGACT
>NZ_JBKFAK010000181.1:0-312 GCF_053345595.1 Methylobacterium sp. D54C
AGGCCTGGGTCAACGACAAGGTGTTCCTGCACGCCGGCATCTACGAGGTGAACCCGCGCGACCAGCTGCCGACCCGGGACGGCGTCGACTGGTCGACCAGCGGCGCCACCGGAGTCCTGGTGCCGGTGGAGGTCGGCTACTCGACCAATTTCGGCAACGACCCGCTGCCGCGCAACTACAGCATCGGCGCCGTGTCCGACCGGTCGGACTACACGGATCCCGTGCTCGACCGGCGGGGCGGCGCGCAGGTCTTCAGCGGCCTCGATCCGCTGACCCGGTTCGGGCGGTCGGCGGTCTACGCCCGCTTCGACC
>NZ_JBKFAK010000182.1:0-311 GCF_053345595.1 Methylobacterium sp. D54C
GGAAGGTCTCGGACCCCTCCGCGAGGCGGATGCTGTGTGCCGTGAACGTCATGCTGCCTCCCGACGCCGCCCACCCTCGCCGCGCGGGGCCACGATGAGTTTATACGGGCCGCGCTCGATCGGTCCACGCGGTTGGTGGATCCACCCGTGTCGAAGGGACGGCAGGCGGATCGGGGTGCGCGCGGCGCGCGTTATCGGCGCGCCCGCTCGAAGAAACGGCGGATCGGATTTCGGGCCGGGGCACTCCCCTCGGCCCGCGGAGATTGCGGGGAAACGGCTGGCGGCACCGCCGCAGCCTCCGGCTCAGCGGT
>NZ_JBKFAK010000183.1:0-310 GCF_053345595.1 Methylobacterium sp. D54C
GGCATCTGCGCCCAGGCCCGCCCGGTCACGCTGCCGTCCGGCATGACCGCGACCGCGAGCAGCGTCGTGCCCGCGGCGCCCAGGAAGCCGCGGCGGGACAGGTGCGCGCCCGTCTCCTGCATCCTCATCCCGTCCTCCCCTGTCCGTGTCGGTCGTGCCGGTGCCGCGGCGGCCGATGGCGGGCCGCCGCGGGTCATCAGGCGAAGCGCCAACCGCGGGCGAGCACCTCGATCTTGTGCTCGTCCGGGTCGTCGATGAAGCAGGAGCGCGCCGTGCCCCGGGCGGCCCCCATGCCCAGGCCGCAGGCGCC
>NZ_JBKFAK010000184.1:0-310 GCF_053345595.1 Methylobacterium sp. D54C
GTCGATCTCGCGCTCGCTGTCCGACGGGCTCGGCCGGGAAGGCCGGCGCATCCTCGGCGGCGACCTCGCCTTCAACCTCATCAACCGCGAGGGGACCGACGCGGAGAGGCAGGCGCTGGCGCGCGGAGGCCGCCTCGACATCGTCGCCTCCCTGCGGGCCATGGCGGTGGCGGGCAGCGGCGACGCGGCCCTGGTCGAGCTGAAGGCCGTCGACCCCGCTACCTATCCGGCCGCCGGCGACCTCGCGACCGGCCCGCCGGGGCGCCTCGCCGAACTGCTGGCGGCGCGCGACGGGGTGCCGGGGGCGCTC
>NZ_JBKFAK010000185.1:0-310 GCF_053345595.1 Methylobacterium sp. D54C
CGCGGTGAAGCGCGCCAGCAAGGAGAGCGAGCGCAGGCGGACCGCCCGGGCGCGCGGTCGCCTGGTCACGAGCTCCCGCAGGGCGCTGGCGATGAAGCAGGCCGCCGGCGGTCACGGTCTCGCGCGACCGACCTCGCGCACCGCGCACGATGGCATGCAGGCCGTTCCGAACGACGGCCTCGCGCCGTCGGGCCCCCTCGACAGCGCGGGACACGAGATCGCGCGGCGGCGCGGCGGCGGTCCGCGGTAGCGCCAGACCCGGACGGCCGCCGCGGGCGCTCCGGGCTCGGCCCTTGCACACCGGCGTCGG
>NZ_JBKFAK010000186.1:0-309 GCF_053345595.1 Methylobacterium sp. D54C
GAGCTGCAGACGACGCTCGACGCGGAGGCCGACGCCATCTTCGCCCCGCGCCAGGCCAAGCACCGGACCTTCTACCAGGCGCTGGGGCGCCACGAGACGGCCCGGCGGGCGATCCGCGAGCGGGGCCTGCGCGCCGGCGACTGGCGCGCCCTGAATGACGAGATCGCCGCGGCGGCCGCGCAGCTCGAGGCGCTCCGGTCCGAGCAGAAGGCCGGCGCGTTCGCGCGCGCCCGGCTGGAACGATTCAAGCGCGTCCGCCCGATCATCGCCGAGATCGACGCGCTCGAGCGGCGCATCGCCGCCGAGACC
>NZ_JBKFAK010000187.1:0-309 GCF_053345595.1 Methylobacterium sp. D54C
GGGCGATGGCGACGTGGACGCAGGCGGCCGCCTCGGCGGGATCGGCCGCCTCGAACTCGCCCCGCGCCACCCCGTCGCGGATGATCCGCTCGAACCCGGCGGTGATCCGGGCGACGTGGTGGCGGGAGACGTCCCAGCTCTCCGCCATCGCCGCCTCGATCATCTCGTGCAGGCGGGGAAACGTCTCGCAGCGCCGGGTGGAGCCGCGATGCAGGGCCTCGATCGCCGCCGCGAGGCGCGCGGTGGCGTCGAGGCCCGGCCGGTCGGCGATGCCGAGGATCACCGCCTCGCTCTCGCCGATCAGCCGCT
>NZ_JBKFAK010000188.1:0-309 GCF_053345595.1 Methylobacterium sp. D54C
CCGGGAACGCGCCCGAACTGATGGCCGAAATCCCCGACTGGGTCGCGGCGCTCAGCGACGTCCCGGCCTTCGCCTTCGTCCCCCGCCACTGGGCGCGCTCCGCCGCCCAGCCCGGCGCGTGGTTCGACGCCGCCCTCGCGGAGGCCGCCGTGGCGGTGGGGCCGGCGTGGTTCCGGCACACGGAGGGGCGCTGGGCCGGCAAGCCGTTCCACCTCGTGCCCTGGCAGCCCGCGATCGTCCGCCTGCTCGTGGGCTGGCGCGCGGCGGACGGGTTCCGGCTGTTCCGCCGCCTGTTCCTCTGGATCGGCC
>NZ_JBKFAK010000189.1:0-308 GCF_053345595.1 Methylobacterium sp. D54C
TGACCAGGCTGCCGCTGTTGGCCGCGCCACCACCGATGGCGCCGGTGTTGAGGGCCGTGCCGGTGTTGGTCAGGCCGCCCGCGACGGTGCCGCTGTTGGACAGCGTGCCGCTGTTGGCCACGCCGCCACCGATGGCGCCGGTGTTGAGGACCAGACCGGCATTGGTCAGGCCGCCCGCGAGGGTGCCGCTGTTGGACAGCGTGCCGCTGTTGGCCACGCCGCCGGCGATCACGCCGCTGCTGAGCGCCGTGCCGGCATTGGTCGCACCTCCGGAGATGGTGCCGGTGTTGATCAGGAGGCCGGCATTG
>NZ_JBKFAK010000019.1:0-95308 GCF_053345595.1 Methylobacterium sp. D54C
CGCCGCCCGCACCGAAGGGCAAGCGGGCGACACGATCCGCCCGAGGGGGAGGGCCGAGCCCCGCTAACGTCTTGAGAAGATTGGCGCACCCGACACGATTCGAACGTGTGACCTTTGCCTTCGGAGGGCAACGCTCTATCCAGCTGAGCTACGGGTGCTGGCCGTGGCCATTCCCTAGCCCAACCGCGCCGGGAGCGCAACGGCGCCCGCACCGTCGCGTGCGGACGCGGGCGACGCGGCCAAATCTCCGGCGCGTGTTGCCCCAGCGTCCTTGCCTTCGCGCGCCGTTTCCCGGCCCCTGGGCGGCGGGCAGAGGCGTCGCGGAGCGGGCAGGGGTGGCGGAGACGACGGGCGGCCGGGATCCGCGGGCGAACAATTTCGGGTCCCTGCGCCTCCTGTTCGCGGGCCTCGTGATCCTCGCGCACGCCCCCGAACTCGTGGACGGGAACCGGTCTCGGGAGTTGCTGACGCAGGTCTTCGGAACCCTGTCCCTGGGGGAGATAGCCGTCGACGGCTTCTTCCTCGTGAGCGGCTACCTGATCACCGCGAGCTACCGCGCCAAGCGCTCCTTCGGCGACTATCTCGCGCGGCGGGCGCTGCGGATCTACCCGGCCTTCGTGGTCGCGTCCCTGCTCTGCATCGCCGTCGTCGCGCCCCTCGGCGGCGGCAACCTCGCGGCCGCCTCGCCGCTCGAGACGCTGCTGAGACTGTCGCTGCTGCTGATGCCGGTGGTCCCGGGCGCCTTCGCCGAGCTGCCCTACCCGCTGCTCAACGGCTCGATGTGGACCATTCCGTGCGAGTTCGGCTGCTACCTGCTGCTCGGCCTCGTCGGCACCGCCCGCGCCTTGCGCCGCCGCGGGCGCTATCTCGGCCTGCTCGGGGGGCTCGGCAGCCTCCTCGCCCTGCGCTGGCTCTTCCTGCCCGTCGGGCATCCGGGCGACACCCTCGGATCCCTGTCGGAGATGATCCGCCTCACCTTCGTGTTCTGCTGCGGCGGCGCCTTCCGGCTGTTCGCCGACCGGATCGCCTACACGCGGCGCGGCGCGACCCGCGCCGCCCTGCTGCTCCTGCCGCTGATGTTCAGCCGACCGCTGGCCGAGCCTGCCTTCGCGATCCTCGGCGGCTACCTGATCTTCTGGTTCGCCTTCGCGGTGCGCCCCACCGCCCTCAGCCGCGCCACCGCCCAGGTCGACCCGTCCTACGGGCTCTACCTCTACGCGTGGCCGGTGCAGAACCTGCTGGTCGCGCGGATCCCCGGCATCTCGCCCTGGACGGTCGCCGCCCTCGCCCTCGCGGCCGCTATCCCGCTCGGCCTTCTGAGCTGGTACCTCATCGAGCGGCCGATGCTCCGGTTCCGGCCGGGACCGGGCGGCGCGCGGCCGGAGCCCGGCGCGATCCCGGCGGCCGCGCCCGCCCTCGGGGCCTAGCGCCGGAACACCCGCGGCCGCCGGTAACCGGCGCCACCCCGGCGCGTTCTCGATGGACCATCGGGACGCGGCCGCGGAGGCGGGACATGACGCAGGCTCTGGATCGCGCGACGCTCGACCGGCTGGTCGCCCTCGGCCGCGACCGGGGCCTCCTCACCGCCGACGATCTGCGCGCCGCGCTGCCCGTCGAGCGGATGGACGTCGACGCCCTGGTCCTCGTGATGCTGGAGCTGGAGGCGGCGGGCGTGAGCGTCGAGCCGGAGGCCTTCGGCCCCCCGACGGACCGGGCGATCCCGGTCTCGGTCGCCCTCCCGGCGCCGCAGCTCGGCACGCCGCCGGTCCGGGCCGCGGAGGCGGGGCAGGGCGCGGCCTTCGCGGCGCCCGCATCCGCCGCGCCGGCCGCCCCGGAGCCGGTCCCGGACGACGGCGCCGATGCCGGCCGGGCCGTCCTCCTGGCAGGCTTGGCGACCGTGCTGATCCTCGGCGCCGTGCTCCTGATGCTGTGAGCCACCGGCGCGGAACGCATCGGGCCGCGGCTCCGTTGGCGAGAGCCGGCCGGTGACGGCCCCGAGGATTCTCGTATCCATGCGTCAGACCCCGGACGGAACCCTCGCCCTGCTGATCGCGGCCCTGCGCGAGGGCACGGCGCATGTCGAGGCGCTGCTCACGCTGGCGCGGACGGAGGTCGACGGCAATTTCCGGGCGATCGTGTCGCTGATCGCCATCGTCGGCACGATCCCGGTGCTGCTGATCGTCACCTTCTTCCTCGGCCTCGACGCCGTGGTGAAGCTGCTGGCCGTGCCGTTCGGTGCCGAGGCGCCGGCCGCACTGATCGTCGCCGCGCCGTTCCTCGTCATCGCGCTCGGCCTCGGCTGGATGGGGGCCCGCCGGATGGCGCTCTCGAACCTCGAGCCCTGGCGGACGTGGCGGCAGGTGAAGCGCGATGTCCGGGAGGTGACGCGCGCCGGCGCGTGATCCCGGGACCGGAAAACCCAAAGGTATCAACGCGTTTCAGAGGAATGCTCGCGCGCACTCTGAGCGCGGATCGACCGCGCGCCACGCGCGGCGTGCGGAGGGGCGCGTTCAACCGATCTGCCAGGATCCGTGCTCAAAGCTCTGCTACGACGACTGAATCCGCCCGAGCCGGGCCGCACCTAGCCCGTCGGCGCCAGCATGGTGCCGAGACCCGGATCGAGCGGGACGTCGAGGCGGCAGCGCAGGCCCTCGGCCTCGAAGGCGAGGTCGACGGTGCCGGCGAGTTCGCGCCGCACGCCGCCGGCGATCAGCCGCGTCCCGAAGCCCACCCGGGTCGGCGCCCGCACCGGCGGACCGCCGCGCTCCTCCCAGCTGAGCCGCAGGCGCCGCTCCCCGGCCGCGCCGGCGGCGAGCGACCACGCCACCCGGACGCGGCCCTCGCGGACCGAGAGGGCGCCGTACTTGGCCGCGTTGGTGGTCAGCTCGTGGACCGTCATGCCGAGGGCCAGCACCTCGCGGGGGCTCAGCGACACGTCCGGCCCGTCCAGGCGGATCTGGTCGTCGCCGGTCCGGTAGGGGCCGAGCTCGCTCTCCAGCACCTCGCGCAGGGGGGCCCCGCTCCAGTCCTCGCGGGTCAGGAGGTCGTGGGTCTTCGACAGGGCCAGGATCCGCGCCTCCAGGACCTCCGCGGAGCCGCGGGACTGGCGGGCGAGGGCCTGGACGGTGGCCAGGGTATTCTTCACCCGGTGGTTCAGCTCGTGCAGCATCGTGCCCTGCTGCGCCTGCAGGGCGCGCCCGCGCTGGATCTCCGCGCGCAGCTCGGCGGTGCTGCGCTGGAGGGTGCCGGCCATGGCGTCGAGCTTGCTGCCGAGCCTGTCGAACTCCGCGGCCCCGCGCAGGCCGGTGCGGGCGGCGAGGTCGCCGGCCTGCCACGCCGCCGCGGTGCGCAGGAGCCGGTCGACCGGGCGGCGGATGAACACCCGCCCGGCCACGAGGGCGGCGGCGAGCGCCAGGGCCGCCCCCAGGGCGATCAGAACCAGCCCGCGGCGGGTGGCGGCGTCGATATCCGCGAAGGCGGTGGCGTAGTCGCGCCCGACGACGACGCGCACCCCGGCCAGCGGGCCGTCCGGCATCGCGGTGGCGATGATCCGCTTCCGGCCGTCGAGGCCGGCGGCGACGCGGACGTCGCTGCCCTGGGCCTCCAGCATGGCGGCCCGGTCGGGCGGGATCGGCCTGCCGATCCAGGCCGCCTCGTCCGGGCGGCGGGCGATGATCAGGCCGTCCCGGTCCGTCACGGTGATCGCCGTCTCCGGCTGATGGAGCGCCTGCTCCAGGTGATCGGAGAGCCAGTCGAGGTCGACGGCGGCGAGCAGGACGCCCGCCGGGGCCCCCGCCGACTCGCCGACATGGACGGCCCGGGCGAAGTGGATCGACGGCCGCTTCGTCTGGAAGCCGACCGCGTAGCCGCCCATCGCGTAGCCGCCCCGCTCCAGGGCGCGGCGGTGATAGGCCCGGCCGCGGCTCGAGTAGGAGCCCGCGGGCGCGCCGGCGCTGTCGCAGATCACGGCCCCGTCGGGGTCGGTGAGGGCGATCAGCAGCACGTGCGGCAGCCGCGCGGCAGCCCGCCGCAGGTAGGCGGTGCAGGCCGCCGGCTCCCGCACCTGCACGGTGGCATCCTCGGAGATCAGGTCGAGGGCCTGCTGCATCCGCTCGGAGATCTGGGCGAAATCCTCCGCGACGTCCCGCGCGGTGGCGCGGGCGTCGGCCCGCACGGCCGCGTCGCGGCTCGCCCGCAGGGCGACCTCGTTGTAGCCCTGGATCGCCAGCGCCGGGGCGAGGGCGAGCAGGACGAGCAGCAGGATGCGGGTCGTCAGCGACAGTGGCAGAGCGCGCGGGAGCGGGACGGGGAAACGGGAGCGCGGTGGCATCGGCGGTCAGTCGCGACCGGCGATCGGCGCGGGCGCCCGCGCGGCCAGGGTCTCCACGGAGCACGGCTCGGTGATCATCCGCATCCCCGATTCGAGTCCGCAGGTGGCGAAGGTCGCGTTCTCGGCGGAGCCGGTGATGACCTGGACCCTCGGATCCGGCGATCGCGGCCACCGGGCAGGCCGCCATGGCCGACCAGCCGCCCGGCCGCCGCGTCCGCGCCCATGGGGCGGCGCCGGATCGGGCGGATGCGATCGGCGCGCGCGTTGGCGGATTCGAGGGCCGGACGCCGTCTCATGTCGGCGTTGTTGCAGAACCGGTCGGCCCTTGCCAGTGCGCCGCGCGGTCGGGGCGGCGGGAGCGTGGGCCGGCTCGCCTCAGCGCCCGCGGGGCCGGCCGGCCTCCGGACGCAGGTGCAGGAAGCTGCGCTCGCCGGTCGCGGCCTCGGCCACGTGCTGGATCGTGTCGAGCAGATCGGACACGGCCCGCGGCCCGGCCGGCCGGAAGCCCGCCCTCGGCTCGACCCAGCGTCCCTGCGTGCGGTCCGCGGCGATCTGCGCCTCGCTCAGCGCGTCGAAATCCCGGCGTCGGGTCATGGCTCAGCCCTCCGCCGGGGACTCTGTCGGGGGCATGGTTGACGAAAGGTTAACGCCGGATCCGGCGGGGCGGCGCGCCGCGAATACCCGCCGGCTTGATCCCCGGCACAGGCCTCTCTAAACAGCGAAAACCGAGGTAAATCAATAGATTAGTGTGATTATAAACTGCGGTCTCCGGACCGGCCCGGATCGCGGCACCGGTCGAGGTACGGCGTGCGGGGGGCGATGACCGGTTCCGCCGGACCCGCCATCGGCACCCGGGTCGTCGACACCTTGGCGGCCCTGCGGCCGCTGGCGCCGTTCTTCTGCCTGTACGTGACCTTCGGGGCGACGCTCGGCTTCCTGTCCGGCGGGGCGCCGCTGATCCTGCGGGCGCGGGGCGTGGAGCTGGCCGAGGTCGGGCTGCTGCAGCTCATCAACCTGCCGGTCGGGCTCACCTTCCTGTGGGCGCCCCTACTCGACCGGCTCCGCCTGCCGATCCTCGGCCACCGGATCGGCTGGATCGCGGCCGCGCAGGCCGCCTCGGTGCTCCTGCTGGTCGTCCTGAGCCTCGGCGAGGCTTGGCCGCTCCCGGCGCTGCTCGCCCTGGCGATCGCCGCCTGCGCCTGCGTGGCGACCATGGACATCGCCCTCGAGGCCCTGGTGGTCGAGACCGTGCCGGCGGAGCGGCGCGCCTTCGTGGCCTCGGCCAAGCTGTGCGGCGCCTCCCTCGGCGGGATCCTGGGGGTCGGCGTGCTGGTCGGCTCCTACGACAGCCTGGGCTGGCGCGGGGCGGTCCTGGCCTGCGCGGCCCTCGACGCCCTCTGCCTGCTGCCGATCCTGGGCTACCGGGAGTCGCGCCTGCGCGAGACCCGGAGCGCCGGTGCCGGCACCGCGGCCGGTGCGGGCCCGGAACGCTGGTCGGGCTCCCTGGCGCGGCTGCGCCGCCTGGGCGGTCGCGTGCTGGTGCTCGGCGCCTACTTCGCCGCCTCCTACCTCGTGGGCGGGCCCAACACCCTGGCGCTCCTCGATCTCGGCGTCCCGCTCGGGCAGGTCGGCACGCTCACCGGCACCGTGCTCCCGGCCGTGAACCTCGTCATGGCGCTGGCGGCCGGATGGCTGGCCGCGCGGTTCGGCACGGTCCGGCTGATCGCCGTGGGGGCCCTCGGCGTCCTGGCCTCCGGGGGCCTGATGGTCGTCGCCTGCGCGGGCCGGGTGCCGGATCTCGGCATCACCGCCGCCGTGCTGGGCTTCGTCGCGGGCGGGTTCCTGGGCGTGCCGGTCTTCAACATGATCTACCGCTGGGCCCAGGGGCCGAAGCCCGCCACCGACTACGCGCTCCTGTTCGGCGCCGCCTTCTTCGCCGCGATGCCGCTGCGGGTGGCGGCCCCGGCGCTCGCCGGCTGGATCGGCTGGCCGGGCTACTTCGCCACCACCCTGCCGCTCTACGCCGCCGCGGTGGCGTGGCTCGCCGTCGCCGTGGACCGGACCCTGCGCGACGACGGGGCGACGCGATGATCGCCGAGGTCGCCGCCCAGGTTCCCGACACGCTCGCGGCCTACCGGGACGGGGTCGCCGAGGGCCCAGGCGGCCCGGACGCGCTGCCCCTCGGCGCCCTGCGGGACGAGGCCGTGTTCGACGCGACGCTGGCCGCCTTCGGGGCCGGGTTCGGCGCGGCGTTCCGGACCGCGGACCCGCGAGTCCGGGTCTCCTACTGGAGCCAGTTCTACCTCGCGGCCCTGGCGACGCCGGCGCTGACCGCCCTGGTGCGCCTCGGCCGGCCGCTGCCGCTCGCCTTCGACGCGGTCAGCCTCGAGCTCGACGCGGCCGGCCGGCCACGCCGCTTCCGCCTGCCCGCGGACGGGTCGGCCTGCGCGGCCTGCCCGGCGCCCGGCCTGACCGGGCTGGTGGAGGCGCATCTGCGCCCGTTCGTCGAGCTCTGCCACGCCCGGTGCGGGATCGCCCCCAGGGTCCTCTGGGGCAACGCCGCGGTGATCCTCGACTACGTCGCCCGGGAACTCGGGGACCCGCTCGCCGGGCTGGCTGGGGACGGGGAGGGGGCCGGCACCACCTGCGCGAGCGCCTGTTCCACCACCTGCCCTACCGCCCGCGCCGCCGCCTGTGACGACGTCGCGGCCTGCCTCGGATGGCGCGCCGGCCCCGGCTGCGCTAGGAGCCCGCTCGAGAGTCCTCTTGCGCAGGCGCTCTGCCCGGGACCTTCGGGCTGCCGGCGGCGGCGCGTCTGCTGCCTGCGCCACCGCCTGCCGGGGGTGCCGTCCTGCGGCGCGCTCTGCCCCGTCGAGTGCGCAGCCCAACGTTGATCCGAGCCGCGCGATGCTGAAGGCCTTCCTCGCCTATTACCGGCCGTACCGGACGCTGTTCCTGGTCGATTTCGGCTGCGCGGTGCTGTCGGGCCTGCTGGAGCTCGGCTTCCCCATCGCCGTGAAGGGCTTCATCGACAGCCTGCTGCCTCGGCAGGACTGGGGCCTGATCCTGCTCGCAGCGGCCGCGCTGGCGCTGGTCTACGTCGCCAATGCCGGCCTGATGGTGGTGGTCACCTACTGGGGCCACGTGCTCGGCATCAACATCGAGACCACGATGCGGGCGCGGGCCTTCGACCACCTGCAGAAGCTCTCCTTCCGCTTCTACGACGGCCAGAAGACCGGCCACCTCGTGGCCCGGGTGACCAAGGACCTGGAGGAGATAGGCGAGGTCGCCCATCACGGGCCCGAGGACCTGTTCATCGCTGTGATGACGCTGTTCGGCGCCTTCGCGCTGATGCTCTACGTCCACGCGCCGCTGGCGCTGATCACCGCGGCGATCCTGCCGCTGATCGCCTTCGTGTCGATCCGCTACGGCGGCCGCATGACCCGCAACTGGCAGGCCCAGTACGGCCGGGTCGGCGCCTTCAACGCGCGGATCGAGGAGAATGTCGGCGGGATGCGGGTGGTGCAGGCCTTCGCCAACGAGCCCCACGAGCGCGCCCTCTTCGCGCTCGACAACGCCCGCTACCGGGACACCAAGCTCGAGGCCTACCGGCTGATGGCGGCCGGCCTGTCGATCAACTACCTGGGCCTGCGCCTCGTCCAGATCGCGGTGCTGCTCGGCGGCGCCGCCTTCGTGGTCCGGGGCGACCTGACGCCCGGGGGCTTCGTGGGCTTCCTGCTGCTGGTGGGCGTGTTCTACCGGCCGCTGGAGAAGATCGGCGCCGTGGTCGAGACGTACCCGAAGGGGGTCGCGGGCTTCCGCCGCTACCAGGAACTGCTGGCCACCGAGCCCGACATCACCGACCGGCCCGGCGCCCGCGCGGTCGGCGCCCTGCGCGGCGACATCCGTTTCGAGGGGGTGGGCTTCGGCTACGGGCCCGCCCGCCCGGTCTTCGCCGGCCTCGACCTCGCGGTGGCGGCCGGCGAGACGGTGGCGTTCGTGGGTCCCTCGGGGGTCGGCAAGACCACCCTCTGCGCCCTGCTGCCGCGCTTCTACGAGGTCGAGGCGGGCCGCATAACCGTCGACGGGATCGACATCCGCGACATCACCCTGGCGAGCCTGCGCCGCCAGATCGGCATCGTCCAGCAGGACGTGTTCCTGTTCGCCGGCACGATCCGGGAGAACATCGCCTACGGCCGCCTCGACGCCGCCGAGGCCGAGATCGACGCCGCCGCGCGGCGCGCCCGTCTCGGCGGGCTGATCGACAGCCTGCCGGAGGGCCTCGACACCGTGGTGGGCGAGCGCGGCGTGCGCCTGTCGGGCGGCCAGAAGCAGCGCATCGCCATCGCGCGGGTCTTCCTCAAGAACCCGCCGATCCTGATCCTCGACGAGGCGACCTCGGCGCTCGACACCGAGACCGAGCGGGAGATCCAGCGGGCGCTCGCCGAGCTCGCCCGCGGGCGCACGACCCTGGTGATCGCCCACCGCCTCGCCACCATCCGGGACGCCGACCGCATCGTGGTCCTGGGGGAGGGCGGGGTCGTCGAGGAGGGCCGGCACGCGGCTCTGCTCGCCGCCGGCGGCCCCTACAGCCGCCTGCACGCGGCGCAGTTCGGGCGCGGCGAAGCCGGCGCGGGCGTCCTCGCGGCGGAGTGAGAGCCGGCCTCGCTAGGGTGCCGCCGGCGCGCTCGACTCGCGCACGACGAGGCGCGCGGGGAACAGCGTCTGGGCGAGGTCGTCCGGCGCCCGTGTCCCCTCGATCAGTTCGACCAGCGTCGCGAAGGCGGACCGGACCATGTCGAGCACCGGGACATCGACCGAGGTCAGGCTCGGGACCGCGTAGGCCCCCTGGCTGAGGTTGTCGAAGCCGACGACGCGGATCTCCGCGGGGACCCGCACGCCGCCCTCGTGCAGCGCCCGCAGCACGCCGAACGCCACCCGGTCGCTGGCGGCCACGACGGCGTCCGGCCGGGCGCCGGGTCCGGCCTCCAGGAGAGCCCGCGCGGCCCGGTAGCCGCCCGCGGCGGTCCCGTCGCAGGAGACCACGAGGGCGTCGCGCAGGGGCAGCCCCGCCTCCGCGAGGGCATCCCGGTAGCCGCGGAACCGCTCGGTGGCGGCGGCGGGCCGGCGCGCGTCGCTCGCGAGCAGGCAGATCGACCGGCTCCCCGCCGCGATCAGGTGGCGGACGGCCCCGTGGACCGCGTCGCGCTCCGCCAGCGCGACGTAGTGCGTGCCGGGCACCTCCAGGCCGAACACCACGAACGGGCATCGCTTGGCCTGGAGCAGGCCGATCAGCGGGTCGTCCCGATCCTCGGCGAAGACCACGAGGCCGTCGACCCGGGCCTCGCTGACGAGGCCGGCGATCCGGCCCGGGCCGTCCGGGTCGTCGGCGCGGCGGCAGCGGTGGACCAGGGTGTAGCCCTGCCGATCGGTGACGGTGCCGAAGGTCCGGAGGACGTGGCCGTGATCGGCCGTCTCCCCCGGGCGGCCCCCGTCGGCGGCGGGCTCCGGCGCCGGAGCGAACACGCAGGCGATGCTGCGACTGGGCTTCTTGCGCAGGGACCGGGCGGCGAGGCTGGGCACGAAGTCCAGGTCGCGCATGGCCGTCTCGATGGTCTCGCGCGTGGTCCGGGCGACCTTCTGCGGGTGGTTCAGGACCAGCGAGACCGTCTGGAAGCTCACGCCGGCCCGTCGGGCGACGTCCTTGATCGTCGTCTGGCCCATCGTCACCTCGAGAGCCGGTCCGGATGGCCGCGCCCCCCGCGCGGCGCTGCCTCGTTCGGTGCGCCAATCTAGATCTGTATCGATCGGAGATAAAGCCGCGGGCCGGGCGGCGAAGACGGCGTATTCCCGCGCAAAGGCTGCGCAGGACCGGTCATTCGCGCGCGAAATCCGATCCATCCTGCGGTTTCTCGGTGCCCCGATCCCGCCGTTCGGACGGCCCGCCGGGCAGGAACCTTGTCCCCCCTGTGCGGTTCGCCGGGCAGCACCTCAAGCGATGATCGGGGCGTCGGGTGCCTCACCCAATCCGGATGCCACTCCCATGATGCACCGTCGCATGCACAGACGCGCTCTCCTCACCACGATGCTGGGCGCCACCGCGGCCCTGGCGGTCACCCGCACAGCCCTCGCGCAGGTCACGCCGGCCGGCGCGATTCCGACCGGCGCCTATCTCCAGATGGCCACCGGCGGCGGCCTGTTCCTGGAGAACACGGCCCGCGACGCCCACGCGAAGACCACCAATCCCGCCGTCAAGAAGTTCGCCCGCGCGGAGGTGGTCGAACAGGTGAACCTCGCCCGCAAGATCAGCGCCTACACGGGCGGCGCCCCGATCCCGGGCCCGGCCGCGGCGGGCCCGGGTGGCCTGATCGGCGGCCTCGTCGCGGCGCCGGTGGCGGTGGCCGGCACGGCCGTGAATGCGGCGGGCAGCGTCGCCGGCGGTGTCGTCGGCGGCGTGCTCGGCGGACCGGCTCCGGCCCAGGGCATGACCACCGACGCGCAGAAGGCGCAGATCCTGGCGCAGCTCAGCGCCATGCCGCCGGGGCCGCAATACGACGCCACCTTCGTGAACGCCTCGCTCCAGGGCCATCAGGAGGCGCTGGGCATCCACGGCGCCTACGCCCGGTCGGGCGAGGATCCCGGCCTGCGCGCGATCGCCCGCGGCGCCCTGCCGCTGATCAACCTGCACATCGCCCGGCTCGATCGGATGCAGGCGATGATGGGCGCTCAGCCGGGGTGAGCGGCCGGACGACGGGGTCGGTGCGCCGCGCGGCGCACCGGCCTCCTCGCGGTTGTCTCGTAGTTGTCTCGCAATTGTCCCACCGGCCTCGAACAGGACCCCGTCAGCCGGCCCGATCGCGCAGGCGCCGCACCAATCTGAGCAGCACGCCGCGGATATGGGATCGAAGCTGGGTGTTCTCTGCCATGGGACGCCGTTCGAAGCGCCGGATCGCGGCGCCTCGAGAAACACATCCCTTGGACGGACCGTTGCTACGTAAAAAGCGGGATCGTTGCCGCGGCCGAGCCGCAGAACCACCCTCCAAGGACGTAGCCCGTGGCCCGGATCGACGGCGCCCCGCGGCCCGTATGATGGGACCGGATCGTCGACAACACGCTCCTGATGTGCGCGCGCAGCTTGTCCTTGCGGAGCGCGGCCGTCTCGGCGCACGGGTCGGGCGGGTTGGCGGAGGTCGACATGTCACGGGCCCCGGCTCAGGCGCGCCACCGCTCCGGGCCGTCGGACGACGGCGGGGGGACGCTGGGGATTCTTGTACTTGATAACGTGAGCGGAATCTCGGGCGGACGGCGCAGATCCGAGCAAACTCCATGTTTTAGATGCATTAAGGTTTATCCGACCGAAGACCTTTCCCAGTCGTGTATCGCACTACGTAGAGATATCCGGACGATCGCCGCGGGGCTGCAGCAGGGGGGAGGTCGGTGTCCGAGCGCTTCTACTTCGACCTCGAGAGCGGCGAGGAGACGATCCGGGACGACGACGGCGTGGAGGTCGGCAGCCTGGCCGAGGCCATGGCCGAGGCGCGCAGCGTGATCGCCGAGATGGCCGACGAGGTCTGCGCGGCCGATCCCGACCGGTCCTGGAGCTTGGTCGTGCGCGACGCCGCCGGGTACGCCCGCCACCGGCTGCCGATCCGGCGGTAGCGCCCGACAAGAAGCCCGCCGCGGCCTGGCCGGGCGGGCTTGAAGGTGATCTCGTCTCGGAGAAGGCCCGACCGTAGACCCGCCACAGGGCGGCCGCATCCCCCATCCGGAGGACGCCGACGCACGATCCCGCGACCGCCTGCCCGCGACTGCCGACCCGCGACCGCCCGCCGCGGCAGCCCGGCCGCCGGAGGGCCCGCCCCGCTGGAGGAAAGATCTGCGCAGGGGACTCACGTCCTCGGCGCCGGGTCGGTCAGCCCGCGAAGGCGCGGGGCGGCAGGCCGGCGACGCCGACGTCGAGTTCGAACAGCGCGCCGGCCTCCGGCACGTGCTCGGCCCCCCGCGCCGCCGAGGTGACGAACAGCCGGTCGAGGCCGGGACCCGCGAAGGCGCAGCTCGTGATGTTGGGGGCGGGCAGGGGGATCGCGCGCAGCAGGCGCCCCGCGGGATCGAAGCGGCTGAGCCGGCCGCCGCCCCAGTGGGCGATCCACAGGCAGCCCTCTTCGTCCGTGGTCATGCCGTCGGGCCAGCCCCAGTCGTCGGGGAAGCGGAGGAAGGGCCGCTTGCCCGTCAGCGCCCCGTCGGCGGCGAGGTCGAAGGCGTAGACCGTCCGGGCGGCGCTGTCGCTGTGGTAGAGGATCCGGCCGTCGCGGCTGAAGGTCGGCCCGTTCGCGACGCCGTAGCTGGTATCCATCCGCCGCCACGTCAGGTCCGGGTCGAGCCGGTGCAGGGCGCCCGACACCGCGGTCTCGGCCTGGTGCATGCTCCCGGCCCAGATCCGGCCGGCGCAATCGACCTTGGCGTCGTTCAGGCGGTTGTCGGGATCGTCGGGCTCGGGGTCGCCGATCGGCGCGAGGCGGTCGGCCTCCAGGTCGTAGGTCGCGAAGCCGCTCTTCAGCCCGACGACGAAGTCGCGCCGGCCCGCGCGGGGGATGATCCAGCCGAGCGGTTCCGGGAACGGGCGCGTGCCGGTCGCGCCGTCGGCGAGGTCCAGCCAGTTCAGGGCCGGCGCCTCGATATCGACCCAGAACAGCGCGCCCCGCTCCGGAACCCAGACCGGGCCCTCGCCGAGCCGGTCGCGCCGGGGCCGGTCGAGGATGCGGATCCGCGGGTCCATGGCGGGCTCCCCGATCTGGCCGACGCTCAGGCGCCGGCCGGCCGCGCTGCGGCGCCGGTCCGGCAGCCCCAGAGCGCGTAGAACAGGACGTAGAGCTCGCAGGCGGCGGTGATCAGGAAGGAGTGCTGCAGCCCGTACCGGTCCGCCGCCCAGCCCTGCACCACCACCAGCGACCCGCCAGCGATCGCCATGATCAGCAGCCCGGCGCCCTCCTCGGTGAGCGGACCGAGGCCGCGGATGCCCAGGGTGAAGATCGTCGGGAACATGATCGCGTGGAACAGGCCGACCGAGATCAGCGCCCACAGGGCGAGGTGGCCGGTCGCGAAGGTCGCCACCAGCATCACCGCGCAGGCGCCGATCGCCGCGCCGGCCAGCACGGTCTCGGCCGGGCGCCGCTGCATCAGGTAGCTGCCGACGAAGCGGCCGACCATCATGCCGCCCCAGAGCAGGAACAGGTAGCGCGAGGCCTGGGCGTGGGTCAGGTCGCCGATCTCGGGCTGCGACACGAAGTTGATGAACAGGTTCGACACCCCGATCTCGGCGATCAGGTAGATGAAGATCGCCGGCACGCCGAGCACGAGGTTGCGGTGGCGCCAGAGCGACAGGCCGGCGCGCTCGGCCCTGGCGGCCCGGGCCGTGGCGCCGCCGGAACCGCTGATGGCGGGCAGCGGGAAGCGGGCGATGACCGCGGCGAGGACGACGAGCACCACCGCCACGATCAGGTAGGGCAGTTGCACCGACTGCGCGTCGGCCAGGCGCTCGGCCGGGGTCAGGGTGGCCCCGGCGGCGGCGTTGCCCGAGGCCGAGCGGCCGAGGATCAGGTAGCCCCCGAACAGCGGCGCCAGGGTCGTCCCGAGGGAGTTGAACGCCTGCACGAGGTTGAGCCGCGCCGGGGCGCTCTCGGCCGGGCCGACCACCGCCACGTAGGGGTTCGCGGCGACCTGCAGGAGGGTGATGCCGCTGGCGATCACGAACAGCGCCGTGAGCGTGATCGCGTAGGAGACCCGGTGGGCGGCCAGGATCATCCCGAGCGTGCCCAGCGCCATGATGCCCAGTCCCGTCACCAGGGCGCGCTGGTAGCCGACGCGCTCGATCAGCTTGGCCGCCGGGATCGAGGCGACGAAGTAGGCGATGAACCAGACGGACTCGATCAGCGTGGTCTGCGTGTAGTCGAGGTCGAACACGCTGCGCAGGTGCGGCAGCAGCGTGTTGTTGATGACCGTGATGAAGCCCCACATGAAGAACAGGCTCGCCAGCAGCGACAGGGCCGGGCGGTAGCCGCCCCGGTCGCGCGCGGCCTCCGCCCCCGTCCGGGGCGCCGCGGTCCCCGCGGTCGCGATCGGTCCTGCCATCCGGCGTCGTCCTCTGCCTCTCGGGCCGCCTTGTCGGGGTCCCGTGTTGTTCCTTTTATTTGTCTGAGTATATACCGGGTTCGCGGACGTCAACCGCGAGTCCCGTCGCGGTCCGGCGCACGACCGGCGCGGCGGGCGGAATCACGAAGGGGGAGAGCGCGATGCGTGGAGTGGGATCCCTGGCGCTGTGCGCCTGTGCGGCCCTGCCGGGCCTGACGCCGGCACCGGCCCGGGCGGCCGAGCCGACCCGGGCGGTGTTCGGCACGCTGCCGGACGGCCGGACGGTGGAGGAGGTGACGCTGACGAACGGCAAGGGCGTCACGGCGCGGATCCTGTCGTGGGGGGCGCTCCTGCGGAGGCTCGACGTGCCGGACCGCTCCGGCAAGGCCGCGGACGTCGTGCTCGGCTACAATGACCTCGCCTCCTACCTGGCCAAGGGCAACTATTTCGGCGCGAGCGTCGGGCGCTACGCCAACCGCATCCGCGCCGGGCGCTTCACCCTCGACGGCCGGACCTACACGCTGGCCACCAACGACGGCCCGAACGCCCTGCACGGCGGCGCGTCCGGCTTCGACAAGCGGCTCTGGACGATCACCGCGGTCAAGGGCGGCGCGGCCCCCTCGGTCACCCTGCGCTACGTCAGCCCGGACGGCGAGGAGGGCTATCCCGGCACGCTGACGGCGACCGCCACCTACGCGCTGGACGACACGAACACCCTCACGGTCACCTACGAGGCGACGACCGACAAGCCGACGATCGTCAACCTGACCAACCACAGCTTCTTCAACCTCGCGGGCGAGGGCTCGGGACGCTCGATCCTCGACCAGATTCTGACCATCCCGGCGGAGCGCTTCACGCCGGTCGACGCCACCCTGATCCCGACCGGGGAACACCTGCCGGTGGCCGGCACGCCCTTCGACTTCCGCGAGCCCGCGGTGATCGGCGCGCGGATCCGCGACGGGCGGGACGCGCAGATCGTGCGCGGGCGCGGCTACGACCACAACTGGGTCGTGACCGACGCGCCCACGGCCGAGCCGCACCCCGTGGCGCGGGTCGAGGATCCGGGATCGGGCCGCGTCCTCGACGTGGCGAGCAACCAGCCCGGCCTCCAGTTCTACGCCGGCAACTTCCTCAACGGGACCGCGGTCGGTAAGTCCGGCCTCGCCTACCGCCAGTCGGACGCCCTGGCGCTGGAGCCGGAGCTCTTCCCCGACACGCCGAACCAGCCGGCCTTCGGCTCGGCCCGGCTCGATCCCGGCAAGACCTACCGGAACGTGATCACCTACCGCTTCTCGACCAGCCCCGCCCCCCGGACCCAGAAATGACCGACCGACCGATTGCACGGCCCCTGCGCTCGCGCGCGTGGTTCGACAACCCCGACAATATCGACATGACGGCGCTCTACCTGGAGCGCTACCTGAACTTCGGCCTCAGCCTGGAGGAGCTGCGCTCGGGCAAACCGATCATCGGCATCGCCCAGACCGGCTCGGACCTGTCCCCGTGCAATCGCCACCACCTCGTCCTCGCGGAGCGGATCCGCGAGGGCATCCGCGAGGCGGGCGGGATCGTCCTGGAGTTTCCCGTCCACCCGATCCAGGAGACCGGCAAGCGGCCGACCGCCGGCCTCGACCGCAACCTCGCCTATCTGGGGCTCGTGGAGTTGCTCTACGGCTACCCCCTCGACGGGGTCGTGCTGACCACGGGCTGCGACAAGACCACCCCGGCCTGCCTGATGGCGGCCGCCACCGTGAACATCCCGGCCATCGCCCTGTCGGTGGGGCCGATGCTCAACGGCTGGTTCAAGGGCCAGCGCACCGGATCCGGCACGATCGTCTGGAAGGCCCGCGAGATGCTGGCGGCCGGCGAGATCGACCACGACGGCTTCATCAAGCTGGTGACCTCGTCGGCGCCCTCGACGGGCTTCTGCAACACGATGGGCACCGCCACGACGATGAACACGCTGGCCGAGGCGCTCGGCATGATGCTGCCCGGCTCGGCCGCGATCCCGGCGCCCTACCGCGACCGGCAGGAGGCCGCCTACCTGACGGGCAAGCGCGTCGTCGCCATGGTGGCCGAGGACCTGAAGCCCTCCGACATCCTGACCCGCGACGCCTTCCTCAACGCCATCGCGGTCAATTCCGCGATCGGCGGCTCGACCAACGCGCCGATCCACCTCGCGGCGATCGCGCGCCACATGGGGGTCGCGCTCGACATCGCGGACTGGCAGACCCACGGGCTCGACGTGCCGCTCCTCGTCAATCTGCAGCCGGCGGGTACCTATCTCGGCGAGGATTACTACCGCGCCGGCAGCTTGCCCGCGGTGGTGGCGCAGCTCATGCGCCGCGGCCTGATCCGCGAGGGCGCCCTCACCGTGAACGGGCGCACCCTCGGCGACAATTGCCGCAGCGCCGCGATCGAGGACGAGGACGTGATCCGGCCGATCGACCGGCCGCTCAAGGAGGCGGCGGGCTTCCTGGTCCTGCGCGGCAACCTGTTCGACGCCGCGGTGATGAAGACCAGCGTCATCGGCGCGGAGTTCCGCAGCCGCTACCTGTCGAACCCGGAGGATCCGGACGCCTTCGAGGGCCCCGTCGTGGTGTTCGACGGGCCGGAGGATTACCACGCCCGGATCGACGACCCGAGCCTCGGCATCACCGAGGAGACCCTGCTGGTCATGCGCGGGGCCGGGCCCGTGGGCTACCCGGGGGCGGCCGAGGTGGTGAACATGCGCCCGCCCGCGCAGCTGATCCGGGCCGGCGTGCACGCGCTGCCCTGCCTCGGCGACGGGCGCCAGTCCGGCACCTCCGGCTCGCCGTCGATCCTCAACGCCTCGCCCGAGGCGGCGGCCGGCGGCGGCCTCGCCCTCCTGCGCACCGGCGACCGGGTGCGGATCGACCTGCGCCGCGGCACCGCCGACATGCTGGTCGACGCCGACGAGATCGCGCGGCGGCGCGCGGCCCTGGAGGCGGCCGGCGGCTACGCCTATCCGGCCTCGCAGACCCCCTGGCAGGCGATGCAGCGCGCCGCGGTGGGGCAGATGCACACCGGGGCGATCCTGGAGGGCGCCGAGGCGTTCCAGCGCATCGCGCAGACGCGCGGCGTGCCGCGCGACAACCACTGAGGCCGCTGGGGCCACTCGGGCCACTCGGGCAATGTCCGGGCCGGCGGCGCCCCGCCGCCGGCACCGTCAGGGCCGCATCGCCAGCTCGGTGTCGGCGAGGGCGAGGCGGACCAGCTCGGTCATCGTCGCGCGGGCGGCGTCCGGGTCGCCCGCCACGATCGCGTCGTAGAGGGCGCGGTGATCCGGCATCGGATCCCGGGGCAGGCCCTGGCGGCGGTGCTTGAAGATCGTCGTCCACGTGACCGCGGCGGCGATGGAGCTCGACAGGGCGATCAGCGCGCCGTTGCGGGCCGCTTCCAGGATCGTGTTGTGGAAGGCCTGGTCGGCCGCCCGCCCGGCCTCGGTGGCGAGGCCGTGGCGGCCCATCTCCTCCAGGGCGTGCCCCATCCGGGCGATGTCGAGGCCGGAGCGCCGCTCGGCCGCGAGCGCGGCCGCGGCCGGCTCGACGATCATCCGCAGCTCGAACAGGTCGCGGATGAAGGACTCGCTCGGCTCCGACTCGAAGGCCCAGGCCAGGATGTCGGGATCGAGCAGGTTCCAGCGGCTGCGCTGGCTGACGCGGGTGCCGGTGCGCGGGCGGCTCTCCACGAGCCCCTTCGCGCTCAGGATGCGGATCGCCTCGCGGTAGGCGGTGCGCGAAACATTCAATTTCTCAGAGAATTCGATCTCGCCGGGCAGCACGTCCCCGGGCGCGTAGCGGCCGCCGAGGATCGCCGCGCCCAGATCGCGGGCGACCGAGCCGTGGATGCGGCGCGACCCCGAGGCGAGGGGCAGCGTCACGTTCTCCGAGCCCCGCTCCTGCCTCACCGCATCCACCTCCGGTCCGGGCCACCGGGTCGGGGCAGGAACGGCGTGATCGTATCCTGAAGTTGTAGGAGCGCAAAGAGGAACGCCCGCCGCACCGGGACCGCGGCCGCGCTTGCGGCCGGGAGCGAACTGCTCTAGCTTATTTGTATGAGTAGTGAACCGCCAGGGCCCGTCTCGGTCCGCGGCGGCGTCCCGAGCGGCGCCGCCGAATCGGCCACGGCCGCGGTCTTCCGGGCCACCGGCCCCGCGGAGGTCGAGGCCGCCTGCGCCCCGGCGGAGGCGGCGTTCCCGCACGTCTCCGGGACGCCCCTGGAAACACGCGCGCGCTGTCGCGAGGCTGTCGCCGACGGCATCGCCGAACACGGCGCGCCGCCGATCGAGCGGGCGATGGCCGAGACGGGCCAGCCGCGCGCGCCGGTCAAGGGCGAGCGCGCCCGCGCGGTCGGGCAGCCGCGCCTGTTCGCGGATCCGGTCCGCTCCGCCCGCAGGTCCGGCCGGGTCCTGGCGAACGGCTGGCCGACCGGCGCGGAGGTCGCCCCCGCGATGGTGCAGGGCGGCCCGTTCCCGGCGACCTCGGACGGCCGCAGCAGCGCGGTCGGACCGCCGGCGATCGAGCGCTTCCTGCGCCCGGTCCGCCCCCAGGACCTGCCCGACGCGCAGCCGCCCCTGCGCCCGGACAATCCCCGGCACCGCGCGCGCCGGATCGACGGCGCTCGCGCCCCGCAACCCGGCCGCTGACAGGCCGCCGCGCGACCCTCGACGGCCGCGCGTTCAGGACGCCCCGAAGCGGGCATCCCCGGGAGGACACAGATGGGACGATCACTCCTACAATTCCGCGCGGCCGACGGGCAGCGGGCCGTCGCGCTGCTCGCCGACGGCCGGGCGCGGCGGGTGCTCGGCGTCGACAGCGTGCTCGCCCTGGCGCACAGGGCCCTCGCGGCGGGGGACGATCTGACGGCGACGGCGGAGCGCGCGGGGCTCGGCGCGCCCGTCGATCTCGACGCGGTCCGGCTCCTGCCGCCCGTCGATCACGCCGATCCCGCGCACCTCCTGCTGAGCGGCACCGGCCTGACGCATCTCGGCTCCGCCGAGGGCCGCGACGCGATGCACCGCGCGGACGCGGCCGACCCGGCGCCGACCGATTCGATGCGCATGTTCCGGATGGGCGTCGAGGGCGGCAAGCCGGCACCGGGCGAGGCCGGCGCGCAGCCCGAGTGGTTCTACAAGGGCGACGGCTCCAGCCTGGTCGCCTGCGGCGAGCCGCTGGTCTCGCCTGCCTTCGCCCGCGACGGCGGCGAGGAGCCGGAGATCGCCGGGATCTACCTGATCGACGCCGACGGAACGCCGGTGCGCCTCGGCTTCGCCCTGGCGAACGAGTTCTCCGACCACGTGACCGAGCGCGGCAACTACCTGTGGCTCGCCCATTCCAAGCTCCGCCCGGCCGCCCTCGGCCCGGAGCTGTGGCTCGGGGCCCTGCCGCCGGACGTGCGCGGCACGAGCCGCATCCTGCGCGACGGAGCCGTGCTCTGGGAGAAGCCGTTCCTGTCCGGGGAGGCCAACATGTCCCACAGCATCGCCAATCTGGAGCTGCACCACTTCAAGTACGCGCCGTTCCGGCGCCCCGGCGACGTGCACGTCCACTTCTTCGGGACCGCGACCCTGTCGTTCAGCGACGGCGTCGCGACCCGGCCCGGCGACGTGTTCGAGATCGCGGCGGCGCCGTTCACGCGGCCCCTGCGCAACCCGCTGGCGATCGCGCCGGCGGACGCGCCGTCCGTGCGGGTGCTCTGACATGGCGGCCCCGATCCGCATCGGCCTCGTGGGCGTCGGCAAGATCGCCCGCGACCAGCACCTTCCGGCCATCGCCGCCTCGCCGGACTACGCGCTCGTGGCGGTGGCGAGCCGGCACGGCGGCCTCGACGGGGTGCCGAGCTACGGCAGCCTGGAGGCGATGCTGGCGGCGCACGGCGACCTCGACGCCGTCGCCCTGTGCCAGCCGCCGCAGGCGCGGTGCGCGGCGGCCCTGGCGGCGATCGCGGCCGGACGCCACGTCTTCCTCGAGAAGCCCCCGGGCGCGACGCTGGCCGAGGTCGGGCTCCTGGTCGCGGCCGCGCGGGACCGGGGCGTGAGCCTGTTCGCGAGCTGGCACTCCCGCTGCGCGCCGGGGGTGGAGCCCGCCCGCCGGTGGCTGTCGGGCCGCAGGATCCGGTCGGTGGCGATCGCCTGGCTGGAGGATGTCCGGCACTGGCACCCGGGCCAGGACTGGATCTGGGAGGCGGGCGGGATGGGCGTGTTCGATCCGGGGATCAACGCCCTGTCGATCGCCACCCACATCCTGCCGCCGTTCTTCCTCACCGGCGCGACCCTGTCGGTGCCGGCGAACCGGCAGGCGCCGATCGCCGCCGACCTGCACTTCGCGGACGTCGCCGGCACCCCGATCCGCGCCCGGTTCGACTGGCGCCAGACCGGGCCGCAGACCTGGGACATCCGCGTCGAGACCGACGACGGCCCCCTGGTCCTGTCGCGGGGCGGGGCCGCCCTGTCGATCGCCGGCCGCGACCAGCCGCTCCCGCCCGAGGCGGAGTACCGCGGCCTCTACGACCGCTTCGCCGCCCTGGTCCGCTCCGGCACCAGCGACGTCGACCTGAATCCGCTGATCCACGCCGCCGACGCCTTCATGCGCGGCGAGCGCCGCACGGTGGAGGCCTTCACGGACTGACCGGGAGGCCCCCTGCGGGACACGAACGCGACAGAGCCAGGCAAGGCCGCGCGGTTAAGGGGGAGTCACACATGGGAAAGCATCGGGGCAAGCATCGGGCAAAGCATTGGCGATGGGCCGCGCTCGCGTTCTGCGCCGCGTCGGTCACGGCGGGCGCGCGCCCGGCGGTCGCGCAGGTCGAGGCGACGGCCCCGGACGGGGGACCGTCCCTGGTCAATCCGGGACCGAAGGCGAGCCCGGCGCAGAAGGCCCGGTATCGGGCGAACCGCGCCCGGCGGCGGGTCATCCGGGAGGCGCGGAGCTTCTCGGGCGCCAGCAGCGCCGCCGCCAGCCTCGACGTGCAGGGCAGCAGCGCGACGCCGCCCAGCCTGCCGCCGGGCACCCTCGATCTCGGCAACGGGATCAGCATGGTCCTGAACTACACGGGCGAGTTCGCCGCCAACCCGTCCGGCGGCATCCGGCAGGGATCGGCCTATGCGGGCCAGATCGCGTTCGGCCTCGACGCCGATCTCGGCCGCCTCGCCGGCATCGACGGCGGCTCGGTCCACACGATCGTCACCCAGCGCCACGGCCGGAGCTTGGCGCAGGATGACATCGGCTTCAACGGCAGCGTGCAGGAGATCTACGGCGGCGGCCAGACCGCCCACCTGACGCTGCTGTCCTACGAGCAGAAGCTGTTCGACAACCGGCTCGACATCGAGGTGGGCCGCCTGCTCGCCAACCCCAACTTCCTGGCTTCGCCGCTCTACTGCAACTTCCAGAACAACGCGACCTGCGGCGCGCCCAAGTCCATCTTCAAGCTGACGAACTTCACCTACTGGCCGATCGCCACCTGGGGCGGCCACGCCAAGGCCTGGGTCAACGACAAGGTGTTCCTGCACGCCGGCATCTACGAGGTGAACCCGCGCGACCAGCTGCCGACCCGGAACGGCGTCGACTGGTCGACCAGCGGCGCCACCGGAGTCCTGGTGCCGGTGGAGGTCGGCTACTCGACCAATTTCGGCAACGACCCGCTGCCGCGCAACTACAGCATCGGCGCCGTGTTCGACCGGTCGGACTACACGGATCCCGTGCTCGACCGGCGGGGCGGCGCGCAGGTCTTCAGCGGCCTCGATCCGCTGACCCGGTTCGGGCGGTCGGCGGTCTACGCCCGCTTCGACCAGATGGTCTGGCGGCCGGATCCGAACGGCGTCCAGGGCCTGTCGGTGTTCGGCGTCGCGATCGGCGGGACCGGCGGACGGCAGACCCAGGATTACTTCCTGGAGGGCGGCGCCGTGCTGACCGGAACCTTCCCGGGCCGGCCCTACGACACCCTCGGCCTCGTCTTCGCCATGGAGAAGCTCTCGCCCCTGGGCACGGCCAACATCCGGGCGGCGCGCGCGTCACTGGGGCTCGGCACCCGGAACGTCGAGTCCCTGCAGACCATCCTGGAGCTGAGCTACGGCATCCAGCTCACCCCGGCGGTGCGGCTGATGCCGAACCTGCAATACGTGATCGACCCGGACCAGACCCGCTTCCCGTTCCGCCCGAAGCCGATCCCGGACGCCTTCGTGATCGGCGCGAAGCTGTCGGTGGACCTGTTCACCCTGGCCGGCCTGGCGAAGGGCCCGGGCAGCCAGTGACGCCCTGACCGCCCCGGCGCCCGCTCCCTGCGGACGCCGGGCCTACCGACCTGACCGGGGGAGGAGCCGTCCCGCGGCTGCGAGGCCCGTACGCGCCGGTTCCCGGACCTGCGGGGGGGCAGCGCCTCGCCGCGCGCCCGTCGGGCAGGCGCGCCGTGCCGGCCGCGCGGCGGCGTTTCGCGCCGCGCGCGGCTTCGTGTACGAGACCGGGCTCCGCGTTCCGTCGCGCGGTCGACGGGCCGCCCGCCCGTGGGACGACGGCAGAGACCTCGACATGGCAGTGACCGATCACGACGCGGCACCGGTCTCCACCGGGGTGACCGGCCTCGACCACATCCTGGCCGGCGGCTACGCGTCCCAGCGCTCGCACCTCATCGAGGGGCGGCCCGGATCCGGCAAGACGACGCTGGCGATGCAGTTCCTCCTCGACGGCGTGCGCCGGGGCGAGCGCTGCCTGTACATCACGCTCTCGGAGAGCCGGCGCGAGCTCCTGAACGTCGCGGAGCGCCACGGCTGGTCCCTCGACGGCATCGAGATCTGCGAGCTCGTCGCGCCGGAACTCAGCCTCGACCCCGGGCAGCAGCAGAGCCTCGTCCACTCGTCCGACCTCGAGCTCGGCGAGACCGTCCGGATGGCGATCGCCGAGATCGAGCGGCTCAAGCCGCAGCGCGTGGTGTTCGACAGCCTCTCGGAGATCCGGCTGCTCTCGCAGGGATCGCTGCGCTACCGCAGGCAGGTCCACGCCCTGCGCAGCTTCCTGCTCATCCAGAACACCACGGCGCTGCTCCTCGACGATCTCACCGCCGAGACGGACGACCTGAACCTGCACAGCCTCAGCCACGCCGTGATCCGGCTGGAGCAGCTCGCGCCCCTGTACGGCGGCGAGCGGCGGCGCCTGCGCGTGATCAAGATGCGCGGCACGCCGTTCCGGGGCGGTTTCCACGACTACGTGATCCGGCGCGGCGGGCTCACGGTGTTCCCGCGCCTCGTCGCGGCCGAGCATCTCGGCACCTTCCCCGACGACCGGTGCGGCACGGGCAGCCCCGAACTGGACCAGCTGCTCGGCGGCGGCCTCGACCGGGGCACCAGCACGATGCTGATCGGACCGTCCGGCGTCGGCAAGTCGACGGTGGCGCTCACCTGCGTCACCGCGGCGATCGCCCGCGGCGAGCGCGCGCTGATCCTCAGCTTCGACGAGACCACCGGCGTCCTCAGTCGCCGGGCCCGCGGTCTCGCCATGCCGGTCGAAGACGCGATCGCCGCCGGATCGCTCATCGTCGAGCAGATCGACCCGGCCGAGGTCTCGCCCGGCGAACTCGCCGACATCGTCCAGAACGCGGTCGAGCACCGGGGCGTGACGACGGTCGTGATCGACTCCCTGACCGGCTATCACAACGCCATGCCGGAGGAGAATTACCTGCTCCTGCAGATGCACGAGCTGCTGACCTACCTGAACCAGCAGGGCGTGCTCTCGCTCCTCGTCCTGGCCCAGCACGGCATGATCGGGGCGATGGGCGCGAATGTCGACCTCACCTACCTCAGCGACACGATCCTGCTGTTCCGCACCTTCGAGGCAGACGGGCGGCTGCGGCGCGCGATCTCGGTCGTGAAGAAGCGGACCGGCAGCCACGAGGACACGATCCGCGAATTGCGGATCGACTCCGGCGGGATCCGCGTTGGCGAACCGCTCAGCGCGTTCCGAGGTATCATGACCGGCGTTCCGACATTCGAGGGTGAGCGGTCGTCGCTCCTGCCGACCCGCGCGGCTGATGACCGAGGCTGAACTGCCGGTTCTCATCTTCGCGCCGGGTGGCCGCGACGCCGCCGTCGCCGCGGCGATCCTCGGCGAGGCGCGGATCGCGACACAGGTGTGCGCCAGCCTCGCGGACGTGGTCTCCCGGCTCGACGCGGCCGCCTGCGCGGTGCTCACCGAGGAGGCGCTGCTGTCCTCGAACCGCCAGGCCCTGGCGGACTGGATCGCCGCGCAGCCGCCCTGGTCCGATTTCCCGTTCATCCTCCTGCGGCTGCGGGGCGCCGAGCCCAACGCGCAGCTGACCGACATGCTCGGCAACGTCAGCGTGCTGGAACGCCCGTTCCACCCGGCGACGCTGGTCATGGCGGCCCGCTCCGCCCACCGCGCCAAGCGCCGGCAGCTCGAGGCGCGCGCCCATCTCGAGGAGCGCGAGCGCACGACCGAGCGGCAGGCGCTCCTGATCCGCGAGCTGCATCACCGGGTGAAGAACACGCTGGCTACCGTGCAGGCGCTGCTCGGGGCCTCGGCCCGGTCCGCGACCAGCGTCGACGCCTTCTACGCGTCGTTCTCGGCGCGGGTGATCTCGCTGGCCAAGACCCACAATCTCCTGACCGAGGATTACTGGCAGCAGGCGCCCCTGCGCGAGATGCTGATGAACGAGCTCGGGCCCTACAACGACGTCGAGGGCGCCCGCATCCAGCTGGAGGGCCCCGCGATCGACCTGATGGGCGACCTCGCGGTCCCGACCGGCATGGCCATCCACGAGCTGACGACCAACGCGGCCAAGCACGGCGCCCTGTCGGTCCCGGAGGGCCGGATCGCGATCCGGTGGGATATCGAGCAGACGCCGGCCGCCCGCATGCTGCACCTCGACTGGACCGAGCGGGGTGGTCCGGCCACGGCGGTGCCGACGCGGAAGGGCTTCGGCTCGACGCTGCTGCAGCGTGTCCTGAAGATCCAGTGCCAGGCGGACATCGCCTTCGATTTCCAGCCGGCCGGGCTGCACTTCACCATGCGGGCGCCGCTGCCCGAGACGCGCGTCGTCCCGGCGTACTAAGGCGGTCAGTGTTCCGGACCCGACGCCGCGCCTGTCGCGGGGTGTGCGCTTTCACACAGAAGTGTCTTGCGTTCTGCGGTCCTGATCGAACTTATCGCAGGTGCGAGATTTAGGATGTCGCAGCACAGCGATACGTCTTGCGATGAATAGATTTGCTCCTCTCGTGGCGGCCGCACTGGCCTGGGCCGTTTTCGGTACCTGGGCCGAAGCCCGTCGCTCGTCCTTGCAGAAGGATATTCCGGCGCTCCGCCCGGGGATCATGGCCGATCTGGCCGCGAGAAACTGTCCGGCCGTCCGGATCGACACGGAGCGCTTCCGTCAGTTCTCGCGCGAGAACCATCTGAACCACGCGGACTTCTTCACGAAGAAGCGCTCGGTCGCCCTGCAGCACGACCTCGACGCGGAGTTGGCGCAGCTCCGGGAGCGTCCGGAGGAGGCCTGCGCGCAGATGTGGACCAAGTACGGCGACGACGGCACCGTGCAGCACCTCCTCGTCCGCAAGTAGGCACCGCCTGCCGATCCGGAGCCGCAGGGCGGGTCGACGACGACGACGCTGGCGACCGCGAGGGTGTCAGCGCGGGCGGCGTTCCGGTCGCGTCGGCCTCCCCCGCCGCCCCGGATCCCGGGGCTGGCGATTCGGTTCCGAGTCCGCCCACGTATCGAGAACACGCTTCTCCCGCCGGGCGCGTTGAGAGAATAAAACCCCGTCTCTCGCGCCGATGAACCGCCGACACGCAAGATCTCGCGCCCATCCCGCGCGGCGGTCGAGATGAAAGTCCATATTGGACGCCCGATTTCGGGGAGAACGTTTTTCCTTCACCGGGCAATTGGGAACGCCGTTTCATTGACGGCGGAAGTCGCAGCCATCAATTCTAGCGGCCTGTTCGGATGTCCGGCCGCGCAACCTCCGCTCTTCGGAGACGGGGCGGTCCGTCATCCTGTCTCACAGCAAGGCATCCGGAATGACACGACCGAGACTCGTCGGGCTGAGCGCCAACGTGCAGCGGCCCTCGAAGACCCGCACGCTGGTGGATGCCGTACTCCGCGAGGCCAGCGCCCAGGCTGCCCTCGACGCGGAGATCCTCGACTTCGTCGATGCCGGGACCGGCCTCGGCGCCGCCTGGACTCGCGACCAGCTCGCGCCGGCCGCGCGCGGCGTGCTCGCGGCCATCGAGGAGGCGGACGGGCTGGTCGTCGGCTCGCCGGTCTACAAGGGCGCCTATACCGGCCTGTTCAAGCACCTGTTCGACCTGGTCGATCCGGGGGCGCTCGCCGGGAAGCCCGTGGCGATCGTGGCCACGGGCGGCGGCGCGCGCCACGCCCTCGTGGTCGAGCACGCCTTCCGGCCGCTCTTCGGCTTCTTCGGGGCGCTCCAGATCCCGACCGCGGTCTACGCCTCCGATCCCGATTTCAGCGACGGCGCGCTGACCGAGGCCGGAGTGCGCGCCCGCGCCCGCGAGGCCGGCGGGCAGCTCGCCGCGCTGCTCGTGCACCGGGCGGCCGCGGCGCCGCTCACCCTCGCCGCCGCCGAGTGAGCCGGCCGATGCTCGACCGTCGCGCCCTGCTGGCCGCCCTCGCGGCCCTGCCCCTAGCACCGGCCCTCGCGCCGGCTCTCGTCCCGGGCGCCCGGGCGGCCGAGCCCGGCGTGCTGCGGATCGGCTACCAGAAGAACGGCATCCTGGTCGTCGCCAAGCAGCAGAAGATCATCGAGAAACGCCTGGAACCCCTCGGATACGCGGTGCGCTGGGTCGAGTTCTCATTCGGGCCGCCGCTGCTGGAGGCCCTGTCGCTGGACGGGATCGATCTCGGCCAGACCGGCGACGCCCCGCCGATCTTCGCGCAGGCCGCGCGCTCCAACCTCGTCTACGCGGCCGCCCAGGAGGCCGGCGGCTCCGGCGCCGGGATCCTGCTGCCGAAAGGCTCCGAGATCCGCAGCCTCGCCGAGCTCAAGGGCAAGCGCGTCGCCTTCGCCAAGGCGTCGAGCTCCCACAACCTGATCATCGCGGCGCTGGAGAAGGCCGGCCTGAGCTACGCCGACATCGAGCCGGTGACGCTGGCGCCCGCGGACGCCGCGGCCGCCTTCGCCCGGGGCAGCATCGACGCCTGGACGATCTGGGACCCGTACTTCGCCATCGCCGAGCAGGGGGAGGGCGTGCGCGTGCTGGTGCGCGCCACCGACGTCACCCCGCAGAACAACTTCTTCCTGGCGAGCCGGCCCTTCGCGGAGAGCCGGGCCCCGGTCCTCACGGCGGTGATCGACGCGCTGGGCGAGGTGGCGGCCTGGTGCACGCAGAATCGCGGCGCGGTGGCGGAACTCCTGTCGCAGGGCACCGGCGTGCCGCTGGCCGCGACGCGGCGGGCGGTGGACCGGACCGACTACGTGATCGGACCGATGACCGACCGCGTCGCCTCCGAGCAGCAGCGGGTCGCCGACCGCTTCCACGCCCTGAAGCTGATCCCCAAGCCGATCCGCATCGCCGACGCGGTCTGGACGCCCCCCGCCCGCAACGGCTGAGACCGACCGCAGAGAGCCATGACCGACCGATCGCCCCGCGCGCTGTCCCTGTCATCCGCCGGCGCCCCGAACCGCCGCCTCCTCCTGTCCGCCGGCCTCGGCCTCGCGGCGGCCGCGCTGCTGCGGCCGGCCCGCGCGGCCAGCACCATCCGCATCGGCTACCAGAAATACGGGTCCCTCGTGCTGCTGAAGGCCCGCGGAACCCTGGAGAAGGCCCTCCAGCCCTTCGGCACCGCGGTGGCGTGGTCCGAGTTCCCGTCCGGCCCGCCGCTCCTGGAGGCACTGAATGCCGGGGCGATCGATTTCGGCTCGGCCGGCGAGGCGCCGCCGATCTTCGCCCAGGCCGCGAGCCCGGAGCTGCGCTACGTGGCCGCCGAGCCGCCGGCGCCGCGGGGCGAGGCGATCCTCGTGCCCAAGGACAGCCCGATCCGCAGCGTCGCCGACCTGCGCGGCAAGACCGTCGCCCTCAACAAGGGATCGAACGTCCACTACCTGCTGGTGCGCGCCCTGGAGCAGGCGGGCGTCCCCTACGACGCGGTGACGCTCGCCTACCTCGCGCCGGCCGACGCCAACGCCGCCTTCGTGCGCGGCTCCGTCGATGCCTGGGTGATCTGGGACCCGTTCCAGGCCGCCGCCGAGCGCGCCACGGGCGCCCGGGTGCTGGTCGACGGGCGCGGGGTCGACGGGCACGCGCTCGCCCCCAACCGCCAGTTCTACCTGTCCCGGCGCGGCTTCACCGACACCAGCCCCGCGATCGTCTCGGCCGTGCTGAAGGCGATCGGGGAGATCGACGCCTGGGCCGAGGGCCATGCCGACGCCGTGGCGGCGGAACTGGCGCCCTCGGTGGGCATCCCCGCGCCGGTCCTCGCCGTGGCGCTCGGCCGCCTGTCCTACGGCGTCGCGCCCCTCGACGCGGCCGCGATCGCCGACCAGCAGAAGGTCGCCGACAGCTTCCACCGTCTCGGGCTCCTGCCGAAGCCCGTCCGGGTCGCCGACGCGGTCTGGACGCCGCCCGGGCCCGCGGACGCCCTCAAGTCCGAGAAGCGGACGGAGAACCGCTGATGCGCCCCTCCAAGCTCGATCGCCTGCGCGACTCCGCGGTGCCCTGGCTGCTGCCGGCCGCCATCCTGCTGGGCTGGCAGGCCGCGGTCTCGGCCGGCCTCGTCTCCAACCGCTTCATGCCGGCGCCCCTCGACGTGGTCCGGGCCGGCTGGGAGGCCGGGCGGACCGGGGAGCTCTGGACCAATCTCGGCGTCAGCACCCTGCGGGCGCTGGCGGGCTTCGTGATCGGCGGCGGCATCGGCTTCGGGCTCGGCCTCGCCAACGGCCTGTCGCGCCTGTCGGAGCGGCTCACCGACACCTCGGTGCAGATGGTGCGCAACGTGCCCCACCTGTCGCTGATCCCGCTGGTGATCCTGTGGTTCGGCATCGGCGAGGAGGCCAAGCTGTTCCTCGTGGCGCTCGGCGTGTTCTTCCCGATCTACGCCAACACCCTGCACGGCATCCGCTCGGTGGATCCGGGCCTCGTGGAGATGGGCCGGGTCTACGGCATGTCCCGCACCGAGCTGTTCACCCGCGTGGTGCTGCCCGGCGCCCTGCCGTCGATCTTCGTGGGCCTGCGCTACGCGCTAGGCATCATGTGGCTTACGCTGATCGTCGCCGAGACGATCTCGGCCTCGTCGGGGCTCGGCTACATGGCCATGCAGGCCCGGGAGTTCATGCTGGTCGACGTCGTCGTGCTGGCGATCCTGATCTACGCCGCCCTCGGCAAGTTCGCCGACGCCCTGACCCGCCAGCTCGAGCGCGCCTGCCTCGCCTGGAACCCCGCCTACAGGAGCGCCTGATGCTGCTCGACGCCGTCCGCCGCGAGGCGCTTCCCGACCCGGGCACGGATCCGCGCCCGGCGCCCGGCGCCGCCCCGGGGCACAGGCAAGCGGATCTGCCCGCGGAGCCGCCCGCGGATCTGCCCCCGTCACCGCCGGCCCGCGGGATCGCCGTCACCGTCCGCGACCTGGACAAGAGCTTCGACGGCACCGCCGTCATCGAGGGCCTGAACCTGTTCCTGCCGGCCGGCGGGTTCACCGCGGTGGTCGGCCGCTCCGGCTGCGGCAAGAGCACCCTGCTGCGCCTTATCCTCGGGCTCGACACGCCCACGGGCGGGCGGATCGACCTGGAGGGGCCGGAACGCTCCCCGCGCCGGTCCGAGCCGCCGAAGCGGATCATGTTCCAGGAGCCGCGGCTGCTGCCCTGGGCGCGGGTCGTCGACAACGTGGCGGTCGGCCTGTCGGGGCACGGCTCCCGGGCCGAGCGCCGGGAGCGGGCGCTCGCGGCGCTCGCCGAGGTCGGCCTCGCCGACAAGGCCGGGCAGTGGCCCGCCACCCTGTCGGGCGGCCAGCGCCAGCGCGTGGCCCTGGCCCGGGCGCTGGTGAGCCGGCCGGGCCTGCTCGCCCTCGACGAGCCGCTGGGCGCCCTCGACGCCCTGACCCGGATCGGCATGCAGGACCTGATCGAGCGGATCTGGCGGGGGCAGGGGTTCACCGCGCTCCTCGTCACGCACGACGTCGCCGAGGCCGTGGCGCTGGCCGACCGCATCCTCGTGGTCGAGGCCGGCCGGATCGCCCTCGACCTGCGGGTCGACGTGCCGCGGCCGCGCCGGCGCGGGGATCCGGACCTCGCCCGCCTCGAGGGCCGCATCCTCGATCACCTGCTCGGATCGCAGCCGACCGCCTGAACGCGGGCCGCCGTTTCCCGGAAGCGGCGGCCCGCCCTAGCTCTCGACGATCACCGGATCCGCGCAGTCGGGTCCGGCTTTTCCGCATCCGGCCACCGGGCCGCACAGGAGATTCCGATGACAGCAGCCAATGACGGACGCGCCGACGTCCTCTGGTTCCTGCCGACCCACGGCGACGGCCGCTATCTCGGCGCGCGGGAGGGGGCCCGGGACGTCTCGCTCAGCTATCTCCGGCAGATCGCGCAGGGGGCGGACGAGCTCGGCTATTACGGCGTGCTGCTGCCCACCGGACGCTCCTGCGAGGATTCCTGGATCGTCGCCTCGGCGCTGGCGCCGCTGACCAAGCAGCTGCGCTTCCTCGTGGCGGTGCGGCCGGGCCTGATGGAGCCCTCCGCGGCGGCCCGCATGACCGCGACCCTCGACCGGATCTCGGACGGGCGCCTCCTGATCAACGTCGTCACCGGCGGCGACCCGGTGGAACTCGCCGGCGACGGCGTGTTCCTGTCCCACGACGAACGCTACGCCGTCACCGACGAGTTCCTGACGATCTGGCGCGGCCTGCTCGCGGGCGAGACCGTGACCTTCCGGGGCGATCACCTGCGCACCGAGAACGGCCGGCTGATCTTCCCGCCGGTGCAGAAGCCCTATCCGCCGCTCTATTTCGGCGGCTCGTCGGCGGCCGGCATGGCGGTCGCGGCCGAGCATTGCGACGTCTACCTCACCTGGGGCGAGCCCCCGGCGCAGGTCGCCGAGAAGATCGCCGCCGCCCGGGAGGCCGCCGAGGCGAAGGGCAAGACCTTCTCGTACGGCATCCGCCTGCACGTCATCGCCCGCGAGACCGAGGCCGCGGCCTGGGAGGCCGCCGAGCAGCTGATCTCGAAGCTCGACGACGCCACTATCGCCACGGCGCAGGAGACCCTGAAGCGGCAGGATTCCGTCGGCCAGAGCCGCATGATGGCGCTCCACGGCGGCAGCCGCGACAAGCTCGTGGTGGCGCCGAACCTCTGGGCCGGCGTCGGCCTCGTCCGCGGCGGCGCCGGGACGGCGCTGGTCGGCTCGGCCGACCAGGTCGCCGACCGGATGAAGGAGTACATCGATCTCGGGATCGACCGCTTCATCCTCTCGGGCTACCCGCACCTGGAGGAGGCCTACCGGTTCGCCGAGCTGGTCTTCCCGAAGCTGCCGCTGCGCGCCACGACCGGGCGGCCGGCCGGCAATGCCCGCAACGACGGCCCGTTCGGCGAGATCATCGCCAACGACCTCGTGCCGACCCGCCGCGTCAGCGCGCACTGACCGGCGGCCCCGCCGGCACGGGGCATGGCTGATCTGCGTTCGGGCAGCCCGGGCGTCATGGTCATGCCATCCTTGGCGCCCATCCGCACCGCCCATCGCCGCGCGACCCGCTCGCGCGGCCTGGACGAGCGTAGGATTTCGATGACTTCGACCAAGACGGCCCTCCTGGCCATCGGTCTGTGCCTCGGCCCCGCCGCGGCCTTCGCGGAGCAATCCCCGGCCCGGGAAGCCCTCAAGCAGTACTGCACCGGCGACTACATGGATTTCTGCAGCGCCTACGCGCCGGGTGGCCCGGAGGTCGAGGCCTGCTTCAAGGCCAACCTCAAGAAGCTCTCCCCGAACTGCTCGGCGGCGATCACCGCCTACAAGAAGGAGCAGCGGGCGACCAAGCGCGTCAGCGAGGCGCGCTGAGGGCCGAACGCCCGTCGCGGCGGCCGCGACCCGGGAGCCCCCGACGGCGCGGCGGATCGGCCGATCCGCCGCGCGTTTCACCGCGGCGATCCCACAATGCTGCCGCGCGGAAGCGGCCTGCACGATAATTTAAGCCGGCGCCTGCCATCGGTTGAGAACTGGCGTGGCCAAGGTCAGGTCCTGCGATTCGGCGACGATCCGTGCACGTGATCGCACGGGATCTGCCCCGGGATCTGCGATCTCCGCGCCCATCGGGATTTCGAGACGCGGGTACCGTGCCGATGACGACAACCGACCTGACGTCCGCCGGGACCGCATCCCCGGCCGGCGGCCGCGCGGCGATCCTGCGCGGGGCCCGCATCGGAGCGGCGGCGGCCGTCACCGTGATGGTGCTGCTCCTCGACCTCATCAGCTACTCCCAGCTTATCTTCTCGGGGCCGCTGGTGGAGAGCCGCGCGGCCGGCCTGTCGGCGCTGCTCGCGGCCTACGTGCTGGGCAGCCTCGTCTTCATCGCGCTCCGCCGCACCGCGCGGATCTCGCTGTCCTTCATCGGCGCGGCCGCGATCGTGCAGGCGGCGATCGCCGCGGCGGTCGCCGGGCAGCTCGAGGCCGCGGGCGTCACCGATCCGGAGACGGTCGGACAGCTCGTGCTCGTCGCCTGCGGCGTCTCGACCTTCGCCACCGGCGTGATCTTCGCGCTGCTCGGCACCCTGCGGGCCTCCCTGCTGGTGCAGCTCCTGCCCTACCCGGTGCTCGCCGGCTTCCTCGGCGGCGTCGGCCTGCTGTTCCTGCGCAGCGGCGTGCAGATCGGCGGCCATGTCGACGACCCGCTCGCGGCCCTGCTCCGCGCCGTCGATCCGGCGAACCTCGATCCGGGCCGGATCGATGCCGGGGCGCTCGCGCGCATCGCCCTGACCCTCGTGATCGGGTTCTGCGCCTTCTACCTCCCCCGGATCGTCCGGCACTGGGGGACCTACCCGACGGTGATCCTGTCGAGCCTCGCGGTGGTCCATCTCGGGCTGGCCTGGACGGGCACCAGCGTCGCCGCCGGGCAGGCATCGGGATGGCTGATCGAGCCGCTGCCGACGGGCACGCTGCTGCGGCCGCCCGCCATCGGCAGCCTGACGGCCTTCGATCCGCACCTACTCCTGCCGATCTGGCCCAAGATCGCCACCCTGGTCGTCGTGGCGGTGATCATCCAGATCCTCTACGTGGTGAGCGTCGAGCTGGAGATCCGGCGCGACCTCGACATCGACCGGATGTTCGTCGCCTCGGGCGCCACCAACTTGGTCGGCAGCGTGTTCGGCAGCTCCGCGATGGGCTTCGGCCGGACCTCGACGCTGCTGCTGCACAACATCGGCGGCGGCCACTGGCTCGGCTGGTGGCTGACCCTCGCGGTCATGGCGGCGCTCCTCATCGTCGGCGCGAGTCCCCTGGCGCTGCTGCCCCGCCCGCTGGCCGGCGGCGCCCTGATCGCCATCGGCATCGGGCTCCTGTTCAACCTCGGCGTCGCCAGCCGGACGCTGCCGGGCTGGGAGATCGCCATCGCGCTGGTCGTGTGCACCGCCACCGCGTATTTCGGGGCCACCACGGGCTTCCTCGTGGGCGTCCTGCTGGCGATCCTGATCTTCGGGGTCCAGTACGGGCAGATCGGCGCGATCCGCCGGTCGCTCTCCGGGGCGGACCGGCGCAGCAGCGTGATCCGCGGCCCCGACGCCGCCGCGCGGCTCGAGGCGGCCGGCGGCCGGACCCGGATCTACACCCTGCAGGGCTACCTGTTCTTCCTCAACGCGCAGGCGATCTTCCGCCGGGCCGCCGCGGAGGCCGGGGATCTGCGCGTGCTGATCCTGGATTTCCGCGAGACCGTGGGACTCGACAGCTCGGCGCTGATCGCGTTCCGCAAGGTCGGCCAGCTCGCCGAGCAGCGGCGCTTCGAGGTGCTGCTGGTCCACGTGGATCCGATCGCGCGCCTGCTGATCACCCGCAGCGGCCTCACCGCCGACCCGCGTGTCCGAATCCTCGACACGCTGGACGAGGCCCTGCGCGCCGCCGAGGCGACGCTCCTGGCGGAGGCCGGCGGCGCCGGCCCGGGGGAGGTCGCCGTCTTCGCCCGGCACATGGCCGACCGGCTCGGCAGCACGTTCGGCCCGGACGACTTCGCGCCCTACCTGACGGTCCGCGAACTCGCGGCGGGCGCGGCGCTGATGCGCCAGGGGGAGGCGGCCGATGCCCTCTACTTCCTGGAGCAGGGCCTCGTCTCCATCGAGATGGAGGTCCCCGGCCGCGGCAACCTGCGCCTGCGCACCACCACGGCCGGCACGGTGATCGGCGAGATCGCGCTGGTCCAGGGCGGGCGGCGCACCGCCACCGCCGTCGCCGAGAGCCCCTGCCGGGTGGTCGTCATCGACCGCGCCGCCCTCGCGCGGATGGAGCGGGAGCGCCCGGACCTCGCGCTCGCCTTCCAGCGCTTCCTGATCCTGGAACTGGCCGGCAAGGTCTCCGACACAAACCGGCTGCTCGAGGCCGAGATGCAGTGAGGCACCCGGCGGCGCCCGCTCTCCCGGTCAGGGGTCAGGCCGCCGCCAGCACCACGGCGAGCCCCAGATGGGTGACCTGGTGCAGGAACTGGTCGATGCCGATCAGCCACCAGAACCGGGCGTCCGTGGGCGGCAGGCTCGTCCGCCGACCGACCAGCACCTTGCCGCGATCGATCCCCGTGTGGATCGCGAAATCGACGAGCGCCAGCCACCACAGGGCCGGCTTCACCGCCAGCGCGATCGCCAGCGTGCCGAGGCCGTGCAGGCCGGTATGGGCGCAGAGGGGGGCGAGCCAGGCGGACGACCGCTGCTTGCCCTGCGCCATCCAGTTGGTCTGAAGGAAGAAGTCCGCCGCGAGGTGCTTCACGGCGAACGCCAGGACCAGCAGCGCGAAGGCACCCACCGGGACGAGCGTATCGACGGACGGCATCGCGGCGCTGGCTCTCCTGCCGCGATCCTGCGGGGACGGGTTCGGCCGCGCGCACCGCGCGCCGAATCGAGGAAGCGCCAGCATACACGCGCCGACGGACCCTGGCGCGAGCGGAAATCCGGCGCGGCCGCCGGCCCGATCCCGGGCGTGACACCGCAGGATTCGGGATCCGGAATGACTTCCCGCCCTGCTGCCGGGCGCTCCACCAGATGTTTCCTCTATTCCCTCAGGTATCCGGCAATCTGTCGAGTTTTAATAATTCCAATCCACGAAGATAGACGTTGTTACACAGAACAGCCACGTGTTACGCGTCCCGCCCGCACGCGCCGTGCCGATGGGACATTGTGAGCGGGACAGTGGCGACCTGGAACAGCGACGCCGGTCCCCCCGGCCACGGGATCGCCGCGGTCCCGCCGGGCCGGCCCGGCCGCCCTCCGCCCGGCGGGTCATGGAACCTCGCGGCGTTCGAGCGCCATCGCGCCGCCTATCTGGCGCGGGCGCGCCGCATCCTCGGCTGCCCGGCCCAGGCGGAGGACGTGGTCCAGGACGTGCTGCTCCGGCTGATCGCCGATCCGCCCCCGGCCGAGACCGCGATCCAGGCCGCCTATGTCGGGCGGATGGTGCGCAACCTCGCCCTGGACCGGGCGCGGCGGCAGGGCCTCGAGCGGCGCCTGTTCACCGGCCTCGACGCCGCGCCGGACCCGGCCGATCCCGGCACCGGGACCCCCGAGGCGGCCGCGGCGTCGCGGGAATCCCTGCGGCAGGTGGAGGCCGCGGTGGCCGAGCTGCCGGAGCCGGTGCGCACGGTCTTCCAGCTCCACCGGGTCGAGGGCGTGCCGCAGATCGAGATCGCGGCCCGGCTCGGGGTCTCGCGCGCGCTGGTGTGCGGCCTCGTACGCCGAGGCCACCTGCACTGCCTCGCGGCCCTCGACCGGCGCTGCGCCGCCTGCCCGGCGCGCGCCGAGGCCCCAGGCCGGCAGCGGCGCCGGACCGCGCCCGTCAACTAGGACCTCGGCCGCGGCCCGGCGCAGGCGATCATCAGCCCGCCGGCGACGGGCCCGTGGGCGGGGGCGGGGGCGTCACCGGACGCGCCCCCCCCCCCGTTCGCGGAGGGCGGTCTAGGCGGGCACCGCGGGAGGCCGCGGCGCGGCGTCGGCGGCGGCAGCCCCCGGCACCCAGAGCCGGTCGCGCACGAAGTGCTCGCGCGACAGCGCGACCAGGGCCGCGCGCTTGTGGGGGAAGTCGACGGTCGCGATCGTCGCGAAGCCGGAGCCGTGGAGGTTCCGGATCTGCTGGGCGTGATCGGCCCGCGGCTCGCCGACGACGCGCTGCGTGCGCGGCTCGTCGAGGAACAGGTAGTGCATCAGCGACGGCAGCCAGGCCGAGAGCGCGGGCCGCCCGCGCACGGACGCGTCGCCGATCGCGACGTGCCAGCCGCGGTCGTAGGGGCCGGCCTCGTAGAGCGGCCCGAGGCGGCTCTCCCGCGCCCAGTACAGCTCGAAATAGCCGAACGGCCTGCCGTCGAGGCAGCCGAGCAGCGGCAGGGTCGCGGGGTCGGCCTGGAGCGCGGCGATGTAGGCGGCGTGCGCCTCCAGGGTACCGGTCTCCTGCCAGATCGCGGCGATCCGGGGGTCGTTCATCCAGGTCGAGAACAGGGCGACGTCGCCGGGCTCCGTCATCGTGCGGAAACTCAGACGCCGGTCGAGCCAGGGGATCGCCCGTGCGTAGACCGTGCCGGCCGGCGTCCGGGGCCGCAGCGGGTGGCGGCGGCCGGCCGTGGCGGTGAACAGCTCGGGGAAGGGCGGCCGGGCCCGCGGGAGCCAGCGGGCGGCGCATTGCCAGAGGAGCCCCGGCAGGATCTCGACCCCGTCGCCGTCACCGAGGGCCCGGGCCGCGCCGAGGTCGAGCAGCCGTCCGGACGTCGCCGGATCGGCCACGACGACGATGCGCAGGACCTGCATGTCCTGGGCGGTCAGCGCCTCGGCGCGCGCCAGGATCGCCTCCGCGGCCGCCGCCGGCGCGACCGGCTCGGCGAGGCGGATCACCGGCACTTCGCGGGTCCCCTCCAGGGTGAGGGACACCGGCGCGGCGTCCCGCGCGGTTTCCCGCGCCCCGTCATCGCGCGGCTTCGGGGGATGCGCCCCCACGTCGCGCATCCGCTGGCTCGAAGCGTCCGTCATCCGTCCTCCGCGCGTCGCCGGCACCTCCGCGTCGCCGGCACCTCCCTGACGGATGGGCCCGTCCGGCGTTCAGAGGTTTCGTGCGGGCGCTGTCCGCCGGCGCCGGGTGCGACAGCATGAACGGCACCCCGCCTCAACCGTCACTCCGTCGAAGCCCGAGCGGCGCAGGAGCGAGCGGATGGACAGGCACGGCCAGGAGGCGGGCGCGGACACGGCTGCGGAGGCAGGTCCGGGCACGGCCGGAGACACGGCCGGAGACACGGCCGGAGACACGGCCGGGGACATTGCCGAGGCCCGGGCGCCGTCCCCGGCGCGAGCCTCCGCTCGGACGGCCGCCTGACATGCAGGCGCCCGAACCGACCTTCGAGACCCTGCGCGACGCCCATGTGGCGGCGCTCACCGGCTCCCTGATCGACGGCGTCGAGCACGGCCCCGGGGGCGCCGGCTACGTCTGGTCGCGCAGCATCCCGGACCCGACCGTGAACTTCGCCTTCGGCGTGCACCGTCCCGACCAGTTCGCCTGGGCGGGCGCGGCCGCCCTCGGGCGCGCGCGGGCGCCGGCCTTCCTGGCCCGGGACGACGGCGAGATCGCACTGCTGCGCGCCCTGTTCGAGCCCGCGATCCTCTACCCGGCGCGCTGGATGGTGGCGCGGGAGCTTCCGGCGCCGGCCCCGGCCGGCAGCGCCGTCACCGTGCAGGCGACGCCCGCGCCGGGGCCGGATTTCGAGCGGGTCTTCGCCCACCTGTCCGACGCGCCGGGCGTGCGGACGCATCTGCGCCGCTACTACATCCCGGCGCTGCGCGCGGCCCGGGGCCGGCACGGCCTCGTGACCCTGCACCTCGTCCTGCGCGATGCCGCCGGCCCAGCGGCCTGCGCCAGCCTCTACCTGCGCGGCGAGACGGCGGGCCTGTACAATGTCAGCACGCGGGCCGACCGGCAGCGCCGCGGCCTCGGCACCGCCGTGACGGTCGCGGCCCTGCGCGAGGCGCGGGCGCGGGGGGCGGTTCAGGTCTTCCTGCAATGCCCGGCCGACGGCAGGACCGAGGCCCTCTACGCGCGGGCAGGCTTCCGGACGGCCTGCGCGCCGACCCTGCTGTGCACGACCCCGCCCTGATCCGGACCCGCTCAGAACGGCTCCGCGCCGTACCCGTCGGGCGTGAGGCCGAGGACGAACCCGATCTCCGCATCCGCGTCGCGCAGGACGAGCGCGCTGGCCGGGCCGGTCACGACCTTGCCCCGTCCCTCGATCCGGGCGCCGTAGCGACCGCGGGGTTCGAGGGCGGCCAGCGCCGCGAGGGCACGGCGCACCGCCCGCGGGTGGCGGACGCCGTTCTCGTCGCGCCAAGCCGCCTCCTCGCCGGGCCAGACCCGCCGGGGCAGGTGCTGCACGCCGGCGCGCGCGGGCGGCCGCAGGGCCGCGGCGAGGCGCGCGCGGAGCCTCACGGCCGGCCGATCCAGGCGGCGCGCAGGATCCGCAGGGGCGCGGCTGTCACGGGCCTCCGGACGGGCGCGAGCGGGAGCGCATCGAGCACCACCGCGCCGGCGAGCGCCGCGGCCAGGGGCGCGTAGTCGGCCAGATGCACGCCGTCCCGGTGGAGGCCCGGACCGGCGAGGCCGCCGGTGCCGGATCGCCACGGCGCGAACGGGTCGAAGAAGGTGCGGCCCCCCGCGGCGCAGAGTGCCGCGAGGCGATCCGAGAAGACCGCGACGGCGGCGGGATCGCGCCCGGTCGCCCCGGCACCGATCGGCGGAATCGCGGCGACGAAGACCTGCGCGGTCCAGGCCTCCAGGCGGCGCAGGATGTCCCGGACATCGGCCTCGAACCGGTCGACCACCCGGGCCCGCTCGGGATGGCGCCAGCGCTGGATGTCGTTGGTGCCGATGATCAGCACCGCGGCCGCGCAGCGGACCGGGACGCGCAGCGCCGCGAGCTGGCGGCCGCAATCGGCCGCGGTGCTCCCGCCGACCGCGACGTTGATGCAGGGCCGGCCGCCGAGATCCGGCGCGCCGACGAGCTCCGCGTGGGAATTGCCGGCGAGCAGCACGCTGCCGGGCGCGGCCGCCCGGAGGGCCGCGCGGATGCCGGGACGCCGCTCGGCGAAGCGGTGCCCGACGATCCGCCCGTGCCGCCAGTGCCGGGCCGCATTCTCGATCCAGTGGGCGCCCATGGCTGTCCTGATCAGGCGTGAGGGAGCGGCCGCTCCCGGACGGCCGGGACCGGAGGATGACGGGGCGGGCCGGCCCGCAGCCCGGATACGGGGGACGACAGGCCATGCGCGGCCGAACGACTTGCCGTCGCGCGATGGATCGTCGGAGCAACTTTTCAGAAACACTTATTTCTATGACCCAATACATTGGGTCATCTTCACTGCATATATGTGGGAAAAAATCACACGTCAATCACCGCGCGGGCCGAACGGGCGCCGTTGCCGGGCCGGACGCCTTCCGGCGGATGCGGCGCCGCGCTACCTCGGGACTCGCGGGGCGCCGTCGGCCGCCCGGGAGCGTCGGGGAGCCAGGATGGCCAGCGCGATGATCAGGGACCGGGTCTTCATCGTCACGGGCGCGGGCTCGGGCCTCGGGGAGGCGACGGCGCGGGGCCTCGCGGCGGCGGGGGCGCGGGTGGTCGTGGCCGACATCGCCCGGGAGGCCGGCGCCCGGGTGGCGGCGGACCTCGGGGCGCAGGCCCGGTTCGCCGAGACGGACGTCACCCGCGAGGCGGACGGCGCGGCGGCGGTCCGGACGGCGCTCGACGCGTTCGGGCACCTCCACGGGCTGGTGAACTGCGCCGGCATCGCGCCGGGGGAGAAGGTGGTCGGCCGCGACGGGCCGCACCGGCTCGAGACCTTCGCGCGGGCGGTCTCGGTCAACCTCGTGGGCACGTTCAACATGATCCGGCTGGCCGCCGACGCCATCGCCCGCGAGGCGCCGGACGCGGCCGGCGCCCGGGGCGTGATCGTGAACACCGCCTCGATCGCGGCCTTCGACGGCCAGATCGGGCAGGCCGCCTACGCGGCCTCGAAGGGCGGGGTGGTATCCATGACCCTGCCGATCGCCCGGGAGCTCGCCCGGCACGGCATCCGGGTGGTGACCATCGCGCCGGGCATCTTCGAGACCCCGATGATGGCGGGCCTGCCCCAGGACGTGCAGGACACGCTCGGCCAGAGCGTGCCGTTCCCGCCGCGCCTCGGCCGCCCGTCGGAATACGCGGACCTCGTCCGGCACATCTGCGAGAACCCGATGCTGAACGGCGAGACGATCCGGCTCGACGGGGCGCTGCGGATGCCGCCGCGCTGACGGCTCAGCCGATCGACACGCTGGTCAGCACCTCGGCGGCGCGGCGGACCTCGGCGGCGATCATCTCCTCGCTCGGGCCGTCGATCGGCAGGTCCGACAGGATCGCCGCCACGTCGCGCTTCACGTCCTCGCGGATCTCCGGGTTCTCCTCGGAGAGCCGACCGATCAGGACGCCGAGCACGATCTCCAGGGCGGACAGCTTGGCGTGCAGGCGGGTGAACTCGTCCAGGGGCTCGGGCTCGTGCGCGGTCATGGCCTGCTCCATCGGGGGGACGTCCGCCGTCCCCGAGGGCGCGCCGGATCGCCCGCGTGTCATACAGGGGCGCCGGCCGTCCGTCTCGCCGGGCCGTCGGCCCCGCGCGGCCCCGGGCGCCGACCCGGCCCCGTCCGGGCGACGGGACCCGAATTTTTTCCCGATCGCGGGCAACCGGATTTCCGGACCCGACGTTTCACGCATCCGTGAACGAACCCGCGAAGGGACACACCGCCATGATCACCCGTCTCACCGCCGCAGCCGGCCTCCTCGCCCTCTCCACCGGCCTCGCCCTGGCCCAGACGCCCACCGCGACGCCCGCCGAGCCGGCCACGAAGGCCGACAGCAACATGAAGGAGTGGCAGGTCGCCAAGGTCGCCAAGGTCGGCCTCGCCCAGGCGCTGGCCACCGCCGAGTCGCAGGGCGACGAGAAGGGCGGCCGCGCCATCGACGCCGATTTCGAGAAGGCCGGCAGCAAGGATCCGGCCCACTACGCGATCAAGGTCGTCTACCCGAGCGGCAAGCTCGTCGAGTACGGCATCAACGCCGATACCGGCGCCCTCTACAAGACCGAGAACCAGCCGTTCGAGCGCTACTTCACCCGGCTGAAGGCCTCCGACTTCCAGAACGCCAAGACCTCGCTGAAGGACGCGCTGGCCATCGCCGAGCAGAAGGCCGGCGGCGGCAAAGCCTACGAGGCCGAGGTCGAGAAGGACGGCTCCTCGGTCCAGTACGAGATCAAGGTCGCCGGCGCCGACAAGGAGCAGGAGGTCAAGGTCGGACCGGACGGCAAGGTCCTGAACTGAAATCTAGGGCTGCGGCGATGAAGGCTGCCGCAGCCCGCTCCGTCCTTGCGAGCGGAGCGAAGCAATCCAGGCAGCGCCACGCTTATCCAGGGCGCGCTGCCCTGGGTCGCGTCGCTGCGCTCGCGAGGACGACCGGGTCGGTTGCTGCATCCTGTCGCTCCACCGTCCGGGGAGCCGTCGAGCCCTCACGGCGATTCCCCCTTGCGATGCGGCCCGAGCGGCCGCGAACGGGGAGGGCGGCATGGACGCCGGCGCGCAGGACACCGACGGCCGTCTCGGCCGGCCCCACACCCGGGTCGAGGGACCCGACAAGGTCACCGGCCGGGCGCTCTACAGCTCCGACCTCACCGGCCCGGACCGCGACACGGCCCACGCGGCCCTGGTGACCAGCACCATCGCCCGGGGCCGCATCACCGGGTTCGACCTCGCGGCGGCCGAGCGGGTGCCGGGACTCCTCCGGATCTTCACCCACCGGGACCTCGCGGGCGCGGTGGCGCCGGTGAAGCACCTGATGGCCGGCGGGTACGCCAACAGCTCGCACCGTCCGCTCGATTCCGACGCCGTCGCCTATGCTGGCCAGATCGTGGCCCTCGTGGTCGCCGAGAGTCAGGCGGCCGCCGAAGCGGCGGCCGGTGCGGTGAAGGTCGCTTACGCGGAGGAGCCCGCCGCCGGCGGCTTCGACGCCACCGGCGCCGAGACGGTGCGCCTCGCCGACCTGAAGGCTCAGCACGAGGATATCGCCCGGGGCGACGCCGAGGCGGGTTTCCGGGACGCGGCCCTCCGCGTCGAGGCGCGCTACGCGACGCCGGTCCAGCACCACAACCCGATCGAGCTGTTCACCACCCGGGCCGCCTGGGACGGCGAAAGGCTCACCGTCCACGAGCCGACCCGCTACGTCGGCGCCGTGCAGCACGGGCTCGCGGCGCAGCTCGGGCTCGATCCCGCGCAGGTGCGGGTGGTGGCGGGGCTGATCGGCGGCCATTTCGGCTCGAAATTCGCCCTGTCGCAGCACACCGCGCTGGTCGCGCTCGCAGCGCGGCACCTCGGCCGGCCGGTCTCGCTGGTGCCCAGCCGGCGACAGTGCTTCACCATCGCCAATTATCGGCCGGAATCGCGCCACCGCATCCGACTCGGCGCCGACCGGACGGGCCGGTTCACCGCCCTGGTCCACGAGGCCGAGACCGTGACGTCGCGCTTCGATCCCTTCGTCATGGAGGGCGCGGAGGTGACGGCGAGCCTCTACGCCTGCCCGAACATCCGCACCGAGGAGCGGGCCGTGCGGGTCGATCGCAACACGCCGGGGCCGATGCGGGCGCCCCCGGAGGTGCCGTTCCTGTTCGCCCTGGAGAGCGCCGTCGACGAGATGGCGGTCGCGCTCGGCATGGACCCGATCGCGCTGCGCCGCCTCAACGACACGGCGGTCGATCCGGTCTTCGGAAAACCGTTCTCGACCCGGCCGCTGATGGCCTGCTTCGACGCGGGCGCCAGGGCCTTCGGATGGTCGCGCCGGGTGCCGCGCCCGGGCGCGATGCGCGACGGGCCCTGGCGGGTGGGTCTCGGCTGCGCGACCTCGGTGCGGCCCACCAAGATCGCGGCCGCGACCCTGCGGGTCCGGCTCGGCCCGGACGGCGCCGCGGAGGTCGCCTGCGCGCACCACGAGATCGGCAACGGCATCACCACGCTGCTGGCGATGGGCGCGGCGGACGGGCTCGGCGTGCCGGTGGAGCGGGTCACCGTCCGGCTCGGCGACACCGACCTGCCGGCGGCGGGGATCTCGGGCGGGTCGAGCACGACCACCAGCCTGATGAGCGCCCTGGCGCTCGGCTGCCGCCAGATCCGCGAGAGCCTGGCGCAGGCCGCGACCGGGCAGGGCGGGCGCCTCGCCGGCCGCGATCCGGGCAGCCTGCGCCTCGCGGGCGACCGGCTCGCGGCGCCGGACGGGGCCGGGATCGCGCTCGGCGAGGCCGTCGGCCCGGAAGACGTCGAGACGGTCGCGGAGTTCGTGCCGGCGGGCGGCAACCGGGAGAAGGCGCTCGCGGGCCTGCGGCAGGGCCATATCGGGCTCGCCCTCGGTGGGGGCGGGAAGGCCGTCTCCTGGGGCTTCGGCGCGCAGTTCGCCGAGGTCCACGTCCACGCCGAGACCGGGGAGATCCGCGTCGCCCGGCTCACCGGCGCCTTCGCGGCGGGGCGGATCCTCAACCCGCTGACCGCGCGGAGCCAGCTCATGGGCGGGATGATCTGGGGCCTCGGCTCGGCGCTGCTCGAAGAGACGGTGGTGGACGGCGCCGCCTACCGCAACCCGGATCTCGCCGAGTACCTTGTCCCCACGGCGGCCGACGCGCCGGAGGTGGAGGCGCTGCTGGTGCCCGATCCCGACGATCAGGTCGATGCGCTGGGCCTGAAGGGCCTGGGCGAGCTCGGGATCATCGGGGTGAACGCGGCCATCGCCAACGCGATCCACCACGCCACCGGCCGCCGGATCCGCAGCCTGCCGATCCGGCTGGAGGACGTGGCGTGAGGGGCTGACTCTCCTCCCCCTTGCGGGGAGGAGTTTGGGGATCGCAGATCCCGCGTGGGAGTGGGGCCGGAAAGGGCTCGGCGGTTCCTTCTGAACCATCCCCACCCCTAACCCCTCCCCGCAAGGGGGAGGGGAATATCGGACACGCTTGCCCGCCGCCTACTCCATCGTCGGCGCGAGCTTCTTCACGCTTGCCACGTCCTCGCCGAGCCACGCCGCGTTCTTGGCGGTGCCGTCGAAGGTCGCGCTCGTCTTGAACAGCTCGTACTTGCCCTCCAGCGCGTAGGGCTTCGAGCGCGACAGCAGCTCGGCCACCGTGGCCTTGTCCATCGGCTTGAAGGTCTTCACCGCCTCGAAGGCCTGGTCGAGGTCGCGCTGGTTCTGGATGCCGGTGATCACCACCGAGACCGGCAGGTTCAGCGAGAAGTGCAGGTACTCGAGCGGCTTGATCGGCGCGTCCGCCTTCAGGATCACCCCGTCGCCGAAGGTCTTCATGGCGAGCGGCGCGATGCCGTTCTGCACGAGATAGGGCAGGACGAGGTGGCTGAACGAGCGGAAATGCGCGTCCATCACGTTGACCGGCATCTGCACGGCATCGAAGTGGAAGCCGCGCTCGGCGGCGACCTCCAGCATCTGCAGGTGGATGCGCGGGTCCTTGTGGCCGGTGAAGCCGATGTAGCGTAGCTTGCCCTGCTTCTTCGCCTCCAGGAAGCCCTCCATGGCGCCGCCCTCGGCGAAGACCCGGTCCGGGTCGTCGTAGCGCAGGATCTCGTGGTGCTGGACGAGGTCGATCCGGTCCGTGCGCAGGCGCAGGAGCGACTGGTCGATCTGCTTGAGCGCCTCCTCCTTGGTCCGCCCGTCCATCTTGGACATCAGGAAGACCTTGTCGCGGTAGCCGCCCTGCGCCAGGGCCGCGCCCATGCGCAGCTCGGAGCGCCCCTCGTTGTAGTCCCAGCAATTGTCCATGAAGGTGATGCCGCGGTCGATCCCGGCATGGATCAGCCGCGTCGCCTCGTCGTCCGTCACGGCGCTCTTGCCGAGATGGAACCCGCCCATGCCGATCGCCGAGATCTTTTCGGAGCTCTTCCCGAACGACCGGTAGAGCATCTCGCCCCGGCGCTCGCCGGGATCGGTGACGAAGGGCAGGTCCGCGGGGTCCTGCGGGCGGTTGCCGGGGAGGACGGGGGCGTTCACGGCCGCACCCGCGCTGCCGGCGCCCGCGAGGCCCGCGCCGAGCACGGCGCCCTGGAGGAAGCTGCGGCGTTCCATCGGCTGTCTCCGTTCGAGGATGTCCTGGTGAGGGGAGGTAATGCGTCGGGCCGCGTCATCGTTCGGTCCCCGTGGCGAGGCGTCCCGCCGCGTGGAGCAGGCGCAGGGCGGCGCAGGCGGCGCCGTAGCCGTTGTCGATGTTGACCACCGTGATGCCCGGCGCGCAGCTCGCCAGCACGGCATCGAGCGCGGCGCGCCCGCCCGCCGCGACGCCGTAGCCCACGGAGGTCGGGACCGCGATCACCGCGCCCGCCACGAGGCCGCCGACGACGCTGGGCAAAGCCGCGTCCATGCCGGCGGCGACGATCACCACCGGGTGCGCGCGGATCTCCTCGATCCGCGACGTCAGCCGCCACAGGCCGGCGACGCCGACATCGGCGAAGAGCGAGGCCGCCCGTCCGGCATAGGCCAGCACTCGCAGCGCCTCGCGGGCGACGGGCACGTCCGAGGTGCCGGCCGCCACCACCGCGACCCGGGCCGGGCCGGTGATCCGGGGAGCCTCGCCGAACACCGCCGTGCGCGAGACCGGGCAGTAATCGAGCCGCGCGGCGTCCCGGAGCCGGTCGCGCTTCTCCGGGTCGAGGCGGGTGAGGAGCAGCGAGGCGCCGCGCGCCCGGGCGGCCTCCAGGATCGCGTCGATCTGCTCCGGGCTCTTGCCGGCGCAGAAGATCGCCTCCTCCAGCCCGATCCGCTCGGGCCGGGCGAAATCGAGGGTGAACTCTTCGGAGATGCTCACGCCCGGGCCTCCCGCGGCTCGACCAGGAAGGCGCTGCCGACCCGGTAGGGGGCGAAGCGGACCGGGCCGGCGAGACGGGCCGGCGCCATGTCCCGGATGCCCGCCCCGAGCGTCTCGCGATCCTCGGCGTCGAGGGCGGCGAGACTCGCCGGATCGAGTTCCACCACCACGCCCTCGGCGCGGACCCGACAGCGGACGGCCCGTCCGGCGCCGTCGGTCGCCAGCGCTCCGCCGACCAGCCGCTCGACCGCGTGAATGAAGGTCAGGGTCTCCGGCTCGATGGCGATGCCGGTCTCGACCCGGCTCGACAGGCAGGGCGCGGCCGGCAATTCCGCCACGGCCCCGAGGCCGAGGTCGCGGGCGAGCGCCCGGACCGACGCCTTGTCGAACCCGGCCTCCACGTAGGGGTGGCGCACGCCGTGCTCCCGGGCGGCGTCGAGGCCGGGGCGGTACTCGCCGAGGTCGTCGCGGTTCGCGCCCGACAGGATCTGGCGGTCGGTGACGCGCCGGACCGCGCCGTAGAGGTTGGTCTTGCAGAAGAAGCAGCGGTTGACCGGGTTCGCCCGGTAGGCCGGGTCGGCGAACTCGCCGGCCTCGATCACCCGTAAGGACCAGCCCTCGCGGGCGCCCTCGGCGCGCACGCGCGCGGTCGCTTCCTCCGGCACGGCCGGCGAGACCGCGTGGACCACCAGAGTAGCGCTTGGCGCCAGCCGGTGGGCGAGGGTGGCGAGCGTCAGGCTGTCGACCCCGCCGCTCACCGCCACCGCGACGGGGCTGAGCCCGGCGAGGACGGATTCCAGATGCTGGCGCGTCACCGCTCCTCCTGCTCCTGTTCCAGGGCGAGGCGCTCGGCCTCGCGGCGTAGGGCGGCCCGGGCCGCGTGGTCCGGACGGTCGCGGGCGTCGTCGGCCTCGGCCTTGGCGGTGCGCCCGCCCGGCCGCGCCACGATCTTCACGCGAACCGACCGGCCCTCGTGCTCGACCGTGCGGGCGGCGCGCGCGAGCACCGCGCCCTCCACGGGGTGGTAACGCAGGCCGATGGTCGTGGTCTCCCGGAAGCAGGCCGCGACCGCCGCCTCCAGGCTCTCCGGACGGACCAGGACCTGGATCCGGGCCATCATCCGGCCCTTCTTGCCGATGACCGGCATCTGCACGACGTCCACGATGCCGGGCTCGGCGCGCAGCCGGTCGAGGCCCGTGGCGAGATCCTCGCCGGACTGGTCGTCGACCTCGAAGGCGATCACCGCGAGATCCCGCCGGCCCGGGCGGGACGCGGCGCCGTCCTCCAGCACGAGGGCGCGCAGGCAGTTGCTCAGGCCCGGCAGGACCTTGGTGCCGAAGCCGATGCCGGTGCGCCCGAGGATCCCCCGGGGGCGACCGCGCCTGGGATCGTCGCCGCAGAGGTGGCGCAGGATCGCCGCGCCGGTGGGGGTGACGCGCTCGCCGGGGATCCCGTCGTCGAGGGTCGCGAAGCCCGCCAGCAGCAGCGTCGTGGCGGGGGCCGGGACGGGGAGGGGACCGTGCTGGGTCCGCACCCGGCCGGAGCCCAGTGGCAGGGCCGAGACGCTCCAGCTGCGCGCCTCCAGGGCGGCGATCAAGTGGGCGGCGGCGACGATGTCGGCGATCGAGTCGGCGGCACCGACCTCGTGAAACGCCACCGCGTCGACCGCGATGCCGTGGACGCGGGCCTCCGCCTTGGCGAGGTGCCCGAAGATGCCGAGCGCGTGCGCCCGCACCGCCGGCGCGAGATCCGCCGCCTCCAGCGCGGCGCGAATCTCCGACCAGGGACGGTGGCCGTGGTCGCGGGCATGATCGTGGCCGTGATCGTGGCTGTGATCGTGAGCATGCGGATGGTCGTGCTGCCCGGTATGCGCGTGCCGGTGCGGCGCGGGCCCGGGCTCCGCCCCGGGCGCCGACACGGTGAAGCGCGCGCCGCTGAGGATCCCATCGTTGTGCGCGCTGACCGCGCAGGCGATGCGCGCGTCGACCGCCCGGACGCTGGCGGACACGCCGGCCCGATGCTCGGGGAAGGCGTCCAGCAGGGCGGCGGCGAACATGTCGCCGGCGACGCCGCCGAGGGCGTCGAGGTGGATGTGCATCGTGTGTCGCGCGGGCGCCGGTGGCGGGTGACGGGTCCACCTCAGATCGGCCGCGGCCGCCCCGCGGCAAGGCGCACGCGGCCTCCGGTGCCGCGGCGTATCGCCCGCGCCGCTCAGGAGAGCTGCAGGTAGGCCGGATCGAACAGCCCGCGCTCCCGCAGCCCGTCGAGATCGCGGATCGTCAGGCGGCGGCTGCGCAGGGCGACGAGGCCGCCGGTGCGCAGCTCCTTCAGGGTGCGGTTGATGTGCACGCTCGTCTGGCCGAGGGCGTCGGCGAGGTCGGGCTGGGTCACCGGCATTGGCAGCGTCGTCCCGTCCGCGAGGCCGACGCGCGTCAACCGCAGGTGCAGCTCGCAGAACAGGTGCGCCAGCCGCTCGATCGCCGAGCGCCGGCCGACGCTGGCGATCCACTCGCGGTGGATCGCGGTGGCGGCGAGCAGCTCCCGCCACAGGCACTCCTCGACGGCGGGCCGGCCGCGGACCGCGTCGCCGATCTGCTCCGGGGCGATCCGCGCGACGGTGACGGGTGTCAGCGCGCCGATGGCGTGGTCCATGCGTGCCCGGCGGAACACGAACGGGTCGCACAGGTCGCCCGGCAGGAGCAGCGCGACGATCGCCCGCCGCCCGTCCGGGAACTGCTTGTACCGGCAGGCCCAGCCGTCGAGGATCAGGTGCGTGTGGTACGGGTCGCTCTGCTGCCCCTCGATATCCTGCCGGGCCGCGACGTGGCGGACATGCAGGCGCCCCAACCCGTCGAGGATCGCGCGGTCCTCGGGCGCGAGCCGGACATGCCGCTCCATCTTCCGTACGAACGGGTTGTCCACGTCCGCCTCCGGTCAGATCACCGCGGCGCCGGCGTGCCGGCGGCCGGGCAGTCGCCGGGACAGGCGCCGGGGAGGTCGCCGAAGCGGGGGGCCGCGGGGGATCGGGCGACGTCGCGCCCATCCGAAGCGTCCCGAACGACGGCGCCGCCATGGGTATCGGTCAAATAATGAGGCACGGATATTTCTATCGGCAGGGGGCCAAACCGTCGCCCGAACATCGAAGTCCGGATCTTCTTGATCGGCTTGTGCCTGCAGCAGAAAAACGCGCGCCAACCTGTGTTAAGTCGGCGTTCTCGCCGGCGACGCGCTCCGCGAGCCCCCCTTCGCTCAGGAGGCCGGCCCCCGCTGAGGGCCGGGCGCCGCGCTACTCCGCGGCGGCGCCCACCGTATCGGCCATGCGCGCCCGGCGCGTGCCCAGGGGCTGCGGTTCGCCGACGGTCGTGTCCTCGGCGGTCTGATGCTCCATCTCGGCGTTCACCTGGGCGCCGGCCAGCACGATCATGGTCGAGAGCCAGATCCAGGTCATGAAGCCGATCGCCGCGCCGAGCGAGCCGTAGGTCTTGTTGTAGCTGCCGAAATGGCCGACGTACCAGGAGAACAGCAGCGACGCGACGATCCACAACACGGCCGCGAGGGCGCCCCCGGGCGTGACCCAGCGCCAGCGCGGCGCGTCCCGGCTCGGCCCGTAGCGGTAGAGCAGGGCGAGGCCGAGCAGCACTGCCAGGAGCAGGACCGGCCACCGCAGCAGCGCCAGCCACCACGCGTCCGCGCCGAGCCCGACGAATTCCAGCACCACCGGCACCACCACCACCGCGGCCAGCGCCAAGAGGAGGAACAGGAGCGCCCCCGCCGTGAAGGCGAGGGAGACGAGATTGAGGACGAGGAAGTTGCGCTTCTCGCGCTCGTTGTAGACGAGGTTGAGGGCGTCGAAGACGTGCTTCACGCCGCCATTGGCGCTCCACACGGACAGGGCGATGCTGATGAGCAGGCTGAACCCGAGGGTGGTGTTGCCCTGCTCGTTCAGCCGCTTCACCTGGTCGCCGACGATCTCCAGGGCGCCCTGGGGCAGGATGCCCTGGAGGCTGGCGAGCTGGTCGTTGATGGTCGAGGCGTCGGCCACGAGGCCGTAGCAGGAGACCAGGGCAGCCACCGCCGGGAAGATCGCCAGGAGCGTGAAGAAGGTGACGCCGGCCGCGATCAGCGACAGGCGGTTCTCGCCGATGTCGTGATAGGCGCGCAGCGCGATGTCCTTCCAGCCCTTGGCGGGGATCTCGGTCGGCGTCGAGGCCTGCCGCCCGCGATCGGCCTCGGCCCGGGCCACGGCGTGGGCCTCCCGTCCCGCATGCGCAGGCGACGTCCGGCGCGCCCCGTCCCGGTCGGCGGACCGGCCGGGCGCACGGTCGACCGAGGCACCGACCGCGCCGCGCGCCGACCGGCGGGGAAGGGCGACGATGCCGATCAGCGCGGTGGCGAGGGCGAGGGTCCAGACCGTCGAGGCGCCTCCCTCGGGCGCGGCGGCCCTGGCGGGGGCTGAATCGGGGGCAGGCATCAGCGACCTCGGAAGGGTTCGGGCAGACGGGCGCGTCCGAATGGCCGCAGCTGTGAGGGGGAACGCCGCGGCGCGGGGAAGGGTTCGCCGTGCAGTTGCAACTCGACGACACACGACGCGGAGAACCGGCATGGCACGCCTGGACGGCGGGACGGTGGTCATCACCGGGGCCTCGAGCGGCATCGGCCGGGCGGCGGCCGAGGCCTTCGCGGCGCGGGGCGCCCGGGTGGTGCTGGCGGCGCGGCGGGCCGACGTGCTCGACGGAATCGCCCGCGACCTGCGCGCGTCGGGCGCCGAGGCCGTCGCGGTCGCCACCGACGTCACAGAGCCCGAGGCGGTGGACGCCCTGTCGCGGGCGGCACTCCGGGCCTTCGGCGGCATCGACGTCTGGATCAACAATGCCGGGGTGGGGGTATTCGGCCCCCTGCTGGACGCTCCCCTGGACCTGCACCGGCAGACGATCGCGGTGAACCTGCTGGGCGCCGTGAACGGGGCCTACGCGGTGCTGCCGCATTTCCTCGACCGCGGCCGGGGGACGCTGATCAACACGGTCTCGATGGGCGGCTGGGCGCCGACGCCCTTCGCCGCCGCCTACACGGCCAGCAAGTTCGGCCTGCGCGGCTTCTCGGCGAGCCTGCGCCAGGAACTCGCCCGGCACCGCCACATCCGCGTCTGCGCCGTATTTCCCGCCATCGTCGACACGCCGGGCCTGGAGCACGGCGCCAATGTCAGCGGCCGGCGGCTCAATCCCGGGCACCTGTACTACGCGCCCGAGGCCGTGGCGGAGACCTATCTCCGCCTCACGCGCCACCCGCGCGACGAGGTCGCGGTCGGCTGGCCGGCCCGCCTCGCGCAGGTCGGCTACGCGCTGGCTCCGTACCCGACCGAGCACCTGATGGGTGCCGGGTTCCGGTGGGCCCTCGACCGGGCCGAACCCGGGCCGCGCACGCACGGGGCCCTGCGCGCGCCGACGCCGGAGGGCACGCGGGCCGACGGCGGCTGGCGCTCGCGCAAGGGCGTCCCCGATGCCGGAACCCTGAGTACGGCCCTCGGCACGGGGCTCGCCGCCGCAGGGGCCTGCGCGGCCGTCCTCGCCGGTCTCGCGGCGGCGCGGCGGTTCGGCGCCCGCGGCTGAGCCCCGTTCGGGACAGGCGTTAACCCATGTTGCGGCATGGGCGGCCGGGGCGCGCCACAACCGGTCCTCTGGGCTTGACCGGCCCGCCCGCCGACGACCGGACCGAATGCCCGACACCGAAGGCCCATCGCTCCTCGATCCCATCGCGGATGTCGCAGAGGAGGCCGGGGACGAGACCCGCTTCGGCCTGCCGGAGGCCGTGCGCGCCCATCTCGGCACGCTCCTCGGTCGCGCCTACGACCGGATCGACCTCGACTCGGACAGGGATGCGAACCCCTTCGCCGACCTGCTCGCGCGCCTGGAGACCGCCCTCGCGCAGGCCGAGGGCGAGCGCGACAGGACGTTCCGCGCGGGCCTGCTGCAGGTGGTGCCGGCGCTGCACCGGTTCGCGGTCTCGTTGACGCGCGACCCGGCCGCGGCGGACGATCTCGTGCAGGACACCCTGCTGCGCGGCTGGCGCGGCCGCGGCGGATTCACCCCCGGGACCAACCTGGAGGCGTGGCTGTTCACGATCCTCCGCAACGTCTTCTACAGCCAGCACCGCAAGCAGGGCCGCGAGGTCGCCGACACCGACGGCAGCTACGCCGACCGGCTGACCAGCATCCCCGAGCAGGGGGGCCATCTCGACCTGCAGGACGTGCGCGCGGCCCTGGATCGGCTCGCGCCGGTGATGCGGGAGGCGCTGGTCCTCGTGGCGATCGAGAACCTGAGCTACGAGGAGGCCGCCGTCGTCATGAACTGCCGGATCGGCACCGTGAAGAGCCGGGTCTGGCGCGCCCGCGAGCAACTCGCGCGCATGCTCGGCTACGGCGGCGACGAGATCGGCAGCGACGGGGTCATGCTCTCGGTGACCGGCACCTCGGCCTGATCGCGACGATTCTCACGATCGAATACGCCAATTCGACACTTCGACGGCCGTATTCGCAAGCAAATTGACTTAGGTGAAAGCGCCCGGGCCGCCGCCTGGGCGATATGGGGCGGGTTGGGTCGATCCGTCGACTCGGCCGGGCTCCCATCGGTGTGACACCCCCCCGATCCACCGATGGGAGCCTCTTCACCGGAAGCCGCAGCGGATGCGCGGGCCGGACACCCCCGCCCCCGATCTCAGGTCGAGCCGCCCCGATCCGCATCGAGCTGCTGCAGCAGCTCCGCCAGCCGGGGATCCAACGCCTCGTCGATCACCGGATCGTACATCGCCCGCATCTGGTGGCCGAGCCGCACGCGCGTCTGCGCGTCGAGGGTCGGGCCGCCCGCGATGGGGATCACCCGCAGGGCGGCGGGTGCCGCGCCGGGGGCGTAGCGCTCGGTCGGTCTCGGGGCGGCACGCCGGTGCTCGGGCCGCGGTTCAGGCCGGTGTTCGGGATAAGGCATGCCTCCTACATCGGCCCGCACCCCCGCCGCGGCAACCACCGGTCCGCCCGGCGGCACGACCGGCGGCACGACCGGCGGCACGACCGGCGGCACGACCGGCGGCACGACCGGCGGCACGACCGGCGGCGTCTCGTCGTCCGCCTCAGGCATCGTCCTCCGGGGCGAAGACCTCGCCCTTCTCGGCCAGCACGGTGTTGGCCGCGTCGCGGGCCAGCTCGTCCCGCGCGGCCGCGGGATCGGGGCGGCCGAGGGCCCGCGCCAGGGCCCCGTCCCAGCCGGGCGCCGGCGCCTGGCCCTGCCCGGCGAGGATCGCGCCGGCCCGGCGGCAGACCCGGTCCCAGTCCGGCGCGCCGAGGGCGGCCCAGTCGGTCCCGAGGCCGAGTTCGGTGGCGGCTTCGGTGGCGGCCTGAGTCGCGGCCCGGGTCGCGGCGTCGGCCGGGCCCGGCGGCGGGGCGGGGATGTCGGTCATGGCGATGCGGCCTCCTGCCGGGCTGTCGATGCTCCGGCGCACGATATAGCGCGCCGGTCCCCGCCCATCAGCGCAGGCCGTGGGCCGCGAGTTCCTCCGGCACGCAAGCGGCCGCGTCCTGGCGCACCAGGATCGCGTCGAGGGTGACCGGGCGGTCGTCCCAGGCATCCACGCCGACATCGCAGGAGCGCGTGGTGTCGGCGAGCCAGCCGTGGCTGTGCCCGTAGAGGTGGCGCGTCTCCCGCCACAGGCCCGGCCAGGCCCGGTGCGCGTAGTGCGACAGGAACAGGCGGTGCGGCCGCCCGCGCGCGTCCGCGACGGAGAGGCGGGCGCTCTCCACCGGCGGCTCGGCCCAGGGCAGGTCCAGGACACGGTTCGAATCGTGGTTGCCGCGGACGAGGCGCTTGGCGCCGTTCAGCCGCGCGAAGATCGCCGCGCAATGCGCCCGGCTGGCATGCGCGGCGAAGTCCCCGAGGTGCCAGACGACGTCCTCCGGGCCGACCACGGCGTTCCAGCCGGCGACAAGGGCCTCGTCGTGGGCCTCGACGCTGCCGAACCGAGCACCGCGGTGGCGGAGGATGTGCGGGTCGCCGAAATGCGTGTCCGCGGTGAAGAAGATCGCCATGGTGTCGAGACCTGGGCCGCGGGCGCGTCCCGTCCAGGCCGGCCGGCGCGGGGCGCGCGGCCGCACCGCCGCTTCGGGCCCGCTTCCAGCCCGACTCGGGCCCGCTTCCGGGAAGCCCCACGGGCCGGTAAGGCTGCGGCGATGCTGGATCCCGCCATCTACGCCCATCTCCTGGACGCGGCGCGCGCCCATCCGCCGCTGCGGGCCGCCCTGGAGCGGGCCGGTCCGATCCGGGTCGAGCCGCCGGCGCATCCGTGCGTCGCCGACCGCCTGTTCGTCGAGGTGGTCAACCAGCAGCTCTCCGTCCGGGCGGCGGCGGCGATCTGGGCCCGGATCGAGGCCGCGGCCGCGGCGGCGGGCGCGAGCCCGAGGGGCCTGTTCGAGGCCGGGGACGCGGCGCTGCTGCGGGCCTGCGGCATCTCGGGCAACAAGGTGCGGGCGCTCCAGGCGATCGTGGCGGCCGAGACGGCGGGCCTCCTCGGGCCGGGCCTCGCCGCCCTGCCGCATCCCGAGCGGGCGGCGATCCTGTGCGGCATCCGCGGCGTCGGCCCCTGGACGGCCGACATGGTCGGCATCTTCCACTTCCACGACCCGGACATCTGGCCCGCGGGCGACGTGGCGGCGGTGGGCTGCCTGCGCCGCCTCACCGGGCAGGCCGACACCGCCGCGGTGGCGGCCGCCTTCGCGCCGTACCGCTCGATCCTGGCCCGCTACCTGTGGCGGATCAAGGACACGGCGCCCGCACCGGTGGACGTGCCTGGGGACGTGCCTGGGGACCTGCCGGCCCGGCCGGACCCGGCACCCCGGGCCCGGCGCCCCCGCGGCGCGGCGAAATCCGGGTGACGGCCGGCCGGGGATCGGCTATCCGTCGGCGCCTCCCGGGCCCGTAGCTCAATGGTTAGAGCCGGCCGCTCATAACGGTCTGGTTGCAGGTTCGAGTCCTGCCGGGCCCACCAGCCTTCCCCGATCGCGGGATCCGCCGGGTGGCAGGTCCCACCCCCCGGATCGAACGCCCCCCGCCTGCGCCCTCTCGCCTTCGCCCCCCACCATCGCGTAGGTCCAACCGTGCCCACCGCCACGCTCGACCCCGCCGATCGCCCATGCTCCCACAGTACCGCTGGCTCTGGGCCCTGACCCTCCTCCTCGCCTCCGGCGGGGCGGGCCTCCTCTACAACCTGCTCTTCGTCGGCGGGGCCTCGATGCTCGCCGGCCTGGTCTACGCCCTGGCGGTGGGCGGGACGGTGCTGGCCTTCGTGCCCGGCCTGGCCCTGTCGGGCGTCCAGACGCGGCTGCGCCGCCTGCCGGCGCTGGTCTACATGCTGGCCGCCGAACTGCTCTACGTGGTGCTGATCACGCTCGGCTGCGCGCTCGGCGGCCTGGTCGTCTGGACCTTCGGCCTCACCGCCGACAGCCTGTCCACGGCGGTGCGGATCACGCCGCGGTTCCTCGCCTACTCGCTGGCCGTGTCGGCCCTGCTGGTCTTCGTCATGCGCATGCGCGACCTGATCGGCGGCGAGGTGTTCGTGAACTTCATGATCGGCCGCTACCACAAGCCGGTGCAGGAGGAGCGGATCTTCCTGTTCCTCGACGTGGTCGGCTCCACGGCCTTCGCGGAGACCCACGGCGACCTGCGCGCCCAGGAGTATCTCAGCGCCGTGTTCGCGACGCTCGCCGAGCCGGTGCGGCGCAACGCCGGCTCCACGGACGACTTCATCGGCGACCTCGCGATGATCACGTGGCCGATGAAGCGCGGCCTCAAGGACGCGCGCTGCGTGACCTGCGTGTTCGCGGTGCTCGACCGGATCGAGGCCGACGCCGCGGCCTGGCAAGCCCGGTTCGGGACGGTCCCGCGGCTCCGGGCGGCGCTGCACGGCGGTCCGGTGGTCACGGCCGAAGTCGGGGTCGACCGCCACAAGATCGCGTATTTCGGCGACGCCGTGAACGTGACGGCGCGGATCGAGGCCCTGTGCCGCCCGCTGGGCGTCGACATCCTGATCTCTCAGGATCTCCTCGACCGGCTGGACCGGCTGCCCGACGGCGTCCGCGCCCGCCCGCTGGGGACGCACGCCCTGCGCGGCCGCGGCGCGCCCCTGGCGGTCGCCACCCTCGAGCGCGGGGCGGCGCCGGACCGGCTGATCCCGGAGCAGAGGCCGGCGCCGCCGGTGCTGGACCGCGCCGAGGCCGTCGCGGAACCGCGCTAGGCTCCCCGTCGGGGCCGCGTGTCGGTCGCGTCTCAGCGGCGGCGGACCCAGCGCTCCCACCAGCGCTCCCACCCGGGCTCCCAGAGGCGCCGGCCCCGCGCGCTCGCCGCGCGCCGCGGGGCCGCGGCCGGGCCGGCCCAGTCGGAGGTTGCCCCGAGCGCCGCCGGCAGGGTGGCGACGAGCGCCGCCGGCCCCTCGATGTCCCAGCCGATCACGCAGCAGCCGCAGCCGGTGCTGCGCACGCGGGTGAGCCGGCCGGCATGGGCCAGCATCCAGCGCTCGGCGGCGGCGACGTCGTCCCCGTCGCCCACGTCCACGCATAGGGAGGCGCGCGCGTGGCCCGGGGCCGGCGGCCCCTCGGGCATTGGGTCGACCCGCCCGTAGAGGGCCCGCAGGGCGTCGGAAGCCGGTCCGGCGTCGCCGGCGCTCACGGCGCGCCCATCTCGGCCAGCTGCCGTTTGGCGAAGGTGCAGGCCGCGAAGTCCGGGTTGATCGCACAGGCCATGTCGAACGCCGCCCGGGCCCGGGACGCCTCGGCGGCGACGCCCTCGCCGAGGCGATAGGCCTGGCCGAGCATGGCGCAGCCCCAGGCGCCGCGCCGGTCGCAATCGAGACGGAAGCTCCGGGCGAGGCAGGCATCCGTGTCGGCGCGCGTCGCGGCGCGGAAGGGATCCTCCGCGTAGCCGCCGTTCCGGATCCCGGCCGCCCGGTTGGTGCAGCCCGCCGGGAACCCGCCCGCGCAGGCGAGGGCGTAGAGCCGCTCCTTGTCGAGGATGTCGGCGACGTCGAGGGAGTGGTGCTCCAGGGCGAGGGCGAGGTCGAAGCAGGCCGGAGCGTTCGACCACCGGGTGCAGAGCGCGTAGCAGGAAGCGGGCTCGCGGGCGCAGCGGCGCTCGGTGGGCCGGCGGGGCGCGAACGCCCACCGCCAGAACGGGCGCTCCCGCGCGAAGGTGTCGGCCGGGCAGGTGCCGAAGCTGCGCAGCAAGGCCGGGTCCTGCCGCAGCGGCGCCGCGATCTCCGCGGCCTCGGCCTTGTTGAAGACGGGTGCGGCGGGCGCCTCGTCGGCCCGGGACGCCCCCGGTCCGAGCGAGAGGACCGGGGCCAGGGCGAAGAGCGCGGCGAGGCTGGTCCAAAGGTGCCCGGCCGGGAGGCTCCGGGCCGGGCTCATCGGCGCCGTCGCCAGCGGCGCAGCAGGCGTCGCAGGCCGAGGAGCAGGGCGACCGCGAGGACGAGCAGCCCGAGCGCCGGGTGCAGCAGGGCGGCCGCCTGGAACAGGACGAAGATCCCCAGGACGACCTTCCAGGGCTTCATCGGGGCGTCGTCGGGCTCCGCGTCCGGCGCGGCCTCCGCGCGGGCGGCCGGTTCCGGCGCGCCGAGACGCGGTCGCCCGGAGGCCGGCACGCCGCTGCGGCCCGGTACCGGCGCGGCCGCAGCCCTGGCCGCGGCCGCCTCCGCCTGCCGCGCGGCGGCCGCCTCGGCCTCGGCCAGGATCGGGTCCGGCTCGGGCGCGGGGCGGGGGGCCGGCACCCACCAGCGGGCGAGGGGCACCTCGCCCCGCGCGGACCGGGCGCGGAAGTCCGACTGCCGGGGCGCCGTCACCGGGGCCGAATGGCGGTCCGCGAGGGCGCGGGCCTGCGCGACAAGCGGTGCGCCGGTCTCCGGCGTGACCATCCGGACGAACTGGGCGAAGCCGACCGCGGCGCGGAGCACGCCCGCCTCGCCGGCCGCGCCCCAGCGGCGCCCGGCCGGCCCGTGCCGCTCGAGCCCGTGCAGGAGGGCGCGGAAGCGGCGCAGGGTCTCGCGGGGCACGCCGACCCGCTCGTTGACGGTGAGCCCGGTCACCTCCTGGTGCCGGCCGCGGCGCATCACCCGGGTCTTGTCCGGATGGACGGTGAAGCCCTCCCCGGCAACGATGGCGTGGACGTATTTGAGCAGCGCGCCGACCTTCCCGGCGGCCTCGCCGGAGGCCGAGAAGGTCAGGTCGTCGGCGTAGCGCGTGTAGGTGAAACCGAGGCTGCCGGCGAGGCCGGCGAGCCGGGCGTCGAGCCGGGTGCAGACGAGGTTGGTGAGCGCGGGGCTCGTCGGCGCGCCCTGCGGCAGCCGGCGGGGCCCCCGGGCGGCGTAGAGGCGGGCGCCGTCGATCTCGACCGCGTCCACGTCCGGCTCGGTGCAGAGCAGCGCCAGCACGGTCGCCACCGGCTCGGCGTAGCCCAGGCCCCGGAACTTCCCCTTGATCCGCCGGTAGTCGAGGCTCGGGAAGAAATCCTTGAGGTCGAGATTGACCACGACGTCCCGCCCGACATGGGCGGCGGCGTTGGTGACGATCGAGCGGCCGGGCACGAAGCCGTGGGCCGCCGCGTGCACGGGGACGTGGGCGAGGAGCGCGTCGAGGATCCAGTACTGCGCCCGCTTCAGGCGCGGCATCGGCGCCGAGATGCGGCGCAGGCCGCCGGCCTTCTTGGGGATGGTGAAGCGCCGGTAATGGCTCACCGCGCTGAGCGCCCGGTCGTAGGCGAGGAAGCGCAGCTCGCCGAGGCCGATCCCCATGGCCTCGGCCAGCGCCTTCGGGCTCGCCAGGGGCGGGAGACCGGGGGCGGGCCCCCGCCCCGGAGCGTCCGCGTGCGCGAGGCCGGCCGAGACGCCGTCGCCGAGATGGAGGATCTCCGCCTCCCGGCGCGCGTGCCACGCCTGCGCCCGGGCGTGGCGGTCGCGGGCGTTACGCAGCCGCGTCTCGCGCCGCCGCTCCAGCGCCGCCGTCTTGCGGCGGCGATGCATCTCCTTGAGGGCGGCCTCCGGGTCGCGCCACGCCGCCTCCCGCCGGTGCAGGTCGGCGAGGGCGCGGGCGATCTCGCCGCGGCGGCGGATCAGGTCGTCCGGCGGGTTGGGCTGCGCTTCCCCGTCCGGCCAGAAGCCGAGCCGGATCATCTCCTCGAGGATGACCTCGTCCTTCGAGCTCTCGCGGATCCGGTCGTAGAGCTGCTGGCGGGTCAGGCTGCCGGGCTGCTGGCTCATCGGCGGCCTCCGGCGCAGGCAGGAGGCGTGACGGGGGACGTCGGCCGGGATGCCTTCGTCAAGTCTCGGGACTGGCCCGGTCCACTCGACGCCGGCACGACCACCGGTGCGCGTTTGGGTTCAGCGAACCCAAACCGCGAACGCGCACCGGTGGTCAGTGCCGGCCCAGTGAAGAGCGGGCCAGTGACGCTTTGCCGGGCAGGGTGCAGGGACGGCGAATCGCCGCCCGAAATGCAAGGTCCGCCCCGGCCGACGCCCCCCGTCGCGGGGAGGATAGGCCAGGCGCGCGGCCGCATCAATCGGGTCCGTCTCACGCCTGCCACCGCACCGGCTTGCCCTCGACCTGGGCGTGGACGAGGCGGCGCACGGCCAGCATGTGCTCGCAGGGGCCCCGGGTCATCCGGTTGTGGGTGTAGAAACCGCACTGGCAGCTGCCGCCGACCATGCGGTCGTCGGAATCGAGCTCCACCGCGGGCCTCAGGCTCCGGCCGTCGTCCAGCACGGTCCCGCTCAGGCGCCGCCTGTCGCCGGCCTGCTCGACGGGCCCGAGGGTGACCAGTCCGGCCGCCAGGAACCGGTCGGCCTTGGCCTCCTGCTCGGAGGCGAAGCGCAGGGCGCCCGGCGCCAGCGGCTCCCGGGTCAGCTCCCGCAGGCGGTAGACCCGCTTGTCGAGGTCGAACATGGCGCGGCCCGCCTGCACGTAGCCGCCGAGCGCCGCCTCCACGGTCGACCGGTCGAGGCCGGTCTCGGCGGCGAGTTGCCCGGTGTCGGCGGCGTGGTGGCGCCGGAGCGCCGCGAAGACCCGGGCGGCGGTGTCGGCGTCGACGTCGGCCCGGGGCGCGAGCAGGTCGAACTGCCCGGCCCGGGACCAGTCGTTGGCGGTCCAGCCCGACAGGCCGAGGGTGAAGCGCAGGCCGCCGAAATCCACCACCGCGAAGCTCGGCAGACCGGTGCCGAGGAGGTGCAGCCGCACCGACCGGGCGAGCGGCAGGGTCCGGGCCAGGATCGCGAGGCGCCGCCGGCCCCACAGGCGGATCTCCGCCGTCTCGCCCCCGCGGTAGATCGAGCGCCGGAAGGTCAGCCGCTCGTTCCAGGGCTCGATCAGCACGCTGACCGGCCGGCCGGGCTCGAGCAGGAACCGCAGGGAGCGCGGGCCGTGGCGCTCCCGGCGCGCGGCGAGGCGGGTCAGGATCGCGTGCATGTCGACTGGGTGCAGGTCCACCACGTGGGCGGGCTGCGCCATGGCGCTCGACACCTGCAGGAAGCCCCGCATCCAGGAATCGGGCAGGTCGATCTTGTCCTCGCGGTAGGCGGCCTCGCCGGAGGTCTGGACCGCGAAGCCGGTCGGGTCGATCGCCAGCTCGGTGTCGCGGTAGCTGCGGATCTTCTGGAACTCGTCGTAGAGGGCGTGGCTGTAGTCGATGTTGGTCGTGCCGCAGGCCATGTCGCCGATGCGCGCGAACGTGTCGTGGTCGCAGGACAGGCGCCCGTAGCTCGATTCGTCGAGGCTGAACGCCTCGAAGAAGATCTCGTCCGGATGGACCGTGATGACCGGGTCGAGCACGATCCAGGCGTCGAGGTTCTCCCGGTAGAGATAGTCGAAGTACCGCTTCCGCGCGTCGTAGAACGACCGCATCACCGCGTCGGAGCGGGCCGCGATGTCCCGGGACTCGGCGCGCAGCGCCTCGATCTCGGCGCGCAGGCTGTCCTTCTCGGCGAGGGCCTCGGCCAGGAGCTCCTGCTCGTGGGCCTGGAGCCACGCGAAGTAGGCGGTGCGGTCCTTCGGCTTGAAGCGCAGGTCCGACACGACGACGTGGTGCAGGGCGGAGATCGCCTCCCGGAACGGCAGGTGCCGCGCCACCGTCCCGGCGAAGTAGGTCGGCTCGCGCAGGGTGTCGGGGACGAAGCCGAGCCGGGTCGCGTCCGCGTCCGAGACGGCCCGGCTCTCGCCGAGGTAGCGATGGACGAAGTTCATCGGGCCTCTTCCGAGACGGAGACGGGTCCCCGCGCCTCCGGCGGGCGCCGGACGAGGGGCACGGCGAGATCGGGATGCGCGTCGGCGACGTCGCGCAGGGCCAGGATCGCGGCGCTGCGGTCCCGGGCCGTGCCACTCAGGGTCAGGTCGGCGAAGAGCGGCAGCAGCGCCTCGGCGCGGGCGCGGCTGCGCAGGGCCTCGGCCCGGAGGAAGGCGGCCATCCGGTCCTTGGCGACCCGGCCGCGCAGCACCTGCAGCATCACGATGCGGGCGAGGGGGATCAGCCGCGCGAAGGCCGCCTCGCTCGCCACGGCCTGCTCGGTGAGCAACTCGGTGAGCAGGAGGTGCATCGACGGGGCGGGGTGTTCCAGGAGGCGCAGGACCTGCGCCTCCGCGTCCTCGGGCCGGAGCCGGCTGCGCAGGAGGTGGCGGGCGAGGGCCAGGACCTCCGGCTTGACGCTGTCGGTGACGACGGCGAGCGCCTCGGGCGTCCAGGCGGTCTCCGGCCACGCGTCGAACAGGCCGCGGGCGAAGGCGAGGGTGTCGGGCCAGTCGCTCTCGACCAAGAGGACGGCCTCGGCCGCCGCGGCCTGGAACCGGGCCGGGTCGGCCGCGAAGGCCGCCATCGCCCAGTCGCGCACCGATCGGTAGGGGTGGCCGCCGAGGCGGGCGATCTGGCGGACGCTGAGGGCCTCGGCGCGCCGGTCGGGCAGGAGGGCGGCGCCGAGGCGGCGGGCGCCGTCCGCGCGCGCCTGCAGCAGGCGCCACAGGGTGCCGTCGTCGAGGGCGGCGCATTCCCCAGGCAGGGCCTCGCGCAGCAGGGCCACGGTGTCGGCGGCGTAGGCGTCGTCGGGCGCCGCGCGGAACAGGCTGCCGATCAGCTCCCGGGCGAGGCGGGGAGCCAGGCCCGGATCCGCCGCCGCGAGGCGCACCACCAGGGGCCGGGCGGCCCGCCGGACGGCGCTGTCGGGCCCGCTGGCGAAGGCGACGATCCGGTCCGCGTAGGGCCCGAGCCGCGCGTCGTCGAGGCGGGCCAGCAGGACGAGGGCGGCGATCCGGATGTCCTCGGATTCCGCGCCGATCAGCGCGTCCCAGCTCTCCGGCGGCAGGCCGGCGGCCCCGGCCTCGGACTGCGCCAGGAGGGCGAGGCCGGCGGACCGGACCGCGGCGGATGGGTGGGCGATCAGGGCGGCGGCGGTCTCGGACGTGACCGGCAGGTCGCGGTCCGGCCACAGGAAGGGCAGGGCGGCGCGCAGGCCCCGGATCGCGGCCGTCGCGGCCGCGTCGGGCTCCGGCGGCATCGCCCGCAGCCACGCCACCAGCCGCGCCACCAGGGGCGCCGCGAGCCCGGTGGGCAGCGCCCGCGCCCCGGCGAGGCCGGGGAGGGCCGCCTGGACGTCCGGCTCCGGGCTCGTGAGCAGCGCGGCGGCGAGGTCGGGATCCGACCAGACGATCGGCGCCTCCGCCTCGAGGCGCCGCAGGGCCAGCGCCCGCGCCTCCGGCTCCGGGCTCGCGAGCAGCGCCGCCACCAGGGCGGCGAGTTCGGCAGGCTCGGCGATCCCGGCGGCGAGACGCGCCTGGGCGGTCCGGAACGCGAAGGTCCGCACGGCGTCGTGCGGGGCGGCCAGCAGGCGCCCGATCTCGCTGGCCGTCAGGGCCGCGCAGGCCCGCGGGTCCGCGCGCAGCACCCGCAGGCCCAGCCGCGCCACCGGCTCGATCCGCCCCTCCGCGGCGAGGCGGAGCGCCAGGTCCGGGCGGGCGCTCCAGAGGTCGGGGAAGGCCTCGTCGCGCCGGTCGGGATCGACGGCGCCGGTCTCCAGGAAAGTCAGCGAACCCGTCCGCGGCCGGGCCTCCGGGGCGTGGCGGTACAGGAGATGGCTCGCCGTCCAGTTGCGGCCGAGCGGTCCCCGCGCCCGCGCCTGCCGGCCCCAGGTCCCGTCCGGCTGCCGCCCCCAGGCGGTCCAGCGGGTCGGGGGATCGAGATCCTCCGGCCCGAGCGCCAGCAGGAAGCCCGCCGCCAGCGCCGCGAAGGCCGGGTCCCCGACGGCGCCGCGCTTGCGCAGGGCGCGCCAGATCCGCCGCTTCATGTAGGCGCGGGTGGCGGTGGACAGGCCGAGTCGCGCCTCCGGCCCCTGGCGCGCCGCGTCCACCGCGACGTAGCGCCGGAGGTCGGGGACGTAGGCGTGGCTCCGGCCGGCCTGATACATCGCCTGCGCGGTCTCGAAGCGCTGGGCGGTGGCGCCGAACAGGGCGGCATCGTCGGCCATCTCGGCGTGCTTGAAGAGGCGCCGCAGGCCGATCAGGTAGGGCGGCCGCGCCGGCAGCCGGAGCAGGGCGGCGCAGAGCGTCGCGTGCAGGCCGGGCGCCGCCTGCGCCCGGCGGCCGAGCGCCACCAGGGCCGGCCCGACCCGGCCCGGATCGTGCCGGGCGAGGCCGTCCAGCGCCCCGCACAGCCCGTCGACGTCGCCCGCCTCGGCCGGCCGGGCGACCATGCCGGGCAGGTCCGGCTCGGCCTCCGGCGGCCGGTAGGGCCCGGTGAGCGGGGCGGCGAGCGCGAAGCGGGCGAGGTCGCGGACCACGCTCCCGGGCGCGTCGGCGGCGATCGCCGCGAGCGCCGGACCGGCCTGTGCGCCCGCCGCCCGGGCGAGCGCCCAGACCAGGGCGTAGCTCGCCCGCGCCGGGCCGAGGCCCCGCGCCAGGGCGATCAGGTCTGGGGCGGTCGCGGCCAGCCGCAGCTCGCCGATGCGCCAGAGCAGGCGGTCGCGGTCACGCTCGGCCCAGCTCTCGCGCAGGCAGGCGGAGAGCCGCGCCTGCAGCACGCCATCGCGCCCGTCGGGCGTCGCCTCGGGTGCGGCGGTCTCCGGGCCGTCGACCCGCCGGTAGCCACCGTTGATCTTGGAGACGACCACGCTGTCGAACACCCGGGCGGCCGCCTCGGCGGTCACGGGCTGGGGCGTCTTGGAGCCCTCGCGCAGGGTCGCGCCGCGCCGGCCGTAGCGCGTGTTGACGAAGTAGCGCTCGGGCGTCCCGAGGGCCTCGTTCTCGATCAGGTCGACGTCGTAGACCTTGTCGGAGGTGGCGTCCCGCAGGTGGAGGCGCGCCGCGCGGATGACCCTCATGCCACCGCGCCGGCCCGCGCGGCCGGGCAGGAATGCGTCGCGCGCGCGCGACGGTCGACGGGTCCTCGCATCCGGGCTCCTCGCGAAACGACCGGGACGGGCCGGCCGGCGAATCGCGGCGCCCGAAGCCGCGGCAACCTGCCCCAGCGGGACCGAGGGGGCAACCGCGCGCGCACGATTCCGTGATCGGGCCTCATCAGGCCTCTTCCGGCCCGGGATCGTCGCGCATGGCGGCGACCCAGAGGGCGGCCCGGGCGAAGGGCTCGGACTGCGCGCCCGGGGCCGCCAGGGTGGCGGAGAGGAAGGCGGAGAGCCGCGCGGCGGTGGCCGGGTGCCCCGCCGCGGCGAGGCGTGCGACCAAGTCGGCGCCGCCGGCGCGGGCGCTGGCCGCGAAGGCCCGCCGCCCCGCATGGAGGGCGTTCGCCAGGAGCGCGGCCGCCTCGTCGAGGAGCGTGGCCGGCCCCAGGTCCGGCGCCGGCGGGATCGGGTGGCCGGCGCCGTCGGGGACGGCGAGGTCGGGCACGACGAGCCGGTCGACCGACACCGACCAGGGATCGCAGACCAGGGTGCCGTCCGCGATCCGCACCGGGCCGGCGACCTGCCGCACGGGTCCCCAGCGCCCCGCGCAGGCGCCCGCGAGGGCGTTTAGGGCGTGCGGCGCGGCGGGGTCGTAGGCGCGGGCGAGATGCAGCGTGTCGCCCGCCCCCGGCAGCGCGACGGCGGCCTGCCACGTCTGGGCGCCGGGCGCCCAGGCCTGTCCCAGGACCGCCTCGACGGGGAAGACGTGGAAGGCCTCCAGCCGGTCGCGCGGGCGCAGGAAGACGGGCGGTCGGTCGGCGAGGCGGCGCAGGATCGACGGGACGTCCCGCGCCGCCAGGGGGGCCGGCAGGGCCACCAGGGCGTCCCGCGGCAGCAGCGCCGTGCGGCCCCGCGCGCCCTGGCCGAGGGCGAGGAGCCCGTCGGCCCGGCGCCGCGCGACGCTGGTCAGGATCTGGCCCTGGCCGGTGCCCGAGACGGACAGACCCGGGCTCAGGAGGCGCCCGGGCAGGCCGGCCGCGATATCCGCCTCGGCTTCGCCCGGCGCGAACGCGCGCTCCAGCGCCAGGAGCGCGCCGGTATCGGTGTCGGCCAGCGCCACCCGGGCGGTGGCGCCGCGCCCGCGGGCGAGGAGCCGGGCACCCAGGGAGATGAGGCGGGTCTTGCCCATGGCGGTCTCGTAGGGCTGGCCGAGGCCGAGGGCGGCCTCCCCGCCCCGGACGCGGCCGAGGAGCTCCGTGGCGAGCGCCAGGACGACGGCCGCGTCGTAGGCGGCGTGGCGCCCGGCATAGGCCGCGACCTGCCCGTCGAGATCCGCCTCCGCCAGCAGGAGCTGCGTGGCGCCCCGCCTCTCGGCCGCCCGCCGGAGCCGGACGAGGGCCGCGCCGTGCGCCTCCGGCCCGGACACGACCCCGGCCTCCAGCAGGCCGGCGACCACCCGGTCGGCGGCCTCCGCGAGGTCCGTCTCCGCCGGCTTCGCCTCCGCTCCGGCCGGGGCCGCGCCGCCGAGGCGGATCTCGGGGGCGCCCGCGGCCTCCCGGAAGGCGCGGATCGCCAGGGCGACGTGGGCGCAGCCGCCCCCGGCCGCGCAGTCGCAGCGGGCGTAGCCGACAGCGTCGGGCACGAGGAAGCGCACGGTCGCGGTCGGGAGCCGCGCGGCCGGGACGGCGCCCCGCTCCAGCCCGACCGTGATCCCACCCGCCAGGAGGCGCCGCAGCTCCGCCGCCGCCGCGCCGCCGAGCCCCGCCTCGAAGGCCGCGCCGTCGAGGGTGCCGGGATCCCAGGCGACCGGCGCCGCGGCCGGCACCGCCGCACCCTCGGGATCTCCATCGCCGGCCCCATCGCCGGTCCCGTCGGCCGGCCCGTCCGCGACCGGGGCGGCCCGGTAGGCGACGACGAGGGCGACCCGGTGCCGGCACATCCCGCTCGCCGGGCAGGTGCAGCTGGCCTCGCCGGGAGGCCGGCCGGGGCCGAGCCGCGTGACCGTGCCGTCGGCGAAGCGCGCCTCGACGGTGCCGTCCCCGGCCTCCGCGAGGTCCGGCCCCTGGCCGGCGGCCACCTCGCGCAGCGCCCGCTTCACCAGCCCGGCATTGGCGAGCTGGATCAGGCCGTCATCCGTGAGGGCGCGGAGGTCGGGGCGGGCCATCGGCGCCGCTCAGGCCCGGATCGCGGCGGCGAGCCAGCCGGCGAGCTCGCCGGGCGTCATCGCGCCGATCTCGGCGCCGGCCGCTACGAGCCGCTGGGCCATCGCCCGGTCGTAGGCGGGCCGCGCCTCCGAATCGAGGGCCGCGAGGCCCAGCACGCGGGTCCGCTGGCCGGAGAGCGCCCGCACCTGCTCGACCAGGGCGGCCTCGCTCGCGCCCTCGTAGAAGTCGGAGACCAGGACCACGATCGCCCGCTCCGGCGCGGTGATCAGGCCGGCCGCGTAGCGCACGGCGCCCCCGATATCGGTGCCGCCGCCGAGCTGGACCTTCATGAGCATCTCGCAGGCGTCGTCGCAGTCGCGGGTCAGGTCCACCACCGCCGTGTCGAAGGCGACCAAGTGGGTGCGGATGCCGGGGAGCTTCCACAGGCAGGCGGCCATCACCGAGGCGTGGATCACCGAATCGAGCATCGACCCGCTCTGGTCGACGAGCAGGATCACCTGCCAGGGCCGCATCTGGCGCCGGTTCCGGGCGAAGAAGTGCAGCCGCTCGACGGTGATCCGCCGGCTCTCGGGATCGTAGTGGCGCAGGTTGTCGCGGATCGTCCGGTTCAGGTCGAGGTCGCGGGCGCCGGGCAGGCGGGTGTGGCGCCGCCGGTCGAGCACCCCCGAGAACGCCACCGCGAGGTCCCGCGCCAGCCGCTCCATCAGCTGCCGCACCACCTCCTGCACGAGCCTGCGGGCCATCACCAGCACGTCGGGCGCCATCAGGTGCTTGGTGCGCAGGACCGCCTTCAGCAGCGTCTCGTTCGGCTCGACCCGGGACAGCACCTCGGGGTTCGTGACCACGTCGTCGATGGCGTAGAGCTCGATCGCGTCGCGCTCCAGCCGCTCGATCGTCTCGCGGGGGAAGAGCGTGTGGACCGCGTTGATCCAGCCCGGCACCGTCAGGGTCGAGCCCTCGCGCCCGCCCTGGCGGCGCTCCCCCCGCGCCGCGCCCTCGGCGTCGCGGCCGTAGAGCCAGTCGAGCGCCTGATCCATGCCGGCCGCATCGCCCGAGAGGGCGCAACCGGCCCCCGCGCAGGCGGAATCCGCCGCCTCGCCCAGGATGAGTCGCCAGCGCGTGACCGGGTCGAGGCTCACCGCAGCCGCGTCCCGGCGAGGAGGCTCGGCCCGCGCAGGAGCTCGCTCGCCGTCACCGGCGCGAGCTCGCCGAAGGCGCGCTGGCCCGGATCCGACCGGCTGCTCCAGGGCGAGCCGAGGGTCAGGTCGCCGAGGGTCTGCTCCCGGTCCTCGAACTCCACCGCGCCGGTGAACAGGCCCTCCGAGAAGGTCAGCGACGCCTGGCCGGCTGCGCCGCCCGGGAAGGTCACGGCGCGCTCGATCCACCACACCACCCCGGCATCCTGGGGCGCTCCGAGGGGCCAGCCCCGGGCGGCCATGCCGCGCAGGCGGTTGGCCTCCACGACGGTCCCGGCGAAGCGGCTCGTGGTCGATGCGGCGGCCTCGGCCTCCGTGAAGGCGTAGGTCTCGCGGGCGAGCTGCGGGAAGGGCTGGACGATCTCGTAGTCGCCGAACAGCGCCCCCCAGGCCGCCAGCGCCCCGGCATCGAGCTGCAGGGGATGGACGAGGCCGATCAGGCCCGGGGCCGCCCCGGTCAGGTCGAGGTCGAGCGGCGCGTCGTCGGCATCCGTGAAGGTCAGGTCCTCGGCCACCCGGAAGGTCAGGCCTGGACCGGTCCGCGGGTCGGCATCCGCGAAGGTGGCCCAGACGAGGCGCTGGGCGAGGTGGCGCACGAGCGGGTGCGCGGCGAAGCAGGGGGCGAACACCGTCGGCTGGACCCGGCGGGCGCCGGCGAGCATCGCCTCCAGGCGGGCCACCTGCAGGCTCGCCACGGCCCGCGCGTCCTTTCTCAGGGCGCCCCAGCGGGCCACCGCCGCCGCGGCCTTGCCGGCCTCGTCGGCCTTGGCGGGCTTGGGCAGATCCTTCAGCCTCTGGCCGGCGGCGTCCCGGACCCAGGGCTTGAGGGTCTCGTCGAACCCGACCCGGAACCCGCGGGGGCCGAAATCGAGGTCGAGGCCGCCGCGCTCGTCGAGGTCGAGGTCGGGGGCGAGCCGGTCGGCCAGCTCCTCGGGGGTGAGGCCGCGGGCCTCGGCGAGCTGGGCGATCTTCTGCCGGGCCTTCTCCTGGAGCCCCTTGAACTTCAGCTTCTCGGCGATGCCGTTGAGGTTCATCAGCGCGACGTCGGTGCCGATGTCGACCAGCACGTCGAGTCCGGTGACCGCGCGGGCGTGGGCGGCCTCGCCGGGCCAGCGGCGGATCAGGCGGGTCAGGTCGCGGGCGGTGGCGTCGGTGCCGAACCAGCCCAGCGCGCGCAGGGCCCACCCGTCCTTGGAGGGCGTCCCGGCGGCGATCCAGGCGGAGAACAGGTCCCACGCGAAGGCCGCGAGGCTCGCCTCGGTACAGGCCTCGCGGACCATCGGCACGCCGGCGTAGACGGCGTCCGGGTTGGTGAAGGACAGCATCTCGCAGAGAGTCAGGATCGCCGCGTCCGGCAGGGCGGTCCCGTCCCGCAGACGCGGCCGGGTCAGCATGGACGGCACGACCCAGGCGGGCGGCTTGCCGACCTTGGCGGGGACGCGGGCGAGGGGATCGCGGTCGAGCACCTGCGCGACCGCCTCGGTCACGTCCGGTGCCTGGTCCGCGTAGCGCGCGACCACGGAAGCGATGATGGCGCGGCCGTCCGCCCGGTCCTGCGCCAGCACGCGCAGGGCGTGCTCGCCGGCGTCGCGCAGCGCCCCGGGCCGGCCCACGGCGTCGGGCAAGAGGCGGGTGAGGGCGGTCTCGGGATAGCGGCGCAGCCAGGCCAGGGCCGGCTCGCGGGCCTTCTTGAGCTTCGTGAGGGCGCGGGCGGCGGGTGCGGCGAGGCGGCCATCGTCCACCGCCAGGACCGCCGGCAGGAGCCCGACCGGATCGGCCTCGACCAGCCCGACGAGGCCCGGCATCGCCCGCTCGCCGAACCGCGACAGCATCGCCCACACGATCTCCGGCCACTGCGAGACGTGGAAGCATCCCGCGACGACGCGCGACTGGGCCCAGAGGGCGAGCGCCAGGGGCTCGGGCTGCCGCTCCAGGCTGCCGACCAGCTGGCGATAGGGCGAGTTCGCCCAGTAATGGCAGGCCTCGTCGATCTGGGCGACGCGGCCGGCGACCCAGGCGATCAGGGCCGGCGGATCGTCGCGCGGCGGCTCGGAGAGCGGGGGCGGGATCCGGCTCCAGCCCTGCGTCGGATGGGAAAGCTCGGTGGCCGCCACGAAGGCCGACAGCGCCTCCGGGCCGTCGAGGGTCACGGCGTTCCGCGCCCGCCAGTAGCTCGGGGCGACCTCCGGCACCGCGTGCGCGAACGGCGTCGGCAGCGGCGCGAGGGCGAGGACGAGGTCGTCCCGGGTCCGGGCCTTGGCCCGCCAGGGCGGGTCGCGCAGCACCCGCGGCCAGGCGGCGGGCTCCGCGAGGGGCACCGCGCGGGCTTCCGCCAGGGCGTCGAGGATGCCGGCCCCGCGCCCGCCCGACGCCGCGAGCCAGCCGCGGACCCGGTCGAGCCCGTGGGTGTCGAGCGCCCGGTTGACCCGGGCGCGCAGGGCGGGCTCGGACCGGCCGCCCGCGAGGGCCGCGAGGCAGCGGGGCAGGATCGCGGCGGGGTCCGCCTCCAGCGCCGCGTCGAGGGCGGCCGCGACGGGCTTCTCGTGGAGGTGGGGCAGCAGGGCCGGGAGCGCCCCGGCCTCGCCCGTCGACAGGATCGCCAGGGCGACCGTGCGACGCTGCTCGTCAAGGGCGTAGTGCAGCAGCCAGTCGAGGGCCGGCAGGGCCGGCTGCCCGGCGGCGCGGGCCACCGCCAGCAGGGTCGCGGCCGCCTCGGCCGCGTCGAGGGCGCAGTAGACGAAGTAGAGGTGGTAGCTGCGCTTGGCGCGCCAGCGCGCGACCGCTTCCGGCGGCGCGTCGGCCAGCAGCGGCAGGTAGGCCGTGTCGGCCGCGACGTCGATCCCCGCCGACGCGGCGGCCTCGACCACCGCGACGGGCTGGAGCGGGTGCGGGGCGGCCCGGTCGTCGGCCAGGATGAACGCGAAGGCGCAGGCCGCCGGCCAGTCGTGGTCCTCGGCGATCCGGGCGTTCAGGAGCGCGACCGCGGCGTCGTAATCGGCCTCCGGGGCGTGCACGAGGGCGGCCCGCAGGGCGAGGTGGAGCGGCTCGGCCCAGGACAGGCGCTGGTAGGCGCGCGGCGTCTTCGGGGTCGGGCGGCGGCGATCGGCCAGCCGGGCGACGGTCTCCGTCCCGCCCTCGGCCACGGCGTAGCGCAGGACCGCCTCCAGTGCCCCTCGAAGGACGGCGTCGCCGGTGGCGGCCCGGGACGGATTCCCCTGTCGGCGCGCCTCCGCGGCGTCGACGATCGCGTCCAGCCAGGCGGCGAGGCCGTCCCGGTCCGGCGGCGCTCCGGCGAGGCGCGCGGCCTCGGCATCGCCGAGCGCGGCCGCCAGCGGCGCCGCGATCGCCCGCCAGGCCTCCGCCGCGTCCGGGCGCGGACCGGGGCGCAGGCGGGTCGGCAGCGGCACCGCCGCGAAGACCGCGGCCGGGGCGGGGGGCGGGACGTGCTCCGGCGGGGCCTCGGCCGGCGGCGGGGCGGCGGCCGGCTCCGCGGCTCGCTCCGCGGCTGGCTCGACAACCGTCTCGCCGGCCGGCCCGGACGCCTGCGCAGGGGCCGGCTTCGAGGTGGCGGCGGCGGTCGGTGCCGGGGTGGGGGCCGCGGCCGGCGCCGGGGCGAGAGCCGCGCCGTCGGCGCGGACGTAGCCCTTGGCGGTCTTCTCGCGGACGAGCTTGTCCTTCTCCTTCACGGCCGCGGCCGCATCGGCGCAGGTCTTGTCCTTGCTCTGGCCCTGGGTGCCGAGGCGCCCGAAGCGGACGGTGAGCGTCGGGCCGGAGACGCCGACCTCCCAGAACTTGGCCGCGCTGCCCTCGACCAGCTCGTAGCGTTCCATGGCCTGTCTCCCTCTCACGCGTCGCCGGCGGCGGCGAGCAGGCTCGGCGTCCGCAGGACCTCGCTCGCGGTCACCGGGTCGAGGTCGCCGAACCGGTGGGTCGCCGCGGCGCGCCAGCCGGTCTCCGACAGGGTCAGGGTCCGCAGCGTCTGGATCCCGTCGCCCTCCGGGCCGGGCCGGTGCCAGAACCCGTCCTCGAAGCGCAGGACCGCGACGAGGCGGGTGCCGTCGGGCAGCGCGACCGGACGCTGCACCGCATGGACGTGCTCGCTCCCCGTGTCGGTCGACCAGCCCTGGGGCCGCAACCCCCGCAGGCGGCGGCCGCCCACCCGGACCCCGTCGAAGCGGTGGATCTCGGCGGCGCCCCGCTCGGCCTCGGTGAACGCGAAGGTCTCGCGGGCGATCTGCGGGAACGGCTGGGCGATCTCGTAATCGGCGAACAGGCCGCTCCAGGCGGTCCGTTCCTCCGGGTCGAGGTGCAGGGGGTGGACGAGGCCGACCACGCCCTCGGCCGCCGCGACGTCGAGGGCGAGGGCGTCGTCCGCGGCGTCGGTCGGCGAGAGATCCTCCGCGAGGCGGAAGACGTGCCCCGGCGGCGTCGCGGGCGCGGCGTCCGGGTAGAGGCCCCAGACGAGCCGCCCGGCGAGGTGGCGGATCAGCGGGTGGGCGGCGAAGAACGGCCAGAACACCCCGGGGGCGACGCGGCGCTGGGACGCCAGCATGGCCTCGAGCCGGGTGATCTGCAGGCCGGCCGCCGCCTCCGCGTCCTTGCGCAGGGCCGCCCAGTGCCGGGACGCCGCCTTGGCGGATTCGGGATCGTCCGCCTTGGTCGGGCGGGGCAGGGCGGCGAGCCGCCGGCCCTCGGCGTCGCGCAGGACGGGCTTCAGGGTCTCGTCGAAGCCGACCCGGAACCGGCGCTCCCCGAAGGACAGGTCCAGCCCGCCGCGCGCGTCGAGGCCGAGATCGGGGGAGAGCCGGTCGGCGAGGTCGACCTCGTCGAGGCCGCGGGCCTCGGCGGCGTCGACGATGGCGGCGCGGGCGGCCTCGCGCAGTTGCAGCAGCGGGCTCTTCTCGGCGATGGCGCTGAGGTTCATCAGCGCCACGTCGGTGCCGATCCCGGCGAGCACAGCGATGCCGGCCTTGCCGCGCGGCTTGAGGCCGGCCTGCCCCCAGGCGCGGATCTGCCGGGTGAGGTCGCGGGCGGCGTGGTCGCCCCCGATCAGGGCGAGCGCCTGCATCGCCCACTCTCCCGTCGCCTTGGCGCCGGCGGCGATCCAGGACTGGAACAGCGCGACCGCGAAGGCGTCGAGGCTCTCCGGCGTGCAGGCGGCGCGGACCTGCGCGGCGCCCGCGTAGGGCGCGAGCGGGTCGGAGAAGGCGAGCATCTCGCACAGGGCGGTGACGGCGGCGTCGGGCAGGGCGCCGCCGCTCCGCAGGACCGGGCGGGGCAGGGCGGCGGGGACCACCCAGTCGGGGAGCTTCGGCGGCTTGGACGGCACCTGCTCCAGCGGGTCGCTGTCGACGCCGGCGGCCACCGCCCCGGGCACGCCGGGATCCCGCTCCGCGTAGGCCGCGACGGCGGCGTCGAGGGCGGCGCGCCCCGCGGGTTCGGCGGAGAGGAAGCGCAGGGCCGCGTCGGCCGCATCGCGGTCCGGGCCGGCGGCCCCGAGGGTCTCGGGCAGGAGCCGCAGCGCGGCGGTGCCGGGATGGGCGCGCAGCCACGCGGCCGCGGCCGGCCGCAGCTTGCGGGTGCGGTGGAAGGCCCGGGCGGCGACCGGGGCGAGGTCGGCGGCGTCCACCGGCTCGACCTCCGGCAGGAGCAGCGCCGGGTCCGCCGCGACGAGGCGGACGAGGCCGGGCACGGCCCGCGCGCCGAAGCGCGACAGCATCACCGCGATGGTGCGCCGCCACGCGACGTAGTGGGCGCGCTGCGGCCCGGTCTTCTCCCACAGCATCAGCGCCAGGGGCTCGGGCTGCCACCCGACCATCCGGAACCAGGGCCCGTAGTTGAAGTAGAAGAAGCCGGTGAACGCGTCGCGGTCCAGGTCGAGCCGTCGGTCGAGCCAGGCCAGGGCGGTGGCCGGATCCGCGTCGGCGGCGGGCACGGGCTCGGCCGGCGGCGGGATCGGCATGTCGTAGAGGGCCTCCGCCTCGGTGGCGCGGATCCGCGCCGCGAGGTCCGTCATGGACTCCACCAGCGTCCCAGCCTCGAAGTAGAAGGTGCTGCGGTCGAGGGCCTCGTCGGGGTCGAAGCCGTGCGCGAAGGGCGTCGGGATCGGCGCCACCGCCCGTTCCGACCGGGCGCGCGCGGTCCCGCGCCGCCGCCAGGGCGGGTCCCGGAGCACCGGGGGCAGAGCCTCCGGCGCCGCCTGCGGCGCGCTTCCGGCGGCGAGTAGCCGGTCCAGGCGCCCCGCGCCCCGGCCGCCCTCGGCCGCCGCCCAGGCGCGGGCGGTCTCGTGCCCGTGGCGCGCGGCGAGGGTCACGGCCCTGGGGCCGTAGGCGGGCTCCCCCTTGCCCTGGAGCGCGCGCAGATAGGCCCGCAGCATCCAGTCGGGGAAGGCCGCGTCGGCGGCGTCGAGGGCGTCGCGGACCAGCTTGGTGCCCACGAAGGGCAGGAGCGCGTCGAGGGCGTCGGCGGCGCGGGTCTCCAGCAGGGCCCGGGCGACGATCGTGCGCTCGGGGCCGACCGCCCCCTCCAGGAGCCAGACGAGGCCGGGGGTGGCCGGCTCGCCGGCCGCGTCGGCGACGGCGATCACCGTCGCGGCGGCCTCCTCGGCCCCGACATCGCAGGTCGCCAGCGTCGCCCGGTGATACGGCGCGGCGTACCAGGGCGCGGCCTGCGCGGGCGGCAGGTCGACGATCAGCGGCAGGGCGACGTGGGAATTGCCGTAGGCCTTGGGATCGGGCGGGTCGCAGCGCGCCAGCACCGCGCGGGCGGAGAGGGCGTGGTCGGCGCCGGGCCGGTCGTCCGCGAAGATCACCGCGAGCCAGCGGGTGAGGGTGGGCTCCGGGTCCGAAGCGGCGAGCCGGAGGGCCGCGTCCAGGGCCTCCGCGTACGCCGCCTCGGGGGCGGCGACCAGGGCCGCCCGGAGACCCAAGGTGGTGGGGATGTCCCAGGCCGAGACCGGGAGCGAGCCGTAGCGGCCGGAGGGACGGGGCCGCAGCCGGTCGAGCAGGGCCACGAGCGTCCCCCCGGTGCCGGAGCGGGCCACGAGCCAGCGGGCGAGATGCGTGAACGCCGCCCGGGCCGCCGGCCCCTGCGGTCCGGGCTTGGCGCCCCAGGGGCGCTGGCTCAGCGCCGGGCAGGCCGCCTCGAGTTGCTCCAGCCAGGCGCGGACCTCGTCCGGGTCGAGGGCCGGCGGCGCGCCGTCGAGCCGGGCGGCGAGGGCCTCGGCCGGCGCGCGCGCCTCGTCCGGGGCGGCCGCCAGCAGCGGGCGGATCCGCGCCGCGAAGGCGGCCCAGTCGGCGGCGGCGTCGAGGGGCGCGCCGGGCCGGCTGCGGGTGGGCAGGGGCGTACCGGTGAAGATCGGGACGCGGCGCGCCTCCGCGCCGGCGGCGGGGGCGGGCGACGTCCCGGCGGTCCCGGTCTCGGCGAACCGGGCCTCGGCGACCTGAGCTTCGGCCGCCGGGGATGCGGCGGCGTTGCCCGTCGCCGCGGCGCCCGCTCCGGAGGCCGGATCTGGTCCGGCCGGCGCGGCCTCACCCGCCGGGCGATAGCCCTTGCCGGTCTTCTCCCGCACCAGCCGGTCGAGTTCGGCCTGGGCCGCCTGCGCGCTCGGAAAGCTCTTCGTCTTGGACTGCCCCTGCGTGCCGATCCGGCCGAATCTCACGATGAGAACGCTGTCCTCGGCTCCGGCCTCCCAGAACTTCGCGGATGTTCCCGCCGTCAGCTCGTAACGCTGCATGCAGTCCTCTCCCCGTGGCGCGGCGGTAAAATTTTCCTTGTCGCGGCTCAGGTCAACCCGTGGCGGGCGAGCCGCGCGGCGACCCGCGCCTCGCGGGCCAGGGCCTCGGCCTGATCGGCCGGGCGGGCGCGCTGGCGCATCCAGGCCAGGGCCTCGACCTCGGCCCGGGCCTCGCCGAGGCCGCTCCGGCGCAGGATCGCGACGGCGATGCGCTCGCGCTCCCGGGGCGGGAACCACGCGAAGGCCATCCGCAGGGACGGCAGCGCGCGCAGGAAGTCGTCGTCGCCCCAGGCGGCCACCAGACCCTCGACGGAGGCGAGGGTCGCGTCGGCGGCGATCTCCTCGCGGGCGAGGGCGAACAGGCCGGCGAGGAAGTCGCCGAGCGTCGCGGGCAGGCCGAAGCGGCGCAGCCAGGCCAGGGCGGCCTCCGGGTCCGATCCGGCCGCGCCGCAGGCGACCCGGAAGCCGAGCGCCGCCCCCGCGAGGGCCGGCGGCGTCTCCGGATCGGCGAGGCGGCGGCCGAGCATGGCGGAGAACGGGGCGCGCAGGTCGTCGAGGCCCGGGATCTCCGCGCCGACCTCGCGGAACAGGTCGCGGCAGGCGAGGACCAGCGGGACCGCGCCGAGCCCCGCGCGGGGGTCCCGGACGGCCTCGACGACGAAGAGCGCCCGGGCCGCCAGGACGGCGCAGAGGCGGGCCAGGGCCGGCCGCGCCGGCGCGAAGGCGTCGCCGAACCGGTACAGCCGCACGATCCCGGCCCCGGCGGCGCCCAGGGCGGCAGCGTCGTGCGCCGCCGCGATGCCCGCGCTCAGGCGGGCGAGCAGTTCGCCCTCCAGGGTGAGGCCGGCGAACAGCGCGTCGGACAGGGCCCCGGCGAGGATTTCGAGGGAATCGGGCGCCGCCTCGACCCGGGCGGTGATCCGGGCGGAGGCGGCCATCTCCAGGGTCCCGCCCCAGAGCGAGGCCTCGATCAGGGCGCCGAGCCAGTGCGGGTGGCGCACGAGTGTGAAGCGCTCCCGCGGCAGGCCGGGCCCGGCGCGGTCCGGGCCCTCGCGGGCGATCCCCGGCAACCCGAGCAGAACCAGCCGGTGGAGCAGGTGCGCCCGCGCCCGGTCACCGGGCTCGGCCCAGTCGAGGTCGACGCCGCGGCTGGCCGGCCCCGGCTCCAGGTCGGCGGCGCGCAGGCGCTCGGCGACGTCGGCCACGAGGGGCGGCTGCCGGGTGCCGGGGGCGAGGCGTCCCTCGCGCGGGCCGGTGAGCGCCCGCAGCATCGCGGCGAGCGCCGGGTGGCCGGGCGCGGCGCGGCCGGCCGCCCAGGCGGGCGGGCGGTCGAGGGCGTCCTTCACCAGGGCCGCGAGGGCCGCGTCGATCAGGTCGGCGCGCAGGATCGCGGGATGGGCGCGCAGCCGGGCAAGGGCCTCGGCGTGGACCCGCCAGGCGACGCGGTCGGCGGTGGAGACGACCTGCCCGGCCTCGCGCAGGGCCGCGGTGATCGCCGTCATCGCCCAGTCGGCCGCGGGGGCGAGGCCCGACTCGGCCACGCGCTCGTAGTAGCCCGGCGCCGGCATGCCGGCCGCGTAGCCCGAGAACCGGTCGAGCCGGGGATAGGCGTAGGGCACCACGTAGCTGCCGGTGCGCAGGTCCGGCTCCGGCGGCGCCGGCTCGGGCCGGGTCCCGTCCGCCCGCGCGGCGTGGCGCCGGACGGCGTCCGCGTGCCAGCCGCCGCAGACGAGGACGACCGGCCGGCCGCCGGCCACCCGCAGGGCATGGGCCGCGTAGGCGCCCATGAAGCGCTCGCGGGCCTCCTCGGCGGGATCGTCCGTGCCGGGCGGGCGCAGCAGGGCGAAGTAGCGGTCGAGCCGGGCCGGCAGCTCCGCCTCGGGCGCCGCCTCGGCGAGGACGTCCCAGAGGGCGTCCTGGTCGGCGACGCCGAGGGCGGCGGCCAGCGCCCGCTCGGCCGCCTCGGCGCGCGCCCCGTGCGGGTCGGCGTAGCGGTTGGCGCGGCGCCCGAAGGCCGGATCCCAGGCCGGCAGGTCGCAGAACAGCGTCTCGGCACCGACCGCCCGGCCCGCCTCCAGGGCCTGCCATTCCGGCGAGAAGGCGCAGAACGGCGTGTAGGAGGCGGCGCTGCCCGCCGCGTCGGCCCGGAACGAGAAGATCGCCACCGGCAGGTCGTGGCCGAGGGCGAGGTCGGGCAGGTGCGGGTTGAAGTCGACCGGCCCCTCGATCAGCACGCAGGCCGGCCGCAGCGCCGCGATCGTGCGCCGGACGAGCCCGGCGCAGGCCGGGGAATGGTGGCGCACGCCGATGACGGTCAGGCGGCCGGGATCCGGCGCGGGACCGCTCGTTGCGGGGTTCATTGCGGGGTGAGGAGGTGCCGCGCCGCGTAGAACTCCCGCCACGCCGCGCCGGAGCGGCGGCTGACGCGCTGGTCGAGGTAGCGGCGCAGGCGGGCGAGGTCCTCGGCGTCGTCCTTGGCGGCGGTGCCGGCGAGGCAGGCGACGATGTCCTCCGGCCGGCCGGCATCGCCGCGCAGGAAATGGCCCTTCACGCCGATGGCGTGGGCGACGCTGACCGCCTCCGCGGTGCTCATCACGGACGAGAGCCGCTCCATGCCGGTGCCCTCGGTGTCCACGGCCTCGCGCAGCTCCCGGAAGCAGGTCACGAGGAGTTCGAGCACCTCCGGATCCGGGGCGCGGGGCACGCCGGAGCGGGCCAATAGGGCGGTGGCCTCGCGCTGCACCAGGGCGAGCTCGGCGTCGAGATCGGCGATCGGGAAGACGGTCTCGAAGCCGAACCGGCGCTTGAGGGCCGCCGACATCTCGTTGACGCCCCGGTCGCGGGTATTGGCCGTGGCGATCAGGTTGAACCCCTCCCGGGCGTAGACCATCCCGTCCGCGCCGGTGAGTTCGGGCACCGCGAGCACCCGGTCGGACAGGACCGAGAGCAGGCTGTCCTGCACCTCCAGCGGGCAGCGGGTCAGCTCCTCGAAGCGGACGATCCGCCCCTCGCTGAGGCCGGTATGGAGGGCGCCCGGCACCAGGGCGCGGGGGCTCGGCCCCTCGGCGACGAGCAGCGCGTAGTTCCAGCCGTAGCGGATCTGGTCCTCGGTCAGCGACGCGCCGCCCTGGATCGTCAGGGTCGAGCGCCCGCTGATCGCCGCCGCGAGGAGTTCCGAGAGCAGGCTCTTGGCAGTCCCGGGCTCGCCGATCAGCAGGAGGGCGCGGGAGGTCGCGAGGGTGACCATGGCCCGCTCCACGAGCGCCGGGGCGCAGACCACCTTGGCGGGGGTCGCGCCGTCGCCGCAGATGAAGCGCCGGACGGCCTGGAGCGAGAGCTGCCAGCCGGGCGGCCGCGGCGCCGGATCCTCGGCGCGCAGGCGCGCGAGTTCCGCGGCGTGGGCGTCCTCGGCCGGGGGTCTCTGACGCGCCTCGCGATCACCGCCCGCCCGCACCGCCTTCGCCATGCACCCGTCCCCTGCCGTCGCGCCGACCCTGTCGGCGACTCCTGCGATCGGCAGAGCATGCCCCGGCACGCGCGGGTTTCTCAAGCGTCTCCGCGCATCTCCAAGCATCGGCTACCCGGCCGGGGATCCGGCACCGCCCGGGGCGCGGCGGATCGGGCGTAGTCCCGAAGAAAGCCTACATCGACACCAAGCACAGCATCAGGATCGCGATCTCGAAGACGATCCAGCTGCCGAAGACGACGACCAGCTCCCAGTCGGTTCTCTCTCTGGTCTTGGCCAAAGCGTACATGTTCGACCTCCTCGCGGAGCCCGATAGGCCGCAAGCGAATTCAGTCACCACGATGGAATGCAACGCGTCCGAATATTCAAACAGATTCTGCCGCGGATTGCAATTGTGCGCGGCGGCTCAACTCCGTACATAAATCAATACATTGCCTCGCGGAACGGGCTCGCGCCCCGTCTTCGATGCAGAAATATCGCATCGCAGCAAGTATTGTCCCGCAACCCCGGCGCCCGCGCCGGTCCGGTCGCGGCGGCGTGAACGGGATCCGTCCGGCCGCGTTGCCCCGGTACGTCCGGAGAGGCGGCCTGGGGAAGCGCTTGAGGATTCGCACATGAAGACGCTGATCAGCCTGACCGTCGCCGGCCTCCTGGCGACAGGCGCGGCCGCCACGGCCGCGGAGAATACCGGGACCCGCATGCAGGGTTCGCCCAACGCGGCCGGCTACACGGGCCAGGGCGCGACGGGCAAAGGCGAGACGACGGGCACGACGACCGGATCTCCGGGCTCGGAGATGCCGAAGCAGGACGGCCGGATGAAGGGGCCGCCGAACGCGGCCGGATTCCAGCCCGGCGGCAGCGATGGCGGCTCGGCCGGAGCCTCCGGCCGTCGCTGATCTTGCCCTGCCCGGGGCCGCTGCCCGGCGGTCTCCAGGCCGGGGACCCGGCGTCGTGATTGATGCCGAGGCCCCGGCCGCGATAGGCCTGGACGGCGGCCGGACGGGCCGCGCAACCCGGAAGCTCCCATGAAACACGGCGCGCGCAACGACATCCCCGCCACGGTGACGGCGATCAAGCGCGGGGACGTGATGGCCCAGGTCGAGGTGGAACTGGTCGGCACCGCCTACCGCATGGCCTCGGTCATGACGGTCGACTCGCTGGAGGAGCTGGGCCTCAAGGAAGGCGACACCGTCCACGTGCTCGCCAAGGCGGTGAACGTGCTGCTGGTGAAGCCGTAGCGGCCTGCGCGGCCGGCATACCGCCGTCATCCCGTTGTCATCCCGTCGTCATCCGGCCGGCCTAGGGCGGCGCCTCCCGCCCACCCGACCGGCTGCGCTCACCCGATGGATTGGTTCGACCTGCCCGAAGACCCCCAGCCGCCGTCGGCCGCCGACGAGAGCCGGATGCGGCTCTACATCGCCGTTGGGCTGATCGGCATCGGCGCCCTCGGCATGGTCGGCGGGATGCTGCACATCCTCCCCGCCTGACGACCGTCCCGCCCGGCGACGGGCGCGGCCGCGGCTCGGGCGCCGTCAGGCGGCGCGATCCGCCACCGGCTCCGCAGTGGGCGCGGCGCGGTCGGCCGGACCGGCGCGCCCGAACCGCGCGTAGAGCGCCGGCAGCACCACCAGGGTCAGCAGGGTCGCGCTGATCAGGCCGCCGATCACCACGGTGGCGAGCGGCCGCTGCACCTCGGCCCCGGTGCCGGTGGCGAGCGCCATCGGCACGAAACCCAGGGAGGCGACCAGCGCGGTCATCGCCACCGGCCGCAGCCGGGTGAGGGCGCCCTCGCGGATCGCCGCCCGCAGCGGCCGGCCCGCGGCGACGAGCTGCTTGATGAAGGTCAGCATCACGAGGCCGTTGAGCACCGCCACCCCCGAGAGCGCGATGAACCCGACCGCGGCCGGCACCGAGAGCGGCATCCCCCGCAGCCACAGGGCCGCGATGCCGCCGGTGAGCGCCAGCGGCACCGCGCTGAACACGAGGAGCGCGTCCCGCGCGCTGCCGAGCGCCGAGGTGAGCAGCAGGAAGATCAGGAAGAAGCACACCGGCACCACCACGGTGAGCCGCGCCTGAGCCGAGGCGAGGTTCTCGAACTGGCCGCCCCAGGTGACGTACGAGCCCGCCGGCAGGGTCACCTGCGCGGCGACCTTCGCCTGCGCCTCCGCCACCAGCGAGCCGATGTCGCGCCCGCGGACATTGGCGGTGACCACGACCCGGCGCCGGCCGTTCTCGCGGCTGATCTGGTTCGGCCCCTCGCTCACCGAGAACTGCGCCACCTGCCGCAGGAGCACGGAGGCGGCCTTGCCGTTCGCGCCCGGGGGCAGGGGGACCGGCAGGTTCTCCAGGGCCTCCCGGTCCTCGCGGACCTGATCGGTCAGGCGCACGACGATCGGCACGCGCCGGTCGCCCTCGAACACGACCCCGGCGTCCCGACCGCCCATGGCGGCGCCGATCACGTCCTGGATCGCCCCGGTGCTGAGACCCAGCCGCGCCGCCTCGGTCCGGTCGATCCTGATCTCGAAGACCGGCAGGCCGGTGATCTGCTCGACCTTCACGTCGTCGGCGCCCGGGATCCCGCGCAGGATCGCGGCGATCCTGTTGGCGGTCTCCAGCATCGGCTCGAAGGCGTCGCCGAACACCTTCACGGCGAGGTCGCCCCGTGTCCCGGCGAGCAGCTCGTTGAAGCGCAGCTGGATCGGCTGGGAGAACTCGTAGACGTTGCCGGCGAGCTCGCTCAAGGACGCCTCGATCCGCTCCTGCAGTTCGGCCTTCGACAGGCCCGGGTCGGGCCAGTCCGCCTGCGGCTTGAGCATCACGAAGGTGTCGGAGGAATTCGGCGGCATCGGGTCGGTGGCGACCTCGGCGGTACCGGTCTTCGAGAACACGTAGGCGACCTGCGGGAACTTGGCGATCGCCCGCTCCACCTTGAGCTGCATCGCCTGCGACTGGGTGAGGGAGGTGGACGGGATCCGTGTGGCGTTGAGGGCGATGCTCTTCTCGTCGAGCTGCGGGATGAACTCGGTCCCGAGCCGGGTGGCGAGCAGCCCAGCGCCCGCGAGGAGGAGCAGCGCCGTCCCGACGAACGGGGCGGGCGCCCGGATCGCCGCCGCGAGGACGGGCCGGTAGAGCGCCTTCAGGCCCCGGACGAGAGGGTTCTCGGCCTCGGTGACCCGGCCGGTCAGCGCGATGGCGATCAGGGCCGGCACGAAGGTCAGCGACAGCACGAAGGCCGCCGCCAGGGCGAGGATGACGGTCAGCGCCATCGGCTGGAACATCTTGCCCTCGACCCCCGTGAAGGTCAGGAGCGGGACGTAGACCAGCATGATGATCGCCTGCCCGTAGAGGGACGGCGCGATCATCTCCTCGGCCGAGTCCCGCACCGTCTCCAGGCGCTCCTCCAGCACGAGCGGCCGCCCGAGGGCGTGCTGCCGCTCGGCGAGGTGGCGCAGCGCGTTCTCGGTGATGATCACCGCCCCGTCGACGATGAGCCCGAAATCCAGCGCCCCGAGGCTCATCAGGTTCGCCGAGATCCTCCCCTCGACCATGCCGGTCACGGTCATCAGCATGGCGGCCGGGATGACCAGCGCGGCGATCAGCGCCGCCCGGATGTTGCCGAGCAGCAGGAACAGGACGACGATCACGAGGGCCGCGCCCTCGGCGAGGTTCCTGCCCACCGTGCGGATCGTGGCCTCGACGAGCTGCGTCCGGTCGAGGACGGTCTGGACGAGGATGCCGGGGGGCAGGGCCCGCCGGATCTGGTCCATGCGGGCGTCGACGGCGGCCGCCACCGTACGGCTGTTCTCGCCGATCCGCATCAGGGCGGTGCCGATGACGGTCTCCTGCCCGTTCTCGCTCGCCGAGCCGGTCCGCAGGTCGCGCCCGATCCGCACCGTCGCGACGTCGCGGATCCGCACCGGCACGCCGCCGCGGCTCGCCACGACGACGTCGGCGATCGCCTCCGGGCTCTCCAGGCGGCCGGCGGCGCGCACGACGTAGCTCTCGCCGTTATCCTCCAGGTAGCGGGCGCCCTGGTTGGCGTTGTTGGCCTGGAGCGCCCGGGCGACGTCCGCGAAGGACAGGTCGAGGGCGGTGAGCTTCGTGGGGTCCGGCTGGACGTGGTACTGCTTCTCGAAGCCGCCGATCCCGTCGACGCCGGCGACGCCCGGGACGGACTTGATCTGCGGCCGCACGATCCAGTCCTGCACCGTGCGCAGGTAGGCGACCTGCTCCAGTTCCGTCCTGAGCGCCTGGCCCTCCGGGGTCCGGTAGCTCCCGTCCGGCTGCCAGCCCGGCCGGCCCGCCGGCACGGCCGCGCGCTCAGGCAGCGGCGCGTACTGGACCGACCACATGTAGATCTCGCCGAGGCCCGTGGAGATCGGGCCCATCCGCGGCTCGACCCCGGAGGGCAGCTCCTCCCGCACCTGGGCGATACGCTCGGCGACCTGCTGGCGGGCGAAGTAGATGTCGAGGGACTCGGCGAAGACCGCGGTGATCTGCGAGAAGCCGTTGCGCGAGAGCGAGCGGGTGTACTCGAGGCCCTTGATACCGGCGAGTGCCGTCTCGACCGGGTAGGTGACCTGCCGCTCGACGTCGGCCGGCGACAGGGACGGGGCCAGGGTGTTGATCTGGACCTGGTTGTTGGTGATGTCGGGCACGGCGTCGATGGGCAGCCGCGTGAGCGCGGCGGCGCCGAAGGCCGAGGCCAGCAGCACGAGGAGCAGCACCAGCCAGCGCTGGCGGACCGAGACGGCGAGGATGCGGCTGATCATCGTCCGTCTCCTCAGTGGGCGTGGCCGGCGTCGGCCTTGCCGAGCTCGGCCTTCAGCAGGAACGCGTTGCCGACCGCGATCTCGGCGCCGGGCTCGAGCCCGGCGGTGACCTCGTAGGCCTCGTCGTCGGAGCGGCCGAGGGTGACCGGCCGCTTCTCGAACCCCTCGGCCGTGCGCGCGAAGACGACACTCCGGCCCTCGACGGTCTGGACCGCCGCCTTGGGGATCCGGACCGGGACCGAATCCTGCGCGATCTCGACCTCGGCGGTCACGAAGGTGCCGGGCCGCCACGCGAAGTCGGGGTTCGGCAGGGCGACCACCACCCGGGCCGAGCGCGTGTCGGGGTTGAGGAAGGGGCTGACGAAGATCACGCGGCCCTCCGCCCGGCGCTCCGTCTCGCCCGTCCGGCCGGGCGTGACCGTCACGCGGGCGCCTTCCCGGACCTGGGCGAGGTCCACGGTCGGCACCGACAGCTCGATCCAGACCGTGGAGAGGTCCGCCACCGTGTAGAGGTCGGCCGGATCGCCCTCCTTGCCGACCGCCGTGCCGACATCGACCTTGCGCTCGACGATGCGGCCGGCGAGGGGCGACCGCAGGGGATAGCGGCGCAGCGTCGACTGGTTCGGCGTCGCCTCGTCGCGCTTCTGGGCGGCCGCCACCTCGGCGGCGTCGAGGCCGAGCGCCGACAGCTTCTGGCGGGCGAGGTCGACCCGGAGCCGGTTCTCCAGATAGGCGGCCCGGGCGGTCTCGAACGCGGCCTCGGAGGCGCTGCGCGAGGCGAGCAGCTTCTGCTGGCGCTCGAAGTTGATCGTCTGCAGCTCGGCCTGAACCTGGGCGGTGAGGTACTCGCTCTTGGCGTCGGCGACCTCGCGGCTGTCGAGGATGGCGACGACCTCGTTCGCCTGCACGGCGTCGCCGAGGCGCTTGCGCATCTCGGCCACGGTCCCGACCACCCGGGCCGGGACCCGGGCGATCCGGTCGGTGTCGGGCGTGATCGTGCCGGGGACGAGGAGGTGGCGCGCCAGCGTGCCGCCCTCCACTCTGCGCGTGACGATGTCCTGGCCGGCGACCTGATCGGGCCGCATCCGGATCGTGCCCGCCTCGTGAGGCTCGTCGGCGCCGTGCGCGTCGCCGTGCTCGTGGTTGTGCGCGTCGCCGTGCGCGTGGTCGTGGTCGTGGCCGGCGTGATCGTCGCCCGCGTGCAGGTCGGGCGCGGCTTTGGGCCGGTCCGGTGCGGCCGCCGCGTAGCGCTGATCGTGGTCGTCGGCCGGGGCGCGGGCGAGCCCGACGGACGCGAGGGTCTGCCGGAGACGGTCGGGCAGGGTCGGGGCGCCGGGGGCGGCAGCGCCGAGGGCGAAGCCGGCGGCCAGGAGTGCCGCGGCGGCGGCCACGGACAGGATGATGCGCATGGGGAAGCTGCTCGGCCGGGAGGGCGGGGTGCCGCGCGCGGCGGCCCCGGAGGGTCCCGTTCAGGTGTCGCGTGGGGATGAACCCGGAGCCGGTTCGGCAGCCGGGCGGAGCGCCGCCCGCGGGCGGCGTCAGCTCACGCGCGCGGAGGCCGCGGCAGGCGGTCGGGAATGACGGAGGGGCGGCCCTGGGCGAGGGCGCCCGGCAGCACCCGGCCCGGAGCGGCCGGGGGCGCGATCTCGGTGGCCTCCAGGCGGGCCGCCTGATGGCAGCCGCAATGGAGATGCTCCGAGAGGCCGGGATCGACGGTCGCGGGCGCCGCCGGCGCGTCGAGGGCCGGGCCCTGGTTCCGGTCGTGGTGGCCGCCCGCGTGGAAGGCGAGATCCGCCGCGAAGCCGACGCCCGGAGCGGCGACGGCCAGCGCCAGGACGAGCGCGAGCGCGCGGGCGGCGAGCGCCCACCAGCCCCGCGCCCCGGCCGGGCGCCTATGCCGAACCCCGAAGGTCATCGCGGCCCTTATGAGCCATCCGAGGCCGGGGGCACAAGGTCCGGGTTCCGGCCCCGGACCCGCTCAGGCCGCCAGCTTGAGGACCCACTGGTAGAAGTCGGCCCAGGTCTCGGCCTGGGCCGGCGGCTCCGCGGCCGGGGACCGGTCGGGCTCGGCCGCGGCCCGGTCGCGGACGTCCCGGGGGGCGCAGCCGAACTCCGCGCGGAAGGCCTGGGTGAAATGCGCGGGGCTCTCGAAGCGCCAGCGATACGCCACCTCGGAGATGCGGGCGAAGCGCCCGTCGCCGGTGGCGAGGTCGCGGTAGGCGCGGGCGAGCCGGCGCTGCCGGACGTAGCCGGAGACCCCCCCGAGGGGGACGAACAGCCGGTAGAGGGCGCTCCGCGAGACGCCGAACCGCCGCCCGATCGTCTCGGCGGACAGGTCCGCGGAGGCCAGTTCGGCCTCGATGAAGCGCCGGATCGCGACGAGCAGAGGCGCCCGCTCGGGCGGCTGCGTGCCCCCTCCGTCCTCCGGCAGGCCCAGGGTCGCCGCGCCGAGCAGCGCGGCGGTGGCCTCGGCCGCCGCCGCGGCCTCCGGCTCCGAGAACCCGGTCGCGTGCGCGCTCAGGGAGTGCAGGTGGTCGCTGAGCATCCGGCCGAACGGGGTCGCGCCCCGGATCACCGAACCGTGCAGGGCGTCGAGGCCGCTCTGCCGGGATCCGAAGAGCGGGCGCGGCAGCACCACCGTGATGGCCTCGTAGTCCGTGGAGGCGGCGGAGAGCGGCTGCGACAGGTCGAACAGGCAGATGTCGCCGGGGGCGCAGTCCCGCTCCCGGCCGCCGATCGTGACCCGGGACTGCCCGGAGACGCGCATGTGGGCGACGATGTGGTCGACGCCCATCCGGGCGGTCAGGGCCCGCGCACGCACGAACCGGAGCCCGGAGGCGCGGGCGCTGCAGACGATCGCGGTGCCGAGGTGACGGACCCGGGACTGTCCGCGGAAATCGGGCAGGTCCTCCCGGCGGATCGTGAAATCCCAGAACGGCGCGACGGCGTCGCGCCAGTCGTCGGCCTGACGATGACCCGGGCTCTCGCCCCTGAGCTGCAGGATCGGTTTCGGTCGCATCGCCCGTGTTAGTCCTGACCGAGCGCGGCCCGGTCACGCCGACAATATGGCGATTCTGTCTGCCCAGAAAAGTGGCACTCCGTTCCAATCACCGGACTCCGCGCCGTGCCCCGTCCTGGCACGGTCGGCGAGAGGCCGGCGAGAGGCCGGCGAGAGGCCGGCAAGGGGCCGTGAAACAGAACGTCCCGCAGGCCGGGTGGCCGCGGGACGGTGAGTTGCACGGTTGTGAGGATCGAGGGCTTCGACCCTTATGGTTAACCGGTGGTTACCGGCCGCTCGGGGCCGCGCCGCTGCCGGTGGCGCCGTTGCCGGTGCTGTTGTCGCCCGCGGGGGCGCCGGGAGACGAGGTGTTGCCGTTGGGCGTGCTCTGCGCGGCGGCCATCCCGGCGCTGCCGGCAACGAGGGCGAGGGCGAGCAGGGCGGACTGAACGGTGCGGCTGGTCATGGCTCTCCTTGGATCCCGAGCGGGGTCTCGACGCGGGTCGTCGCCGTGCCGGCTTGTGCCGGCGTCGGCTGGAGAACCGCACCCCGGCGGCGCCCGTTCCCGCCGGGGCCGGGCCGGCGCGAATCGGCCGCAGCCGCCCGCGGCCGCGCGTCGGGAACACCCGCGAATCCCGCGAGCTTGTCCGAGGGTCGAGACCGGGAGCGTGGCGTGAAGGTGTTCCGGATCATGCAGGCGGCCACGGGCGCGATTCTCTGGAGCGGCGCGGCGCTCGATCCGATGGCCGCCCTCGACGCGATGGCGCGCGCCGCCGGCTTCCGCGACCGCACGCGGATCCCGAACCACCTGCGGGCCGGCGGCCTCCACGTCGAGGAACTGCAGGCCTGATCCCGCCGCGCCGGCGGACGAGTCCGGAGGGAGACCATGACCAAGCTGTTCATCGCGCAGGTGTGCGACGCGGGCGGCGAGCGGCCGCTCGTGACGGTCCGGGCCGAGGCCGAGGGCGAGGCGCGCCTGTTCCTGGCGGCCGCCTATCCGGACGCCGAGATCGCCCACGTCGCCGAGCCCGGCGACTGGACGAGCGACGCCGATACCGGATGCCGGGCCGGTGACATCCGCGAGCATCCCGGCGTCGCGTGGCAGGCCCCGTCCAGCCTGGCGGGCTGAGGCGCGTCCGCCGGGCCGCGGTGCCCGTCCCGGCCGCCGGGGCCGGTGCGTACCGGGAGAACCTGAGGAGAACTTGGAGAGAACCTGGGAATAGCCTGGGGAGAATCCGGCGGTGCCGACAATTCAAGCGATCCCGTTCACGCGTCCCTAGGGCTCCGCACCGACGGTGGTGCATGCGTTCCGCCGATCCGACACCGCGCCTGTTCGCGGCCGCGGCCGCCCTCACCGGCACCGGGATCCTGATGTGCCGGACCGAGCCGTCCTGGGACGGGATCCTGATCGGCCTGTTCTGCCTCGGGCTCTGGGCCCTCGGCACGTTCGGCACCCTCGCGGCACGGCCTGGCCGACCGGTGCGTTCCGCGCCGCGGATGCGGCCCATCGTGCTGGAGGCGGTCGTCGTCGAGACGCCCCGGTTCCCGCCGGAGCTGCTGCCCGCGCCCCGGCCCCCCGCGGCCCGGGACCGTGCCCTGGCGGGCCCCTCCCGCCTGCCGGAGCTCCCGTCGCACCGGCAGCGCGTGGTCGAGCGCTACACCCGCAGGCGCGGTTGAGCGCGGCGAGGTGGCCGACCACACCGCGAGCGCGTCGCGACGGCCGACCGGCGCGACGCCCTCGTGGGCGATCCGGAGACGATCCCGGACGCCGACGACGCGGCGGGCGAGGCGGCCTGACGGAGCCAGGGCGGCGTCCGACCGCCGGGCGATGCCCGTCCACGCGGGATGTTGGGGGCGAGCGCGAGAGGCACCGCGCGGGATCGCCCGCGGGCCGGACCGATCTGGTATGGATCGCGCTCGACGCGTCGTACCGAGAGAGGCCGGCGCCCGGGATCCTTGCGCCACGCCCGTTCCGGCGGCGCGCGGGTCCCGTGACCGGACGGGAGATCGCCACATGGCCACGCCCGAGACCCAGGCGCCCTACCGGCTGCAGTGCATGATCCACCGGGAAAGCGCCGGCGGCATCATCATCCACGACGAGCAGATTCCCGGGCCCCTCGTGGAGGCGGCGGTCGCCGCCGCCAAAGCCCGCTTCGCGGAGCTGCGCGCCGGCCGCGCGGGCTCGGCGGCCCTGCGGGATTCCGCCGGGCGGGTGGTCTGGTCGGCCCGGCAGGACGCCGCGACGCCCGGCACCGAGGGATCGGCAGCCCGGTAGGCTTCGGACCGACGCGCCGTCAGGTGAGGTGGCGCGGCTCCAGATCGATCACGGGGCCGCCCACGTCGAAGAACTCGTCCTCGTACGGGAGCACCTCGTCCAGCTCCTCGGCATCGCGCCGCCCGAACGGGATGACCGCGGACAGGATCCCGAGGCAGAGCGCGCCGGCGACGAAGGCAATCAGGATCGCGATGCTCATGACGGAACACTCGGGCGTCGCCGGCGGCGGAGTCGGGCCACGGCGAGACTAAGGCCCGGCTCGCGCACGCCGCAACCGAAATCACCGCCCGTTCGCTCCGGATCGCCCAGCCCGCACGGCGGGCACGGCCGCAGCGCGCGGCACGGGCTCGCCCCGCGATCTCCGGAAGACCGGGAGACCGCCCCCGGTCGCGGAGCGCGTCCGGGCGATCCGGAACGGGCCTCACCGCGGCGTCGAAACCTGATCCTGCTGCCGGTCGACCGCGTCGCGGACGCCGCGGCCGGCCATGAGGATCTCGGTCATGAACGCCGCGATCGCCGCCACGGTGCAGACCAGCGCCGCTCCGAAGCAGGCGAACAGGACGGACGCGGTCGCCGCGTCGCGCAGCGCGCCGACGAACAGCGTGAGCACGGCCAGACCGATCAGGCCGCCCGCCAGCGAGGCTAGGACCACCGCCACGTCCAGCACGAAGGAGCGCCGCCGCAGGAAGGTCAGCCGGCGGGCGAGGCGGCCGGCCTCGGCTTCCGTCGCCCGGGCGGCCTCCGCCGAGAGGCTGTCGACCTTGTCGGAGATCCGGCCGAGGCGGGTCGAGAACACGTTGAGCAGCGTCGCCAGCGCCGACAGCAGGAAGGCGGGCGCGAGCGCCACCTGGATGATGTGGGCGATGCTGTCGGGCTCGGTCGCGCTGAGGGAGAAGCCGAACATCGGCGGGCTACGCGGGCGGACGCGCCGCGCCCCGCCTCCGCCGGCCGCCGGGACGGACGGCGGCGCGGCTCCGGACCGGGCGGATCACCACAGGAGGCCCTCCGCCTGCAGCCCGGCCACGAGCAGGCACAGCGCCGAGAGGAACGCCACCGCGAGATACGGGGCCGGCGTGTCGGTCATCGAGGCCTCCCGGCCGGCGCGGGGCCGACATCCCCGATCCCGGTCCGGGCCCGGAGGGCCGGCATCGAAGGCAGCGCGACGGGGTGCATGCGCGTCTCCTGAAATCTCCACCGACGACGAGGCCGGCAGATAGGGCCTGCGGCGCGCCGGAAAAGCCGCGGCCGCCGCGCCGCCCCGGCGCGGCGGCGCCTTCTCCACAGGCCGGGAGACCGGCGCCGCGCCGCCGCCGATCCCCCGCGAGATCTGCCGGTTCCGAGGAGATCGATCCGGCCGCGGCCGCGCGCCAAGACCCGGGGATGCGCGATCAAGACTCGGGCCAGTCGGGCGGCCGGTTTCATCTGTGCAGATCCGCGGCCGGACGCGCGAGTGGTGCCCGCACAGAGGCGCGATGGCGTCCGAAAGCCCCACAATACGGGACGGGATCGCGCGAGATCTGCGGCGCCGCCCACACCCGCGCGCCCGGGGATGCGCGGGCACCACCCGTAAATTAATGTTAACCGCTCGCGGGATCGCGATCGGGCTTGCGGGCCGCCGACCGGTAGGATTTATTAAACCCGAAGCTTCCTGGTTGGTCCTGGGAACGTTCACCGACAAACTGAAGCCCCGTCCGCTCGAGCGCGACGGGGCATTTTGTTTCTGGAAACATTCGGATACCGAAGTTTTTCTCGGGCTAGACCAGTCGATCTCGCGATGTGCTCCAGCGCACCCGGCTGTTTCGGGGTCAAAGACCCGATTCCGAGCTGTTGCAGCGATGCACTATCGCCCCGGCACGTCCTGGCGTTCTGTCCGCCCCGCACACATCCCGCCCAACGGGAGACAGAGGACCAGATGATCAAGAAGCTTCTGCTCGCGAGCGCCGCCACGGCTCTCCTGACCGGCGCCGCCTCGGCCGCCGACCTGCCGCGCCGCGCCGCCCCGCCGCCGGTGTTCACCCCCGTCCCGGTCTTCACCTGGACCGGCGCCTACTTCGGTATCAACGCCGGCTACGCCTTCGACGCCAGCAGCAACAACACCAACAGCTTCGGCGTGCCCGCCCCCTACGGCAACGGCACAACCGCCTTCTTCAGCCAGCGCAACCAGGAAGGCTTCACCGGCGGTGGCCAGGTCGGCTACAACTTCCAGTTCACCCCGGGCTCCGGCATCGTCGTCGGTGTCGAGGCCGACGCCCAGTACCTCGACTTCGGCCGCAGCCGGAACAACGCCTTCCTCGTCGGTCCGCTGGCCCCCGGCTACTACGTCACCGACCCGCGCGGCCTCTCCAGCCTCGACTTCTTCGGCACCGTGCGCGGCCGCATCGGTTACGCCTTCGACCGCGTCCTCGTGTACGGCACCGGCGGCTTCGCCTACGGCTCGGGCAGCGCCGACCGCTCCTTCGGCGGCTTCGCCGGCAACGACAGCTTCCGCACCGGCTACGCGGTCGGCGGCGGCATTGAGTACGCCCTGCCCACCGACTCGTTCCTGAACTTCTTCCGCTCCTCGGCCGTGACGCTCAAGGTCGAAGGCCTGTACGTCAACCTCGACCGCAACACCCGCAACCAGGGTGCGTTCGTCATCAACGCCGCCAACAACTTCCCGGTGGTGTACAACAACATCGGCCGCCGCGACGACGAGTTCGCCGTCATCCGCGCCGGCCTGAACTACAAGTTCGGCTCGTACTAAGATCCACCCGCGCGCCGTCCCGACCACCGGGACGGCGCGCGGGCCTCTGGACAGGCCGCATCCCCTCTCGACCTGAGCATCCCCAGCCCGATCAAACTGGCCGCTTGAGCCGAGGAGCGTCCCGGGAGCCATTCCCGGGACGTCTTGCGTCGGGGGTGAGGGCCCGCCGCGGCGCGCCTCAGGCGTGGACCGCGTGCTCCAGCTGCGCCTTCGACATCCGCGACCGGCCGGGCACGTTCTGCGCCCGGGCCTTGCGCATCAGCGCGGCCTTGGTCGTTTCCGTCTTGCGGGACGCCTTGGCGGCAGACTTGCCGGTTGTCTTGCCTGACGTCTTGCCTTTTGCGGACGCCTTGGTGGACTTGCCGTCCTCGCGCGCCGCGGCGGCCTTCTCGGCGGCGGCCTTCGGCTGCTTCGAGAACTGCTTGCCCTTCCGGGTATCGGCGCGCTTCTTGGCCGTGCTGGCGGCGTATTCCGTGTCGGTCAGGCTCTCGCGGGCCTTCTTGGGCAGGTAACGCTCGCCGGTCTTGCCGCTCTCTTTGCCAGACTTCGTGCCCCACTCCTCGTCGGTCCATTGCTGGAGATGGTTGTCGGCCGACTTCTTGCCGGCGTAGCCGCCGCCCTCTTTCTTGTATTCGGCGGTCGCGATCTGCGCCTTGCGCGCCGACCATTGGCCGGGCTTCCCGCCCTTCTCGGACTTCGTGACCTGCGTCTTGACCTTGTCCCAGAGTTTCGGGTCGGTCTTCTTGGCGGTTCCTGACATCGGCGCCTCGTGAAAAAGATTTGGCAGACAACACGGGCCCCGCGGCCGTGTTCCTGCGGCGCGTTCGCCCGACCCGCACCCTCCCGCATCTCCACCCGCGCAGCGTCCGCCGTCGCGGCCGGGGCCGCCGGATACGCCGGCCGCCTGACGGGTTGGCCCTCAGGGGATCAGGCCCGTCGCGAGGGATGCAGCATGGCGGACACGCCGGACGACACCCAGGCCGAGCGGATGCCGCACGGCGAGCCGGAGCGCGCGGGCCTGGCCGACAGCCCCCGCGACACCGCAACCGGCACGGTCAGGCCGCAGGACGGCCCGATGGAGCGGGCCGGCACCGAGAAGGAGGAGGCGCGCCAGGGCGGGACCAGCCTCGGCGCGGAGCGCGACCGGCCGGGCGGAGGCCGGGGCTGAGCGCCGCCATCGAGACAGCACGCGAGAGAGGAAAACGCAGCATGCAGATCCGGCACAAGCCCCTGCGCGAGCAGGTGATCGTCATCACCGGCGCCTCCAGCGGGATCGGCCTCGCCACGGCCCGGGCGGCCGCCCGCCGCGGCGCCCGCGTCGTGCTGGCGGCCCGGAACGGCGCCGCCCTCGACGACATCGTCCGCGACATCCAGGAGCGCGGCGGCGAGGCCCGGGCCGTCGTGACCGACGTGTCCCGCCGCGAGGATGTCGAGGCGCTGGCCGCAGAGACCGTGCGCGCCTACGGCGGCTTCGACACCTGGGTCAACAATGCCGGTCTCTCGATCTTCGGCCGCCTCGAGGAGGTTTCGGACGAAGACCATCGCCGGCTGTTCGACGTCAATTTCTGGGGAATCGTCTACGGCTCGACGGTGGCGCTGCAGCACCTGAAGCGGACCGGCGGCGCGCTGATCAACCTGGGCTCCGTCGCCTCCGACCTCGCCTTGCCGATCCAGGGCATGTACTCCGCCTCCAAGCACGCGATCAAAGGCTTCACGGACGCGCTCCGGATGGAGCTCCAAGAGGAGGGCGCCCCGGTCTCGGTGACGCTCATCAAGCCGGCCTCGATCGACACGCCGTTCCCGGAGCATGCCCGGAACTACATGGCGCAGGCGCCCAAGCTGCCGCCGCCGGTCTACGACCCTGCCGACGTCGCCGACGCGATCCTGTACGCCGCGGAGCACGGGCCCCGCGACCTCTACGTCGGCGGCGGCGGCAAGCTGATGAGCGCGCTGCGCAAGCGGGTCCCTGCGGCGACCGACTGGATGGGCGCCCAGGTAATGTCGCGGAGCCAGACGGCGGGCGCGGCCGGCAAGCGGCGGGACGGCGCCCTCCACGCGGCCGGCCGCGACGGGGCCGTGCGGGGCGGCTCGCCCCACCACGTCATGCGCAGCGCCTACACCCGGGCCTCGATCAACCCGGTCCTGACCGGGATCCTGCTGGCGGGGGCCACCGCGGCCGCGGCCTCGCTGCTGGGCCGCGCCGACCGCCGCTAGAGCCCCGCCGCGGCGCCCGCCCCCGCGCGGGCGCCGGCCGGACTGTTTGTTTCTAGACGATGATGGCGGAGGTCAGCCGACATTCAGGGCCGATGACCATTCTGACAGTCAGAAGATCTGCGCCAGTTCCCGGGTGGTCTGACCCGCACAGCGATGGACCATCGGTTAAGCTGGCGCCGCAGGGCGTCCCGGTGCGGCCTGACTCGCACTCTGATCGACCGGCCGTGTCTTTCCCCGGACCTGTCGGCCGCCCGGGAACACCCTGCGGTGAGGTTTTGCCTCGCCGATGCCTGTGACCCGAGAAGGGCCTGACCGTCTGGTCTCGTGACTGTCCTGTCCGCGCATCCGGTCGTGGTGAAGCCATCAGGCTCGATCGACAGGAGGATGGGATGAGTGCCGAGGAAGCTCACGAGCGTCGTGTCATCGGCGGTGTCGACACCCACAAAGATCTGCATGTCGCCGCGGTCGTCGATGACCGGGATCGGGTTCTGGCGACCGCCAGCTTCGCCGCGACCCGCCAGGGCTATCGGCAGATGCTGACTTGGATGCGTTCGTTCGGCCCGCTGCGCCGCGTCGGGGTCGAATCGACCGGCAGCTATGGTGCCGGCCTGCTCCGCTTCCTCCAGCGGTCCGGGATCGAGGTGCTGGAGGTGACCGCCCCCGACACCCAGGACCGTCGCCGTCGGGGCAAGAACGACGACTTCGACGCACAGAGCGCGGCGCACGCGGCCTTCGCCGGCACCCGTACCGTCACGCCGCGCACCCGCGACGGCATGGTCGAGTCGCTGCGCGTCCTGAGCGCGTGCCGGAAGACGGCGGTCGCGGCCCGGCGCA
>NZ_JBKFAK010000190.1:0-308 GCF_053345595.1 Methylobacterium sp. D54C
GGCACGGGCGCGCCGATCCAGCTCGACTTCCTGGATCCGGGCGGCGCCACGCCCGGCCGGCTGCTCCCGACCGGCGCCGTCCGTCAGTGGCTCGGCGTGCCGGGCCTCGGCGCGATCGAGGCCTCGCTGATCGACGCCGCCAATGCCTGCGTGTTCGTCCGCGCCGCCGATCTCGGCCTCGCCGGCACCGGGCTGCCCGCCGCCCTGGAGGCCGTGCCGGGCCTCCTCGACCGGCTGGCGCGGATCCGCCGGGCCGGCTCCGTGGCGATGGGCATCGCGCCCCGTCTCGAGGGGGGGGGGCGCGGCGT
>NZ_JBKFAK010000191.1:0-308 GCF_053345595.1 Methylobacterium sp. D54C
GGCCCCCGAGGGTGGGCTCCGGCGCCCGCCGCGAGGACATGGACGGCGCCCCGGCGGCCCGGCCGGCCTCGCCCCCCGCCCCGCAGCCGCACATGGCCCAGTCGCACATGGCCCAGCCCCACATGGCGCAGCCTCACGTGCCGCCGGCCCCGCGCGCTCCGGCCGCCCCCGCGGTCCCGCAGTACCGCCCGGCCCAGGGCAACCTCGACGGCCAGGGACGGGCCGCGCCCCAGCCGCGGATGATGGACGACGATCAGCTCGAGATCCCGGCCTTCCTCCGCCGTCAGGCGAACTGACCGGGCCGGGTC
>NZ_JBKFAK010000192.1:0-308 GCF_053345595.1 Methylobacterium sp. D54C
CCTCGGCCTGCTCGCGGACGCCTTCGATCCGAAATCCGCGGCCGAGAGATCCGAGGCCGACGGCGCGTGCGTCGCCGAAGCGGTCGACGACGCCCAGGCCGCCTGACACCCGTTGCCGGCGGCGCCCCGCCGGTCCCCTCCCAGGAGCGCTCCATGGTTCGCGCGCACTTCACCATCCGCCCCGGCAACGCCTCACTCCCGGCCTCGGCGGCCCAGTGGGCCGAGGATGTCGAGGCCGCCCGGTCGACCGCGCGCACGATCGTGCAGGGGCTGATGCGTCAGCACGGCGGCGACCCACGCCTCATGGA
>NZ_JBKFAK010000193.1:0-308 GCF_053345595.1 Methylobacterium sp. D54C
GCCGTCGACATCTCCTGCATGTTCATCAGGATCGAGGCCTCGCCCGCGATGTCGATCACGAGCCCGTTCGGGTGCGCGAGCTGGGTGCCGATCGCCGCCGGCAGGCCGTAGCCCATCGTGCCGGGGCCGCCCGACGTCATCCAGCGGTTCGGCTCGTCGTACTTGAAGTACTGGGCGGCCCACATCTGGTGCTGACCGACCTCGGTGGTGATGTAGGTCTCGCGGCCCTTGCAGGCCTCGTAGAGGCGCTGCACGGCGTATTGCGGCTTGATGATCGTGCCCGACGGCCAGTAGGCGAGGCAGTCCCG
>NZ_JBKFAK010000194.1:0-307 GCF_053345595.1 Methylobacterium sp. D54C
CCTCCGCGACGCCGGCCGTGCACCGCACCGTGCCGGTCGGCTCCGTCAGGCGCTGGCGGATCGTCGTCTCCGCCAGCTCCGCCTCTCTGAGCATCGCGACCGCGTGGCGGGAGAAGTCCTCCCCCGCATCCGTCATGCCGAACCGGCGCGAGGTCCGGTTCAACAGCCGGACGCCGAGGGCGCCCTCCAACTGCTGGAGGCGGTGGCTCAAGGTGGATTTCGGCACGCGCAGCGACCGCCCGGCGGCCGTGAAGCCGCCGCGATCGACGACCTGCACGAAGTAGAAGAAGTCGTTCAGGTCGAGCAC
>NZ_JBKFAK010000195.1:0-306 GCF_053345595.1 Methylobacterium sp. D54C
CCTCCTTTCTAAGGATGCTGACAGCAGGATGACCGGTTTATCCGGTCCGCTCCTCGGACGGCGTCATTAGGATATCAGGGCTCAGTCAGAGCCCCTTGGCGGGACACGCGCCGTCCTCGTTTCTCTTCCTCACCAGATAGCGCGATCGCGGATCGGTCCGACCTTGTGTCAGCCGTGACGCTCGATCGTACTGGGCCTGTAGCTCAGGTGGTTAGAGCGCACCCCTGATAAGGGTGAGGTCGGACGTTCGAGTCGTCCCAGGCCCACCATGGACGGGAGGCTCTGCCTGCGGCTTGACCCTTTGGG
>NZ_JBKFAK010000196.1:0-306 GCF_053345595.1 Methylobacterium sp. D54C
CGGGCCACGGCGACCGCATCCTCGACGTCATCGCCGCCGCCGGCGGCAACCGCGCGCCGGTCAACGAGACCTTCGTGCGGCTCTCGCGCGGGCCGGTGACCGCGACCGTGCCGCTGACCACGGTGGTATCGAACCCCAGGGAGAACATCTACCTGCGGCCCAACGACGTGCTGACGCTGGTGCGCGACCCGCAGACCTTCATCGCGGTGGGCGCGCTGGGCAACAGCACCGAGCTGCCGTTCCAGGCCGACGGCATCACGCTGGCGCAGGCGCTGGCCAAGGCGCGCGGCCTGTCGGACTTCGCCG
>NZ_JBKFAK010000197.1:0-305 GCF_053345595.1 Methylobacterium sp. D54C
CATGGGCACACGCATCGCCGTCACCGCCGTCGGCCCGGACGCGGAGAGCTGCCTCGACGCCATCGGGGCCCTGCTGGCCAACCGCTTCGGCGAGGACGAGTAGCGTCTAGGCCGTCGCCTTACCCGGCCACGCGCAGAGGTCGGAGACCGGGCACCGGGGGCAGGCGGGCTTCCGGGCCGTGCAGATGTCGCGCCCGTGCCGGAACAGCCAGACATGGGCGTTGTCCTTGAACGCGTCCGGCACGATTCGGGCGAGGCCGACGGCCACCGCGTCGACCGTCGCGCCCGGGGCGAGGGGGATCCGG
>NZ_JBKFAK010000198.1:0-304 GCF_053345595.1 Methylobacterium sp. D54C
GCCATCATGTTGATGGCGCGCAGTTCGGCCGCCAGCCGCACCGCCTCGTTCGTTCCCGGGACCGCGACGTAGGGGATGCGCAGGCCGGGACTCGCGCATTTGGACAGCGTCGCGATGTGCCACGTGATGTCGCTCGCCTGGGACGCGATGGGAGCCGGGGCGTCGTGGGGCAAGGCGCCGTCCGCGTCGTCCTCGATGATGGCGACGCCGTGCGTGCGGGCGGTCTCGGCGATCCGCCGACGCCGGATTGCCGGCAGGGTCGCGGTGGTCGGGTTGTCGAGGGTCGGCACGAGGTACAGGGCCC
>NZ_JBKFAK010000199.1:0-303 GCF_053345595.1 Methylobacterium sp. D54C
GGTGCGCGTCCACCACGGCGGACGCGAGGTCGCCGTGCACGCCGCGTTGAAGGGGCGCCACGGCCGTGTCGTCGGCGATGCCCATCTGGCCGGGCTTGTGGGTAGCCGAGAGCGACCGGCTCACCGGCTCGACCCGTCGCCCATCATGCCGCCGGCCCTGTTGCGGCCGCTGGCCGAGTACGAGGCGGCCGCCGGGGGAGGCTTCTGATGGACCATGACCACCTCACCCTGCTGCTCGACCGCCTGAAGCTGACGGCCATGCGCGATCAGCTCGATAGCCTGATCGACGAGGCTGGCCGGGGC
>NZ_JBKFAK010000002.1:0-768192 GCF_053345595.1 Methylobacterium sp. D54C
GATGCCGACGGTGGTGATCTCCATGGGGATGGCTCCTGCATGAGCGTGGCTGCTGCTTTGACAGCAACCACATCTTGGCATCGAGATGCCGTCAGTCGGAGCGGGAGCCATCCACCCCATCTGCTTCCCAGATCTGGCCTCCCGGCTCCCCATGGCCGCCGGCATGCAGTAGTCTCGCAATCGGCTCGGTCCAAAATACCGGTCAGGTCAAGGAGACACCCGAGCCGAGGCTATGAAGATGGGGGCATATGCGGACGTTCCGCTGGCGACCCATGCCGGCCGCCCGGATCGCGGCCAAGCTTTCGCTCAAGGCGGTCATCTGCGACCAGCCGTGCACGGTCGGTAGCCATCGAAGTCGGCGGCGACTGTACCTGAGATTCCATGATCGAAGCAGTTCAACGCGGCGAACTCGTAAAGTCGGGCAGGTTGTGTCGCGAGCAACGTCGGTACTCTCGCCCCCCGGCGAACGCAGCCGTCGCCGTGAGTGCGCTCATCGACCGGTCCCCTGCTGCATCCGCTGGCGGGGCTTCGTATGCCGTCGCTTGCTCACCCTGCCGAAGGGCAGGCGCAACGTCGCGATCACCGGATAGACGGCGGGAAGAACGACGAGCGTCAGCAGCGTCGCGGTGATCAGGCCGCCGATCACCACCGTGGCGAGCGGGCGCTGCACTTCCGCGCCCGCGCTGGTCGAGAGCGCCATCGGCAGGAAGCCGAGCGCTGCGACAAGGGCCGTCATCATCACCGGGCGCAGGCGCCTCTCGGCCGCCCGGGTGGCCGCCTCCCGCGGGTCCAGGCCGGAAGCTTCGAGGTCGCGGATGGTGCTCGTCAGCACCACGCCGTTCAGGATCGCGATGCCGAAGGTCGCGATGAAGCCGATCGCCGCCGAGATCGAGAACGGCATGTCGCGCACAGAGAGGGCAAGGATGCCCCCCGTCGCGGCCATCGGCACGTTGAGGAAGATCAGCCCGGCGCGGCGGATGTCGCCGAACATCACGACGAGGAGGACGAGGATCCCCGCCAGCGCCGCCGGCACCACCACCGAGAGGCGGGCGGTAGCCTCCTGCAGGTTCTGGTACTGGCCGCTCCATTGCAGCGCGTAGCGGGGCGGCAGCTTGACCTGATCGGACACGGCCTTCTGCGCGGCGTCCACGAAGCTCTGCACGTCGCGGCCGCGGACGTTGGCCTGGATCGAGATCCGCCGCTGCAGCCGCTCGCGGCTGATCTGGGCCGGGCCGGAGGTGACCTCCACCGAGGCCACCATCGCGAGCGGCTCCGTCATGGCGGGACCGGTCTCCTTGCGCGGCCGCCCCACCGGCAGGGCGCGGATGCGCTCGATGTCGCTGCGGTCGGCCGGGTCGAGCCGGACCACGATGTCGGTGATGGAATTGTCGTCGCCGTAGACCATGCCGGCGGTGCGCCCGCCGATGCTCTCGACCACGTCGAGCACGTCCGAGACGTTGATCCCGTAGCGGGCGGCCTTGACCCGGTCGACCCGGATCGAGAGCGCCGGCATCCCGGCCTGCGCCTCGGCCTTCACGTCCGCCGCGCCCTGAATGCCTGAGACCACCCGCACGATGGAATCGGCCGTGTCCTTCAGGACCTTCAGGTCGTCGCCGTAGAGGTTGATCGCGACGTCGCCGCGCACGCCCTCCAAGAGGTCGTCCATCCGCATCTGGATCGGCTGCGAGAAGCTGTAGGCGACGCCCGGCACCTCCTCCCGGAGCCGCTTGTCGAAGGCCGCGACGAGCCCTTCCTGGCTGTCGGCGGTCCTCCAGGTCGAGGGGTCGGTCAGGGTGATGAAGCTGTCGGTCGATTCGACGCCCATCGGGTCGGTCGGGATCTCGGCGCTGCCGGTGAGGGAGACGATCCGCTTCACCTCGGGGAAGGATTTCAGCACCCGCTCGATGCGGGTCACGGTGGCGAGCGAGGCGTTCAGCGCGATGCCGGGCAGCTTCTCGGAGGTGATGACGATCGAGCCCTCCGACAGCTTCGGCAGGAACTCGCCCCCGAGACGCGTGGCCATCGCGCAGGAGCCGGCGAACAGGGCGACCGTCGTGAGCACGGTGACGAACGCGTGCCGCTCGGCCCAGCGCAGCACCGGCGTGTAGACACCCCGCACCGCGTGGACGAGGCGCGTCTCGCGCTCATTGACACCGCGCCCGGTGAGAAAGAGCGCCGCGAGCGCCGGCATCAGGATCAGGGTGACGACGAGCGACGAGGCGAGCGCCAGGATCACCGTGAGCGCCATCGGGGCGAACATCTTGCCGGCCACGCCTTCCAGCGCGAGGATCGGGACGTACACGATGATGATGATCGCCACCGCGAAGATCACCGGGCGGGCCACCTCGGCGGCGGCGTCGCGGATCACGTCGTGGGCCGGGCGGTCCGGGTGCTCGCCCCGGGCGCGGAGCACGTTCTCGATCATCACCACCGCGCCGTCGACGATCAGCCCGAAATCGATCGCCCCTAGGCTCATCAGGTTGCCCGACAGGCCGAGCAGCCGCATCCCGGCGAACGCCATCAGCATCGAGAGCGGGATCGCGGCGGCGACGATCAGCCCTGCGCGCAGGTTGCCGAGCAGCAGGAGCAGCACCACGATCACCAGCACCGCTCCCTCGAGGAGGTTGTGCTCCACCGTGCGGATGGTGCGGTCCACCAGCGCGCTGCGGTCGTAGAACGGGACGATCTCGACCCCTGGCGGCAGTTGCTGGCGCAGGGCGGCGATCGTCTTCTTCACCTCCGCGACCACGGCGCTGGCATTCTCGCCGTAGCGCATCATCGCGATGCCGACGACGGTCTCGCCTTCCGCGTCGTTGGTGACGGCGCCGAGCCGGACCTTGGGGGCCTCCTGCACCGTGCCCAGCGTGCCGAGCGTCACCGGCACGCCGCCGGGGCCCGTCGCGACGACGATGTTCGCGATGTCCTCCGGGCCCTTGGCGAGGCCGAGGCCGCGGATCGTCTCCTGCTGGTCGTTGTGCTCGATGTAGGCGCCGCCCCGGGCGGCGTTGTTCTCGGCGAGCGCCGTGTAGACCTGGGCCAGCGTCACGCCGTAGCGGCGCAGCGCGTCCGCCGAGACGCGGACCTCCTCGGTCGGCATCTGGCCGCCGTAGATGTTCACGTCGGCGATTCCGGGGGTGAGCTTCAGCTTCGGCGCGATGGTCCATTGCAGGATGCGCTTGAGCTGCATCGGCGTGTAGGCGGGCCCGCGCAGCTCGAACTGGTAGATCTCGCCGAGCCCGGTCGCCATCGGACCCATCTGCGGATCGCCGACTCCGGCGGGCATCAGGCTCTTGGCCTGGGGCAGGCGCTGGAATACCTCCGCCCGCGCCGCTGTGACCGACACGGATTCGTCGAAGGTGACGTAGACCGCCGAGACGCCGGCCCGGGACGTCGAGCGGACGTTGGAGAGCCCCGGCGCACCGGCCATCGCGTTCTCGACCGGAAAGGTGACGAGCCGCTCGACCTCCAGGGGGCCGAGCCCCGGCGACAGGGTGAGGATCATCACCTGCTTCGGCGAGATGTCCGGCACCGCGTCGATCGAGAGACCTCCGAGGTTAGCGGCTCCGCCCGCCGCCGCGGCCAGCGCGATCATCAGCACGAGGAAGCGGCGGCGGACCAGGATGGCGAACCAGCTCTTCATCGCCGGCGCTCAATCCGTCGAGCCGAGAAGGCTGCGCAGCAGGATGGCCTTCAGGCCGAAGCTGCCCGCGGTCGCAACACTCTCACCCGCCGCCACGCCTCGGTGCACCTCCACCCAGTCAGTGCGCTGGATGCCCAGCGTCAGGGCCCGCCGCTCGAACCTGTCCGGGGCCGTGCGCACGAAGGCGATGGGGCCGGTGTCCGTCTGCTGCACGGCCGCCGCCGGGATGGTCACGCCGTCGCGACCGAGATCAGCCCCGACCATCACCGAGACGAAAAGGTTGGCGCGCAGGAGATCCTGCGGGTTGTCGAGTTCGATCCGCGCCGGCGCCGTGTTCGTCGCCGGATCGAGGGCGGCGTTGACCGAGCGGACATGGCCCTCGAAGGGCGGATGGCCGGGCACCGGGCTCTCCACCGAGACCGCATCCCCGGCCTTCACCCGGGAGATGTCGGCCCCGTAGAGGTTCGCCAGCACGACGACACGGGTGGGATCGGCCACCGTGAAGGCGTCGCGCCCGGTATCGACGACCTCGCCCAGGGTGATGCCGACGCTCGTCACCACGCCGGCAATCGGCGTGACCACGGCGCTGGTGCCCGGCGCGGCGCCCTCGGCCGGGGCGAGGCGCCGGTACTGCGCCCGGTACATCTCCGCGTTCGCCTGCGCAGATTTCACCGCCGCCTGTGCCTTGGCGAGATCGACCTGCCGCCGCTCGACCTCGGCTTGCGCCACGCCCCCGAATTTCAGCTGCTCCAGCCCACGCTTCACCTGGAGCGCCGCCACCGCCTCGGAGGCCCGCGCCTCGCCGAGGGCGGCTTCAGCCGCCTGAAGCCCGTTGCGGGCGTCGAGGAGGCCGGCTGCATCGAGGGTCGCGAGCGTCTGCCCCGCCGTCACCCGGTCCCCGGGCTGGACGGCGAGGCTCAGTACACGTCCCTGCGTGCGCGGCTTGAGATGCGTCACCCGCCGCTCGTCGAAGGCGACGGTGCCCGGCGCCCGCACCGGGAGCACGATCCGGCGGGTCTCCGCCGTGCCGAAGGCTAAGCCGATCCGCGTCTGCCCCGCCCCGTCGAGGGTGACGAGATCGGGGTTCGCCGGGGCGTCGTCGGAACGGTCCGCCTTCGCCTCGGGGACCGCGGGCGGGGCGAGGCCAAGGCCGGCGAGGATTGGGCCGCGATAGGTCCAGCCCGCGAAGGCCACGGCGGCCAGCACCGCCAGGATGAGCAGCGCTCGCGGCGCGCGGCTCCGGCTCACAATCGGAGCCGGCGCGGAGGCATCCCCGCGCCCGAAGCCATCTGTCTCGGATGCCTCGGAGACCTCCGCGGGGCGCGCGGACGCTTCGGCGTTCAGCGACATGGACAGGCAGCTTGCCGACCGGTCGGGCCGGACGCCGCGCGGGTGAGGATGAGGTTCATGCGTCGAAGCCGGTGGGGAGCACCTCGTCGCTGACGAAGCGCCCGGTCTCGACCTCGCGGATCACAACCTCGAAGCCCTCGCCGCGCCATTCCCGCAGGCGTTCGACGGAGACATAGGTGCGAGTCTCGACGTCGTAGAGCCGGCTCTGGGCGTAACGGTTGATGAGGCGGCGGGGCCGCCGCTTCCGGGGCATGTGTGGACTCCCTCAGCGGTGGGGGATCGCGGCGGATGCGGGGAAGCGGCGTAGCAGGAACAACATCGGAGGAGCCCGCTGAGGATCGCGCCCAGCCGAACAGGGCCCGAGGTGCGCGCTAGAGTCATTCTAATAAATTGGACGAAGCCGATGGGGCGCCACTAAATTCTGGTTCACAGTCGCTTCCTCGCGCAGGCCGCAGGGCCGACATGCGACACACTGGCAACGCGGGAGGACCGGGTTCACGTGGCGAGGCTGCTGCTGATCGAGGACGACGGGGACACGGCCGGGGACGTGCGCGACGACCTGCGCGGGCGCGGCCACGAGGTCGCCTGGGCCGCGACCGGGCCGGACGGCGCTCGCTCGGCGCGGCAGGGCGGCTGGGACGCGATCATCCTCGACCGGATGCTGCCCGGCCAGGACGGGCTCGGCGTGCTGCAGGACCTGCGCCGGGACGGGGACCGGACACCGGCCCTCGTCCTCAGCGCGCTCGGCGACGTCGACGAGCGCATCCGCGGCCTCCGGGCGGGTGGCGACGACTACCTCGCCAAGCCCTTCGCGCTCGGCGAACTCGCCGCACGGATCGAGGCGCTGCTCCGCCGCCCGGTCGACACCCGCGAGACGCTGCTGCGGGTCGGAAGCCTGGAGATCGATCTGATCGCCGGGACGGGCCGGCGCGGCGCGCGCGACCTCGACCTCCTGCCTCGGGAACTCAAGCTCCTCGCCTATCTGATGCGCGCGCCCGGTCGGATCGTCACACGGGCGATGCTGTTCGAGGAGGTCTGGAACTACCGCTTTACTCCGAAATCGAACCTCATCGACGTCCATCTCGGCCGCCTGCGCCGCAAGCTTGAGGCGGCCGGGGAGGCGCCCCTGATCCAGAACGTCCGCGGCGTCGGTTTCACCCTCACGCCCGATGACTGACCTCCTGCGCTCGACCACCCTGCGGTGGGCGGTGGGGATCGCCCTGTGGTCGGTGCTTCTCGCCCTGACGATGTTCGCCTTCATCTACTGGCAGACGGCCTCCTACCTGCGGGAGGAACTCGCCGAGACCCTGCGGCTGGAAGTCCGCGCGGCCGCCGCCGACCCCGCCGCCACGGCGTTGCGGGTCGACACCTGGACCGCCATGGACCCGCATGCCCGGCACTATGGCGGCTACTTCGCTCCGGACGGCGGCCGGCGCGCGGGTAACCTCGATGCGATGCCGAAGGGGCTGCCGCGGGACGGGGATGCCTACCGGGTGAACGCCACGGTGGAGGTCGGGGGCCGCAGCCTCGCCGACGAGATCTGGGCCGCGGCCCTGGCGCTGCCCGGTGGCGGCACGGTGGTGATCGCCCACGACACCGACGACATCGACCGGGTGCGGGTCACGACGCTGCGGGCGCTCGGCCTCGGGCTACTGCCGATGCTGGCGCTCTCCGGGATCGGCGGCCTCGTCCTCGCCCGCCGGGGCCGCAGGCGGTTCGCCGCCACCGAGGTGGCGCTCGCCGAGGTGATGCGCGGCAACCTCGGCAAGCGCCTGCCGGTCGGAGGCCGGGGCGATGAGTTCGACCGCCTTGCCGCCAACGTGAACCGCATGCTCGACGAGATCGAGCAACTTATGGGCGAAGTCCGCAGCGTCGGCGATGCCGTCGCCCACGACCTGCGGACGCCGTTGACCCGCCTGCGGGCCCGGCTGGAACGCAGCCGGGCGCAGGCGCGAACGGTGGCGGAATTGCACGAGGCGATCGATCAGGGCCTCGCCTGGATCGACCAGACACTCGCGATGGTGACGGCCGTGCTTCGGATCGGCGCGATGGAGGAGGGCCGCCGGACCGCCTTCGCGCCGGTCGACCTCGGGGAGGTCGCCGCTGCGGCGGTCGACTTCTTCGAGCCCGAGGCTGAAGAGAGGGGCGTCCGGCTCGTCCTGTCGGCGGTGGGGCCTTTCACCGTCCACGGCGACCGGGACCTCTGCTTCGAGGCCCTGTCGAACCTCATCGACAACGCCGTGAAGTTCACGCCCCCCAGAGGGACCGTCCGGGTCGGGGTCGCCTGGACCGGCCAAGCGATCGAGGTGGCCGTGGAAGATACCGGCCCAGGCCTGCCGGCGAGCGAGCACGAGAAGGTCTTCCGCCGCTTCTACCGCGCCGAGATGTCCCGCCAGACCCCCGGCAACGGCCTTGGCCTCAGCCTGGTCGCCGCCATCGCCAAGATTCACGCCGCAAGCGTGAGTGTTCGCACGTCGGAAAAGGGTGGTTGCCGTTTCGCGATGACGTTCCCGAATTTGACCATCGAAGACTGCACGTCTTCTACTTATTGGACGGCTTCGAGAAAAGGTCCGCTTGTCAATTTTTGAATGAATTTCTGGCCCTGCCCGCTAAATGATCTGCCAATGGGCTCGCGTATCAAGAAGCGTCGCGGCACGTCTGCTTCCATGTCTATGCCAGTCGAAAGCGGGCCGTTTCAGATCCACCCATCTTGGACGTTCAGAAGAGCGCGTCGTGGTGGTGACCTGGCCGGTCACTAGGTCGAGCGGGGCGCGTTCGTGCCGGTCCTGCAGAGCTTCGCCACTGAGCGCTCTGTGTTCACGGCGCTGTGGCCGGAGAGCCGACGCGGCGATCCAAACGTGAAGGCTTTCCCGGCATTCCTCGGTGGTATGCTCCCATCCCCGACACCTTGGGACAAGCTGTTCGAAGGTGCGGCGAGGGCGTGAGCGGTCCCCGTGGAGATGTCCGCTTCGGGACATCCGCCGATCGGAAGCAGGCGGGCAGGAAGCCACCCGAAACAGTCTGGCAGATAGTCAGCAGAGCTTCCCAGAAACGGCCGCTCGTCGATCCGGCGCTCCGATCGTGTGCGTCCCGGGCGGCGAACTCTACGACCGAACGTGCTCCCACACCTTGGAGATGACGACCGATCCCTCGCCGACCGAGGCTGCGACTCGCTTGACGGAGCTGGCGCGGACGTCGCCGACCGCGAAGATTCCCGGATGCGACGTCGCGTAAGGCGAATGCGCGCCGATCGCGTCTCCGGTCAGGACGAAGCCGTGGCCATCGAGCTCGACGAGCCCCGAGAGCCAGCCGGTATTGGGGGCGGCGCCCACCATGACGAACACGGCGCAGGTCGAGATCCTGCGCGTCGCTCCGTCGGCGACGGTGCGGATCGTCACCGCGTCGAGATGGTCATCGCCGTGCAGGTCGGTGACTTCGGCCCCGTACTCGATCGTGATCGCCGGGTCTGCCTCGAGCCGGCTCGACAGGTATCTCGACATGGAGGTGGCGAGCGATTGCCCGCGCACCAGGAGGCGAACGTGCCGCGCTGAGCGGCTGAGATACATCGCAGCTTGGCCCGCCGAGTTGCCGCCGCCAATAATGATTGCCTCGGCATTCCGGCAGTAGCGCGCCTCGATCTCCGTCGCAGCGTAGTAGATGCCGGCGCCCTCGAACGCTTCGAGGCGGTCGATCGGCAACCTTCGGTACTGGACGCCGGTCGCGACGACGACGGCCTGTCCCCGAACGCGCCGGCCGTTGTCAAACGTCGCACAGAACGATCCGGCCTCAAGCCGCTCCAACTTCGCCACCCGTCGCGGCATCGCGAAGCGAGTACCAAACTTCATCGCCTGGATCTCGCCGCGCCAGACGAGGTCGGCGCCCGAGATCCCGGTCGGGAAGCCCATGTAGTTCTCGATCCGGCTCGATGTGCCGGCCTGACCGCCGATCGCCACATCCTCGATGACCAACGCGCGCAGCCCCTCCGCACCCGCATAGACGCCCGCCGCCACCCCGGCCGGCCCGCCGCCCACGATGAGGACGTCGAAGGCCTCGTCGTCGACGAGGTTGTAGTCGAGGCCGAGCAGCCGCGCGACCTTGGCGGGCGTCGGCTCGGTCACGACCACGTCCCGGCCGAAGATGACCGCCGGTCGGTTTGCCGAGATCGAGCAGGCCGTTGCGACGCTTGCCGCCTCCGGGCTGCCCAACGGATAGGTCCTGTAAGGAAGCCGGTTGCGGCTCGCGAACTCGGCGATCCGCCGCACGCTCCGGTCGTCGTCCTCGCCGATGAGCACGAGCGTGCCGTCGTGCGAGTCGAGCTGCCGCCGCCGCCGTGCGGCGAGGACTGTGATGATGATGTCCGACATCTCCGGGATCTCGGACATCAGTCGCAGCATCTCGGGGCGCGGCACCTCGGTGACGACCGTATCTGCGCTGGCCCGCATGGGCATCGACCAAACGCCGCCGTTCAGGAACGAGATTTCGCCCATGAACTGGGTCGGACCGAGGGTGGATGGGAGATGGCGCTCGTCTGTGAAGGGATTCACGACTTCGATCTCGCCGGCCTCGACATACACGAAGCGATCGGCTGGCTCACCGGCACGGACGAGAAAGGCGCCTGCGGAGTAGTGCTTCTCGGCCCCGATCGCCCGCAATGCGGCGACATGCGATGCAGCGAGGGGTATGCGCTGCATCTCCCGCAGGTCACGGCCGATCGTTTCCAAGGGTCGCTCCCGTCGTAGGCCATCCGCTGCGGCGCAGCATCGATGGCTCGGCCGCTACAGGCAAGACCCTCGATGTTTGATCCCGCGGTGTGGTGGTACGGTCGACCGTCATGCTGCGAGGGATGCCCCGACGACAGTCCAGAAGTGGCGAACGCGGCAGACGACAGGTGACGCCGCTATGGGGCCGAAGCAGCCCCGTTCGACGGTTCTGACCCCAGCGGAGGAGGTCATCATCGTCGCCTTCCGCCGGCACACCCTGCTGCCGCTGGACGACTGCCTCTACGGCCTACAGCCCACGATCCCGCACCTGACCCGCTCGTCGCTGCACCGCTGCCTGGAGCGGCACGGCACCAGGCGCCTACCGGACGGAAGGCGACAAGCCCGAGAAGAAGCGCTTCGCCGATCACCCAGTGGCTACATGCACATCGATATCGCCGAGCTCAGGACAGAAGAAGGCAAACTCGACCTGTTTGTGGCCATCGACCGAACCTCGAAGCTGGCTTTCGCCAAGCTGGAAGCAGAAGCGAACCGCTATACGGCATCGGACGTCCTGCGCGCGCTGACGAGACGGAGGGACTGGGTTGCCGCTGCGAAAGCGCAGCGATCCTGCTACCCTGCGCACAGCCGTCGCCGCTCGGTGGCGCACCTCAGCGCGAGGCAAGTCGATCATGCATAGCGCGGCGATCAGGTGGCTCGTTGTCGCGCTCGCGGGCTTCGTGAGCACCGAAGCTGTCGCGCGGCGTTCTCGAGCGAGCAGCCCCGTCCCGCGCGGCGCGACTGCGTTCTCCCCCTTCGCCTTCCCGCGGCCGCCCAATACCGCGCCGCGTCCCGCCGGCGACGGGATCATCCACTGGAACACGCCGAACAAGGACGGCAACCTCGGCGGACCCGGAACAGGGGGAGGGGGCGGCGGTGGAGGCTGACCCCGCTCAGCTTCGCCATCGGGCGCCCGTGGTCCCGCACCCCGTCGCGGAAGGGGCGTCTCGGGAGCAGCGGCGGCAACCCTCAGGCAGGGACGCCTGTCAGACCGCACTCAGGCCCATCAGCACGACGGCCATTTGCCAGCCGACCACCAGCATCGCGGCGATCCACACCACCGTCGCCACGCCGCCCGCGACCATGATCATCGTGAGGAAGCGATCCATCCAGGGACGCATGGATTGATCCTGAACCGACACCGTCTCGATGTGAGCCATGATTCACCGTCGCATCAGCGTACCGAGGCGATGTCCGCAAGCTTGGTTCCTGCGGCGGAGCACACAGCCCGCCCGCCAGTCAGGCATACAGGAGGTAGAGCACGGTCGCCGGAGCGATCACGACATTGGCTGCACCGAGGCACACGAGAATCGTCACGGCTGTCGCATGGAGGTTCGGCCTGTTCTTGAACATCCATTCTGCAGGGAATGCGAGTACTGTGATCGGCAGCATGCAGAGGACGATCGAGATCCACAGCAGTGCGCCCGGCACGAAAATCAGGAGACCGATCCGGCTTCTCGGCAACCACTCCGTCCGTTGATCGCGTGCAAGGATGGCTTCCGACATCTGACGCGCCGTCCCCTCTTCCAGATGGCTAATGCAACTAAAAGTGGTATATGCCGGATTAGCGTCACCTCAACGGGAAATCCCCCGGCGCCTCGGGTTCGGATTACGCAGAACCTGAGCAGCACCCGCCGTTGCGTTGCCCACCTGCCGATGGGCCTGTGAACACAGCAGGATGGCGGCGCCCGACAGGGTGACCGGTAACGCGTTCCAGCCTCAGCGGCGGCGTGCGACCCTCGCCGCGACCCAAGGTGAGGCGGGCGCGGGTCTCAGCAGCGCGTCTCCGGCCTCGAACCTCGCCACCTCATGGTCCGTGCCGCCCCCGGACCTGCTCTGAAGCGGGCTGTGGACCTCCTCAACACGGAGAACGCCCGATACCCGAAGACCGAAGACACGGAAGACCCGCGGAAGCTGCGTACGCTGCTGGGCGCGAGGCCCGCGTCGGTGCTGAGCGGCAGACCGCTCCTTCCGCCTGCTCCGGCTGCGGCAGGGCTTGGCTGACGTCCCGGCGGTCGGCCTCTCGCGAAGGACCGCGATGAGAGCGTCGTCGCGAAGCGGGAGACCGGAATCCGAGCGCCCCGGCTGGCGCAGGTCGATCCTGCCAGCCTCATGCAACAATCGGAGCAATCCTGGCGACATCCAGCTTGACCATAAGGCCGCCTCGGAACAGCCGAGCTGACGGGGCCACGATGACCAAGCCGATCACCCTGACGAACCGTCTCGTCGACGCCGTCGTGACGGCCGCCATGGCGTTCAGTCTCGTCGTGCACGCCCAGGTCATGATCCTGCCGCCGCACTTCGTGTGACGGACGATCGAACGTGGAGGATGCCGAATTGTCTCACCCGCTGTCGCGCGCGTGAGAAGGGGCCGTCGGCCCCGGCTCGGCAGTGCCGAGCAGCTGATCCCTCGCGAACCCAGCAGTTTGCCACATTGAACCATCACCGTTTCATGCACGTATGCGTTGTATATGGAGCTTGGAGGTTGTGATGCAGGCATCCGAATGCTGCATCATCCGGGTATCTATCGCCGCGAGCCTCGGCTGGCTCATCGCGATTACCCTGATGTGGAAGCATGGCGTGCTGGCCGCGCTGATCGTCAGCCCCTTGTTCGGGACCGCGGCGGCGATCGCCGCCATGACCCTGTTCTGGTTCGTGAGCCTGTTCGTCTCCTGCGAACCCATCGGGCCGCGGGCGTCTGACACCAACCGGTAGCAGGATCGGAGAAGGTCGCAGCGCCGAGCCATGTGCACCGGGATCGGCACGGCGCCGGCCGGCGCCCGATCGGAGCCGGGCGCGTCGGGGCGTGTCAGGTCCGCATCCTGCGGGGAGCAGGCGCAGCTGCTAAGACGTGGCCATGAAGCGGAGACCGCCTGACCGACTCACGACGATCGCGATCCTCGCGGTCACCGCCGCGCTCGCAGCCGTGCTCGTTGTGAGGCTTCGTGACCCCACGCCTCCGCACCGTGGCCCCCTGCCCAGTGCGTCCGCCGCCAGGCGATGAAGCTCCACAGCCCGCGTTGAACAAATGCAGCGGGTGGAAGCGGAATGGCTTCTCGCATGCGCGCCGCCCGCGAAGGCGGACGTGCGTTGGCCGGTGCTTCCCCGTGCTCGGACCGGCGTTTCGCCGAGCGCGACACAGTCGGTCCTGTAGGGATCGGCTCCGCGATCTCCGCAGGTTCCGTGACCGTCCATGCGGGCGACCGGGCGGATCTCACTTCTCCCGGAACGCCCGCCGGGCTTGATCGACGAGCGGCTTGGTGAGGTAGGACAGCACCGTTCGGTCAGCCGTGCGGATGAAGGCCTCCACGGGCATGCCGGGCATCAACTTGGCCCCGTCCAGTCGCTTCATCTCCTCCTTCGTCACGCCCAGGCGAACGAGGTAGTAGAAGCTGCCGGTCCGCTTGTCCTCGCTCACATCGGCCGCGATCCGGGTCACGCGCGCGTTGAGCTCGGGTGTCGTCCGCTGGTCGAAGCTCGGGAAGCGCAATCCCGCGGCCTGACCGGTCTGCAACCGGTCGATGTCCTGCGGCGCCACACGTACCTCGGCGACGAGGGAATCCGCGGTCGGCACGATCAGCATGATCGGCTCGCCCGGGGAGATCACACCGCCGCGGGTGTGGACCGCGAGTTCGTGCACGTAGCCGGTCTGCGGCGCGCGGATCTCGATGCGCTGCAGCTGGTCGAAGGCCGTGATCCGCTGCTCGGTCAGCGTCGCCGCCTTGGCGCGGTTCTCGGCGAGCTCCTTCGCGACGTCGCTGCGGAGATTCTGCTCGAGCTGGATGATCTGCAGCTCGGTCTCCGAGACCTTGCCCTTGGTCTGCGCGATGTTGGCGACGAGGACGCCGCGCTCGCCTTTCAGGCGGGACATGTCGCGCTGGAGGCTCGTGAGCCGGGTCAGCTGGATGAGGTTCTTCCGCCAGAGATCCTCGACACCCTCGTACTCCCGCCCGATGATCGCGGTCTCCTGCTCCTTCGCGGCGGCCTGCTCGGACAGGCCTTTGATCTCCTCGTTCAGCTGCCCGACCCGCTCGCGGAGCTGCGCCTTCTGGCCCTGGAGCGCGTCCTGTCGGAAGCGGAACAGCTTGCGCTCGCCGTCGACGATCCGGGCCACATCCGGTCCGGCTCCCTCGAGCTCGGGGGCGATGGCGAGGCTCGCGCGGCCGTCGCGTTCGGCCTCCAGCCGGGCATTGCGCGCCGCGATCTCCCACAGGCTCTTGGTGAGGCTGTCGTAGGTGGCCTTGGCGGTGGTCGCGTCCAGGCGGACCAGCAGGTCGCCCGCCTGGACGCGCGCGCCCTCCTGAACCGGCAGTTCGGCGACGACGCCGCCGGTCGGATGCTGGACCTTCTTGATGTTGCTCTCGACCACCAGCGAGCCCGTGGCGATGATGGCGCCGGACAATTCCGTCGCCGCCGTCCAGGCCCCCGCGCCCGTGGCGACCACGATCACGGCGGCGACGCCGGCGACGTGCCGCCGCAAGGAGCGGCGCGTCTCGTATGTCGGATCCGTAGCCGGCCCGTCAGGCGTGCGATCCGTCGTCATGCGACCCTCGTGGGCGTCTGCCGCGTCAGGGCGTTCAGCTTCGACAGAACTTCGTCGCGCGGGCCGTGCAGCTGCACGCGCCCGTCCCCGAGGACCAGGATGCGATCGACCGCCGCCAGCGCGCTCGGCCGGTGCGCGATCACCACGACGATGCCGCCGCGGGCGCGCACGCCCTGCACGGCCGCGGACAGGGCGCGATCGCCGTCGACGTCGAGATTCGAGTTCGGCTCGTCGAGGACCACGAGGAACGGATCGCCGTACAGCGCCCGCGCGAGCGCGATCCGCTGCCGCTGACCACCGGAGAGGCCCAGGCCGCCGGTACCGACGCGGGCGTCGTAGCCGCCCGGCAGCCGGAGCACGACCTCGTGCACGCCGGCGGCCCGGGCAGCCGCCAGCAGGGCCTCGGGGTTGGGCTCGGGATCGAAGCGCGTGATGTTCTCGGTGATCGTGCCGTCGAACATCTCGATGTCCTGCGGCAGGTAGCCGACCGCGCGCCCGAGGGCATCGGGATCCCACTGATCGATCGCCGCGCCGTCGAGGCGGATCACGCCGCGGTTCGGGCGCGCCAGCCCGACGAGGGCACGGGCGAAGGTGGATTTGCCGGAGCCGCTGGCTCCGATCACCCCGAGGGCGCTTCCGGGCGCGAGAGCGACGTTGACGTCGTGGAGCACCAGGGTGTCGGTCCCGGGCGCCGCGATCGACAGGGCCGTCACGCGCACGCTCTCCCGCGGCGCCGGGAGCGGCGTGAGGGCGGCGGGCTCCCGCCGGGGCAGGAACGCGACGAGGCGGCCCCAGGCCTGCCGGGCGCCCGAGAACGACTTCCAGTTGGCGATCGCCAGGTCGACCGGCGCGAGGGCGCGCGCGGACAGGATCGTGGCGGCCAGCATCACGCCGGCCGTCGCCTCCTCGCGCACGACGAGGAAGGCGCCCAGGCCGAGGATGCCGGATTGCAGCACCGTGCGCAGCAGGCGCGCCGTCGTGCCGAAGCCGATGGCCAGGTCGTTCCCGTACGCCGCGACGTCGAGGTTCCGACGGGCCCGGACCTGCCAGAGCTCCGCGATGCGGGACCGCATCCCGAGCGCCGAGAGCAGCGGTGCCGTCCGGTGCGCCATGTCGGTGAAGGACCGGCGCTCACCGGCCGTTCGGACGGCCTCCTGGGTGGACGCGGACGAGGCCCAGTCCGTGAGGATCGTCAGCACGCACAGGAACAGGGCGCCCCCGGCCACCGCCGCGCCGAGCCAGGGATGGAACAGGAAGCAGACCGCGACGTAGAGCGGCACCCAGGGCAGGTCGAAGAAGGCGCTGACCGCCATGCTCGACACGAAGCCGCGGACGGTGTCGAGATCGCGCAGGGCCTGGGGCCCGTCATCGCTGCGCGGCATCTCGGCGCCGCGGACCAGCAGCGTCCGGAAGATCCGCGGACCGAGGCGCTCGTCGACGAGGCGCGCGAAGCGCGCCAGGATCCGGGCACGGAAGATCTCGAAAACGCTCTGGATCACGAGCAGCATCAGCGTGATGCCGGCGAGACCGACGAGCGTCGCGATGCTCCGGCTCGGCAGCACCCGGTCGTAGACCTGCAGCATGAAGATCGGGGCCGTGAGCATCAGCAGATTGATCAGACCGCTGACGATCATCACGGTGATCAGGCACGTGCGCCCGGCCCTGACGGCGGACCAGAACTCGCGCCGCTTCGCGACACGCAACACGCGTTCATCGGTCACAGGTCGATCCCTCGGCTTGGCACGTCAGCGGAGCGGTTCGGGCCGAAGCGGGTCGGGCCCCGGCGTCGCGGAAGCCCCCGCCGCGTCGGCGGCGGGGGCCGCGTTTCACAGGCCGAGCAGGTGCAGGCCGCTCGTGGCCGTGTGGGGAGTCGGGTCCGTGTGCTGGACCTCGGTGTGGCCGCCGAGATCGATCGTGGCGACGCCGAGATCGACGCTCACGCCCTGGGCGGCGCCCGCCTCGGCCGGCGCGGCGGAGGTCCCCGACACCGCGTCCACGAGGTGGCCGACGAGGGAGTCGGCACCGCCGCCCGTCTGCGGCAGGTGGATGCTGTCGCCGCTGAGCAGGTTCGCCGTGGCCAGACTCGGCTGATCGGCGCTCACCGCGACCGCGCTCACGTCGACGGTGTGGGCCGGATCGGCGGCGGGCGTGAGCACGGCGACGTCCGCCACCGGCGTCGAGGTCGTCGGGCCCGCCGACACGTCGATCAACGGGTGGGTCTCGGCTCCCGGCTCACCCGACGTGCCGCCGGTGAGCGTGCCGAGCAGGTTGCCGACGGCGCTCGCCGCCCCACCGGTCTCGCCCCCGCCCACGACCGTGGTCACGGTCGCGACGACGCCGTCGACCGGGGAGCCCGCCTGATGGCCGTCCCCGCCGGCCGCGGGAAGGATCCCCGCCACCGAGCCCACGACGCCGCCGGCCGCCTCCGTCACGGACCCGAGATCGCTCGCGACCTGCGCCACCGCGGGGCCTCCGTCGCCGTTCAGGACCGCCCCCGGCAGGTTGACGACATCGGTCACGAGGTTGCTCGACCCGCCGAGCTCCCCAAGGCCGACCGTGGTTCCGAGGTTGATCACGGCGTGGAGCGGGTCGTTCAGGACCGGCACATCGTGGCCGACCTGTTCCAGGGCCGCATGGACGCCGTCGATCAGCGTATTGGCGACGTCTCCGACCGGCTGCAGCGGCGCGTTCGTCCCGAGCAGCGCGCCGGCCGCGCCGGAACCCGGGCCTCCGTTCAGGCCGCCCAGGAGACCGTCGAGGGCTCCGGCACCCTGGTCCCCCGTCAAGCCGCCGAGGGCGGAGGTGACCGGTGCCAGGAGACCGCCGCCCGGCAGGCCGGATCCGAGACCGCCGCCGGCCGAGTCGAGGAGGCCGGTCGCGGAGCCGACGACGCCGCCCAGCGCGCCCGCCACGTGCCCGAGGTCGTCGACGACCTGCGCCACGCCTCCGGGTGCGTTCCCGGTCAGGATCGCGCCGGGCAGGTTGATGGTGTCGGTGAGCAGGTTGTGGCTGTCGCCGAGTTCCCCCAGTCCGACCGTGTTGCCCAGCGCGATCACCGCGTGGAGCGGGTCGTTGAGGAGCGGCACGTCGTGTCCGACCTGCTCCAGCGCCCCGTGGACGGTGTCGATCAGCGTGTTGGCGACAGCGCCCACCGGCTGCAGCGGCGCGTTCGGCCCGAGCAGGGCGCCGGTTCCGTCCGGAGCGCCGCCGGTCACGGTGCCGAGCAGGCCATCCACCGCGGCGGTGACGGGGGTGAGGAGACTGCCCGCGCCCGGCGCGCCCGCTCCCCCCAGGTCGCCGACGATGCCGGTGACGCCGCCGAGCAGTCCGCCGGCCGCACCGGCCACCGCGCCGACATCGCCGAGGATCGGGGACAATGCGCCGATTCCCTGGCCGCCCAGCAGGGCACCGGGCAGGGCCGCGGCGTCGGTCAGCAGGTTTCCGCCCTCGCCCAGATGGCCGAGTCCGAGGGTCTCGCCCAGATTGGTCAGGCCGTGGACAGCGCCGTTCAGCAGCGGGACCTCGTGCCCGAGATTCTCGAGGGTCATGTGGACGTCGAGGACGGCGGTGTTCGCGAGGTTCGCGACCGGGGCGAGAAGGCCGCCCGACGCGAGCAGCCCGCCGGCCGTCGCGGCTCCGGTGACGGAGGTGATCAGCGTGTCGGTCGCTTCGAGGACGGAACCGAGATCCGCGAGGACCGGCGTGGCCGAGCCGAGGCCGCCGCCAGTGAGGAGCGATCCCGGCACGGCGAGCGTGTCGGTCAGGAGATTGCCCGCCTCGCCGATGCGACCGAGGCCGACCGTCTCGCCGAGGCCCGTGAGGGCGTGGATCGGCGCGTTGAGCACGGGGACCTGATGGCCGACATCCTCCAGCGTCGTGTGCAGGTCGAGGACGGCTTGGTTGAGAATCCCCACCGCCGGCGCGAGCGTGCCGCCGGAGCCGACAAGGCCGTTGCCGGCCACGGGCAGGGCCGTGACGGTATTCAGCAAGGTTCCGTCAGCCTCGGCGACCTGCCCGGCATCGTTCAACACCGGGACGACGCTGCCGGCATCGGTCGGGTTGGCGACGGCGCCGGTCAGGTCCGTGATCAGGTTGCCGCCCTCGCCGATATGACCGAGCCCGACCGTCTCGCCGAGATTGGTCAGACCGTGGAGCGGGCCGTTCAGCGCCGCGACCTGATGACCCGCGTTCTCGAGCTGCGCATGGGTGTCGAGGACGATCTGGTTCGCGGTATCGGCCAGCGCGCCGGGAAGCGGTGATCCGCCCTCGTCCGCCGCACCGACGTCGACGGCACTCTCGATGAGCGAGGTAATCGGACCGAGACTCGTCAATTGGCCGGTCGACAGTGCGGTGGAGGACAGTAGCGCGCCGGACCCGACCAGCCATTCGAGCGAGCGTGACGACGGGTTGAGCGCGGCGAGAGGGGACGACGACATGGGCACCTCCGGTTTTGATGCGTAACCGGCAGTACAATTATGGGTTGCAGTGTCGAGCGTCGGTAAAGAATACCGAGCCTGCGGCCTGCCGTTGCTGCGTGCGGCCGGTCACGACACCGCCGAGGGAGGAGGTCCAACCGCGTCCGGCCTGGGTCGCGGACAGCAATATGCGTCGCAGAAATGACGTGCTCGAATGTTATTTATAGTAATATTGCGTGGATAAAAGCGGCAAAGGAGAGCAATGTTCGTTATAAATCAATAATCGCGGCGGATGACAGGGAATATATAGATAAATATCCGCTGTCGATCGGCTCCTCCGTATCGATCTGCTCGGATCGACGGCGGCATCCCGCGCGTCGTGCCATCGACCAGACGGTGCCCGGCAATCATCGTCAGGACCCAGGCGCCCTGTTTTCCGATGCAGCTTATGATTGTATTGTGCGGCGCGGCCACTTCAGTGCGTGGCACGAATGGGCAGGTGATCCGTGGCCATTGATCCGAGGAATCTCGCCCAGACGGCGACACTCACCTACAGCCAGGACTTCGACACCCTGCCGCTCTGGGACGGCACTTCGGGTCTCGACACGTCCGGCGGCCCGCAGTGGAGCATCCACGTCACGTCGACCGGGACGCGGCCCTTCAATCAGGAGCAGCAATGGTATGTCCGCGCCGATCAACCCGACGGCAGCGCGCTCCCGAACCCGTTCCGCGTCCACGACGGCATCCTCACCATCACCGCCGCGCCGTCGGATCCGTCTATGCTCCATGACCTGGGGGATCAGCCCTACACGTCGGGAATGGTCAATACCTTCCACAGTTTCAGCCAGACCTACGGCTATTTCGAGATGCGGGCCGAACTGCCCGCCGGTCAGGGCTTCTGGCCGGCGTTCTGGCTGCTCCCGGCGGACGGTTCCTGGCCGCCCGAGATCGACGTGATGGAGATGCTCGGGCACGATCCCGGCACGCTCTACACCACGGTGCACAGCCTGGCGCCCGGCCAGACACCCGGCAACCACACGATGAGCCAGGGGATCTCCGCAGTCGCCGACATGAGCGGCGGCTACCACACCTACGGCGTTGACTGGCAACCGGACACGTTGACCTTCTACTTCGACGGACAGGAGATCTATCGTACGCCGACGCCGGCCGGTCTGGACAAGCCCATGTACATGATCGCGAATCTCGCCGTCGGCGGCTCTTGGCCGGGTGACGCCGACGCGTCGACGCCATTTCCCGCGCAGATGAATATTGACTACATGCGGGCTTATCAGGCCAGTCCGGGCGCCGCGGCGCTTGAGCCGGTTTTTCACTTCTACGACGCCGCCTCAGGACGGCATTTCTACACGGCAAGCGTCGCAGAACGCGCGCAACTTGAGAGCACCCCGTCGGGCTACGCCTATCAGGGCGTCGGCTGGGCCGCGCCAGTGTCGTCGTCTGTCACGGCTGACGTCTTTCGATTCACCAACCCGACGACCGGCGACCACTTCTACACGACCAGCACCGCGGAGCGCGACGGGCTTCTCTCGGACGGTTCCGGCTACAACTATGACGGTGTTGCGTTCGACGCCTATGCGAGTTCGACCGCCGCGGGATCGCATGCGTTGACCGTCGAGCGGTTCGTCAACACCGAGAGCGGACGGCACTACTACGCTTCCAGCGCCGATGAGATCAGCTACATCGAGCAAGGTCACGCCGGAAGCGGCTGGATTGATGAGGGTCATGCCTTCACGTTGCATGCTCCGACTGCGAACATGTTCGGCATGTAACGGCCTTTTCGGAAGACCTGCTCCGAGGCAGCCAGTCCCTCTTCTCGTCGCGTCAGGGCCGCTTCCCGCCCGTCGGCACGGGCGGTTCGGTCCCTCGACTGCTCCACCAGGGTCGCGTTCTCGGCGCCTGTCCGCCCACCCTGAGGCTCGCAGGCCGCGGTGCGGCGACAGGGCCGCGATCAGAAGCTGTACCCGACGCGCAACCGCATCTGATGGCGGTCGAAGCTCGACAGGTCGAGCGGGCCGGGCTCGCCCGTCGCCTGGCCGGCGACCTGGAAGCTCCAGGTGAACGAGGCCCAGGCCTGGGGTGACAGGGTCATGTAGGCGGTTGGTCCGAGATACACGGCCTCGCCCGCGAACCGGTCGAGCGCCAAGCCGTCGTAGGTCCGGGCATAGCGTGCCTCGCCGCCGAGGAAGAGGCCGGGCCGGACGCAGTAGGCCAGCGCCCCCGCCACCTCGATCCCCGATCCGCGCACGGGCGCGTCCATCACGGTCAGCCGCGTCGTCGAGAGCGCGAAGCCGACATTGACGGCGGCGATCAGCTTGCCGGGGATGATCTCGCGATCCGCCAGCAGGCCGATCTCGGTGGCGAAGCTGCGCGCCGGCACGCCCGTCCCGCCGTCGACGGTTCCGTAGCCCGGCACGATGTTGAGGGTCAGGCCGAAGGGGGCCGTCCGGCGATCCATCAGGCGCACCCGGGTCTCGAGGAAGCCGCCGTTGAAGCCGCCCGTGGTCCGGGCCGGGGTGCCCGGCGCGCCGATGTCGTAGGCGTTGAAGGTGACGCCCGGGGCCAGGCGGAAATCGTTGGTCAGCGGCACCTTCAGGGCCAGGGAACTGTCCACGGTCAGGAAGCGGGCGACGCGCCGGCCGAGGCGCCCGCTCGTCTCCCACTCCAACTCCGCCTCCTCGGGAACGCCGAGGTCGCTCCCCTCGGTGAAGCCGAACAGATGCTCGCTGTCGAGGTCGCCCGGCGTCAGGTTCTCGGCGGCGGTGGGCAGGGACTGGGCCAGTGCCGGCCCGAGCGCTGCGGCCACCCAGAGCGCCGCGGCCAACCCGAGCGCCGCGGCGAGGCTGCACAGGACCGATCCTGGAGCCGAGAGGCGACGCGGAGCGCCGGTGTGCGTCATAGCCCTGACCCATCATTATAGCTAATGCTATATCTAATAGGGTGGGCGATGTAAGGCCGTCAACGGTCGAGCATGCCGGACGCGTGGTCTTTGGAAGTCCGGTCGCGGATCCGGCGCCGCGCGTCGGAGGGAACGGCGTCGCGCGGTGACGGAGGCGCGGGGCGTGAACCGCAGGGCGCGGAGCAGCGCCGCGTCAGCGCTCCGGCTCACGCCGGTCCGGTCTCGGGGGTTGTCCCGGCCGGGGGCGGGGACGCGACGGGCCCGGGCTGCCCCCGGTGCGCGCGGCGCTCCTCGATCCGCTGCAGGATCACGTAGAAGGACGGCACGAACAGCACCGCCAGGCAGGTCGAGGCGAGCATGCCGCTGAACACCGTGATGCCGATCGATTTGCGCGCCGCGGCCCCGGCCCCGGAGGCGGTGACGAGCGGCAGCACGCCGAGGATGAAGGCGAACGAGGTCATCAGGATCGGGCGGAAGCGCAGCCGCGCCGCCTCCACGGCGGCGGCCGCGATGTCGAGGCCGGCCTGCCGCTTCTCGCGGGCGACCTCGACGATCAGGATGGCGTTCTTGCTCGCCAGCGCGATCAGCAGGATCAGGCCGATCTGCGTGTAGAGGTTGTTGGCGACGCCAAGGAGCAGCAGCGCCCCGACCGTGCCCAGCAGCGCCAGGGGCACGCCGAGCAGGACCGCCAGCGGCAGGATCCAGCTCTCGTACTGGCCGGCCAGAACCAGGTAGACGAGGAGGATGGCCAGCGCGAACACGAGGTAGATCTGCGCGCCGACCGCCTTCTCTTGGTACGACATCGCCGTCCAGTCGTAGCCCGTGCCCGGCGGCAGCACCTTGGCGGCGATCTGCTGCATCAGGTCCAGCGCCTGCCCGGAGCTGAAGCCCGGCGCCGCCCCGCCCACGATCGTCGCCGTCGGGTAGAGGTTGTACAGGCTGATCAGGGACGGCCCCTGCACGGACTTGATCTCCACGACGGTGCCGAGCGGCACCATCACGCCGTTGCCGGCGCGCACCTTCAGGTTCTCGACGTCCTCGGGGCGGAGCCGGTAATCGGGCGCGGCCTGCACGTAGACCTGAAAGGTCCGGCCGAACTTGTTGAACTGCGTGACGTAGGACGACCCGACGTAGCTCGAGAGGGTCGAGAAGACCTGCCCGACCGTCACGCCGAGAGCCTCGGCCTTGACCCGGTCCACCGCGATCGCGATCTGCGGCACGCCGGCCCGGAACGAGGTGTTGAGCTTCCGCAGCCCGGATTGCGAGTTCCCGTCGGCGACGACCGTCCGGGCGACGCTCTCCAGCAGGGGGTAGTCGAAGTCGCCGTTGCGCAGCTCGATCTGCATGGTGAAGCCGCTGGCGTTGCCGATGCCCTGGATCGGCGGCGGGATCAGCACGAAGGTGTCGGCGTCCTCGACGCCTTCCAGCATCGTGTTGAAGCGCTCATAGAGGCTGCGCAGATCCTGGCCCTTCTCCTTGGCCCGGACATCCCAGTTCTTGAGAACCACGTAGGCGACGCCGGCATTGGGCAGGCTGGCGCTCGAATCGAGGACCGAGATCCCGCTGATCGAGAGCACGTTGTCGACGCCCGGCGTCGCCTTCGCCTGGACGCTGATCCGCTGCATTACCGCGTCGGTGCGCTCCTTCGAGGCCCCGTCCGGCAGCTGTGCGCCGATCAGGACGTAGCCCTGGTCCTCGGTGGGCAGGAAGGCGGTCGGCAGGCGGGTCAGCCCCCATCCGGCGAGCCCGATCAGCAGGAGCGCCACGGCGACCATGAGGCCGCTGCGCCGGACCATGGTGGCGATCAGCCGGGCGTACCAGCCCTCGAGGACCCCGTAGACGCGGTTGAAGCCGCGGTAGAACACGTTCCGCTTCTCCGGCGGCACCGGCTTGCGCAGCCACAGGGCGCACTGGGTCGGCTTCAGGGTGGCGGCATTGATCGCGCTGATCAGCGCGGTGGCGGCGATCACCAGGGCGAACTGCTTGTAGAGCTGCCCGGTCAGGCCGGGCAGGAACGCGGCCGGCACGAACACCGACATGAGCACCAGGGTGATGCCGATGATCGGGCCGAACAGCTCCTCCATCGCCTTCTCGGCCGCCGCCCGGGGCGAGAGGCCCTCGTCGATGTGGTGGGAGACCCCCTCGACGATCACGATGGCGTCGTCCACCACGATGCCGATGGCCAGCACGATCGCGAACAGCGTCGAGAGGTTCACGCTGAAGCCCATCGCCGCCATGGCGGCGAAGGCGCCGATGATCGTCACCGGCACCGTCGTCGCCGGCACCAGCATGGCGCGCCAGTCCTGGACGAAGACCAGGATGACGATCAGGACCAGGACGGCCGCCTCGAACAGCGTCATGTAGACCTCGTGGATCGAGGCCTGCACGAACTCCGTCGTGTCGAACGGGATGGCGTAGACGAGGCCCGACGGGAAGGTCTTCGCGAGCTCGGCCATCCGGGTGCGGACCGCGTTCGCCACCGTCAGCGCGTTCGCCTCGGGCAGCTGGTAGATGCCGATGCCGGCGGCGGGCTGCCCGTTCAGGGTGAAGGACTGGCTGTAGGTCTGCGCGCCGAGCTCGACGCGGCCGACGTCACGCAGGCGGGTGATGCGGCCGCCGTCCTGCGCATCCGCCTTGACGACGATGTTCTCGAAGTCCGGGGCGTTGTTGAGCCGCCCGTTGACGTTGAGCGTGTACTGGAAGTCCTGGCCTGCCGGGACCGGCGGCATCCCCACGGCGCCCGCGGTGACCTCCTGGCTCTGCTGCTGCACGATGTTGATGATGGCGTCGGGGGTAAGGCCCCGGGCCTGGACGAGGTCAGGGTCAAGCCAGATCCGCATCGCGTACTGGCCGGCGCCGAACACGGTGACGTTGCCGACGCCGGGCAGCCGGGCCAGCTCGTTCTGCACGTTGATGACGCCGTAATTCGACAGGAACAGGCTGTCGAACTTCCCGTCGCTGGCTGACAGCGTGACGAATTGCAGGACCGCGGTGGATTTCTTCTGGGTCGTGACGCCCTGGACCTGGACCGCCTGCGGCAGCGACGACATCGCGATCGCGACCCGGTTCTGCACCAGCACCTGGGCCTGATCGCCGTCCGTCCCGATCGCGAAGGTGACCGTGAGGGTGTAGGTGCCGTCGCTCGCGCTGGTCGACTGCATGTAGAGCATGCCCTCGACGCCGTTGACCTGCTGCTCGATCGGGAGCGCCACCGTGTCGACCACCGTGCGGGCGCTCGCACCCGGGTAGCGGGTGGTGACCTGGACCGTCGGCGGCACGACGTTGGGATACTGCGACACCGGCAGGTTGAAGAGCGACACCGCGCCGATCAGCACCATGACCAGGGCCAGCACGTTGGCCAGGACCGGCCGCTCGATGAAGAAGCGCGAGATCATGCCGTTGGCCCTCGGTGCCGGCGTCTCAGGGGCGGCCCGCCGCCAGGGCGGGACGCGGGGTGGCGGAGATCACTGTCCGATCGTCGGGCGTGTCGGCCTCGTCGGCAGCGCCGGGACTTCCGGACGACGGCTCACCGCGGGAGTGGCGCCGGGTCGGGCAAGGCTTCGGCCACCGCCACCTTCTGGGGCGCGACCTTCGCCCCGGGGATTGCCCGCTGGATGCCGTCCGTGACGACCCAGTCGCCGGGTGCGAGCCCGGCCTCGATCACCCGGTAGCGCCCGTCCCGGGGCCCGAGCGTCACCACCCGCTGCGAGACCGTGTCGTCGGCGCCGACCGTGAGCACGTAGCTGCCCTGCTGGTTGGTCCCGATGGCGTCGTCGCGCACCAGCAGGGCCTTGTCCTGGCGCCCGACCGGGACCCGGACCCGAACGAACAGGCCCGGGAGGAGCGCGTGGTCGCCGTTCTCGATGAGCGCCCGCGCCATCAGCGTGCCGGTGGACGGGTCGACCTGCGGCGCGAGGTAGTCGAGCTTGCCGGCATGCGGATAGCCGGTCTCGGTCTGCAGGCCGATCTCCACCGGGATCCTGGATAGGTCGCCCAGCGTCCGGTGCGTGGCGAGCAGGTGCTCCTTGACCAGCAGCACCTGCTGCTCGCTGATGTTGAAGTAGACGTAGAGCGGATCGATGCGCACGAGCTGCGCCAGCTTGGTCGGTCCGCTGATGCCGACGAGCGCCCCGACATCCGCGAGGTGGTTGGTGACCACGCCGTCGAACGGTGCGGAGACTTGCGTGTAGCCGAGATTGATGGCGGCGATGTCGAGGTTGGCCTGCGCCTCCATGACGGCGGCGCTGGCTTGGTCCTGCTTGGTCTTCGCGTCCTCGACGCGCGCCTGCGAGGCGAATTCCTGCCGGCCCAGCGTGGACTGGCGCTGATACTCGGACTGGGCATTTGCCAGGGCGGCCTGCTGCGCCGCCAGGGCGCCCTGCGCCTGCTTGAGCTGCGCCTCGTAAGTGTTGCGCTGGATCGAGAAGAGCGGCGTGCCCTTCTTCACGACGGCGCCGTCCTTGTAAGTGATCGCCTCCAGGAAGCCCTGGACCCGTGCCTCGAGCTCGACGGCCGCGAACGCCTTGGTGTTGCCGGTGAGCTCGAAGTAGCGCGTGACCGTGCGCACGAGCGGTTGCGCGACCGAGACCGTCGGCGGCGGTGGGGGAACGTACTGGTTCGCATCGCGGCAACCGGCGGCGAGGCCCGCGATGGCCGCCAGGGCGAGGAGACGGAGGGATCCGGGAAGCTGCAGCACGATCGGCACGGTCGACCCTCAACCTGAGAGCGTTACGGGACGGTCTTCGGTCTCGGTCCTGACGCGGCTACTGATCGTCCTCGGCCTTGGCTTCCCGGGCGAGGGTCAGGCACTCCAGCAGATCGACGTAGCTGGGCAGGCCGTCGAGCTGGGCCTCCGCCGCGCAGCGCGTCCGGTCGACCGCCGGGAAGCTGGACCACTTCTTCGCCACCTCGGCACGGGCCGACCCCTCGTCCTGGAGGCAGAGCTTCTGCCGAACGGGATCGAGGGTCATCGCCGTCGTTGCCGCTCGGCAGCTGCCGTGAACGTCGAAGACCGGCATCTTGTCCGAGACCGGTGTCGTCAACGCCAACTCCAACAGCAGGGCGGGGACAGCAAACATCATGATCGGCACACCCGCACGTCGCGTCGACCGGACGGCCCGGTCGATCCTTGTTCTGGCGGCCCCGCACGGTTGCCGTGCCCTGCAGCAATACAGGTTCGATATTAAAGACCGGCCCGATTCGGACGCCTATCCTGTATCGATAGCATATGTCGCGGTTAAGTTGTTGCAACAAAAATTGTTATCAACCACGGCGCACTACCTAAACCGGTCTGCGCCCGGCAAAGCGGCAGTGTGATTTCTCCGATGTCCGTCAAGTGAGTAAAATCGAATGAAAAACCGGAATGTTTGGTGAAGCAACGGGAGCTTTCCCGCGTATGAGGTCGATTTAGCGAGTGCGCAGAGCACCTATACAAATGTTCGCGTCGGGGGCGCCGGCGCCAGTCCGCCCGGCGCGGCCGGCGGCTTTGGCATCGGGACCGGCTGAGGCGTCGACGGCGCAATGACGCACACGTACCGAATCGCCGGGCCGGCAACCGGTATGGCACCGGTCCGCCGGTTCGAGCGTGTCCCGTGACGCGGACGGCCCTGCGCGGCCGAGATCCCGGCGCGGGGCCGGTCAGGCGGCGGTCCGGAACGCCGCGCGCCCGTTGCGGAGGATCGAGATCAGCGCTCCGGCGAGGCCGGCCAGGATCACCCCGTCGATCGCCAAGAGGGTGATCGCCCGGTTCCACAGCCGGTCGAGGCCGAGATCGGTGGTGACGGCTTCGGGATGCGCCGGGTCGGCCATCACCCCGATCGTCCAGTCGCCCGCGTGCAGGCCGGTGAACACGTAGTTCACCCGGCGGGTCACGCTGCCCGCGGGCGTCCGCAGCGAGAGCGTCGCGTCGCAGATGTGGAACACGAGCTTGGTGCTGCACTTGCCGTCGCTCACGCGGGCGTTCGGGACGGGCCGGGCGGCCTCGCGGACCTGCCAGTCCGAGATCAGCACGGGCGCCGTGTAGACGGCGCTGGCTGCCAGGAGGCCGCCGAACAGCACGAAGCCGAACAGCACGCCCAGGATGACGGTCCAGCTCGCGCGGTCGGGCGGCAGGCGCAGGGTCTCGGCGGTCTCGGGCTTGGCGGTCTCGGGCTTGGCGGGCGATCCCATGCGATCCTCAAGCAGGCAGGGCTTCGGGAGAAGGGGTGCCGGCGGCGACGGTCGCGCGCGCGGCGCGCTCGGCCAGGGCGCGGCGCGCGTGGTGCGCGGCTTGGTAGCGGGCGATCAGGTCGGCGAAATCCTGCGGCTTCATCCCGCGCGGCAGTCCGACCGTGAGGGTCACGATGCGGCGCTTCGCGTCGAGCTTCACGGGGTGCCGCCCCGGGGCCCGCTCCGGCCAGTCCACGCCCGGCGGCAGCAGCAGGCGGGTGACGATGCCGCCGCGGCTCAGCGACATGTCGAGATCGGCGACGGCCTCCCAGGGTATTACCCTGTCGAGACCGGGCGCCGTCAGCCCCGCGGGGCTCAGGATCAGGGCGATCGGCTCGCCCCGTGACAGGACGAAGGCGCCCGCCCCGCCGAAGGCGGCCGCGAGGGCCAGGGCCACGGCCGCCACGATACGGGCCTCGTACGGCGACAGGCCCGGGATCCGGAACAGGGCGAGCGCGAGCGCCGCGGCGGCGAAGAGGCCGGCGCTGGCGGCCAGCGTGAGGCCGCGGGCGCGGTGGCTGGCGCGCAGCACCCGTTCCTCGGTTCCGATCTCCGCGGCGGTCGCCTCCAGATGTGCGCGGGCGGCGGTCTCCCGCGCGCGGACCGCGCCGAGGAAGTCCCGCGTCGCGGCCCGGCACAGGCCGTCGGGGTCGGCGAAGTAGGCGGCGAGCTGGTCGCGGGCCCGGGCCGGCGGCGCGGCTCCCGCCGCGGCCAGCAGGTCCGCGTCCATCGCCAGCCCGAGGGCGGCGACGCGGTCGCGGGTCGGCGGGTGGGTGTCGGTCGGGTGGGCCTGCTCGTCCTCGAGGCGCGCCGCGGGATCCTCGAGGCCGCGCGCGATCGCGCCGTCGAACGCCGCCGCCACGAGGTCGGCGGCGGCCGTCTCCGGCGCGTCGGCCGCCGCGTCCAGGGTCTCGACGACGCGCGGGCGCGCGGCGCCGTAGCGCAGGAGCGCCCGGGCCGAGGCGTCGGGGGAGGTCACGGCGGCGCCGGCCGCGTCGGCCGCGAACTCGCGCACCCGGCTCCAGTGGCGCACGGCGAGGTGGAACTGCTCCATCACGAACAGGCCGAGGCGGATCGACGGCCCGAGCACGCCGAGCGCGCCGCGCTCGCGCTCGGCCATCGCGTCGAGGGAGCGCCCGACGCCCGCGTAGATCGGCAGGAAGCGCTGGCTGTAGGCGGTGTCGCCGCCGGCGTAGTGGGCGAGTTCGTGCCCGAGGATCGCCGCCGTCTCGTCGACGCGCAGCAGGGCGAGATAGGGCAGGGGCACGTAGAGGATCCGGCCGTCGAGCCGCGCGCCGCCGGGCTCGAGCACGGCCGGGCCGGCGCTGACGAAGAAGCCCTCGGTGAGGCCGACGACCAGGGCCTCGGGCTTGAGCGCGCCCATCCGGTCGGCGAGCGCCTCGACGAGGCGCCAGAGACCCGGCGCCTCGGCCGGCGCGATCCGCCGCCCGAGGATCGGCAGCGGCTCGGGCGCGAAGGCGACGAGGGCCCGGCGCAGGCCGATCAGGGCGCCGCACGCGGCGAGGATCGTGGCGCCGACCGCGCCGGCCGCGATCGCCAGGAGCTTCACGCCGCCGCCGCTGAGGCCGCCGTCGACGAGCAGCCCGGCCTCGAACAGGACCACCGCGACGAGGCCGGCGGTCGCCGCCACGATCTGGGCGGCGAGGGCGGGCGGAAGCAGCCGCCGCACCAGCGAGAAGCCGCGGACCAGGGCGTCGCGCGACCCGCGTCCCAGCTGCCCGAGCAGGCCGCCGACGAGCAGAACGAGCACGGAGAGCGCCGCCGCGATTCCGCCGCCCGCGACCGCGACCGCCGGCAGCCTGCGCCGCCAGTCCATCACGGCGGCGAGGGTCCCCGCGTGGTCGCGGATCTCGCGGGCCTTCACCGCGGCGTAGGGGCCGCCGTAGAGGCGACCGTCGTGCCGGAACTGCAGGCTGAAATCGGGGCGCCCGTCCCGCGGAGACCGCGCCTCCAGATCCGCCACGACCGCGCCGAGGCGGTCGCGCTCGGCCGCGAAGGCCCGCCAGTCGTCGAGGCCGCGCTGGCCCTGCCAGAGCCCGATCAGCAGGATCGCGAGCGGCAGCAGCACGGTCGCTGCCAGGAGCCCGGCGAGGGCGCGCGGACGCGAGCGGTCGCGCGGGGGCGCTGCTTCGGCGATGGTCGGCTCCTGATGGCGAGACGCCGGCGCGGCAGGGCGGGCGCGGCAGGATTGCGGTCGGGTCGGCGTCCCGGTATCGAGCCGGCGCAGCGAACAGTCTCGGTCCAGGAGGCTATAGATGCGGTCGAGCGACAGCTTCCGAGCGACAAAGATTGGGCGCAACCGGATCGATAACCGATTCGACGGCCGGTTTTCTAAACGGCCGAACGGCCACGTCAACCGAATGCTGCGGTCCGGCCTCCGAGGGCTCCGGGCGCGGCGCGCCTTGCCCGGCCGGTGCGCCCGCCCCACTCTGGGCGCGCCCGCTTCCGCGCTCGCGCGCCCGGCGCGACCGGGCCCGGTGCGGATGCCGGCCTCGGAGGCGCCGCTCCGCGGGAAGACCGGAAGGGAGAGACCATGAATCTGCTGAAGCGGCTGTTCGGACGCGCCGATGCGGCACCGGCGGAGGCGGCGCCGGACGAACCGCTTCTCGTCAACGCCTACGCGACCGTGCGCGACCTGCCCGCGCTCCCCTTCGACCACGCGCTGAACGGCCGGCGGGACCTGTCCGACCCCGAATTGCAGCCGCATCTCGACGGGTTCATCGGCTACGTCATGGGACGGGGCGACGGGCAGATGACCGCCCTCCGCTACCATCTCTGGCGCCACCTGCAGCGCGTCCGCAACCACGTCAGCTTCGCGGTCGCCGCGTCCGACCTGCCGCGCGTGGAGACCTGGGCGCTCGCGGCGAACGCCGTCCTCTTCCTGCCCGACGGCTCCGTGCGGGCGCCCGACATGGCGCTCCTCCTGTCGGCCGCGGGCGAGACGGATCCGGCCGCGCGTCTGCCCTATCCGCCCGACGCCGTCGCGCGCCGCGCCCGGACCCTGGAGCGCCTGGAGGATCTGGACCCGAGGCCGCCCGCCGGCATGCCCCCCGCGCTCGGCGAGGCGGAACTCGCGCTGCGACCGCCGGCGGAGGTGCTCCGGCGGGCTCTGGCCCTGCTCTACATCGCGGCCTGGGGGCAGGCCTTCGGCGCCGGCACGACGCTGCGCGAGCCGGGGCAGAGGACGCTGAATCCCACCGGCTTCGCGGCCCTGTCGCCGGCCGAGCGCGCCCAGATCGAGGCGGCGGACCCGAAGGACGCCGCGGCGGCGTCCTGGCGCTACGAGGCCGCGAACACCCTGCTGTGGGCGCTCGGCGTGCGCGCGGCCCGGATCGCCGACAGCGACGCCACGGTCGACGTCGACGCGCTCTGGCGGGCGGTCGCGCCGCTCGCCCGGGACGCGGGCGCGGCCGACGCCGCGCGGCTGCGGCCGCCCGGCGAGATCCTGGAGGCGCTGGACCGCGCGTGGCGGGCGCACTGGGTCGTCCGGCAGGCGCGGCAGAAGGGGACAGCCCCCGCGGGGCTCAACGGCGACGTCGTGGCGGAGCGCCACGTCGCGCTGAACTGGCTGACCGGATTCCAGAACGACCGCGACACGCCCTGGGACGCGACCGACACGCCGACGTGACCGCGCCGCGGCTCAGCGGAGACCGTCGAAATAGTCGAAGAACACGCGGTCCGGATCGTGCTCGTCGCGCAGCGCGCACAGCCTCTGCCACTTCTCAAGCGTGAACGCCTGGGCGACGATCTCGGGCTGCTCGACCGTGTTGGTCTCGCCGATGTAGTAGCCGATGTTGAGCGGCTTCAGCGCGGCGATCACCGCCCGATGCCAGGCGGCGTTGGCCTGATCGTCGTCCGCCTCGTGCCACATGGTCCAGGGGCCGCCATAGACCTTCGAGGTCATGGAGCGGGCCATGTTCCGCTGCGGCCCCGGGACGTCGGGTCCGCAGAAGATCGTCGACAGGAACACCGAGGTCGCCGAAGGCGCCCGCTGCCACAGGGGCAGGATGGCCGCCATCACCGCGCCGGGGCTGTGATTGGAGAAGGTGGCCTCGACCCGGGATCGCACGCCCTCCGGGAAGAGCGCGCCGGACGCGTCGAACAGTTGCTCGAAGTCGAGGGGCGTCACCCGCGCGCTCGACAGGGGCGCGACCGGTGCGTCATCGAGCGGCGCCAGCGCGCGCCGGGCCGCCTCCGGGGTGTCCTCGAAGGCGGTGGCGGTGACCATGCAGACCCAGCCGTTCCGGTCCGCCGCCGCCTCGGCCAGCGCGGGCGGCGCCTTCACGAGGAACTGGGTCAGCTCGACGCTCGGCGCGATCGTGGGCGCCGCCTCGCCGAGCCACGTGCCGACGGCCGGCGCATCCTCGAGGCGATAGAAATACTCGCTCCCGTGAATGGCCTTCGGCAGCGCGTGGAGCTTGAGGAAATACTTCGTGACGATCCCGAAGAAGCCCGGACCGGCGCCGCGCGCGGCCCAGAAGAAGTCCGGGTTCTCGGTCTCGCTGGCCCGGATCCGCTCGCCCTGGGCGGTGACGAGCTCGATCGCCTCCAGGCTCTCGGTGCCGTAGCCCCAGACCGTGGGGTTCCAGGCCATGCCGCCGCCGAGGAAGTAGCCGCTCGCCTTGACCTGGGGGCAGTGGCCGGTCGGGAAGGCGAGTCCGTGGGCGTTGAGCGCCTTCTGGATGTCGCGGTTGCTGACGATCGGCTGGATGACGGCCCGGCGCTGCGCGACATCGATCGCCAGGATCCTGTCGAGGCTCCCGAGGTCGATCAGGATCCCGCCGTTGCGCAGGGTCGGCTGGCACCAGTTGTGGCCTCCGCCGCGGACGACGACCTTGAGGCCGTGCGCGCGGGCGAACTTCACGGTGGCGACGATGTCGTCCTCGTCGGCGGCCCTGACGATCATCTGCGGCGCCCGGTCGGGGATCAGCCTGTTCCACAGGTTCCCGTGAAGCGCCTCCCGGAACTGCGGGTCGCCCGCGTCGATGACCGGGCCCTTGCAGGCCGTCCTCAAGGTCTCAGCATTCATGACTGGGCACTGCGCGGGCGTGGAGGCCCGCTCGGGCGACGGTGGCCTGAGCGGGCGGAGCAGGGCGGCCGGTCTCGCGATCCGGCCCTCAGTAGGGGACGCGGTCCGCCTTCTGGGCGTACTTCTTCCAGACCTCGACGGCCTCCGCGCGCATGATCTGCTGGGTCGGGATGGAGCGCTCGCCGACATCCTTCTTGAGCTCGGCGTAGATCATGCTGTCGTCGAAGCCGCCGTATTCCAGCGCGTCCTCGACCTGCGCCGCGTAGTAGACGTTCTTGACGCCGGCCCAGTAGGCGGCCGCCATGCACATCGGGCAGGGTTCGGCGCTGGTGTAGAGCGTCGCGTTCCGGAGCTTGAAGCTGCCCTGCGCCTTGCAGGCCTTCCGGATCGCCTCGATCTCGCCGTGCCAGGTCGGGTCGTTCTCGGCGACGACGCGGTTGGCGCCCTCGGCGATGATCTCGCCGTCCTGGACGATCACGCAGCCGAACACGCCGCCGGCACTGTCGACCAGCGACGTCTTCTCCGACAGGGCGATCGCCCGGGCCATGAACTTTTCGTGGTTGTCAGACATTGGAACCTCTGTCGTCGCGAAACGGGTCGGTTGGTCGGGACTATGAACCGCGGAGATTTCTTAATCGAGGGGCGGTCCGGATTGTTGTGTCGGACCGCACTAGACTTCGCGCGGCGTGCTTAACAACTCCGGGTCGGCCGACCGGCATTGGCTTCGGGTTGAGCGATGTCGCCGCGCGGTCCGGCCGAGCGGTGCGGGGTGTCACGGAGCGCGACCGCCGTCGAGCCGCGCGGGCAGGATCGGCGACGGGGCCGCGCGCGGATCGGGACGTTCCGCTGAAACCGTGCGTCCTGCGAACGCATGTTCGTCAGCCAGTAACGAGCGGCTACCCGCGGCTTGGCGACAGAATAGACAGGGGCGGAAGTGCCGCGTCAACGCCGACCCGCGACTGTCGGCAGTCGAATTGTAAATATAGGGAAATGCAATAAAACGACCGTGAAGAGATGATCGATCAGGCTCTCCGGCCCGATCCGAGCAGCACATATGGCGCGTCGCGGTCGCGGCGGCGGCTCCTGATCGGGACGGCGGCGCCCCGCCTGAGACGGACGGACAAGAAATAATCCGTCCCGTCATGGCAGGGCACCCCGACCCTGCGCCCCGACCCTGCGCCACACCCGGCGCCACACCCTCCGCCGCGCCCGGCGACGATCGTCTCCGCCCCGTCTTTTCATTGTCGCTCCGTCCCAGCTCGGCGGGGCTCGGGCGGAGCGGGCGCCGAAAAAGTCCGGCATTCCGGGCCGCGCGCGCGGAAGATAAATATCGTGCAAGCGTTTCCTCTTAAAAGACGATCGCCGTAGAGAACGTGCTGTATTTACAATTAAAATATTCGACCTCCGCGCTGAGGTCTTGACTCCGGTCGAAGATTGCCCGCTGATACAGGCATGCAGAGCAGTGCTGCCAATGGAGTGGCGGGCGCTCGATGCAAGATCAATTTTCGGTTGTTTATCCTCGTGTTCCGCGGCGCGGCAGATCCCTGCGGGTCCGCCGCCGCCTCGGTGCCGCGGTCCACGGACCGGCCGTCCGGGCCGCCGGAGGTGGCGCCTCTCGGCACCGCCCCGGACCCGCCGGGCGGTGACCGGGCGCGGCGCCGGGGGCCGCGCGAAGCCAACGCGCGAGTGCAGGCAGCCGTGCAACGGAAGCGTGTCGGTTCATGAGCGGTGCCACATCGTCCGTCAGCATCGTGACGCAGACGACCATCCGGCCGGAGAGCGCGGACGCCTTCGCCCGCTGGCAGGTCGACACCAGCGCCGTCGTCGCGGCCTTCCCGGGCTTCATCGAGCAGCAGCTGATCCCGCCGCGCCCGCCGCTGCAGGTGGACTGGGTGATCGTGCAGCGGTTCCACAGCCTGGAGCAGGCCAAGACCTGGATGGCCTCCCCCGAGCGGCAGGCCCGCATCCAGGGCGCCACGCCGATGCTCGTCGGCCGCGACGACGTCCACATCGTCAAGGACGACGCCGGCGCGGCCCGGACCTCGCCGGTCAGCGCGGTGATCAGCACCCGCGTGAAGCCCGGCATGGAGGCCGCCTACCTCCGGTGGGAGCAGAAGATCGCGGCCGCGCAGTCGCGGGCGCCCGGCATGCAGGGCTACCGGTTCGAGCCGGCCGTGCCGGGGGTGCAGGAGGACTACGTCGCGATCCTGCGCTTCGACAGCGAGGCGAACCTGCGCACCTGGATGGACTCGCCCGAGCGGCGGGCCCTGGTCGCCGAGGCGGCGCCGATGACCGCGGAATTCCACACGCGGACGGTGCAGAGCGGCTTCGAGCAGTGGTTCCGCAACGTCGCGCCGCCCGGAGAGGGCGCGCCCGCGGCGTGGAAGATGAACATGATCGTCGTGCTGACCCTCTACCCGACCGTGTTCCTGTGGGGCGTCCTGGTCGGCGCGCCGATCCTGGCCGGCATGCTGAAGGTGGATTTCCCGGTCGCCCTGTTCATCGGCAACGTGTTCAGCGTCCTGCTCACCTCGCTGATGGTGCCCTGGACGGCCAAGCGGCTGGGCTGGTGGCTGACGCCGGATCCGGCGCGGCGGACCCGGGTCAACCTGCAGGGCGCCGCGTTGCTGATCGCCGCCTACGGGCTCATGATCCTCGTGTTCTGGAAGCTGTTTTGACCGGCGGCGCGCCCGGGCGGTCCCGGCCCGCGCGGCGCCGTCGCGGGCCGGGACCGGGCGCGGGGACAGGGCGCGCGATGCTCCGGTCGGTGTCCCGGGCGAGCCCGCACCCGGCGGCCGGCCTGCTGATCCTGGCCTGCGGGGTCGGTCTGGCCGGGCCCGCCCGCGCCGAGCCTGCGCCCGCTCCGGCCACGGCCGCGGCCAGTTCCTCGACCACGTCGGGGGCGGGTGCGGCCGACGGGACGCCCGTCGCGGCCGCGGCCCGCGCGCGGCGCCAGGAGGCCGCCGTTGCCGTCGCGGCCGCCACCGTGATGGCGGCGCCGCCGCCGTCCTTCTTCAACTTCTCCGACACTGTGGTGAGCTACCGCTTCCAGGGACCCTCGGCGGAGCCCGGCCTCCGGGTCCAGCGTCCCGACGGCCAGTTCGTGGGGCGCGAGGTCCCCAAGACCGTCATCAACCTGTTCCACGCCAACGCGTGGGCCTACGGCACCAACCTGCTCTCCCTCGACATCCTCCGGTCCGGATCCCAGGATCCGGCCGGCAATCAGGTTGGCCGGTTCGAGGGCGTCGGCGCCACCGAGTTCTACCTGATCTACCGGGGCGTCCTGAGCCTCAACAAGGTCTTCGACACGCAGGCCCTGGCCATCCCCGGCCTCGTGAAGGATGTCGGCCTGTCGTTCGGGGCCGACGTCAACACCAAGGACACGACCTTCGATTCCGAGAAGCGCGCGGGGACCTTCGGGCTGAGCTTCGCCTTCGACGTGCCGGCCGGGTTCGTGAACCTGAAGGTCCAGGGCTACAAGGAGTTCTCCCGCAACGGCTTCGCCGGATACGGGCCGGTGCCGGGCTTCGACTACGCGCACTTCCGCAGCGTCGAGTTCAAGATGACGCCGGAATTCGAGATCACCTACACGATCCCGCTGCCGTTCACCGGGCTGCCGCTGTCGCTCGCCGGCTTCAACACGATCGTGCTGCCCAAGGGGCGCTACGGTCGATTCAACGAGAACGACACCCAGCTGGAATTCGTCTCCCAGACCAACCTCGTGCTCGATGTCGGGCAGCTCGTCGCCGGCACGCCCAACCGGGTCGAGGTCTTCGCCGGGTTCCAGTACTGGCACAACAAGTTCGGGGGCGACCCGCGGCGCACGCTCAACACCGAGGAGAAGGCGCTGATCGCCGGGGTGGCCTACCACCTGAAATGAGCCCGCCGGATCGGCGCGTCCGCGACGGGGTCATGACGGGCCCCGCGAAGCGCGGCCTCAGGCGCGGACGAGCTTGCCCACGACGGCGAGCAGCTGCTCGGGCTTGAACGGCTTGGTGATCCAGCCGGTCGCCCCGGCCGCCTTCGCCTGCTGCTTGATCGCCTCGTCGGATTCCGTGCTCAGGAAGAGGATCGGCACGCCGGTGCAGCTCGGCAGCGTCCGCAGCTGCTTGATCATCTCCAGCCCGTTCATCACCGGCATGTTGAGATCGGTGATGACGAGGTTGACGCTCTCGCTCCTGGCCTTCGCGAGGCCTTCGGCGCCGTCGCCGGCCTCGATCACCGTGTGGCCGGCCGGGCCGAGCACCACCTTGATCATCTGCCGGATGCTGGGCGAATCGTCGACGGCGAGGACAGTGGCCATGACACGGATTCCGTTCTTGTGCCTGACGCGCGCCTAGAGGAGCGGCGCGCTGGGGTGTTCGATCGCGGCGCGCCGGAACGCGCTCTCGACCGCCGGGGGGACGTTGACCAGCGCGATCCCGGCGGCCCGACCCCGCGCCGTCCGGTCGGCCGCGAGCACGATCTGGACGAAGGTGACGTCCGCGCGCTCGACCGCCGCGCAGTCGAGGGTGAGGCGCGCCCCGCCGGCGAGCGCCGCCGACAGCGTGTCCTGCAGCGTCCGGACGGTCCGGATGGTGCAGTCGGGACCGAGCGTGAGGACGGGAGCCTCGGACATGCGGGTTCGTGACCTCGACGACGGATGTGCGGGGCGACGCGCCGCCGCGCCCGAGTCAACACCGCGGCGGGTAAATTCTTCCTGAAGGTCCGGCCAATCGCGGACGGACGACGCGGCCGCGGGCCTAGCACAGGATGGTGGTCTGCCCGGCCTCGGACAGTGTTGATTGGCTAATACTGTGATCTGTGCCGGCCGTTGCGGCCATCGGCCGGGCGATAACGCTTTCTTCAACGGCGTTCCTTAGCCTCGGTCGGGTGCCGACCGTGGGATTGTTGCATGACCCGCGCGCGTCGGACGACGCCGAGAGACCCGCCCGCCGATGGCCTTCCAAGTCGCCCACGACATCCTCAGGCAGGTCCCGGCCCGGTTCCGCCGGCCCGAGATGCGGCCCGAGGTGGGGTCCGAGGTGGGGCTCGATGACCGGTGCGGATCGGGCGCGGCGATCCCGGCCGCCCCGCTCCCGGAGGCGGCCGCGTCGTCCAGCGAGCCCGCGCCTCTCCCCGCCGCGATCGTGGCCGAGCCGGCGCCCGCCGCGCAGGCGGCCGACCTGCTCCAGGCCTGGCTCGGCCTCTCGGCGCAGCAGCGGACGCTGCTCGACGCCCTCGTCGCCGAGCTCGGGATCGTCTCCACCGATGTGGAGGCCAACGTCCACGGCCTGTCCAACCGCTTCCAGAGCATCGCCGCCACGACCTGCGAGCAGTCGGAGATCGTCCGGGGGCTCGTCGCCTCGGTCCAGACCGTCCGGATCGACGACCGGACCCTGCAGCTCGGCGACGTCGCCGCCGGCCTCGGCGAGACGCTCACCGCCCTGATCGAGCGGATCACCCTGATGTCGTCCCGCGGGTCGACCCTCGCGCAGGGTCTGGCCGGGGTGCTCGAGGGCCTGTCGTCGGTCGAGGGGAGCGTCGCGCAGATCGAGCGGATCAACCGCCAGACCAACCTCCTCGCCCTGAACGCCAAGATCGAGGCGGCCCGGGCCGGCGCCAGCGGCGCGGCCTTCGCGGTGGTCGCCGACGAGGTGCGCGGCCTCGCCACGACGATCAACGCCCTGTCGGACGTGATCAAGCAGCAGATCGGCACCATGGCGGCCGGCCTGCGCGGCAGCCATGCCCTGCTGGGCGACATCGCGGCGATCGACATGTCCGAGGAGAGCCGGACCGCCGAGACGCGCGTCCGCATGGTGATGCGGGCGCTGGTCGAGCAGAACGCGCAGGTCGCGGGCATCCTGCAGCAGACCGCCGAGACCACGCAGGCCATCACGCAGGACGTGTCGGCGGCGATCGTGGCGATGCAGTTCCAGGACCGGGCCAAGCAGCGCATCCAGAACGTCGAGGGCCTGCTGCGCTCGGCCGGCGCGGAGCTCGGGCGGCTCGCCGACCACAGCGCGGACCGCGTCGCGGCGCCGGATGCCGCGGCCGATCCGGCCTGGATCGCGGCGGCGATCGCCGGCTGCACCCTGGGGGAGGTTCGCGCGCGCCTGACCGAGCGCCTGCTCGGGGGGGCTCCGGCCTCCGAGACGCCGGCCGACGCCGCCGCCGACGATCTGGACGGCATCGACCTGTTCTGAGCGCGCCGGCGCGCGCCGAGGGCAGCCCGTTCGGGCCCGGTCGGCGGTCGCGCCGCGGCCGGGCCTTCCCGCGCCGGACCGGCCGCGACCGGCCCCGTTCCCGGTTCCAGTCCCATCGCGATCCGCGCGCCGCCCGCAGGGACCTGCCGCGGCCCGCATCCGCGCGGCTGCGCGCCGGTGGACGTCGATGTTCGTCCACGCCCGTCCACGCCCGTCCGCGTCCGTCCACGTCCGACTGAGTCCATCGACGTTCGTCGACGCGCCGTGATGGCCGGAGCCGTGCCGCACCGCGCGCCCGAGATCCTGTGATCCGCGTCTCACACGATCGCAGTATCCGACAATAAAATTCTTCGAAACCGATGTGGATATACTTCCTGTTCAGGATTCAAATCTGTTCGTTAACCGAAAATTTCTGGTCCGATTATATACAACCCACGAAGTCAGGCGGCGGCTTCGCGTCGTGTCCCGTCACCGCGCGGTCGCCGCGCGCCGGGACAGTCTGTTCGACTGCTTGATCGCGAAAGACGCGGCCGGTCTCCGGTATCGGCGCGTCCGTTCGCGCTCAGGATCGGGCGGTTGGTTCTGTATCTGCGTTCTGTGTCCGGGGGTCCGTTCGTCCCATGACTGCTCTCGATCCCGCGGAGATCTTCCGCGCCGAGGCCGCCGAGCTGCTCGCCCGCCTGGAGACGACGCTGCTCGACCTCGGCGACCGGCCCGAGGACCGGGCCCTGATCGACACGGCCTTCCGGGCCCTGCACACCATCAAGGGCTCGGGCGCCATGTTCGGCTTCGAGCAGGTCGCCGCCTTCACCCACGATTTCGAGACCGCCTTCGACCGCGTCCGGCGCGGCGAGGTCCCGGTCGGCCGCGACCTCGTCAACGTCTCCCTCTCGGCCAAGGACTACATCCGCGGCCTCATCGAGGAGCCCGAGGCGAGCGCCCCGATCATCGGCGAGGCCATCCTGGCCGAACTCGAGCAGCTGCTCGGCGCCGCGTCCCGCCCGGCCGCCCCGTCCGCGCTCCTCCCGGAGCCGGCCGCCGGGCCCGCTGCGGCGGGGGAGGGAGGCTGGCAGATCGGCATCGCGTTCGCGCCCGAGATCCTCCGCAACGGGACCAATCCCCTGGCGCTCCTCGACGAGCTGCGCGACCTCGGCGCCTGCACGATCGTGCCGCGCCTCGACGCGCTGCCCGAGCTGCCGGCCCTCGACCCCGAGAGCCTCGCCATCGGCTGGGACGTCACGCTGTGCGCGGCCGTGCCCCGCGAGGCGATCGAGGACGTCTTCCTGTTCGTCCGGGACGAGATGACCCTGACGCTCGTCCCGGTCTCGGCCGCGCCACCGGACGCCGCGCCCGAGCCGGCCGAGGCCGCACCGTCGCCGTCGGGGCCGCCGTCGGGGCCGCCGTCCGGGCCGCCGTCCGGCGCGGTTCCGGCTGCCGGTCTCGCCGCCCGCGCGTCCGGCGAGACCGGACCGGCCGGACCGGGGGCGGTCGAGCCCGCGGCCCGGGCCACCGAGCGCGTCCCGGCCCGGCGGGCCGAGGAGCGGCCGGCCAGCAGCGTCCGGGTCGAGGCCGAGCGGCTCGACGAGCTGATGGACCGGGTCGGCGAGCTGGTCATCGCCCAGGCGCGGCTCAGCCAGCTCGCCGGCCTGCATGCCGATCCCGGCCTCAAGGCCATCGCCGAGGAGATCGAGCGCCTGTCCGCGCGGCTGCGCGACACCACGATGAGCATCCGCATGGTCGCCATCGGCGCCCTGTTCGGCCGCTTCCGCCGCCTCGTCCACGACCTCTCGCGCGATCTCGGCAAGCCGGTCGAGTTCGTCACCGCCGGCGAGGAGACCGAGCTCGACAAGACCGTGATCGAGCGCCTGGCCGACCCGCTCGTCCACCTGATCCGCAACGCGATCGACCACGGCATCGAGGCGCCCGAGCGCCGCGCGGCCGGCGGCAAGGCCGCCACCGGGCGGATCACGCTCACCGCCGAGCATGTCGGCGCGCAGGTGCTGGTGAGCGTGCGCGACGACGGCGCCGGGCTCGACGCGGCCCGCATCCGCGCCAAGGCCGAGGAGAAGGGCCTGTGCGCGCCGGGCGCGGTGCTCACCGACCAGCAGATCTACCAGTTCCTGTTCGCGCCGGGCTTCTCGACCGCGCAGGAGATCTCGGCCCTGTCGGGGCGCGGGGTCGGCATGGACGTCGTCAAGAAGACGATCGAGAGCCTGCGCGGCACGATCGACATCGCGACCGAGCCGGGCGGCGGCACCTGCGTGGCGCTGCGCCTGCCGCTGACGCTGGCGATCATCGAGGGTCTGCTGATCCGGGTGGGGGAGGGACGCTACGTCATCCCGCTGGCCGCGGTGGAGGAATGCGTCGAGCTGCCCGCCAGCGAGCGCGGCGGCCGCGGGCGGGACTTCCTCAACATCCGCGGCGCGCTGGTGCCGTTCCTGCGGCTGCGCAGCCTGTTCGGGGCCGCGGGCGAGCCGGACCTGCACCAGAAGGTGATCGTGGTGGCCGCCGGTGAGGCGCGGGTCGGCCTGGTGGCGGACCAGATCATCGGCAACCACCAGACCGTCATCAAGTCGCTGTCGAAGCTGCACGCGGACGTGGCGACCTTCTCCGGGGCGACGATCCTGGGTGACGGCACGGCCGCGCTGATCATCGATGTCGGCCGCCTCGTGAGCGGCGGGCGCGCCGAGGGCGTGCGCGAGTACCAGGAGGTGGCGTGATGAGCGGCGGCGTGGCGCGCGGAGTCGTCGAGCCCGGCCCGCAGGCGGCCGCCGACGGCGGCCAGCGGGACGGTCGGCAGGGCGGCCAGCAGGTGGTGATGTTCCGGATCGGCTCGGAGAGCTTTGCGCTGGAGGCCGGGATGGTGCGCGAGATCATCGATCCGATCCCGGCGACGCGGGTGGCGGGGGCGCGCCCGCATATCGATCGGATCGTGAACGTGCGCGGCAACGTCGTGCCTCTGGCCGACATCCGCGAGCGGTTCGGGATGCCGGCGGCGTCGGCGAGCCCGGACACGCGCTTCCTCGTCCTGGAGGTGCCGGTAGCGGGCGACCCCGTGGTCGTCGCGCTGGTGGCCGACAAGGTGTTCGCGGTCACGGAGGTCGATCCGGCGCAGTGCGAGGCGGTGCCGCCCGTCGGCACGACTTGGCGCCCGGAATACATCCGCTCGATCGTCAAGGCGGGGGACGAATTCATCATCGTCCCCGAGCTCGAGCAGATCCTCGACTGAAGTCTTTCCGAAGTATTTCCGAAGTCCCGTCAGAATCTCGTGTTTGCGTAGGGGTAAAGGGCGATGCGTTTCTCGATCAAGGCCAAGCTCGGGGTCGGCTTCGGCGCGATCCTCGTTCTCCTGGGGACGGCCAGCGGGGTCGGCTACCAGAGGCTCACGGCCGCCGACGCGACGATGAAGTACGTCCTGAGCCGCGCCGAGATCCAGAAGCAGGTCCTCGAGGGCAAGGCGCACGCCATCCGCAGCGCGTTCAACGTCCGCGGAGCCCTGATCAGCCCGGACGAGACGCAGATGACGGAGTTCGCCAAGCGCTCGGCGACCAACCACGGTGACGCCATGGCGTCGCTGGCCAAGGTGAAGCCCCTGCTCATGACCGACGAGGGCAAGCGGCTCTACGAGGACCTGTCGGCCAAGTACGAGAAGCAGAACGCGCTGGGGAACCGGGCTCTGGAGCTGACCCGCGACAATTCCAACGGGAAGACCTGGGCCGAGATCAATGCGGCGGGTCGCCCGGCGCTGGCCGCCCTGCGCACGGACCTCGACGCCCTGATCAACACGGCGACCGACGCCCAGAGCCCCGCCGGAGAGCGGCTCGCCCGGGTCGCCGCGGTGTTCAAGAGCCGGGTCGAGCGGGCCTGGGGGCAGCTGACCTCGGCCACCGGGACCACGAGCGTCGAGGCGCTCCAGCAGCGCGTGGCCCTCGCCAAGCAGTCGCGCGAGGAGATCAACCGGTCGGTGGACGAGCTCGCGGCGGCGTCCCAGGCGGCGGGAATCGCCGTGACGGCCGTCCGCGAGCGGTTCGGGACCTGGGCGTCCTCCTTCCAGCGGGCGCTCGCCCTCGTCGAGATCGGCAGCTCGGTGAAGGCGGCCGAGGTCGCCTCGGGCGAGTACGCGACGGTGAGCACGACGGCGATCAACGCGTTCGAGGCGCTGGCGGATCGGCAGAAGCGGTTCATGGACGACGCCGCGGCCCAGGCCAACGCGGAATCCGCCCAGGGTCAGACGATCCTGCTGAGCGTGGCGGCGGCCGCGCTCCTCATGGGCCTCGGCATCGCGACCTGGCTCGCGCTGTCGATCTCCCGCGGCCTCGGCCGTGCCGTCTCGCTGGCCGACGCGGTGTCGATGGGCGACCTGAGCCAGACCGCGACGGTCACGACCAACGACGAGCTCGGCGACCTCGTCGGCGCCATGGGCCGCATGACCGAGAACCTGAACGCGACCGCGGCGCTCGCCAACGCGATCGCCCAGGGCGACCTCACCGTGGAGGCCCGGCCGCTCTCCGACAAGGACACGATGGGCCTCGCCCTGCAGACCATGCTGACGAAGCTGCGCACCGTCGTGGCCGAGGCGACCGCAGCGGCCGGCAACGTCTCGGCGGGGTCCCAGGAGCTCTCGGCCTCGGCCGAGCAACTGTCGCAGGGTTCGACCGAGCAGGCCTCGTCGACCGAGGAAGCCTCGGCCTCCATGGAGGAGATGGCCGCCAACGTGAAGCAGAACGCCGAGAACGCCAGCCAGACCGAGACGATCGCCCGGCAATCGGCCCAGGATGCCGAGGCGAGCGGCATCGCCGTCGGCCGCGCCGTCGAGGCCATGCAGACCATCGCCCAGAAGATCACCATCGTGCAGGAGATCGCCCGCCAGACCGACCTGCTGGCGCTCAATGCCGCCGTGGAGGCGGCCCGGGCCGGTGAGCACGGTCGCGGGTTCGCGGTGGTCGCCAGCGAGGTGCGCAAGCTCGCCGAGCGCAGCCAGGCGGCCGCGGCCGAGATCGGCACGCTCTCGTCCGACACCGTCAAGGCCGCCCAGCAGGCCGGCGACATGCTCGGCAAGCTCGTGCCCGACATCAAGAAGACCGCCAGCCTGGTCGAGGAGATCACCGCCGCCTGCCGCGAGCAGGATGTCGGCTCGGGCCAGATCAACCAGGCGATCCAGCAGCTCGACAAGGTGACCCAGCAGAACGCCAGCGCCTCCGAGCAGGTCTCGGCCACCTCCGAGGAGCTGGCCACCCAGGCCGAGAAGCTGCAGGCGACGATCGCCTACTTCCGGATCACCGAGGCGGCCGCGCCGGTGGCCGGTGTCGACCAGGCGGTGACGCGGCTGCGCGCGACCGCGGCGCGGATGGGCACGCCCTCGGCGGCGATCCGCTCCCCGAGCCCGAAGCGGGCGGGCGCGCGCGGCCCGGCCGGGGGCGGCGGCTTCGCCCTCGACATGGGCGAGGGCGACGCGCAGGACGCCGCCTTCACCCGGGTCGCCTGACACCTCGCCCGAGGCCCGGATCCGCGCGGTGCTCGTGCCCGCGCGGATCCCGCCGTCGTCAGCCGCCGTCGCGAGCCGCCGTCGCGCGCCGCGATCCAGCCGGAGACCCTGCATGTCCAGTGTGTGGCAGTACCTGACCCTCGGCCTCGGGGCCGAGACCTTCGGGATCGACGTCGAGCACGTCCACGAGATCCTCGACTACCGGGTCCCGGCCGCGCTGCCGCAGGCGCCGGCCTTCCTGCTCGGCATGATCGACGTGCGCGGGCAGAGCTACCCGGTGGTGGACCTGCGGACCAAGCTCGGACTGCCGCCGGTGGCGCGCACGCCGGCCACCCGGATCATCCTGCTCAACGTGCCGATGCCCGGCCGGGCGCTGCGGGTCGGGTTCGTGGCCGACCGGGTGATCGAGGTGACCGAGCTCGACCGGGCCGAGATGGAGGCGGCGCCCGAGGTCGGCGGGCGCTGGAACGCCCGCTACATCGCGGGGATCGGCCGCCGGGGCGAGGCCTTCGTCGTGGTGTTCGACCTCGTCGCGCTCATGGACGGCGACGGCCCGGCCCTGGTCGCGACCCCGCAGGCCGCCTGAGGGATCCGCCACCATGGAGGCCGATCCGGGTCACCTGAGCGACCGGCACTTCCGCTCGGTCGCCGACCTCGTCCAGCAGCATGCCGGCATCCAGCTCCCGCCGGCCAAGCGCACCATGGTCGAGGGGCGGCTGCGCAAGCGCATGCGCGCCCTCGATCTCCCGACCCTGGAGGCCTACGGCCGCCACCTGTTCGAGGCCGGCCACCTCGCGGACGAGTTCCCGCACCTCGTCGACTGCGTGACGACGAACAAGACCGACTTCTTCCGCGAGCCCGCGCATTTCGACCTGCTGCGCGAGACGATCGTGCCGCGGCTGGCGGCGCGGGGCGACCGGCCGCTGCTCAAGGTCTGGAGCGCGGCGGCCTCGACCGGTGCCGAGGCCTACACGCTGGCGATGGTCCTGCACGACATGGCCGCCGACCGGTTCCGCTACGCCATCCTCGGGACCGACATCTCCTCGGAGGTGCTCGACCGTGCCCGCACGGCGATCTACCCGGCCGAGATGCTCGACGCGGTGCCGCCGGACCTGCGCCGCCGCTACGTGATGGTCGCGCGCGATCCGGCCCGGCGCGAGGGGCGGATCGTGCCGGAGCTGCGCGCCCGGGTGCGGTTCCAGCGGCTCAACCTGATGGACGAGACCTACCCGATCGACCGGGACGTCGACCTCATCTTCTGCCGCAACGTGCTGATCTACTTCGACAAGCCGACCCAGAGGGCGGTGGTCGCGCGCCTGGCCGGGCACCTGCGCCCCGGCGGCTACCTGATCGTCGGCCATTCCGAATCCATGGCGGGCGTCGGCGTGGCTGGCCTCGACCAGATCTCCTCGACCGTCTTCGGCAAGCTGCGGGATTCCGGCCGGTGAGCGCGTCCAGACCGATCCGCGTCCTGATCGTCGACGACTCGGCCTCCGTCCGCCAGACGCTGTGCAGCATCCTGGGGACGGCGCCCGACATCGAGATCCTGGGCACCGCCGCCGATCCGTTCATCGCGGCGCGCCGCATCCAGGAGGAGATCCCGGACGTCATCATCCTCGATCTCGAGATGCCGCGCATGGACGGCCTGACGTTCCTGCGCAAGATCATGGCGCAGAAGCCGCTCCCGGTGATCGTCTGCTCGACCCTGACCGAGGCCGGGTCCCGGATCCTGTTCGAGGTGCTGGAGGCGGGCGCCGTCGACGTGCTGCCGAAACCGCGCGTCGACACCCGCCAGTTCCTGCTCGAATCCACGGTCCGGGTCTGCGACGCGGTCCGGGCCGCTGCCCGGGCCAAGCTGCGCGGGAGCCGGCCGTCCCGGCCGCTGGTGGAGGCGAAGCTCTCGGCCGACGTCGTCCTGCCGCCGCCCGTGCCCGGGCGCGTCGTGGCCGGGACCGACCGGATCGTCTGCATCGGCGCGTCGACGGGCGGCACGGAGGCGCTGCGCGACGTGCTCGAGGTGCTGCCCGCCGAGTCCCCCGGTCTCGTCATCGTGCAGCACATGCCGGAGCATTTCACGGCGGCGTTCGCCAAGCGGCTGAACGGCCTCTGCGCGATCGCCGTCAAGGAGGCGGAGGACGGCGATCCCGTGGTGCGCGGCCGCGCCCTGATCGCCCCGGGCGGGCGGCACCTCATGGTCGAGCGCCGAGGCGGCAGCTACGCGGTGTCGGTGAAGGACGGTCCCCTCGTCGCGCGCCACCGCCCGTCGGTCGACGTCCTGTTCCGGTCGGCCGCCCGGGCCGCGGCCGCGAACGCGCTCGGCATCCTGCTGACCGGCATGGGCGACGACGGCGCCAACGGCCTGCTGGAGATGCGTCGCGCCGGGGCGCAGACGGTCGCCCAGGACGAGGCGAGCTGCGTCGTGTTCGGGATGCCCAAGGAGGCGATCGACCGCGGTGCGGCCGCCAAGATCCTGCCGCTGGAGCAGATGCACCTGGAGATCCGGCGCTTCGGCCTGCCCGCGGCGCGCTGAGGCCGGGGCGAGCGCCGGGGCCGGGTTCAGGACTGGTCGCGTTGCCCGGGCTGCGCCTCGGCCACCGCCTGGCGCCCTCGCGTGCGGCTGGACGGCTGGTCCGCTGCGCGCCGCGTCCGGCCGGTACCCGTCTTCACCGACCGGCCTCGAGGAAGCTTCTTGCTTCCGCCGCGCCGCGCGCTGCGCTGCGTGATCTGTTCAGGGTGGGGACCCTGTTCCTGCGTCCCGGAATCCAGCAGGTGCTGAACACCGGGCGGATGCTCGGGCACGCCGAACAGGCGGGCCAGCCCGTCGGCGACGCCCCGAAGAACGGCATCGGCCTGCTCGTGATCGTCCTGGCCCTGTACGACGATGAAACTCATCTGCGCACCCGGATCGTTCGTTCAGGTCCTCAACTCGACACGCTGCGAAGGGTTGCCTGGGCCTGTCGGAAGTCATCCGACGATTATGCGAATCCGCACGTCATGAACGTCATGTAATCAACCGGTGGTCGTATCTCGGTGAATCATGAATGATTGTGCCCGGTGGTGACGGCGACTCGCCACGATTCCCGGAGTCTTGCTCAACGCACGGTCGGATCGCGTTCGGGGCGATACCGGGCAGAGTTGTGCTGGTGCGCCACGGCACGCGCTGCGCAGCGCGACGGCGGTTCAGTGACCGGGCGACGGGGAGTCGGACCGGTCAGGGCCGATCCGGCCGGCCGGCTCACGCGGCGTAGCGGTCGAGGGCCAGATCGTCGCTCGCGATCTCCGGCGCCCGTCCGGACACGAGGTCGGCGAGCAGGCGGCCCGATCCGCAGGCCATCGTCCAGCCCAGCGTGCCGTGACCGGTGTTGGTGAACAGGTTCCCGATCCGCGTGCCCCCGACGATCGGCGTGCCGTCCGGCGTCATCGGCCGCAGGCCGGTCCAGAACGCGGCTCGGTCGAGGTCGCCGCCGGCCGGGAACAGGTCCTGCACCGAGCGCGCGAGGGTCTCGCGGCGCGGCCCGCGCAGGGCGCTGCTGAACCCGGCGAGCTCGGCGGTGCCGCCGACGCGGATGCGGTCGCCGAGCCGGGTGATCGCGACCTTGTAGGTCTCGTCCATCACCGTCGAGACCGGCGCGGCCGCCGGATCGGTGATGGGGAGCGTGAGCGAGTAGCCCTTCACCGGGTAGACCGGCAGGGCGATCCCGAGGGGGCGCAGCAGGGCCGGCGTGTAGCTGCCCAGCGCCGCCACGTAGGCATCCGCCCGCAGGAGGTCGCCGTCGGCGGTCTCGACCGCCGTCACCCGGTCCCCGACGTGATGCAGGCGCGCGATCGCCGTGCGGTAGCGGAAGGTGACGCCGAGGCCCTCGCAGATCGCGGCGAGGCGCTGCGTGAACAGGTGCGCGTCGCCGGTCTCGTCGCCCGGCAGCCGCAGGCCGCCGACGAAGACGTCGCGCACGGCGGCGAGCGCCGGCTCGGCACTGACGCAGCCGGCCGGGTCCAGCACCGTGTAGGGCACGCCGTAGGCGTCGAGGACGCGGGTGTCGTCGCCGACATGGTCGAGCTGCTTCCGCGTCCGGAAGAGCTGGAGCGTGCCCTTCTCCCGGTGATCGTAGGCGATGCCGGTCTCGGTGCGCAGGTCGCGCAGCGCGTCGCGGCTGTACTCGGCGAGTCGGACCATGCGGCCCTTGTTCCGCTGGTAGGCCTCCTCGGTGCAGTTCGCGAGCATGCGCGTGAGCCACGCGTAAAGGCGGGGCTCGAGCCGCGGCCACAGCACCAGGGGGCGGTGCCGCATCATCAGCCACTTGAGCGCCTTCACGGGGATCCCGGGTGCCGCCCAGGGGGCCGAGTAGCCGGGCGAGACCTGCCCGGCATTGGCGAAGCTGGTCTCCAGGCCGGAGCCCGGCTGGCGCTCCAGCACGGTGACCTGATGGCCGGCCCGGGCGAGGTAGTAGGCCGAGGTGACGCCGACGACGCCGCCGCCGAGGATGATCACGTGCATGGCTTGCCTCAGGCTCCGAGATAGATGCGGTGGAAGCGGTGGCCGAGGCTGGTCAGGACCTCGTAGCCGATCGTGCCGGCCGCCGCGGCGACGGCGTCGACGTCGCGCTCCGGCCCGACGATGTCGACGAGCGCCCCCGGCCCGAGGGTGCCGGGCGCCACGTCGGTGACGTCGAGGACGAGGCTGTCCATCGAGACGCGCCCGACCACGGGCAGCCGGACGCCGCCGAACCACGCCGCGCCGCCCGCCGTGCTGCGGAAGAACCCGTCCGCGTAGCCGATCGCGACCGTGGCGAGGCGGCTGTCCCTGTCGACTCGGGCCGCGTGCCCGTAGCCGACCGGCGTCCCCGCCGGGACGCCGCGCGTCTGCATCACCCGGGCCCGCAGCCCGATCACCGGCCGCATCGGGTTCGCCGCGCCCTCCTGCGGGGCGATCCCGTAGAGGGCGGCGCCGGGGCGCACGAGGTCGAAGTGGAAGTCCGGACCGAGGAAGATCCCGGACGAGGCCGCGAGGCTCGCCGGCACCGTCGGCAGGCGCTGCCGGACCGCCCGGAAGACCGAGAGCTGCGCCGCGTTGACCGGGCTGTCCGGCTCGCCCGCGCAGGCGAGGTGGCTCATCACCAGCCGCAGGTCCAGGCCCGCGAGGGCGTCTGGGTCGTCGAGCAGCGCGCCGACCTCCTCCGGCGCGAAGCCGAAGCGGGCCATGCCGGTATCGACCTGGAGGATCGCCGGCAGGCGCCGCACGCGCCGCCGGGCCAGGCCCTGCCAGCCGTCGAGCTGGGACCGGTCGTTGAGCACGGGCACGAGGTCGTGGTCCGCGCAGGCCGCCTCGCTGCCCGGGGCGGCGCCGTTGAGCACGGCGATCGCCGCCCCGGGGCCGAGGATGGACCGGAGGGCCACGCCCTCACCGACCTGGGCGACGAAGAAGTGCCGGCAGCCCGCGGCGGCCAGGACCGGCGCGACCCGGTCGGCGCCGAGGCCGTAGGCGTCCGCCTTGACGACGGCCGCGCAGGCGGCCGTCCCGGCTCGCGCGGCGAGCAGGCGGTAATTCTCCGCGATGGCCGCGAGATCGATCGTGAGGAGGGCGGAGGCCGTCCCGGCCGGGCCCGCATCGGGCCGGAGCTCGCGGTCGATCATGCTCATGGCGGCCCTCGGAACGGCGCTCGGATGCAGTGCCAAAAGGCTACACGAAGGATCGTCGAACGAGCGTGCATCCTGTCGAAGAGATTTGAATTTCGAGCTTGGCCGTGGAAATATCTGCGGCGAGTTCGAAGATCCTGCGAGGCGCGCGTGGACGCGATCGACCGCCGCATCATCCAGGCCCTGCGCGGCGACGGCCGGATCAGCAACGCGGATCTCGCCGCGGCGGTCGGCCTGTCGGCGTCCGCCTGCCATCGCCGCGTGCGGCTGCTGGAGGAATCCGGAATCATCCGGGGCTACACCGCGCTGATCGGCGGCGCGGTCGACGGGCCGGGCCTCGTGGTCCTCACGCAGTTCACCCTGGACCGCCAGACTGAGGACTATCTCAACCGGTTCGAGGCGGCCGTCCGGCGCTGTCCCGAGGTGCAGGACTGCTATCTGATGACCGGGACGGCCGATTACCTCGTGAAGCTCAAGGTGATCGACGCGGCCGACTACGAGCGGCTGCACAAGGATGTCCTGTCGCGGCTGCCGGGGGTCGCCCGGCTGCAATCGAGCTTCGCGATCCGGACCGTCGTGGCCGCCGGCCGGCCGCTCTGAAGGAAGCCCCGTCATGACGCCGAGCACCGAACCGCGCTGGGACGCCCCCTGCGACCTGCGCCTCCACGACGCCGCGCTCGCCGAGGGAAGCCGGGCGACGATCGACATCCGGGGCGACCGCGTGTCGGCGCTGCGGGATCCCGCCGCGCCGCTCCCGCCCGCCGGCCGCACGATCGATCTCGGCGGCGCCCTGGTGCTGCCGGGCCTGTCGGACGGGCACGTCCACCTCGACAAGTGCCTGCTCGGCCTGCCGTGGCGCCCGCACGCGGCGGCGGGGTCCGTCCGCGCGATCATCGACGACGAGAAGGCGTTCCGCCGCGCCACGCGGATCCCGCTCGCCGAGCAGGGCGCCGAGGCGCTGCTCGAACGCATGCTCCGCGGCGGCACGACGAGCCTGCGGACCCATGTCGACGTCGACGACGTCACGCGGCTCGACCACCTCGCCCAGATCCTCGACCTGCGGGCGCGCTGGGCCGACCGCCTGCAGATCCAGATCGTCGCCTTCCCGCAGAGCGGGATCCTGGGCTGCCCGCCGGTCGCCGACGACCTGGGCGCGGCCCTGCGGATGGGCGCGGACCTCGTCGGCGGCCTCGATCCCGTCGGCATCGACGGAGACCGCGACGGTCACCTGGACATCGTCTTCGCCCTGGCCGAGCGGCACGGGCGGGGCATCGACATCCATCTCCACGAGGGCGGCGCGGCCGGACTCGCCACGATCGCGGCGATCGCGGCCCGGACAGCGGCAGCCGGGCTCGGCGGGCAGGTCACGATCAGCCACGCCTTCGCCCTCGCGGAGGCCGACGACCTGGAACTCGGCCGGATCGCCGAGGCCCTGAACCGGGCCGGCGTCGCGATCCTCAGCAGCGTGCCGGGCGGGGCCCGATGCCCGCCGATCCCGCGGCTGCGCGCGCTCGGCGTCCCGGTCTGCCTCGGCACCGACAACGTCCGCGACTGCTGGAATCCCGCCACGGTCACCGGCATGATCGCCCGCGCCCAGCTCGCCGCCTACCGGTTCGACCTGCGCACCGACGCGGACCTCGCGGCGTTGCTGGCGCCGATCACCGCAATCCCGGCGCGGGTGCTGGGCCTCGGTCCGGGCGCGGTGGCGCCCGGCGCGCGGGCCGACCTGATCGCCTTCGCGGCCGGCGGCGTACCGCAGGTGATCGTGGAGCGCCAGGAGCCCGTGCTGGTCGTGGCGCGGGGCGCCGTCGCGGTCGACCGGCGCGGCGCGGCCGCCGGGGATCCGCCGCCGTGAACGACCGCGCGCTGCGCTACCTGCTGGCCGTCGTGCGCGCGGGCTCGGTCCGGGCGGCCGCCGATGTCCTGAACGTCGCCGCCTCGGCGGTGAGCCGGCAGATCATCGAGCTGGAGGCGCAGGTCGGCGAGACCCTGCTCGAGCGCCTGCCCCGGGGCGTGGTGCCCACCGAGGCCGGCCGCCTCGTCGCCGAGCACGCGCAGCGGCAAGCCGACGAGGCGGCCCTGCTGGAGGACCAGCTGAAGCGCCTGCGCGGGGTGCAGCGGGGCACGGTCAGCCTGCGCTGCGGCGCCGGCTTCCTGATCGACCTCCTCGACAACGCCCTGGCCGGCTTCGCCCAGGACCATCCGGGCATCGCCTATCAGGTCGAGATCGGAACGACCGACGGGATCCTCGCGGCGATCGCCCGGGGGGACGCGGATATCGGCCTCGTCTACAACCCGCCCGCGCACCCGGACGTCCGCGGGATCGTCTCCGCCCGGCAGCCGCTCCTCGCCGTCCTGCCGATGGGGCATCCCCTCGCCGACGGGGCGGCCCCCGTCCCGCTGCGCAGCTTCGCCACCGAACCCGCCGCCCTCCTGCCCCCCGACCACGGGGTCCGGCAGCTGATCGGCCGCGTCGAGGCCGACGGCGGATTCCGACTGGTGCCGCGGCTGGAGACGGCGTCCTTCGAGCTGCACCGCCGCTTCGTGATGGCCGCCATGGGCGTCGCGTTCCTGCCGCGCTTCGTGGTCGCGGCCGAGCTGCGCGACGGCCTCCTCGCGGCCTTACCGCTGCGCGACGCGATCCTGTCGGAGGCGAGCGCCCACCTCGTCGTCCGCGCGGGGCGGCGCCTGCCGGAGGGCGCGGCGCGGCTGCTCGGCTGGCTGGCCGACCACATGGTGGCGTTCCGGCCGCCGCCGGCATGACGCGAGCGTGCGGATTTTCCGCACGCTTCGTGCAGAAATCGGTTGTTGTCGCAACGCTCGTTTGCCGGAACTATCGTGCCGCTTCGTGAGGACGGATCGGCATGACCATCGCAACGGTAGGCGTCGTCGGGCTCGGCAACATGGGTCTGGGCATGGCCGCGACCCTGGCCCGCAAGGGCTTCGCGGTCCTGGGCTACGACCTCAGTCCGGCCCGGCGCCCCGCCGCCGAGGCGGCCGGCGTCACCGTCCTCGACGCCCTCAACGACGTGCTCGGCCGGGCCGACGCCCTGGTGTTCTCGCTGCCGCTGGCGCGGGACGTGGAGGCGGTGGTCACCGCGGAGGGCGGGCTCCTGTCCCGGACCGACCGGAAGGTGGTGGTGATCGACACCTCGACCTCGGATCCCGGCACGACCCGGCGCCTCGCCGAGCGCCTCGCCGCGGCCGGTCACGCGCTCCTCGACGCCCCCGTGAGCGGCGGCCCGTCCGGCGCCGCCGAGGGCACCCTGACCATGATGATCGGCGGCGCCGAGGCGGATTACGAGCTGGCCCGGCCGGTCCTGGAGGCGATGTCGGCCCGCGCGCCGCATGTCGGGCCGTCGGGCGCCGGCAACATCGTCAAGCTCGTCAACAACCTGCTGGTGGCGGCCCATCTGGTGACCACCGGCGAGGCCCTGCGCCTCTCCGAGGCGGCGGGCCTCTCGGCCGAGGAGGCCGTCCAGGTCGTCAACACCGCGACCGGCCGCAGCGCGATCAGCGAGGTCATGGTCCCGCGCTGGGTCCAGTCCGGCACCTTCGACAGCGGCTTCTCGGCCGGCCTGATGCGCAAGGACGTGCGCCTCGCCCTCGAACTCGCCGCCGAATGCGGGATCGACCTGCCGCTCTCCGCCGAGGTGAAGCGGATCTGGCAGGCGACGCAACCCGCCATCCCCGACACGGCCGACTTCACCCGCATGGCCGATTACCGCGATCCCAAGGGAGCCCACTGATGTCCGGCACGCCGCACTCGCCCGCCGCCGACCGGGTCGCCGCCCTCCTGGCCGACCTGCTGCCGGGCGGCCGCATCGGCAGCGTCGTGGCCGGCGAGATCCTCGCCGGGACCGGCGCCGCCCTCGATCTCACCAACCCGGCCGACGGCGGCGTGCTCGCGACCTTCGCCGATGCCGGCCCGTCGGTCGTCGAGGCCGCCATGGCGGCGGCCCGCGACGCCCAGCGCGCGTGGTGGGGCATGAGCGCCGCCGCCCGCGGCCGCGCGCTGTGGGCGGTCGCCGCCCTGGTCCGGCAGCATGCCGGCGCGCTCGCCGAGCTGGAGACCCTCTCGGCCGGCAAGCCGATCCGCGACACCCGCGGCGAGGTCGCCAAGGTCGCCGAGATGTTCGAGTACTACGCCGGCTGGTGCGACAAGCTGCACGGCGACGTCATCCCGGTCCCGACCTCGCACCTGAACTACACCCGCCACGAGCCCTTCGGCACCGTGGTGCAGATCACCCCCTGGAACGCGCCGATCTTCACCGCGGGCTGGCAGATCGCGCCGGCCATCTGCGCCGGCAACGCCGTGGTGCTGAAGCCCTCCGAGCTGACGCCCCTGACCTCGCTGGCGTTGGGCCTGCTCTGCGACCGCGCCGAGGGGATGCCCCGCGGCCTCGTCTCGGTGCTGGCCGGCGCCGGCCCGACCACCGGCGCCGCCGCGGTCGCCCATCCCGAGACGCGGCTCGTCGTGTTCGTCGGCTCGGCCGAGGCGGGCGCGCAGATCGCCGCCGCGGCGGCCCGCGCCATCGTGCCGAGCGTGCTGGAGCTCGGCGGCAAGTCGGCCAACATCGTGTTCGCCGACGCCGACCTCGACCGGGCGCTGATCGGCGCGCAGGCCGCGATCTTCGGCGGCGCCGGCCAGAGCTGCGTGGCGGGCTCCCGGCTCCTCGTGCACCGCTCGATCCACGCGTCCTTCGTCGAGCGCCTGTCCCGCGCCGCCGCGCGCATCCCCGTGGGCGCGCCGACCGACCCGGAGACGCAGATCGGCCCGATCAACAACCGGCGCCAGCGGGACAAGATCGCCGACATGGTCGAGGCCGCCGCGGGGGCGGGCGCCACGATCGCGACCGGCGGGGCCTGCCCCGCCGCCTTACGCGACACGGGCGGCTTCTACTACGGCCCGACCATCGTGGACGGCGTCGCGCCGGACGCGGCGATCGCCCGGGAGGAGGTGTTCGGCCCGGTCCTGGCGGTCCTGCCGTTCGACGGCGAGGACGAGGCGATCGCGCTGGCCAACGGCACGCCCTACGGCCTCGCCGGCGCGGTCTGGACCGGCGACGGCGGGCGCGGCCACCGGGTCGCGGCGGCGCTTCGGGCCGGCACCGTCTGGGTGAACGGCTACAAGACCATCAACGTGGCCTCGCCGTTCGGCGGCTTCGGCCGCTCGGGCTTCGGCCGCTCCTCCGGCCGCGAGGCGCTGATGGCCTACACCCAGACCAAGAGCGTCTGGGTCGAGACCGCCGCCGCGCCGGCCGTGACCTTCGGCTACGTGGGCTAGCGCTGTGCCCGATCGCGTCGCGACAGACTGAGAAGCGAGCGACGCGGGTTCCGACAGCGCGACGGTTCCCCCTCTCCCGTGCGGAAGAGGGTCGGGGTGAGGGACGAGAAGGTTCAGAATCGAGCGCACCATCGCGGCGGGTACAGGTCACGCCTCATCCGGAAAGACCTGGATCCCTCACCCTGTCCCTCTCCCGCACGGGAGAGGGGACCCGCGCTCCATCCGGCTCGGGCACGCCCCGCGGCGGCGTCCGCGCAGCGATCTACCGACAAGCCGGCGATCAAGATCGGCACGCACAGCAACGGGTGCCCCCAAGGGGGGCCAAGGAGGATGACGATGGCGGGGGAACTGTTTGCGACGAACACGCGGCCGGTCGCGCCGCCCGTCTCGGGCGGGGGTAAGCTGACGCTGTTCCTGCTCGCCCTCGTCATCGTCGTCATCGCGGAGGCGATCGGCAACGTCAGCATCCCGGTGGGCGCCGGCAAGATCGTGCTGCTCCCGCTGCTCTGGGCCCTGCTGCTGGGCGGCGCGCTGGGGCTGATGAGCCCGCGCCTGCCCGCGCCGCTGCGGCTGTCGGGCGCCCTGCAGAACGCGGCCGGCGCCTACCTGCAGCCGGCGCTCCTGATCTTCATCGCCAAGCTCGGCCTGCTCGTCGGCGGGTCGCTGCCGAAGATCCTCGCCTCGGGCTGGGCCCTGGCCTTCCAGGAATTCGGCCACTTCTTCGGCACGATGGTGTTCGGCCTGCCGGTGGCGCTCCTGCTCGGGATCAAGCGCGAGGCGATCGGCGCGACCTTCTCGGTCGGCCGCGAGCCCAGCCTCGCCATCATCGGCGAGCGCTACGGCATGGACTCGCCGGAGGGGCGCGGCGTGCTGGCCGAGTACCTGACCGGCACGGTGTTCGGCGCGGTGTTCATCGCCCTGCTGGCCGGGCTGATCACCAGCCTCGGCATCTTCAACCCGCTGGCGCTGGCGATGGGGGCCGGGGTCGGCTCCGGCAGCATGATGGCCGCGGCCTCGGGGGCGATCGCGGCCCAGCAGACGCCCGAGGTCGCCAAGGACGTCGCCACCTTCGCGGCGGCCAGCAACCTCGTGACCACCACGATCGGCACGTACTTCACCCTGTTCCTGTCGCTGCCCTTCACGATCTGGGCCTACGGCAAGCTGGAGCCGATCCTCGGCCGCAACCGGCCGGACGCCGCCCGCCCGGCGGCCGCCGACCCGCAGGCGCCCGCCCATCAGTCGGCCCACGAGGAGGTGCGGATCGGCCTCGGCGAGACCGTGCTCGCCTGGATCCTGATCGGCGCCTACGGGCTCATCGGCAACTGGCTGACCTACGGAATCGTCCCCGACGCGAGCGTCGTGGCCGGGATGGCGATCATCATCGGCACCGTGCTCGCCGGCTGGGGCCTCTACCTGCTCCTCGGCCGGCGCCTGCCCGCCGTCCTCTGGGTGTCGATCATCGGCATGGCGCTGACCTATCCCGGGACGCCCTACGCCGCCGAGATCGCCGCCCTGACCGGCAAGCTCAACTTCCTGGCGCTCGCCACGCCGATCCTGACCTTCGCGGGGCTCTCGGTCGCCAAGGACGTGCCCGCCTTCCGCCGCCTCGGCTGGCGGATCGTCGTGGTCTCGTTCATGGCCAATGCCGGGACCTTCCTCGGCGCGGCCCTCATCGCGCAGTTCTTCATGCACCCGCCGCTGGGGTGAACCGCCGCGCCGATCGGCGTAGGGTCCGGGCGGGGGATCGAGGCGCTCCGGCAGCCTCCCGTATCTGAGAGAGATCGCATGCGCATCGAGGCGGAGACCGTGGAGCGGATGGTCGCGTGGCGGCGCGACCTGCACGCCCATCCCGAGCTGGCCTTCCAGGAGGTCCGCACGGCGGATCTCGTCGCCCGGGAACTGGCCGCCTGCGGCCTGTCGGTGAAGACCGGGCTCGGGCGCACCGGCGTGGTCGGGACCCTGAGCCGGGGCGACGGCCCGACCATCGGCCTGCGCGCCGACATGGACGCCCTGCCGATCCAGGAGGCGACGGGCGCCAGTTACGCCTCCCGGACGCCCGGCGTGATGCATGCCTGCGGCCATGACGGCCACGTGGCGATGCTGCTCGGCGCGGCCCAGCACCTCGCGTCGCGCACCGACCTCTCCGGCACGGTGCACTTCATCTTCCAGCCGGCGGAGGAGTGCGAGGGCGGCGGGCGCGCCATGGTCGAGGACGGCCTGTTCCGGCTGTTCCCGTGCGATTCCGTCTACGGCCTGCACAACTGGCCGGGTTTGCCGCTGGGGACCTTCGCGACCCGGGTCGGCGCCATCATGGCCTCCCTCGACACGTTCGAGATCGCGGTCGCCGGGTTCGGCACCCACGCGGCCATGCCGGAGCGCGGCACCGACACGCTCGTGGTCGCCTCCGAGATCGTCCTGGCCCTGCAGACCATCGTGAGCCGCCGGATCGCCCCCACGGACCCGGTCGTGCTCAGCGTCACGCAGATCCACGGCGGCGACGCCTACAACGTCATCCCCGAGCGCGCGGTCATCCGCGGCACGGTCCGCTGCCTGGACGAGGCCGTGCGCAAGCGCGTGGCCGAACTCGTCGAGGCGATCGCGGGCGGGACGGCCGCCACGCACGGCGCCCGCGCGGAGGTGGACTACCGGTTCGGCTACCCCGCCACCGTCAACACCGCCGACGCCGTCGGCACCGCCCTGGAGGCGGCCGGGGCCGTCCCGGACATCACCGCGCGCCGGGGCGAGGTCGGCCCCTCTATGGCGTCGGAGGATTTCGCCTACATGCTGGAGGCCTGCCCCGGCGCCTACGCGTGGATCGGGACCGACGGGACGCGCAAGAGCCTGCCGCTCCACAATCCGGGCTACGATTTCAACGACGAGGCCCTGCCGGTCGGCGCCGCCTACTGGGCCGCGCTGGGGGCGCACAGCCTCAGGCCGTGACGCGGCGCGCACCCTGGGAGATCGCCCGCGCCGGAGGCGCGGGCGATCCCGATGGCGGGCGTCAGGCCGCCATCGGCCCGTAACGTCGGTGACCCTTCACGTCGAAGCGGTCGAGCATCATGACCTTGTCCCAGGCCTTGACGAAGTCCGCCACGAAGCGCCGCTGGCCGTCGCTGCCCGCGTAGGCGTCGGCGATGGACCGGAGCTGCGCGTTCGAGCCGAAGACGAGGTCGCTGCGGGTCGCCTCGAACTTCGTCTGCCCGCTCGCGCGGTCCTTGAGCGCGAAGGTCATCCCCTCCGCATCCGCCTTCTCCCAGACCAGATCGACGTCGGTCAGGTTGCGGAAGAAGTCGGTCGTCAGCGCCCCGACCCGGTCGGTCAGGACGCCCCGGCTCGACCCGTCGTGGTTGGCGTTGAGCGCGCGCAGGCCGCCGGTCAGGACGGTCCATTCCGGGGCTGTCAGCGTCAGCAGGTTGGCCTTGTCGAGGAACATCTCCTCCGGCGAGACGCTGCGCGTCATCTGCCCGAAGCCGTCGTCGACGTAGTTGCGGAACCCGTCCACCACCGGCTTCAGCCACTCGAACATCTCGAGGTCCGTGAGCGCCTGAGTCGTGTCCACCCGGCCCGGCGTGAACGGGACCGGCGTCTCGACCCCGGCATCGCGGGCCGCTTTCTCCACGGCGACGCAGCCGCCCAGCACGATCAGGTCCGCCAGCGAGATCTTCTTGCCGTCGCTGCGGCCGCCGTTGAAGGTCGCCATCACGCCGCGCAGGGCCTCGACCACGGGCGCGGCCCGCCGGTTGACGGCCCAGTCCTTCTGCGGCGCGAGGGCGAGGCGGCCGCCGTTGGCCCCGCCGCGCTTGTCGCTGTCGCGGTAGGTCGAGGCCGCCGAGAAGGCCGTGAAGGCGAGATCCGAGACCGACAGGCCCGTGCCGGAGATCGCCTGTTTCAGCGCGGCGATCTCCGCCTCGCCGACGAGGGCGTAGTCGCGCTCGGGCAGCGGGTCCTGCCACAGGAGCCCGTCCTCGATCACGACTTCCGGGCCGAGGTAGCGGTGCTTCGGACCCATGTCGCGGTGGGTGAGCTTGTACCACGCCTTGGAGAAGGCCTGGGTGAAGGCGTCGAAGTCGTTGAGGAACTTCTCGCAGACCTTGCGGTAGTCGGGATCGACCTTCAGGGCGATGTCGGACGTCATCATCATCAGCGGGTGCATCTGCCCCGCGACGTGGGCGTCCGGCGTCTTCGGCGCGGCGGGATCCTTCGGCGTCCACTGCAGGGCGCCCGCCGGACTCTTGGTCTGCTCCCACTCGAACTTGAAGAGGTTCTCCAGGTAGGCGTTGTCCCACTTCGTCGGATCCGGGGTCCAGCTGCCCTCGATGCCGTTGGTCATCGTGTCCTTGCCGGAGCCGGTGCCCTTCGGGTTGTGCCAGCCCAGCCCCATCGCCTCCATCGGCGCCATCTCGGGCGGCGGCCCGATCTCCTTGGCCGGCACCATGCCGTGGCTCTTGCCGAAGGCGTGGCCGCCCGCGATCAGCGCCACGGTCTCCTCGTCGTTCATCGCCATGCGGGTGAAGGTGATCCGGATGTCGCGCGCGGAGGCCAGCGGATCGCCGCTGGCGTAGGGGCCCTCCGGGTTCACGTAGATCAGCGCCTGGTGCGAGGCGGCCAGCGGGTTCTCGAGGTCGTAATCGGCGTCGCCGTTCTTGCCCCGCCAGCGCTTGTCGCGGTTGACCATGTCGTCGAAGCTCGAGACCGAGCCCATCTCGACGACCTCCGGTCCCCAGTAAGTCGCGTCGTCCGCCTCCCAGGCGTCGAGGCGGCCGGCGGCGAAGCCGTAGGTCGGCAGGCCCATGATCTCGAGGGCGCAGTTGCCGGTGAGCACCATGAGGTCGGCCCACGACAGGGCGTTGCCGTACTTGTGCTTGATCGGCTGCAGGAGGCGCCGCGACTTGTCGGTGTTGCCGTTGTCCCACCAGCTCGAGATCGGGGCGAAGCGCTGCATGCCGGTGCCGGCGCCGCCGCGCCCGTCGGCGATCCGGTAGGTGCCGGCCGAGTGCCAGGCCATGCGGATCATCTGCGGGCCGTAATTGCCGTAGTCGGACGGCCACCACTCCACCGACGAGGTCAGGAACTGCTTGATGTCGCGCTTGAGCGCGTCGAAGTCGATCTTGGCGAACTCGGCCGCGTAGTCGAAATCCGGGCCCAGGGGATCGGCCGCCAGCCCGTTCTGGTGGAGCACTTCCACCCGCAGGCGATGGGGATACCAGTTCTCCAGCGTCGGCCGGTTGCCGTGGGCGCCGCCGATCCGGTCGCCGCCGAACGGACACTGGCCTGCCATGTGAAACGACGTCGTGTCCGTCTTGTCGATCGTCTCGCTCATCGGGTGGTCCCCCTTGGTGTTGCGCGACGGCCGGGCGCGCGGGGCCCGGACGTCGAAGGCGGTGGGCGGTGCAGGCGGTCCGAACCCTCAGGCGATTCCCGTCGCGCTCGAGACTCGTGACGAAATGAGGCGGTCTCCGGCTGGATCAAGCGCGGGGCGTCGAAGTCTTGCCGGGCTTGCGGTGGAGGCTCCCGCAGAGACCGCGATGACGTTGTCGCGATCTGCCCTGTCGCCGCCGTCGCGGAGCGCCGGCATCGACTCGACGTCGACAACGGCCCGCGCCCGGGCATTGCCCTTCGTCTTGGAGCTGTGGGCCGACCGTCATGATGGTCGTCTCGCGGGGGGAGGTCCTGTCCCCGCGCGGACCGATCGAGACGGCCGGCGCCGGTCGACGTCGGTCAGGGCGTGGATCGCGTCCCGGCCGGCGGGGCGCTGATTGATCCGCTCTCGGAGCCGGTGACGACCTTGCGGGCGGCGGCCTGACTCTGGCTGGCGTAGTCGGGCGGCGCGGTCTCACCCTGCCAGATCATCAGGCCGGCCAGGGCGGCGACCATCAACCCCACACTGACGAGGAGCACGATAAGAACCGGCCTGCCGCGCCGACCCTGACGGGTCTCTCGAGACGTACGATATTCGACCATCCGCGCCTCGCTGGACCATGATCCCGGGAAATCTCGGCGGAAACCCGCGGCCCGGCGAATGGGTCCTGTACTGCGACGCTGTGGACCACGGGATCGGCGCGCGCCGGCACCACTCCGTCGCCCATTGGCGCCTGCCGGCGATAGTCATACAGTCATACACATGACCGTCGTGACCGCACCCCAGCCCGATCTCCGCTTGCCGCTCTACCAGCGCCTGCGGGACGAGATCGCCTTCCAGATCGCCCGCAACGTCTGGCGGTCGGGCGAACCGATCCCCACGGAGGCGGAACTGGCGGCGACCCACCGCGTCGCCATCGGCACCGTGCGCAAGGCGATCGACGTCCTCGTCGCCGACGGCCTCGTCGAGCGGCAGCAGGGCCGCGGCACCTTCGTGCGGCGGCCGCGCTTCGACCGGTCCCTGTTCCGGTTCTTCCGGCATCTCGGCCCGGACGGCACGCAGGCCGTGCCGGAGGGGCGGATCCTGTCGCGCGAGGCCTGTCCGGCCCCCGCGACCGTCCGCGAGGCCCTCGGCCTGAACGCGCGCGGCGACGCGATCCGGCTGATCCGGACACGCCACCTCCAGGGCCGCCCGATCCTGTCCGAGACGATCTGGCTGCCGGCCGCGCGGTTCGCGCCGCTCCTCGAAGCCCCGCTGACGCAGATCGGCGACCTCCTCTACCCCGCCTACGAGCGTCTCTGCGGCGAGATCGTCGCCCGCGCCGAGGAGACCCTGACCGTCGGCATCGCCGACGCGACCGACGCGGGGCGCCTCGCGATCGCCGACGGGGATCCGGTCGTCGTCATCGAGCGCCTCGCCTTCGGCTTCGATGCCCGCCCGATCGAGTGGCGGGTGACGCGCGGCGCCGCCCGGGACTTCCGGTATCAGGTCGACATACGCTGAAAGGCGGGCGCCTTGACGTGCCAGCCCTCGCGTGCTCATCTATTCATATAAATGACTAGTCCTCTTCGGAGGACGGAGGAAAGCCCGTGTTCCGCTGGTACCGAGAGGTCGGTCCGGTCGAGCGTCGCACCTTCTGGGCCTGTCTGGGCGGGTGGTCGCTCGACGCCCTGGACGTGCAGATGTTCAGCCTCGCCATTCCCGCGCTGGTCGCGAGCTTCGGCCTGAGCCGCTCGGAGGCCGGCCTGATCGGCGCGGTCACGCTCGTGGCGGCGGCGATCGGCGGCTGGCTCGGCGGCCTCGCGGCGGACCGGATCGGCCGCGTCCGGGCCCTCCAGATCACGGTGCTGTGGTTCGCGGTCGCGACCTTCCTGGCGGCCTTCGCGCAGAGCTTCGCCCAGCTGCTGACCCTGAAGGCGCTGCAGGGGATCGGCTTCGGCGCCGAGTGGGCGGCCGGCGCCGCGCTCATGGCGGAGGCGATCCGGCCCGAGCACCGCGGCCGGGCGCTGGGCGCCGTCCAGGGCGGCTGGGCGCTCGGCTGGGGCGCGGCCGTGCTCCTGTCCACGGCGGCGTTCTCGGTGCTGGATCAGGAGACGGCCTGGCGAGCCCTGTTCGCCTGCGGCCTCGCGCCGGCACTCCTCCTGCTCTACCTCCGCCGCTCCGTCCCGGAACCCGCGCGGCCGGTCGGAAGGACGGCCGGGCCGCCGGCCGGATCGCTCGCGATCTTCGCGCCCGGCCTGCGCCGGATCACGGTGCTCGCGACGCTGCTCGGCCTCGGCGCCCACGGGGGCTTCCACGCCCTGTTCACGTGGCTGCCCACCTACCTGAGCGTCGAGCGCGGCGCCTCGGTCCTCGGGACCGGGCTCTACCTCGCCATCATCATCGCGGCCTTCGGCCTGGGCTGCCTCGTCGCCGGCGGCCTCGTGGACCGGCTCGGCCGCCGCCGGACCGTGGCGCTCTACGCCGCCGGCTGCATGGCCCTGGTCGTCCTCTACCTGCTGCTGCCGGTCGGCGGCACGGGCCTGCTCCTCCTCGGGGCGCCCCTCGGCTTCTGCACGGCCGGAATCCCCGCGAGTCTCGCGGCGCTGTTCAGTGAGCTCTTCCCGGACGGGCTGCGCGGGACCGGGATGGGCTTCTGCTACAACGCCGGCCGCCTCGCCTCCGGCCTGCTGCCCCTCGGCGTCGGCCTGCTCAGCGAGATCTGCGGCCTCGGCCCGGCGATCGGCCTGTCGGCCCTCGGCGCCTACGGGCTCGTCCTCCTCGCCGTCGCGCTCCTGCCGGATCGGCAGCCCGGCGGCGCGCTGATCCCCCAGACCGTGAGATGATCCGATGAACCGGCGCCACTTCTGCCGCACCCTGCTCGCGGGCAGCGTCACGCTCGCGCTTCCCGCCCGCGGCCGCGCGGCCGGGACTGGCTCCGCCGCCGACGCCGACGCCGGCGTCGCTGCGGTGGACACCCACGCCCACGTCTTCACCCGCTCCCTCACCCTCACGGGCGACCGGCGCTACGCCCCCGACTACGACGCGAGCATCGCCGATTACCGCGCCATGCTGGACCGGAACGGCATGGCCCGCGGCGTGCTGATCCAGCCGAGCTTCCTCGGCACCGACAACGGCTACATGGTCTCGGCCCTGCGATCCGCGCCGGAGCGGCTGCGCGGCATCGCCGTGCTGGCCCCGGAGGCCGAGACCGCGACCCTGCGCGACCTCGCCGGGCAGGGCGTCGTCGGCCTGCGTCTCAACCTGATCGGCCGGCCGGACCCGGATTTCGCCGGCCCGGTCTGGCGCGCCCACCTCGCGCGCGTCGCGGATCTCGGCTGGCAGATCGAGGTCCAGGCCGAGGCGCGGCGCCTCGCGCGGCTGCTGCCGCCGCTGATCGCGGCGGGCGTCCCCGTGGTGGTCGACCATTTCGGCCGGATCGACCCCGCCCTCGGCATCGCCGATCCTGGCTTCGCCGACCTGCTCGGCTTCGGCCGCGGCGGCCGCGTCTGGGTCAAGCTCTCGGGCGCCTACCGCATCGGCAGCGGCGAGGCCGGCCGGCAGACGGCGGTGCAGGCCGCCGAGCGCCTGCGCGGCGCCTTCGGGGCGCGGCGCCTGCTCTGGGGCAGCGACTGGCCGCACACGCAGTTCGAGACCCAGGCCAGCCCGGCCGAGGCCCGGCGCGACCTCGACGCCTGGGTGCCGGACCCGGCCGAGCGCCGGATCGTCATGGCCGAGACGCCCGCCGAACTCTTCCGCTTCGACCGCTAGGCCGAGGCGGGCCCGCCCGAATTCCAGCGAGGACAGGACCATGGCAACACCGACCACGCCACACGCGGCGGACGCGGCCGCCTTCGAGAGCCGAACGATGCGGAAGGTCGGCCTGCGCCTGATCCCCTTCCTCGTGCTCTGCTACTTCATCGCCTATGTCGACCGGGTGAATGTCGGCTTCGCGGCGCTGACCATGAACCACGATCTCGGCCTCTCCGCCGCGGCCTTCGGCCTGGGCGGCGGCCTGTTCTTCGTGGCCTACGTCCTGTTCGAGGTGCCGAGCAACCTCGCCATGGAGCGCGTCGGCGCGCGGATCTGGATCGCGCGGATCATGATCACCTGGGGGCTCGTCGGCATCGGCTCGGCCTTCGTCACCGGTCCGCTGAGTTTCGCCACCGCCCGCTTCCTGCTCGGCGCGGCCGAGGCCGGGTTCTTCCCCGGCGTGATCCTGTACCTGACCTACTGGTTCCCCAAGGCCTACCGGGCGCGGATCGTGGCGATGTTCATGGTCGCGATCCCGCTCTCCAGCTTCTTCGGCTCGCCGCTCTCGGCGGCGCTCCTCACCCTCGACGGCGCCGCGTCCCTGCGCGGCTGGCAGTGGCTGCTGATCATGGAGGCGGTCCCGGCCGTCCTGCTCGGCGTCGCCGCCCTCGCGCTGCTGCCGAGCCGGCCGGCCGAGGCGACCTTCCTGAGCCCGGCGGAGCGCGGCTGGCTGACGGACCGGCTGGAGACCGAGCGGCGCGCCGCCGAGGCGAGCGCCGGGCACCACGCTCACGGCCTCGCGGCGGTCTGGGCGGTGCTCGCGAGCCGGCAGGTCTGGCTGCTCGCCGTGATCTACGCGGGCAGCTCCGCCACCAGCAACACGCTGTCGCTGTGGATGCCGCAGATCCTCAAGGGGTTCGGCCTCAGCAACCTGCAGACCGGCCTACTGAACATGATCCCGTTCGGCATCGCCTCGGTCTTCATGATCGTCTGGGGCCTGCGGGCGGACCGCAGCGGTGAGCGGATCTGGAGCACGGCCCTGCCGCTGGCGCTGACCTCAGTGAGCTTCGCCCTGACGCTCCTGACGGGCTCGCTCTGGATGACGCTGGTCCTGCTCTCGCTGGTCCTGCTCGGCAACTACGCGATCAAGGGCCCGTTCTTTGCCCTCGCCACGGAGACGCTGCCGCCGGCCCAGACGGCCGCCGGCATCGCGGCGATCAACACCCTGGCGCATCTCGGCACCGGGGCGATTACCTCGCTGATCGGGGTGCTGCGCGAGCAGACCGGCAGCTTCCCAGTCGCCCTGCTGCCGCTCTGCGCGCTCACCGGCGTCGGCTGCGCCCTGGTCTTCTGGATCGGCCGGCACCAGCCGCGGGCGGCGACCGTGGGGGCGACCCCGTCGATCGCCCGGGGCTGAGGCGGCGGCCCGTCAGGTCGGCTGGCCGAGGATCCCCAGGATCTCCCGGCGCAGCCGCACGATCTCGGCATCGTCGCGGTGGCGCGGATAGGGCGCCGCGACGGGCAACTCGGCCCGGATCGCGGCCGGGCGGTCGGAGAGCACGATCACGCGCTCGGCCAGCACCAGCGCCTCCTCGACGTCGTGGGTGACGAGGAGCGCGGTGAAGCGCTTCTCCTGCCAGAGCCGCAGGATCTCGGCCTGCATGGCGAGCCGCGTCAGGGCGTCGAGCTTGCCCAGCGGCTCGTCGAGGAGCAGCAGGCGCGGCGCGTTGACGAGCGCCCGGGCGAGGGCCGCCCGCTGCGCCATGCCGCCGGAGAGCTGGTGCGGGTAGACGTCGGCGAAGCCCGTGAGACCGACGAGCCCCAGCGCCTGGTCGACGAGGGCCGCCCGCGACCGCCCGACGCCGCGGGCCTCCAGCCCCAGGGCGACGTTGCCGCGCACGGTGCGCCACGGATAGAGCGTCGGGTCCTGGAAGACGAGGAGCCGGGACGGGTCCGGGCCCTCCACCAGGTCGCCGTCGACCCGGATCGCGCCCTGGTCGGGCGGCTCCAGGCCGGCGACGAGCCGCAGCAGGGTGGACTTGCCGCAGCCCGAGGGGCCGAGCAGCGCCACGAAGCCGCCGGGCTCGACGTCGAGGCTCACCCGGTCGAGGACAGGGAGGGGCGCCCCGCGGATCGCGAAGGCGTGGCTGACGGCCTCGACCGCCAGGCGGGCCCCGGCGCTCTGGGCGGCGGGGCGTTCGAGGGTCGCGGCGGCTACCATTGCACCAGCCCCTTCTGCCACGCGAGCAGGCGGTCGCGCAGGCGGAACAGCAGCGTGATCAGGGAGGAGCACATCAGCGCCATCACGATCAGCGCCGCGTACATGTTGGCGTAGGCAGCCCAGCCCTGCGCCCACTGGAGGTACCAGCCGAGGCCGGACTTCACGCCGAGCATCTCGGCCACGACCAGCACCGCGAAGGAGCCGCCGAGCCCCATGAACAGCCCGACGAAGACGTGCGGCAGCGCCGCCGGGATCGCCACGCGCAGGATCAGGAAGCCGCGCGAGGCGCCGAGCGTCCGCGCCACGTCGAAATAGGACTTGTTGACGCCCGCCACCCCCGACCAGGTCAGCACCGTGACCGGGAAGCCGGTCGCCAGCGCCACCAGGAAGGTGCTGGCCGACCACGAGGACGGGAAGACGAAGAAGGCGAGGGGCAGCCACGCCGTGGCCGGCAGCGGCCCGACGAAGCGCAGCACCGGGTGGGCCCAGTACCCCACCGCCCGGAAGGTGCCGATGGCGACGCCCAGGACGAAGCCGGTCGCCGCCCCGATGGCGTAGCCGCCGGAGAGCAGGATCAGGGAGTTGAGGATGCTGCCGCCGAGCTTCGGCCAGTCGTCGAGGAAGACCTCCAGGATCGCCTGGGGCGAGGGGAAGAACGGCATCGGCAGCAGGGCGAGCTTCGCCGTGACCGCCTCCCAGACCAGCAGCGCCACCGCCAGCACCGAGAGCCAGGGGCTCCAGTACCGTAGCCGCGACCCGAGAGGGCCGAGGCGGGTCGCCAGGGGCGCGAGCGTCAGGAGGGCGAGGCCGAGCGCCGCCGCGCCGGACGCGAGGGCCGCGGTCTCGGGCAGGTCGTCCGCCTCGGGCAGGCCGAGGGTCACGCCGGCCAGGGCGAGCCAGGCGCCGCCCGCGAGGACGATCCGCCAGGGCGGCCGCGGCAGGCTTCGGGACGGGGCGGCGGCCCGCGGGGCGATGCCGGCGGTGATGCTTCCGGACATGGCGCGCCTCAGCTCAGCACGTCGGCGTAGATCCGCTCGGCGAACTTCGCCGTGTCGGTGGACCGCCGCAGGACGTTCACCTGCTTCAGCTCGTCCCCGTAGAGCGCGAGCTGCCGCTTGAGATCGCCGCCGACCGGGCTGTCGCCGTGCTGCTGGCTGCGCAGCATCGCGGCGAGGTCCGCGATCGAGCCCTTGCCGCCGTAGCCGGAGAAGGCCCGGGCCGCGGCCTCGGGATCCCGGTGGACGGCGTGGCCGCCCTCCAGGATCGCCCGGGTCAGCGCGGCCGCCACCGCGCGGTCGTTCCGGATCAGGCTGCCGCGGGCGGCCACGACGCAGCAGGTGCGGGTGGCGAACTCGCCCGACAGGTTGGTGGCGACCTCGGTGAAGCGCGGGTCCTTCAGCCAGATCCAGGTCCGCGGGTCGGAATCGGCCAGCGCCTGCGCCTCGCCCTTCTCCACCGCGAGGTTGAGCAGGTCGGCCGGGTACTGCCGCCACTCGACCCCGCTCTCCGGGTCGATCCCCGCCTTGGCGAGCAGCAGGCCGAAGAAATTCTTGGCCGGGCTCGCCTGGTCGCTGATCGCGATGGTCTTGCCCTTCAGCCCGGCGATGTCGGCGATGCCGGAGGATCTGGCGCTGAGCAGCCGCAGGCAGCCGCCGTGCAGCCCCGCGGTGATCTTCACGTCGAAGCCCTGCTCCAGGGGCTTGAGCCAGCGCAGGGCCATGCCGATCCCGGCATCGGCCTTGCCCGTGGCGATCGCCTCCAGCAGGGCCTCGGTCGAGCCGCCGAAATTGACGAACTCCACGTCGAGGCCGTGCCGGGCGAAGATCCCCTGCTCCTTGGCGAGCGGCGCGGCCGCCGTGCAGATGGCCGTGGCGTTCCAGGCCAGCTTCACCGTCCGGAGCGGGCCCGCGGGCGCCTCCGCGGCGGCGGGTCGGCAGAGCGGGCCGGGGTCGAATGGTGCCCCCGGTCCGGGTGCCCAGGCGCGGCCGGTGCCCATGCCGAGGCCGAGCGGCAGAGCGGCGGCCGCGGCGCCGACCTGCAGCAGGCGCCGCCGGGAAGGCGAGGGATCGGAGGAGGGGCTGCCCGGTCGGGAGGGCGCGTCGGTCATCTCGGGTCTCCGGGCCGCGCGACCGCGCGGCGGGAACGGCGCGCGTCACCGCACCGGTGGCGCGACCGGGCGGATCTGGCGTCCTCGTCTTCGGGAATGATCCGTCGAGGGATCAGGGTGCCGAGTATTCGATCGCTGCAGGACCGAGTCAACGAAAGCGTTTCCTCTATTTTCGCGCGATCGGGTAAGATCATTCACGGATCGGCGCCGTCACACGGCGCTCAGGCGCCCCGGCTCATCGGCGAGAAGCGTCGCTCGTCTGTCACTCGATGACGGGACCCCGAATGGCGACCGGGAGAACGATCGATTCTTGCCCCCGGGGGGCGGAAACACGTTCTTCTTCACCGTCCGACGACGCGGCAACATCCTCCTTCCGATCCATGAATATTCGGAACGGCATTCCGTTGACGCGACCCGGGTCCCGGCGGACCATCGCGGCTCCCGGGATGGCGCCGCGCGGCCGCCCGCCGATCACGTCGCCGAACACCCCATGACCGTCGCCGTCCCGCCCCCCGACATCGTCAGCAGCCTCGCCGGACGGCTCGCCGCCCGCGCGGCCGACCACGACCGCGCGGGGACCTTCCCGCACGACTCCCTCGCGGCGCTCCGGAAGGCCGGGCTCCTGGCCGTCACCGTGCCGCGGCGTCTCGGCGGCGGCGGCGCGGGTCTCGCGCGGGCCGCCGCACTGGTGCGCGCGCTCGGCGCCGCCGACCCGGCGACCGCCCTGGTCGTGGCGATGCAGTACCTCCAGCACGGGCTGATCCACCGGCCCGACACCCCGTGGCCGCGCGCGCTCGCCGACGCGGTCGGCGCGGCGGCGGTGGCGCGGGGGGCGCTGATCAACGCCCTGCGGGTCGAGCCCGAACTCGGGACGCCCTCGCGGGGCGGCCTGCCGGCCACGGTGGCCCGCCGCGACGGCGCGGGCTGGCGGATCTCCGGGCACAAGATCTACGCGACCGGGGCGCCGGGGCTCGCCTACGGCCTCGTCTTCGTCCGCACCGACGAGGCGGAGCCGCGCACCGGCACCGTCCTGGTGCCGTTCGACGCGCCGGGCATCCGCATCGCGGAGACCTGGGACCATCTCGGCCTGCGCGCCTCCGGCAGCCACGACGTCCACTTCACGGACGTGCCGATCCCCGGGGACCACGCCGTCGACCTGCGGCCGCCGGGCGGCTGGTCGGGGCCCGATCCCTGGCAGCAGGCCTGGAGCTGCACCCTGCTCGCCGCCCTCTACGACGGCGTGGCCCGGGCGGCGCAGGACTGGTTCACCGGCTTCCTGCGGGCGCGCCGGCCCGGCAGCCTCGGGGCGCCGCTGGCGAGCCTGCCGCGCTTCCACGAGGCGGTCGGCGAGAACGAGCGGCTGCTCGCCGTCAACGCGCGCCTCGTCGCCGGGCTCGCCGCCGAGGTCGACGCGGGACACCCCCCGCCGCCGCGCGAGTCCGGCTTCGTTAAGCTCACCGCCACGGAGAACGCCGTCGCGGCGGTCCAGCGCGCCGCGGAGCTGTCCGGCAACGCCGGCCTGTCCCGGGCGAGCCCGCTGGAGCGGCACCTGCGCGACGTCCTGTGCGCGCGCATCCACTGGCCGCAAGGGGACGCCGTCCGCGCCGCCGCCGGCAGGGCCGCCCTCGGCGCCTGAACCCGCCCTCGACCCGGAGATCGCACCATGAGCCTGCTTCCCCCCGATGCCGTCGAGTTCATCGGCTTCGTCGCCCCCCGGCACACCTCCGAGATCCACCCGGCGGCGGGGCCGTCCATCGACCGCGACTACCTGAAGCTCCTGGCGCAGACGCACGAATGGGGCGGGTTCGACCGGGTGCTGGTGGCCTTCCACGCGACCACGCCGGACGCGCTCCTGCTCGCCGGGCAGGTCGCCGCCGTGACCGAGCGGCTGGGACTGATGATCGCCCACCGCACCGGATTCACGGCGCCCACCGTGGCGGCGCGGCAATTCGCGACCCTCGACCAGCTCACCGGCGGCCGGGTCGCGATCCACGTGATCAGCGGCGGCGACGACCGGGAACTCGCCCAGGACGGCGACCACCTCACCAAGGACGCGCGCTACGCCCGCACCCGCGAGTTCCTCGACATCGTCCGGCAGAGCTGGACCGCCGCGGAGCCGTTCGACTACGCGGGCGATCACTACCGGGTGGAGCGCGGCTTCTCCGAGGTGAAGCCGGTCAACGCGATCCCGGTCTATTTCGGCGGCGCCTCGCCGGCGGCGCTGGCGGTGGCCGGCCGCCACGCCGATACCTACGCCCTCTGGGGCGAGACCCACGCGCAGGTCGCCGAGCTGATCGGCCGGGTGCGGGCGGCGGCCGCGGCCCACGGGCGGGCGCCGCGCTTCAGCCTGTCGGTCCGGCCGATCCTCGCCGAGACCGAGGCGCGGGCCTGGGAGCGCGCCGAGGACATCCTGGCCCGGACCCGGGCCGTCCGGGTCGCCAAGGGCCTCGGCCCGGCGGCGACGCCGCAGAACGAGGGCTCCCGGCGGCTCCTCGCGGCGGCCGCCGCGGGGCCGCGCCACGACAAGCGCCTGTTCACCGCCATCGCGGCCGAGACCGGGGCGGCGGGCAACTCGACCGCCCTGGTCGGCACCCCCGAGCAGGTCGCCGATGCCCTGCTCGACTATCACGACCTGGGCGTGCGGACCTTCCTGATCCGCGGCTTCGACCCGCTGGAGGACGCGCTCCAGTACGGCCGGTCGCTGCTGCCCGCCGTCCGCGCCGCCCTCGGGCGCCGCGGCGCCGCCGAGGCCGCCTGATGCGCGCCGTCATCCTCGCCCTGCTGGCGCTCCTGGCGGTCCGGCCGGCGCACGCGCAGGAGGTGCTGCGGGTCGGCGACCAGCGCGGCAACGCCCGCGCGCTGATGGAGGCGGCCGGCGTGCTCGACGGGCTGCCCTACCGGCTCGACTGGAGCGAGTTCCCGGCGGCCGCGCCCCTGCTCGAGGCGCTGAACGCCGGCGCGATCGACGCGGGCGGCGTCGGCGACGCGCCCTTCACCTTCGCGGCCGCCGCCGGGGTGCCGGTGAAGGCCTTCCTGGCCTTCCGCAACCGGCAGGACGGGCTGGCGATCCTGGTGCTCAAGGAATCGCCCCTCCGCACCGTGGCCGACCTGAAGGGCAAGCGCGTCGCCACGAACCGCGGCTCGATCGGCCATCAGGTGGTCCTGGCGGCGCTGGAGGAGGCGGGCCTGCCCGCCGACAGCGTGACCTTCAGCTTCCTGCCGCCGGCCGACGCCAAGATCGCGCTGGCCTCCGGGGCGGTCGACGCCTGGTCGACCTGGGAGCCCTACACCTCCACGGCGGAGCTCGCCGGCCTCGTCCGGGTGATCCGCGACGGCAACGGCATCACCCCGGGCCTGACCTTCGCGGTGGCGAGCGACGACGCGATCCGCACCAAGCGGGCGCTGCTCGCCGATTTCGGCGCGCGCCTCGCCCGCGCCCGGGAATGGGCCCTGAAGGATCCGGCGCCCTACGCGTCCGTCTGGTCGAAGCTCATCGGCCTGCCGGAGGCGGTGCCGCGGCGCTGGTTCGGCCGCGCCGCCTACCGGGCCGTCCCGATCGACGCGTCCGTGATCGCCGACGAGCAGCGCAACATCGATCTCTACGTCCGCGCCGGGCTGATCCCGAAGGCCCGCGCGCCGCGGGCCGAGGCGATCCTCGACACGAGCGTCTCGCAAACCGCCGCCGCCGTGCAATGATGGCGCGGGAGGACCCGACATGCACGACCACGGCGACGACCACGGCCACAGCCACGATCATGGCCACGCCCACGATCACGCCCACGATCACGCCCACGACCACGGCGCGTCCGAGCGCTGGAAGCACGACGGCGTTCGGGTGATCCCCGGCGACCGGCTCGACGCCAACACCGCGCAAACGCCCGGCATGTACCGGCAGGCCGCGATCAACGCCGCCCGGGTCGGCGCCCAGAAGATCTGGGCCGGCACGGTGGCGATCCAGCCCGACGCCAAGACCGGCGTGCACCACCACGGCGAACTGGAGAGCGTGATCTACGTGGTCTCGGGCCGCGCCCGGATGCGCTGGGGCGACCGGCTCGAATACGTCGCCGAGGCCGGGCCGGGCGACTTCATCTTCGTGCCGCCCTTCGTGCCGCACCAGGAGATCAACGCCTCGACCGACGAGCCGCTGCACTGCGTGCTGGTGCGCTCCGACAACGAGGCGGTGGTGGTCAACCTGCCCGACGTCGAGGCCGCCGAGGCGCCCGAGACGGTGTACTGGGTCGACCCGATCCACAAGCATCCGTGAGAGACTGGAGACGGCAGCGATGAGCCGGGACCGCCAGCTGCATCTCGGCGCCTTCATGCGCCCGGTCGGCATCCACACCGCGTGGTGGCGCTATCCGGGCGGCTATCCGGACGCGAACTTCAACTTCGAGCACCTGGCGCACTTCGCCCGGCGGCTGGAGGCCGCGAAGTTCGACGCGTTCTTCATGGCCGACCACCTCGCGGTGATGAACATGCCGGTGGCGGCGCTCCGCCGCTCGGCCACCGTGACGTCGTTCGACCCGCTGACCCTGCTGCCGGCGCTCGCCGTGCTCACCGATCGGATCGGCCTGATCGCCACCGCGTCGACAACCTACAACGAGCCCTACCACGTCGCCCGCAAGTTCGCCTCGCTCGACCACATCTCGAAGGGGCGGGCCGGCTGGAACCTCGTCACCTCCGGCAACCCGGACGAGGCCCTGAACTTCGGCCGCGACGCGCATCTGGAGCATGCCACCCGCTACGCCCGCGCCCGCGAGTTCTTCGACGTGGTGACCGGCCTGTGGGATTCCTTCGCCGACGACGCCTTCACGATGGATCCGGCGAGCGGCCTGTTCTTCGACCCGGCGAAGATGCGCGTCCTCGACCACCGCGGCGACTTCCTGAAGGTGAAGGGGCCGCTCAACGTCGCCCGGCCGGTGCAGGGCTGGCCGGTGATCGTCCAGGCCGGCGCCTCCGAGGCCGGCAAGCAGATCGCCGCCGAGACCGCCGAGATGGTGTTCGGCGCGGCCTCGACCCTGGAGGCGGCGCGGGCCTTCTACGCCGACGTGAAGGGGCGGATGCCGGCGGCGGGGCGCGACCCGGACCAGCTCAAGATCCTGCCCGGCTGCTTCATCGTCCTGGGCGAGACGGAGGACGAGGCGCAGGCCAAGAAGGCGCGCCTCGACGACCTCGTCCATCCCGACAGCGGCCTCGCCAACCTCTCGGTCCGCCTCGGCGTCGACGCGACGGGCTTCGCCCTCGACGCGCCGCTCCCGGAGCTTCCCGAGAGCAACGCCAGCAAGAGCGGGCAGGCCCAGATCGTCGACTACGCCCGCCGCACCGGCGCGACCGTGCGGGAACTCGCCCGCAAGGTCGGCGGCTACGGCGGCCTGCAGATGGTCGGCACGGCCGCGCAGGTGGCCGACCGCATGGAGGAGTGGCTGGAGACGCGCGCCTGCGACGGCTTCAACGTGATGTTCCCGTTCGTGCCCGAGGGTCTCGACGACGTGGTCGACCGGCTGGTGCCGGAGCTGCAGCGGCGTGGGCTGTTCCGCCGGGACTACGCCGGAACGACGCTGCGCGACCATCTCGGCCTCGCGCGGCCGGCCAACCGCTTCTTCCCGCCCGACGCCCCGGCTCGGCCAGGGGGCTGATCGACCCGCCGCGCGGGCCGGCGCTGTCCCGCGCCGTCGGGGTTCGTGGCGGATCATGCGAACGGCGCGAACCTCCGGTCGTGTCGCGCGGTTATTCTCGGATCGTCGCGCGCCGATGGGAGGGGATCGTGCCCGAGGCTGTTCCGCCCCTGTCCGGGTGCCGCGTCCTCGTCGTCGAGGACGAGTATCTCATCGCCAGCGAGGTCAAGCGCTGGTTGCACAGCGCCGGGGCCGAGGTGATCGGCCCGGTCCCGCGCGCGGATCTCGCCCTGGACCTGATCGCCGAGCAGACGCCCGACGCCGCGGTGCTCGACGTGAATCTGGGCGACGGGAACAGCGTCTATCCGGTCGCCGAGCGTCTCGGCGTCCTCGGCGTGCCGTACCTGTTCGCCACCGGCGACGTGCGGGTCACCGGCGCCTCGGCCCAGGCGAGCCGGCCCATCCTGGAGAAGCCGTTCGTGGCGGCAGAGCTGGTCCGGGCCTTGACCAGGCTCGTCGCGGCCGCCTGAGGCCGCCGCGCCGCCCGCGCGGCCTCAGAGGGGGCCCGGCCCGGGATGCGGGCCCATGCGCCGGCGGTCGTGCTCGATGGCGAAGACGTGGGCGTAGAGGTTCGCGACCCAGCCCCGTCCCTCGACCGTGAGGTCGAGGAACCGGATCGCGTCCCCGATCACGGGCTCGATCTTGCCCCAGAAGAACGACGGGTAGCGCTCCGCGAGGTCGGCCGGGCTGTCGTAGCCGAGTTCCGCGTTGACGCCGATCTCGGCGAATTCGTGGAATAGGGCGTTCAATTTGCGCGGGTAGAGCGGGTCGCCGAGCTGACCGATCAGGTCGGCCGCCCGCAGCAGGCCGGCCTCGGTCCCGGTCTCGCGATGGGAATCGTCCTCGGGGACCGGGAAGCGGGTCAGCTCGATCGCCCGGATGACCCGGGACGCGTCGACGAGATCGTGCGTGCCGAAGCGCTCCTGCACGGCCAGCTTCGAGCGTTCCACGTGGTAGGGCGCCAGCGCCGCGTCCGAGGCGCCCCGGGGCAGGCTGACGGTCGTGCCCTGCGCGTCGATGACGAAGGCCTGCAGCCGGTCTCCGGCGCAGACGCCGCGCACGTAGCCGATGTCGTGGTAGAGGGCGGCCAGGATCATGTGCAGCCAGTCCTCGGGCGTGATGCCCTGCTGCAGGAAGCGGCCGCGGAGGATGTCCTGGGCGACCAGGGTGACGAGGGCCGTGTGGTCGCCGTCGTGGTAGAGGGCGTCGCTCCCGACGATCCGCTCGATCGTCAGGCGCGCCGCGGCCTCGATGATCTCGGCGTAGCGCGGCTCCCGGCTGCCGAAGGTCCGCTGGTAGGTCAGGGCCAGGTGCTCGCCGAGGGCGTCGGCGAGCATCTTGGTCGCGTCGAACATGGGATCCTCGCCGTCAGCTGCGTCGGGCGGCGCCGCGCCCGGCCGGGTCAATGGAGATCACGCGGATCGCCCCCCGCGATCGACGAGCCGCTCCTCGAGATAGGCCGCCGCGTCCGCGTAGAGTTCGTAGCGGCGCAGCAGCACCGCCCGCTTCTCGGCCTTCGTCGCCGCGTCGAGCTTGGCGCGGGCCCTGTCGGCGCGGGCGCGCAGCTTCCCGGCGAGCTTCTCGAAGGCGGCATCGATGCGCGCGCCGACCTTCTCGCCCTCGGCGCGCGCCGGATCGGGGTCGTCCTGCCGGCGCTTCGGCCCGGCCCTCTTCGCTTCTCCAGCCATGACGCATCTCCGGTCGCCCCGATCGGTGGCGGAACCGTATGACGGAACGATCACGGGCGCGACATGGGATCGGCCGCCGCGGGCGCGGCGCTTTCTCAGGCGTGTCACGGAACGCTGCTCTAGGTCGGCCCCGCGACGCGCAGGAGAACCGGCGATGCGGCCCGACGACAGCTCTGCCCCGGATGCCACCTTGAACGCCAACTCGGATGCCACCCTGGAGGCGATCCGGCGTGACCTCGCCGACAGCTACGACGAGGAGCTGGAACTCGGGCTCGAGGAGGATCGCCTCGACCGGCTCGCGGCCGAGCTCGGCGGCGCGCCGCCCGATCATCTCGACCGCAAGGTCTATTTCCGCGCGCTGCTCCGGCTGCAGCACGAGCTGGTCCGGCTCCAGGACTGGGTGCAGGACCGGAAACTGCGCGTGGTCGTGCTGTTCGAGGGCCGCGACTCGGCCGGCAAGGGCGGCGTGATCAAGCGGATCACCCAGCGCCTCAATCCCCGCGTCTGCCGCGTCGCCGCCTTGCCTGCCCCGAGCGAGCGCGAGCGGACGCAATGGTATTTCCAGCGCTACGTCTCCCATCTGCCCGCCGGCGGCGAGATCGTGCTGTTCGACCGCTCCTGGTACAACCGCGCCGGCGTCGAGCGGGTCATGGGCTTCTGCACCGAGGCGGAGGTCGAGGAGTTCTTCCGGTCGGTCCCCGAATTCGAGCGCATGCTGGTGCGCTCCGGCATCGTCCTGGTAAAATACTGGTTCTCGATCACCGATGCCGAGCAGGAATTCCGCTTCCGGATGCGGATCCACGATCCGCTCAAGCAGTGGAAGCTGTCGCCCATAGACGTCGAGTCGCGGCGCCGCTGGGAGGACTACACCCGGGCCAAGGAGGACATGCTGGCGCGGACCCATATCCCCGAGGCGCCCTGGTGGGTGGTCGAGGCGGTCGACAAGCGACGGGCCCGCCTGAACTGTATCAGCCACCTGCTCGACCAGATCCCCTACGGCAGCGTGGAGCACCCGGCGGTCCACTTGCCCGAGCGCTTGCGGCACGCGGACTACGTGCGCGGCCCGGTTCCCGCCGCGATGATCGTTCCGGCCGCGTTCTGATCGCGGCGCGGAGACGGCGCGGGAGTCGTGATCCTGTCGCGGTGGCGCGGCTATAGCGCCGCCATGGCGAAGCGCCCCATGACTCTCGACCTGTTCACGACCCTGGATATCGTCGATGACGACGTCTCGGCCGTCGTCGACGCCTATCTGGCCGATCCCACGCCCGGTTCGGTGGCGTTCGGGGACGGCTTCCGCATCGACCCCGCGGCCGCGGTGGCCTCGCATCCCTTCGCCCGGACGCTGATCGATCAGCCCTGGGCCGATGCCGGGCTGCGCCGGGCCGCCATCCGCGCCGCCATCCTGCTGGCGGAGCCGGAGCGGGTCTGACCGGATCGGCCACCTTTCGCGCGACGGTCGCGCGATATTCGTGGGGCTGGCATGCGGCTGTCATCGCGCTGGCATACCGCTGTCATGCGGCCGTCATGGGCGGGATGGCAGGTCGCCGCCACGGCGAACCTCCCGACCCTATGCCGCCACTCCGCCCGCCCGGTCCTGCCGTGGCGGGCTTTTGTATGCCCGCGGCTCGGCCATCGCGACGACGCGCGTCGGATCCTACGCCTAAAACGGTAGGTGTGCCGACCTCCGACCACACGACGCCCGGTTGTAATCTGGGGCGGAGACGGCGCGGATGAACGGCGCGCCTTCACGGTGAACGATCGGTTTACCCAAACCGCACAATTGCGCCGACCGCTCCGATCCGGGCGCGATCGGCGGGCGTTCTACGGGCAGGTCCACCGGAGACGTGCTGACATGCTGATCCTCAACCCGATGACCGGCCAGATGGTCGAGGTGCGCGTGCCCCGGCCGAAGCCGAAGGCCGCCTGAGCGCGCCAGCTCTCCGTCCGCTCCCCCGCACGCCCGCGGCCCAGGCGGCGTGCCCCTCCAGCCCCGCACGACCCATGCTGCCGACCGATCTCGACCGACCCGCCGAACTGACCCTCTGGCCGGGCTACGCGCCGGCCCGGGTGGCCGTGTCGCACAGTTTCCCGACGCTGCGGGCCGCCCTCGCCGCCGCGGTCGCGGCGATCGATGCCGAGGATGCCAATCCCTGGATCATCACCGAGGGCGGCGACATCCTCGCTCCGGGATGGATCCGCGCGAACACCGCGGGCGCCGTCCTGCAGTAGCCGGACGTCAGCCGGCGAGCTGGTCCGCGCCGCGGTTGCGCCACCGGTACTCGCTCGGCGAGATCCCGTAGCTGTCCTTGAAGCGGCGGCTGAAATGGCTCTGGGTGCAGAAGCCGCAGCTGTAGGCCAGCTCTCCGACGGCCAGATGGGCGAAGCCGGGATCGGCGAGACGCTGCGCGGCGGTCTCCAGCCGCCGCCGCCAGATCCAGTCGGCGATGTTGCGGTCCTGCTCGCGGAACAGGGCCTGGAGGTGGCGCAGCGACACGCCGACGGCCGCCGCGAGCCGGGCGGGGTCGAGGTTCAGGTCGCCGAGATGGGCCTCGATGTGGGCCAGCGCGCGCTGGAAGATCAGGACGCCCTGGATGTTCTTGGGGGTCTCGTGCGCGAGGCGTTCCGCGATGCTCGCGACGATGAGATCGACGCCGACCGACGCCATGCGGTTCGACATGTCCGGCGTCAGGCGCTCCGCGTTGCGGACCAGTTCCTGGAAAAAGGTCGTTACCATCGACGTGCCGACTTGATCCGCGCCGATCGTGAGGCACGTGAACCGGCGCGTCGAGCCGAGGGCGCGCTCCAGGGCCGCGCGCGGCAGCTCGACGAACAGCGTCTGCGTGTCGACGTCGGAGGCCATCGTCGCCGGCCGACGGTCCATCACGACGATGTCGCCGGGATTCTGGATCGCGGTGCGGTCGTCCTGCGCGCTGAACACGCGGCCCTTGAGCGTGATGGCGACGTTCAGGGTCTCGTACTTGCCGTGCCGGCGGATCGTGTCCGGGGTCGCGACGGTGGTGACGGCGCTCTGCGTCACGCGCGTGATCAGCAGCGGCCCGACCTCCGCGGCCTCCAGCGTGCCGGTGAAAGCGTGCGCCACGGCAGGCGTAAGTTCGACCGGCACGATCCGCTCGAAGATCGTCTCACGCCAGAGGCGGAAACTGTCTTTCGGCTTGAAATCCGCCGTCGAGAACAAAGTCCTCATCGTAAATTCTTGTATTCATGCTTCGCCGCGCGCGCTCGGGAAAACGGTAGCACGCTTTCAGGCAAGCGCAACGGCGCCGACCAACCTAAGAAGGTTCTCGACCTTGTCAGGAGCCCATAACGTGTCCGATTCGTCCCTCGTCAGCCCCCAATCCAATATCGTGCTGACGGCAGGGCTCGTCGCTGCCTATGTATCGAACAATCGGGTTCCGACCGCCGACCTCCCGACCCTGATCGCGCAGTGTCACGACGCGATCACCGCGCTGGCCGCCAACGGGGCGGCGTCGATCGAGGCTTCGGGGGACACCGACGCGCTGCGCGACCGGCCTACCGCCGCGCAGATCCGCAGCTCGATCCGGCCCGACGGCATCGTGAGCTTCATCGACGGGCGCCGGTACAAGACGCTCAAGCGCCATCTCACGGCCCACGGCCTGCACCCGCAGAGCTACCGCGAGCGCTACGGTCTGCCGGCCGACTATCCGATGGTCGCGCAGGAATATGCCGAGCGCCGGTCCGCGCTGGCGCGCTCCATCGGCCTCGGCGTGCCGGGCGAGCGCGCCGCCTGAGCCGACCCGCCTCGGCAGGCCGCGGCCGATTCGTGGCTGGCGCTCCCGGCCTCAGGCGGCCGCGTGCCGCCCGTCGGGCAGCAGATCCCGGCTCGCCTGCTCGATCCGTTTGAGCCAGTCCTCGGCCGCCGCCGCCCGCAGGGTCGCGGCCTCGGCCCGCGCCTCGGCCTCCCGGACGCGCCGGTCGGCTTCCGCCTCGCGTTCGAGGATCTGCCGCGCCGCCTGCGCCCGCGCCTCCTCCAGGAGCGCCCGCAGGGTCCGGATCTCCTGCTGGGCGGCCTCCAGATCCGCGGCCAGGGTCTCGCAGGCGGTCGATTGCTGGTGCAGGCGCTGATCCTGCGCCTGCTTCGCGACGGTCGCGGCCGACAGGGTGTCGAGGATCTGGCTCCAGTCCGCCACCGGCCGCGACAGCGTCTCCGAATCGGGTTCGGGGGACGCTTCGGAACGCGCCGCCGGGCTCGGCGCGTCGGCCGTGCGGGTGCCGTCGGCGATCCCCGGAACCGGCTCCGTCGGTTCTCCGCGCTCGCGCGCGATGCGGGCGTCGAGCTGGGCCCAGAACGTCGCGTTCATCGCCGTGGCGGTTCCGCCGGGTCCGCGCCGGTCACGAAGCCGCCCGCGTCGCGGAAGCCCGAGCGCTGCCCGCCGGGCCGGTCACCTGTCCGCCCGGCTGCATCACGAATTCCGCGTCGATCGTCTCGGCGATGCGCTGGAGCATCTGCTCCGCCGCCGCGGCCCGCTCCTCGGCGGCCGCGGCCCGGTCCTCGGCGGCCTGGATCAGCTTGATCGCCTGCGCGTGGACCTCGTGGGTCTCCCGCTCGGCCGCCAGCACCTGGGCGCGGGCCGCGTCCATGTCGGCGCGCACCTGCCGCAGCAGGTCCTGGACGTGCGTCTCCTGCTCCTGTGCCCGGTCCTCGACGTCCCGGATGTAGCGCGCCGCGCCCTGCACCCGCTCCAGCAGGTCGGGCCACCGCTCGACCGGCGACGGGTTCTGGTTGCGCCCCTGCGCCGAGACGCGCTCGTCCGCGGCGAGCAGGACGAGGTTGCCGGTGCGGATCCGGGTCGTCGGCTCGCGGGCGTCGCGCGCGACGGCATCGATCTGGTCCAGCGCCTCGGCCTTGGGGTGCTTCGTCTGTTCCATCACGCGTCCTGCCGACAGGGTGCAGCGCAAGCCTTCGGTGAGGCATCGGCGTCCGCCTCACACCGACGGAAAATGGTTAACAACTCCTTAATGTTCGCGCTAGGGTTGCGCTGCCGCGGCGATACCCGCGCGACGTAGCGCGGGACCGCCGGATTGCGGGCCGTCTCACGGGTAGCGGACGGGCTGCGGGTCCTCCGGCAGCGGGATGAACTCGGCGTCGTTCGGCACGGTGTCGAACCGGCCCTGGCGCCAATCCTCCTTGGCCTGCGCGATCCGCTCGGGCCGGGACGAGACGAAGTTCCACCACAGGTGGCGCGGGCCGTCCATTGGCTCGCCGCCCAGCACCATGAACCGGGCCGATTCCGTGGCGCGCACGCTGATGCGGTCGCCGGGGCGGAACACCAGCAGCTGGCCGGGGCCGAAGCCGTCGCCGGCGATCTCGATGGCGCCCGCGACCGTGTAGATCGCCCGCTCGTCGTAGGTCGGATCGAGGGGCAGGACGGCGCCGGCCTCGAGGGCCACGTCGGCGTAGACCATCGGGCTCGAGGTCCGGACCGGCGAGCGCGCGCCGAAGGCCTCGCCGGCGATCAGCCGGACGGTCTTGCCCTCGCCGGTGAGGACCGGCAGCGCGGCGGCGTCGTAGTGCTCGAAGGCGGGGGCGTTCTCCTCGTCCCGGTCCGTCAGCGCGACCCAGCTCTGGATGCCGAACAGGCGGGAGCCGGTCTGACGCAGCGTCGGGGCGGTGCGTTCCGAGTGCGTGATGCCGCGGCCGGCGGTCATCCAGTTCAGCTCGCCCGGCCGGATCGGCAGCTCCGTGCCGAGGCTGTCGCGGTGCATGATCTCGCCGTCGAACAGGTAGGTGACGGTGGAGAGGCCGATATGCGGGTGCGGCCGCACGTCCATGCCCTGCCCGAGGAGGAATTCCGAGGGGCCCATCTGGTCGAAGAAGATGAAGGGGCCGACCATCCGGCACTCGGTGGAGGGCAGCGCCCGGCGCACCGCGAAGGAGCCGAGATCGCGCGAGCGGGGCACGATCAGGGTCTGGATCGCGTCGCAGCTGAAATGGTCGCCCGGGATCGGGTCATCGGCACTGTGCCAGCTCATCGCCTTGCTCCTCCGCGCGGGGATCGGCCCCCCATCCGCAGGCATCCTGGACCGGGAGCGTCCGGGTTGGAACAGAAACGATCGAAACGCATCGTTTCCGAAAAATCGCCCGATCGTCCCGGCCGGGGCGACGGCCTACCAGGGTGTCGGCTTGGAGTTGCGCTCGTCGAAGCCGCGCTGGTGCCAGTACGGGTAGATCGGGGTCTCCTGGCTCGCCGCGTCGAGCCGGGCGACTTGCTCGGCCGTCAGGGTCCAGCCGAGGGCGCCGAGGTTCTGCTTCAGCTGCTCCTCGTTGCGGGCGCCGACCACGATGTTGCACACGGTCGGCCGGGTCAGCAGCCAGTTGAGCGCGACCTGCGCCACCGTCTTGCCGGTCTCGGCCGCCACGGCGTCGAGGGCGTCGACCACGCCGAACAGGTAGTCGTCGGAGACCGGCGGCCCGCCCTCGGCGCCGCCGGCGGCGATGCGGCCGCTCTGGTTGGCCTGTCCGCGGCGGATCTTGCCGGTGAGGCGGCCCCAGCCCAGCGGGCTCCAGACCATCAGGCCGACGCCCTGGTCGAGGCCGAGCGGCATCAGCTCCCACTCGTAGTGGCGGCCGATCAGCGCGTAGTAGCCCTGGTAGGCGACGTAGCGGGCGAGCCCGTGGCGCTCGGAGGTCGCGAGCGCCTTCATCAGCTGCCAGCCCGAGAAGTTGGAGGCGCCGATATAGCCGATCTTGCCCGCACGGGTGAGGTCGTCGAGCGCCCGCAGCGTCTCGTCCACGGGGGTGAGGGCGTCGAAGCCGTGCATGAAGTAGACGTCGATATGGTCGGTGCCGAGCCGCTTCAGACTGGCCTCGCAGGCGCGGACCAGGTGGTAGCGCGAGGAGCCGACCTGGTTCAGCTCGTCGTTGAACCGGAAGGTCGCCTTGGTGGAGATCAGCGCACGGTCGCGCTTGCCCTTCAGGGCCTGGCCCAGGATCTCCTCAGAGGCGCCGCCCGAGTAGATGTCGGCCGTGTCGAAGAAGTTGACGCCGGAGTCGAGGCAGAGATCGACCATGCGGGTCGCCTCGGCGACGTCCGTCTGCCCCCAGCGCTGGAAGAATTCGTTCGTGCCGCCGAAGGTGCCGGTGCCGAAGCTGAGCACCGGCACGGTGAGGCCGGAGCGTCCGAACTGCCTGTAGTCCATCGGGTCCTCGTCGCGATCGCGGCCGCCGCGCGGCGGCGCGCCTGCCGGATCAACGCGCCGCGCCGCCCGATTTTCCCGGCCGGCGCGGGCCGTCAGCGCCGCGACTCGACGACCGGCGCCCCGTCGCAGCGCTGGCCGGCGGCCGCGCCCGTGCGCCGGTCGGGCGGCAGGGCGTCCGGCGACCCGGCCTTCTCCGCCAGGATCGCGACGTTCGCCGTCATCCCGGCCGCCAGCACGATCGGGCAGGGCACGTCGTCGAGGTCGATCCGGATCGGCACCCGCTGCGCCAGCCGGACCCAGGTGAAGATCGGGTTGACCGTCGGCAGCCCCTGGACGCCCGGGGCGGCGTCGGCGACGCTGATCCCGCGGCCGAGGCCGGTGACGCGCCCCCGGATCGGACGGTCCGGCCACGCCATCAGCGACACGCGCGCGGCGTCGCCCGCGCCGATGCGCGGGAGCTGCGTCTCCTCGAAATAGCCCTCGATCCAGAAGCTGTCGCCGTTGACCAGCGTCAGCGCCGGCTGTCCCGTGGCAGCGAACCCGCCCTCCTGCAGCAGCAGGTTGGTGACCCAGCCGTTCACGGTCGCCCGCAGGGTCGTGCGCTCCAGGTTGAGCCGCGCCTGCGCCAGCGCGCCCTCCGCCTGGACCACGTCGGCCTGGGCGGCCTGCGCCTGGCCGCTGGTCGTCTGCTTCTGCTGCGGCGTGGTGGCGAGGTCGTCGAGGTCGGCGGTGCGCTGCGCGATCCCCGCGAGGTACCCGGCCCGCGCCCGGGCGCTGGCGAGGGCGCCCTCGGCCTGGGTCACGGCGTTCCTGAACGTGCCGGGATCGATCGTGAACAGCACGTCGCCCTTGCGGACGAACTGGTTGTCGCGGACGCGGACCGCCACCACCGTGCCGGAGACCTCGGGCGCCACCTGCACGGTGTAGACGCGCACGCGCCCGTCCCGGGTCCAGGGCGTGTAGGCGTAGTAGAGGAAGGCGAGGTAGGCGAGGCCCACGGCCGCCGCCAGCGCCAGCAGGGTGGCGGCGACGTTGTAGGCGGGCGGCGGCTGCCAGTCGCGCAGCGACGGTCGCGGTTTCAGGGCCATCTCACGGGCCCTGGACGCGCAGGGACAGGATCAGCAGCGCCGTCACGGCGGTCAGGAGGCTGAAGTCGAACAGGGCGCGGTTCCAGACAAGGTGGTTGATGCCGATCCAGTCCAGGATCCAGCGCAGGGCCCAGGTGATCACCAGGGCGGCGAGCAGGCAGATCACCGCGGGCTCGACGAAGAGCCCGAGCACATCGACCGCCCGCAATCCGACCACGCCGATCACGCCCGCCCTCCCGGATCGAGGTTCGGCCAGCCCGCGCGGTCGAGATCCGACACGAGGGCGGCCAGCGCCCCGATGCGCTCCGCCTGGAGGGGCAGGGTCGCCCGGTCGGCGAGCGCGCGCAAGGGATCCGGCGCCGTCTCCGGCCCCGCCGGACGGGACGCGGCGAGCCGCGCCCAGACCGCCCGGCCGACGCGGCGGCCCTCCCGATCGTCCGTCTCCCGCAGGGCGAGCAGCAGGAGCCCGATGACGAGCAGGCGCTCGCCGCTCCGGGCCGCCGCGTCGTCCGCGCCGATGAGGGCGAGCCGGCCGAAGCCCCGGGCGAGGTAGCGGTCGAGCGGCGGCAGCAGGAGCGCCGGGTCGAGGGCCGCGCCCCGCACCGACCGGACCAGCCGGCGTCGGGCCCGCAGGCGCAGGGTCGCGGCGCTCACCGGCGGCGGCAGGGCGGCGAACGCGATCGCCGCCACCGCCATGCCGAGCAGCTCGGCCAGCACGGTGTTGAGCGAGTCGGCGAGGTCGTAGGTCATCGGGTTCTTGGGATCGAGCACGCCGAAGACGAAGAACCCGAAGCCGATCCCGTAGATCGCGCGCTTGTCGGCGCGGCCGACCACCGCCAGCATCGCCACCGGCAGCAGCACCGCGGCCAGCAGCGCGAAGCTCCCGGTGGTCGTCAGCAGGGTGTAGCGGACGGTGAGTCCGACCACGCCGGCGAGCAGCGCGCCGACCAGGAAGGCGCGGGATTCCGCCCGCGGGTCGGCATGGGCGGCGAGCAGGACGCAGACGAGGCTCGCCCAGGTCGCGGCGCCGGCCCCGTGCGACCAGCCGGTGACGTACCAGAAGCCGTTGACGAGCAGGACGGCGGCGGCGGTGCGCAGGGCGTTGTCGAAGGCGTGCCAGCCGTCCCAGTCCAGGTCGTTCCACAGGAGCAGGTGCGGGCGGAACGGCACGCGCCGCCGGCCCACGCGCCCGCCGGCCCGCAGGAGCCGCGCCGAGACCCGGACGCGCCCGACCTGCCGGACGGCGATCGCCCCGCCGGCACCGATCAGGTCGGTCGAGCGCGATCCCGGCCGGTCCGGCAGCAGCGCCCGCAGCAGGCCCGCGGCGAGCACCCGCCGCAGCCGGGGGGCGGCGTTGCGGATGCCGCGGCCGCCGGAGCGCAGGGAGGGCTGCTCGGTGAACGTGTCGGTGACCTCCTCGCCCAGGGTCATGACCGCGGCGATCGGCATCGGGCCGGGCCGCTCGCCCCGCCGCAGGGCGGCCATCCAGGCGTCGCAGGCCTCAGCGGCCGCCTCGAGCCGCCCCGCCAGGGCGCGGCTGACGGCGGGGACGCCCGGCGCCACGAACACGTTCGACGCGTAGGCGCAGCCGATCCCGAGCAGGATCGTCGAGCAGCGGTCGACACCGATCTGGAACACGGCCTCCGGGTTCTGCACGTCGGCCAGCGCGATGATCGGCACGGTGAAGCCCATCGAGGCGAAGCCGTAGGCGCGCTGGCCGCTCTCGACGCTGGAGGCCGCGGTGAGCAGGCCCATCCACAGGGCCAGCGCGAGGTCGAAGGCCAGGGTCGCCTGGGCGAAATTGGCCACCAGCACCATCGCGACGGTGACGCCCACCAGCGTGCTGCCGGCGCGCCACAGGCTCTTGCGCAGGGAGGCCGCCCGGGTGGCGAGCGTCACCGAGATGACCGTCCAGCCGGCCCAGTGCGGCAGCGCCAGCTCGAGCCACATGGCGAGCCAGATCGCCGCGATGGCGGTGAGCGCGATGCGCACGGCCTCGGCCGCCTCGCGCGGCCACCACGCCGCGAGGCGCTGCAGGAGGCCCGGCGCGTCCTCGGAGAGCGCGACCTCACCGGCCATCGCGCGGCCTCGCCGGCCGGGGCGGGTCCGGGAACCCGGCTGCAGGCTCAGTCATAGTGCTCGGCGATGTCGACCTTCCCCTTGAACACCCGGTAGACCACCAGGGTGTAGATCAGGGTGATCGGCAGGACCACGATCCCCGCGCCCCAGAACATGAAGGACAGGCTCGCCTCCGGCGCCGCCGCCTCGGTCACCGTCACGCTGAACGGCACCATGTAGGGCAGGAACGAGGCGGCGAGCGTCGCGAAGGCGGCGGCGAAGATCAGCGCCACCAGCGGGAAGGGCAGGGCATCGATCCGGCGCCGCGCCGCGTAGAGGAGCCCGGCGCAGGCCGCGGCCCCCACGAGCGGCAGGACCAGCATCTCGGGCCGCTCGACCCAGCGGTGCAGCACCCGCAGGTTCATCGCCAGCGCGTACGCGAAGGCTGCGCCGAGGAAGACCAGGACGCCCAGCAGGAGCCGCGGCAGCAGCCGGAAGCCGAGGTCGCGCACGTCGGACTCGGTCTTGCCGCACAGCCACGCGGCGCCGAGCAGCGCGTAGCCGAGGCACAGGCCGACCCCGCAGAGCAGCGAGAACGGCGTGAGCCACGTGAACGCCCCACCGGCGTAGAGCCCGCCCTGCACCGGCAGCTCCTGCACGAGCGCCCCGACCGTCACGCCCTGCACGAAGGCCGCGCAGTAGGAGCCGCCGACGAAGCCCGCGTCCCAGACCCGCCGCAGCCGCCGGGACTTGTAGCGGAACTCGAAGGCGACGCCGCGCAGGATCAGGGCCGCGAGCATGAGGAGGAGCGGCAGGTAGAAGGCCGAGAGCAGCAGCGCGTAGACCGTCGGGAAGGCCCCGAACAGGATCGTAGCGGCGAGCACCAGCCAGGTCTCGTTGCCGTCCCAGACGGGGGCGATCGCCTGCATCATGTGCCGGCGCGCCGTCTCGTCCGGGGCGATCCCGAACAGCATGCCGACGCCGAGGTCGAACCCGTCGAGCAGCACGTAGAGCATCAGGGTGAGGGCGAGGGCGGCGGCCCAGAATTCGATCACGGCCGCTCACTCCGCGGGATTGCTGCTGGGGGTGCCGGGACTGTCGCCCGGCACGGCGAGCGGCCGCTTGGGGTTGGCGGCGCTCCCCGCACGGGCCGGGGTCGGCAGGATGCCGGCCTTGAGCATGCGGTAGATGTAGACGGTGCCGGCCGCGAAGATCAGCGCGTAGACCGCGCCGAACACGGCGAGGGAGGTCGCAACCTGCGGCGCGGCCAGGAACGGCGTCGCCGCGTCGGCGGTGCGCAGCTGGCCGTAGACCGTCCAGGGCTGGCGCCCGACCTCGGCGGTGAACCAGCCGGTCAGCGTCGCCACGAAGCCGAGCGGGAACGACAGGAAGATCGCCCATTGCAGCCAGCGCGCCCGCTCCAGCCGCCCGGTGGCGTAGAAGGCCATCCCGCCCCAGGCCAGCGCCAGCATCAGCAGCCCGCAGCCGACCATGATCCGGAAGGCGAAGAACGGGATCAGCACCGGCGGCCGGTCGGCCTTGGGAATGTCCTTGATGCCGATCACCCTGCCGGTGAGGGTGCCGTCGTCGATCAGGCTGCCGATCGGGGCGGGCAGGGCGACGACGAAGTGGTTCTTCTCCTGCGCCTCGTCGGGCCAGGCGAACAGGATCTCGCCGGCCGGTGCCTGGCTCTCCCAGTGGCCCTCGATCGCGGCGATCTTCGAGGGCTGGTGCTTGACGACGTAGTCGCCGGTGAGGTGGCCGAAGAACAGCTGCAGCGGCACCAGGATCGCGGCGAGGCCGAGCCCCATCCGGATCATGGCGCGGGCCTCGATCCGGTCGCTGCCGCGCAGCATGTACCACGCCCCCGTCGCGGCCACGCAGAAGCTGGTGGTGACGTAGGCGGCCAGGACCATGTGGGGGAAGCGGACCCAGACGACCCCGTTGAAGATGATCGCCCACCAGTCCGTCGGCACGAACACGCCGTCCGGGCGCTGGGCGAAGCCGGTCGGGTACTGCATCCACGAATTGTTCACGAGGATCCAGAACGACGACAGGCTGGTGCCGAGGCAGACCATCAGGCAGGCGAACAGGTAGAACCAGCGCGGCACCCGCCTGCGGCCGAACATCAGCACCCCGAAGAACGAGGCCTCGAGCGCGAAGGCCGTGAAGCTCTCGTAGCCGAGGAGCGGCCCCTGGATCGGGCCGGTGCGGCGGGCGAGCTCGCTCCAGTTGGTGCCGAACTGGAACGCCATGACGATGCCGGAGACGACGCCGAGCCCGAAGGCGACGGCGAAGATCTTGAGCCAGAAGTCGAACAGGCGGTCGTAGACCGGCCCGCGCGAGATCATCGCCCGGGCCTGGAGGAAGGCGAGCCAGGCCGCCAGCCCGACCGTGAAGGCCGGGAAGATGATGTGGAACGAGACCGTGAAGGCGAACTGGATGCGCGAGAGCATCAGGGCGGAGATGTCCATCGTTCCTCTCTCCGGCCGAAGCTCGCCGGTCCGCCGCCGCGGGCCGGGCGCGCCGCACCCTCAGATGTCCGCCGGCGGGGCGCGGGGAACCGCGCCTCGCGAACCTGTCAGACGTTCTCGATCCTCAGGACCGGCGCCGTCTCGGCCCGGGTGCGGCGGCAGGCCTCGGCGTCCCGCTTGAGGTCGATGCCGTAGGTCGGGATCACCGCCTTGAGGCGGGGCAGCCAGGCATCCGGCGTGAGCCGGTCGGCGAAGCACTTCTCCAGGACCTCGACCGCGATGAAGGCCGCCGTCGAGGCGCCGGGCGAGGCGCCGAGCAGGGCGCAGATCGAGTTGTCGGCCGCGGCCACCAGCTCCGTGCCGAATTCGAGGTAGCCTTCCTCCAGCGGGTTCGCCTTGCCGGTCGGCTTGATCGTCTGCACCCGCTGGCCGGCCACCGCCGAGGTCCAGTCCTGCTTCAGCGCCTTGGGGAAGAAGTCCTTGAGGGTCGCGAACTGGTGGTCGGAGCTCTGGAGCACCTGGCCCACGAGGTACTCGGTGAGCGCGACGTTGTCCTTGGCGACGTCCAGCAGCGGCACGATGTTGTGCGGCGTCAGCGCGGTGAACAGGTCGGTGAGCGACCCGTGCTTCAGGAAGCGCGACGAGAAGCCCGCGTAGGGCCCGAACAGCAGCGAGCGCTTGCCGCCGATGATGCGGGTGTCGAGGTGGGGCACCGACATCGGCGGCGAGCCGGAGGCGGCCTTGCCGTAGACCTTGGCGTGGTGGCGCGCGCTGACCGCGTCGACGTCGCAGCGCAGCCAGATCCCCGAGACCGGGAAGCCGCCGTAGCCGCGCCCCTCCGGGATCTTCGAGGCCTGCAGCAGCGGCAGCGAGCCGCCGCCCGCGCCGATGAACACGAACTTGGCCGTCACGGTCTGGCGCGTGCCGTCGTAGGTGTCCTCGACGGTCACGGCCCAGCGGCCGTCGTCGACCCGGTCGAGGGCGACGACCTTGCGGTTGTAGTGGACGGCGAAGCCGGGCTGCGCCGCGAGCTGCTTCACCAGCAGGTGCGTCAGGGCGCCGTAATCGACGTCCGTCCCGGTGACGATCCGGGTGGCGGCGATCGGCTCGCCGGGATCGCGGCCCTCGATGATCAGCGGCGCCCAGCCGGCGATGACCTGCGGGTCCTCGCTGTACTCCATGCCGTGGTAGCAGTGGTGGGCCGACATCGCGGCGTAGCGCGCCTTGAGGAAGGCGACGTTCTCGGCCCCCCAGACGAAGCTCATGTGCGGGCAGGGATGGATGAAGGCGCGGGGGTCCGGGATCGCGCCCTTCCTCACCAGATGCGCCCAGAGCTGGCGCGAGATGTCGAACTCGGTGTTCACCTCCAGGGCCTTGGCGATGTCGACGCTGCCGTCGGGGCGCTGGGGGGTGTAGTTCAGCTCGCAATTGGCCGCGTGGCCGGTGCCGGCGTTGTTCCAGCCCTCCGAGCTCTCCTGCGCGCAGTCGTGCAGCGTCTCGAACATCGCGATCCTAAGCGTCGGCTCCAGCTCCTTCAGCATCGTGCCGAAGGTCGCGCTCATGATCCCGGCGCCGATCAGCACCACGTCGGGAGCGTCGTCGAAGCTCATGGCGGCCATCGGGCCCCTCCTCAGGCGGTCTTGTTCGGGACGAAGGGGAGCCGGGCCTCGGCGCCGGGGGCGAGGATCACGTAGGCCCGGCACCAGGGCTCGTCGTCGACGAGGCGCCAGGAATGGCCGGAGCCGGCCGTGTCCTCGGCGATGAGGATGTCGCCGGGGCGGATCGTGAAGTGCGCGCCGGCCCTCGTCTGGAAGTCGAGGGTGCCGCGCAGGGTGATGACGAACTGCCGGGTCGGCGCCGCGTGCCACGCGTAGGTCCCGCCGGCCTGGGTCTCGCGGAAGGAGATCGAGACCACGTCGGTCGTGCCGCTGAGGATGTCGCCGCGCTCGCCGTGGGGCAGGTCGATGACGCCTTCCTCGAAGTAGGAATTGTCGTCGTCACCGGTCCAGATGCGTACGCAGCGGATCATCGGGCAGAGCTCCGGCTTCGGAAGGGCGCCTCAGCGCCAGAGGTTGGTCTTGGCGAGGTCGATGATCTCGGTGCCGCGCCCGTCGATGACCGCGCGGGCGAGCCACATCCCGAAGCCCGTCACCTGCTCGAGGCCGACCTTCGGCGGCATCGACAGCTCCTGGCGGGCCGAGACGACGTCGAGCAGCGCCGGGCCGTCATGGGCGAGCATCGCGGCCATCGCGTCCGGCAGCGCGGCCGGGTCCTCCACGCGCCGGGCGAAGATGCCGGCCCCGCTCGCCATGGCGGCGAAGTCCGGGTTCACCAGCTCGACGCCGGTCTCGAGGAAGCCCGCCGCCTTCATCTCCATCTCGACGAAGCCCAGCGTGCCGTTGTTCAGCACCACGATCTTCACCGGCAGCTTGTGCTGGTTGAGGGTCAGCAGGTCGCCCATCAGCATGGCGAAGCCGCCGTCGCCGGAGAACGAGATGATCTGCCGCCCGGGATAGGCCGCCTGCGCGCCGATCGCCTGCGGCAGGGCGTTGGCCATCGAGCCGTGGTTCAGCGAGCCGATCAGCCGGCGCTTGCCGTTCATGGCGAGGTAGCGCGCCGCCCAGATCGTCGGCGTGCCGACGTCGAAGGTGAAGACCGCGTCCTCGGAGGCCGCCTCGCTGAGCGTCCGGGCGACGTATTGCGGGTGGATCTTGCCGCCGGGCTTGCCGACCGCCAGCGCGTCGAGCCCGGCGCGGGCCTTGCGGTAATGGGCGAGGCTGTCGTCGAGATGCGCCCGGTCGGTCTTGGCCTGCAGCTTCGGGAGCAGCGCCGCGATCGTCTCCCCGACGTCGCCGATCAGGCCGAGATCGATCCGGCAGTGGCGCCCGAGGCTCCCGGCCCGCAGGTCGACTTGCGCGACCTTGGCGTCGTCCGGGTAGAACTGGCGGTAGGGGAAGCCGGTGCCGAGCAGCAGCAGGGTGTCGCAGTCGAGCATCGCCCGGTAGCCCGACGAGAAGCCGATCAGGCCGGTCATGCCGACGTCGTAGGGATTGTCCCACTCGACGTGCTCCTTGCCGCCGAGCGCGTGGACGACCGGCGCCTTCAGCGCCTCGGCGAGCTGCAGCAGCTCCGCGTGGGCGCCGGCGCAGCCGCGGCCGCAGAACAGGGTCACGCGCCCGGCCGCGTTGAGCATCCCGGCGAGCGCGTCGAGGTCGGCCTCGCGCGGGCGCACCACGGGCGGGGGCGGCACGAGGGCGGCGGAGAGTTCGGGCGCGTTCCCCGGCATGGCCATGAGGCCGACATCGCCGGGGATCACCACGACGGCGACCCCGCGCTCGGCGATGGCGACGCGCATCGCGGTCTCGATCACGCCGGGCAGCTGGGCCGGCGAGGAGACCAGCTCGCAGTAGTGGCTGCATTCCTGGAACAGGTTCTGCGGGTGCGTCTCCTGGAAGTAGCCCCGGCCGATCTCCGCCGAGGGGATCTGGGCCGCGATGGCCAGCACGGGCACGCGGGAGCGGTGCGCGTCGAACAGGCCGTTGATCAGGTGCAGGTTGCCCGGCCCGCAGGATCCGGCGCAGACCGCGAGCTCGCCGGTCAGGTGCGCCTCGGCGCCGGCCGCGAAGGCGGCGCTCTCCTCGTGGCGCGTGTGGATCCAGGCGATCGAGCCGTCCTGGCGCAGGGCCTCGGTCAGGCCGTTGAGGCTGTCACCGACCACGCCGTAGATGCGCTTCACGCCGGCCTGCGCCAGCGCCCGGACGAACAGATCGGCGACCTTCGTGCTCATGGTGTCTCGCTCAGCTGAGGGGGGGCGGACGGACGGTCCCGGCGCGCTTCAGGCGCCGGCCAGCCCGTGGCCGATCATCGTCCTGGGATCGCACACCGCGTCGAAGCGCTCGGCCGGGACGCCCTCGGCCAGGGCGGCCGCGCGCAGGGTCGTGCCCTCGTCGTTGGCGCGGTGGGCGATCTTCGAGGCGAGGTCGTAGCCGATCACCGGCGACAGGGCCGTGACCAGCATCAGCGACTGGTTCACGGTCTCGTCGATCCGCGTCCGGTTGAGTTCGGTGCCCGCGACCGAGTAGGTCCGGAACTTCTCGCAGGCGTCGCCCAGCACGCGGATCGAATGCAGCGTGTTGTTGATGATGATCGGGCGCATCGCGTTGAGCTCGAAGTTGCCCTGCGAGCCCGCGAAGGCGACCGCGTTGTCCTCGCCGATCACCTGGATGCAGACCATCACCAGGGCCTCGCACTGGGTCGGGTTGACCTTGCCGGGCATGATCGAGGAGCCCGGCTCATTGGCGGGCAGCAGCAGCTCGCCGAGGCCGCAGCGGGGCCCCGAGGCGAGCCAGCGCATGTCGTTGGCGATCTTCATCAGCGCGACCGCGAGCCCGCGCACCGCCGCCATGGCGGAGACCATGGCGTCCAGCGACCCCTGCGCGGCGAACTTGTTGGGCGCCGTGACGAACGGCTTGCCGGTGAGATCGGCGATCTTGGCGGCGATCTCCGCGCTGAACCCCTCCGGAGCGTTGAGGCCGGTGCCGACCGCGGTGCCGCCGGCCGCCAGCTTGTACAGCCCGGCGCGCGACGCCTCGACGAGGGCCAGCGCGTCGCGCATCTGCGCCACGTAGCCCGACCATTCCTGGCCGACGGTGAGCGGCGTCGCGTCCTGCAGGTGGGTCCGGCCGGTCTTGACCACGTCCATCCAGGCCCGCGCCTTGGCGTCGATCGCGTCGGCCAACGCCCGCGCCTTGGGGAGCAGGACCTCGTCGAGTTCGAGCACTGTGGCGACGTGCATCGCGGTCGGGAAGGTGTCGTTCGACGACTGGCCCATGTTGACGTGGTCGTTCGGGTGGACCGGGCTCTTGGAGCCGAGCACACCGCCGAGGAGCTGGATCGCGCGGTTCGACAGCACCTCGTTGACGTTCATGTTGGACTGGGTGCCGGAGCCGGTCTGCCAGACGTAGAGCGGATAGTGCGCGTCGAGCTTGCCCGCGATCGTCTCGTCGGCGGCCTGGACGATGGCCTGCGCACGCCAATCCTCCAGGCGGCCGGCGGCGGCGTTGACCAGGGCGGCGGCCTTCTTGACGTAGCCGTAGGCGTGGTAGACCCGCTTGGGCATGCGATCGTCGCCGATCGAGAAGTGCTGGAGCGAGCGCTGCGTCTGCGCGCCCCAGTAGCGGTCCGCCGGCACGTCGATCCCGCCCATCGAGTCCGTCTCGTGCCGCATCCCGGTGGCGGCGATGCCGATCGGAACGTCGCGCAGGATGGGGTGGCCCGGGGCAGACTCGTTCATCGTCATCCTTCTCGGTGTCGGACCGTCTGGCACAGTGCGAGACGGGTTCGGCGAACCGGGTGCGCTTTGACGTAAACGGTGGTATTATTTTCGGTCTTCGGTCGATATGTGCAGATTTTAAGAAAGCTGACTATTAAATCTTCACTTAAACCTAGTATTAAAAACGCCGACAAAACGCATTACAGATCATGAAAGCGAATTGCCAGATAACATAGATCGGTGTCAAGCGTTCCGCCGCGCGGAGGCTGCAAAAACATTCCCGCGATTGGTCAATTTATAGCGCTTCTGCTCCCCGGAGCGGCTTTCGAGCCGGACAAGCGCGCGCTGCCGAAATGTCTGACTTGTGCGGCCTCCGTCGTGCCGAGATCGCAGGCCGGGCGATCCCACCGCAGCGGCGCGCCCTCGATCCGCACGGGCGCGTGCAGCCGGAGGGCAGGTCCCCACGCCGTGTCCTCGATCTCCGGGGCGTAATCCGCGTCCCGATATCCGCCGAAGGCGGGCCCCGGCGCGCTGCCGGGATGGTCCGTGAGCAGGCGCGCGGTCCGGGCCAGGGAGAGTCGCGCGGTGACGGCGTGCCCGTCGCGCTGCCGGGCGATCAGGCCTCGCACGGCCGCCGCCGCCATCAGGTAGCCGGTGGCGTGGTCGAGCGCCTGGACGGGCAGCGGCACCGGCCGGTCGGCCTGTTTCCACCGCTGCCCGGCCGCCGCGATGCCCGTCGCCATCTGGACGAGGCTGTCGAAGCCGCGCCGTCCGGCCCAGGGTCCGGTCCAGCCGTAGGCGCAGAGCGCGACGTCGATCAGGTCCGGGTTGAGTGCCCGGCGTCGCGCCGCGCCGTAGCCGAGCCGCTCCAGGGCGTCCGGGCGGTACCCGTGCACGAGGATGTCGGCCTCGGCGAGCAGGGTCTCGAAGTGCCGGCGGTCGTCGACCTGCCGGAGGTCGAGGCGCGTGCAGACCTTGCCCAGGGTGACGTCGGGCGCCAGGGACGGTTCGTCCCAGCCGGGCGGGTCGATCCGCAGGACGTCGGCCCCGAGGCCGGCCAGGACGCGCGTGGCCACCGGCCCGGCCAGGATGCGGGTCAGGTCGAGGACCCTGATCCCCGCGAGGGGACGGGCCGGGTCCGGGCGCCACGATGACCGGTGCTGGACGGGCCATTCCGCGACCGCCACGAGGGGTTCGGCCCGGACCGCCCGGCCCTGGTCCAGCCTCGGCCAGTCGTCGGGGCCGCGCATCGCCGCCGCGCAGCCGCCGGCGCGCAGGATCGCCCCTTCCAGGTCCTCGGCCGCCGTGCGGGCCACGGCGGCCGCCACCGCCTCCCGCTCGCCCGTGCAGTCGAGGATTGCGAGGGCGGCGGCGCGGTGACGGGGCGCGTTGGTGTGCAGCCGGATCCAGCCATCCGCCGCCCGGTAGTCCCCGGCGATCGGGTCCCAGGCGGCCGGCAGCGTCCAGCCCTGCGGCCGCACCGAGGTGCCGAACCACGCCGAGGCCAGGTGCCGGTCGACCGCGACGGCGGGCGCGGGGCCGGAGAGGCCGAGGAGTTCGGAGACGGCGAGGCCGGTGGCGGCGATCGACGCCGTCGCCAGCGCGGTGACCGGGAAGCAGGAGGGCAGGCTCCCGGTGCCGGTCACCGCCAGCCGGTCCCGGGCCTCGGGCGGCAGCGCCAGGGCGGCCAGCGCCTCCGCGAGAATCGGCGCCAGGGCTTCGTGGTCGGCGTGTCGTTCGCGCATGGTCGCGGCCCTCGATCGGTTCGCGCAGGCTGCCGGCCATCGACGGATCGATCAATCTTGATACATCTGATCAACATGACGGAATGGCTGGACCGCGCCGAAGCCCTCGACGCCCTCGGGATCCGGGCCCAGACGCTCTACGCCTACGTCAGCCGCGGGCTGATCGAGGCGCGGCGGGCGCCGGGCCGGCGCCACAGCCAGTACCGGGCCGCCGACGTCGCGACGCTCGCCGACCGGCGCGGCCGGAGCCGCGCCAGCGCGGCGATCGCCGCGGGGGCCATGGCCTGGGGCGAGCCGTCGGTCGTCACCGCGATCAGCACCGTCCACCGGGGCAGCCTGATCTACCGCGGCCGCGACGCCGTGGCGTTCGCCCGCGACGCGAGCCTGGAGGCGACCGCCGACCTCCTGTGGGACAGCCCGGAGGCGACGCTGTTCGAGGTTCCGGCCGACGCGGCCGCGACGCCGTTCCTGGCGCTGGCCGGGCTTCTGCAGGAGGCCGAAGCGGCGCTGGGCCGCGGGCACCACCGCCTGTGCCGCGACGCGCGCCGCGCCGTCGCGCATCTCGCCGCGTCCTGCGGCATCCCCGAAGGCCGGGCGCCCCTGCATCAGGGCCTCGCGCGGCTCTGGTCCCTCGACGCCGCGACCGCCGGCCGGGTCCGTCAGGCGCTGGTGCTGCTGGCCGATCACGAGCTGAACGCCTCGACCTTCGCGACCCGCGTCGCCGCCTCCACCGGCGCGCCGATCGCGGCCTGCCTCATGGCCGGGTTGAGCGCCCTGTCGGGACCGCGCCACGGCGGCGCCGCGGCGGCGGTGCTGCGGCTCGTCGACGAGGCCGCCGCGACGGGCCCGAGGGCGGCCGTGCGCGCCTGCCTGGATCGGAGCGGCGCGCTGCCGGGCTTCGGCCACCCGCTCTACCCGGACGGCGACGTCCGCGCGGCAGCCCTGGGCGCGGTCCTGCCCGCCGACCCCCTGCTGGACGCCGTCCGGGACTGCGCCGCGGAGGCCACGGGCGCGCGGCCGAACATCGACTTCGCGCTGACGGCGCTCGTCCGGACGGCGGGCCTGCCGCGGAGCGCCCCGTTCACGATCTTCCTGCTCGGCCGGAGCCTGGGCTGGGCGGCGCACGCCATGGAGCAGGGCCGCCAGGGGACGCTGATCCGGCCGCGGGCCCGGTACGAGGGGCGGCGCAGCCCGGCGGACCGCCCATAGCGAGAGGGCCGGCCTCGCGGCCGGCCCTCAATGTCTCGCGGCCCCCGCGCGGGGCGGGTGCCGGCCTCAGGCGAACATGTCGGGCTGTGTCTCGGCGATGTGGCTGTAGAGCGTCTGGAAGTGGAGCCAGCCGATGTAGTCGCTGCCGACGTGCTCGCGGCTGTAGCGGGCGGTCTTCTCCGAGAGGAGCTGCGGCTTGATGCCGGAGGCCTCGACCAGGAGCTGCTGCTGGCAGGCCCGCTCCAGGGCGATGAACCAGAAGGCCGCGTCGTCGATGCTGTGCTGCGAGCAGGTCAGCAGGCCGTGGTTCTGGTGCAGCACGCCGCGGTTGCGGCCGATCTGCTGGGCGACCGACAGGCCGCTCTCCTTCTCCACCGCCACGGCGCCCGCCGAGGCGCCGATCACGGCGTGGCTGTTGTAGAAGGCCGCCGCGTCCTGGCTGATCATCTCCAGCGGTCGGCCGGTGGCGCACCACGCGGTGCCGTAGGTGGTGTGCGCGTGGCACATCGCCATGACCTCCGGGTACTCCTCGTGCACGGCGGCGTGGAGGACGAAGCCCGCGCGGTTGATGGCGTGGCGCCCCTCGACCACGCGGCCCTTGTGGTCGGCCAGGATCAGGTTCGACATCCGCACCTGCGAGAAGTGCACGCACATCGGGTTGGTCCAGTACAGCTCCGGACGCTCCGGGTCGCGGATCGTCAGGTGGCCGGCGAAGCCGTAGTCGAAGCCGTGCATCGCGAAGGCGCGGCAGGCGGCCACGAGGTGCTTCTTGCGGTAGTCCCGCTCCTCGGCGTGGTCGGCGAAGTCCGGGATCTCCGGGAAGATCAGGCCGGCCTGCTCGGGCTGGTAGATCGAGGTCCGCCTGCGGCCGGCATCGTCGTTCGGCAGGTCGAGGGCGACGGCCGCCTCGTGGGCGTGATCGTCGAGCATGGCGTCTCCTTTCGTCGGGGTACGGACCGGGCCGCCGATCGCGTCGTGGTCGGCACTATCCTGCCGGATCCGCGCGTTGACAAACGACGATTTTTCACGCTTTCCATGAATTCAATTCACGGATTGCGCATGCGCCGGATCCCGAGCTTCTCCGCCCTGCGGGCCTTCGAGGCGGCCGCGCGCCTGGGCAGCTTCGCCCGCGCCAGCGCGGAGCTGCACCTCACGCCCTCGGCGGTGAGCCACCAGATCCGGGCGCTGGAGCGCTGGTTCGGGCGCGCCCTGTTCCGAAGGGCGAACCGCCAGGCGCTCCTCACCGCCGACGGCCAGCGCCTTCTGGCCGGGCTCTCGAGCGCCTTCGACGCAATCGAGGCGGTCTGCGCCGACCTCAGCCCGCCGTCGCCCACGTCGCTGGCCGTGCACTGCACGCCGAGCTTCGCGGCGAAGTGGCTCGGGCCGCGGCTCCCCGCCTTCGTGGAGGCGCATCCCGGCATCGCCATCCGCCTCTCCACCAGCGCCGACCCGGTGGATCTCGGGCGGCACGAGGAGATCGACATCCTGATCGCCTACGGCCGGCCGCCGCGCGGGCCCGGCCTGACCGTCGAATCCCTCGGCCCGGAGGAGATCGCCGCCCTCTGCGCGCCGGAGGTCGCCCGGGCCGCGCGGCCGGACGCGGCCGGATCGATCGGGCCCTTCACCCGGCTCGACTCGTCCTTCAGCCCCGTCCGCTGGCCGGACTGGTTCGCCCATAACGGCCTACCCTTGCCGACCGGGGCAGCCGGAGCGGCTTTCGACCGGGGCTCGCTGGTGATCTCGGCGGCCGTTCAGGGGCTCGGCGTGGCGCTGGAGACCCTGCGGTTCGCCCGGGACGAGCTCGCCGCCGGGCAGCTGGTGCGCCTCGGCGGCGATCGGGTCGCGAGCCTGACCCGCGACCTCCACTTCATCTGCTACCGCGAGCGCGACGGGGCCCTGGAGAAGATCCGGGCCTTCCGGCACTGGCTCCTCGACGTGGAGGCGCAGAGCCGGGCCGAGGCAGCCTGAGGCGGCCCGAGGCGGCCCGAGGCGGCCCGAGGCGGCCCGAGGCGGAGGGACCCGATCCCTCACCCCGCCCCGCTCCCGCACGGGAGAAAGGGGCGGCGCGTCGCCCGAACAGACCCCCCGTCTTTTCATCCGGCAGGCCTCAACGGCATCGGGAACCGCGCTAGGTCCCCGTCCAACGACGCGGCGAGCGCGGCGGGGCCCGGTCCCGACCGCGCGCCACCCAGGGAGAGAACGCCCCATGTCCCTTTCCGCCAAGCTGCAGCGGCGCGCCGACGAGGGCCGGCCCGTCCGGGTCGGGCTGATCGGGGCCGGCAAGTTCGGCTCGATGTACCTGTCGCAGGCGCCGCGCACGCCCGGCATCCACCTCGTCGCGGTGGCCGACCTGTCGCCCGACCGGGCGCGCGAATCGCTGCGCCGGGTCGGCTGGGACGATTCGCGGTTCGCCGCGCGGGGGCTGGAGGAGGCCGCGCGCGGCGGCACGACCCTCGTGACCGAGGATGCCGACGCGATGATCGCGAGCCCGTTCGTGGACATCGTCATCGACGCCACCGGCAGCCCGGCCGCCGGCATCCGCCACGCGCTCAAGGCCTTCGCGCACGGCAAGCACATCGTCATGGTCAACGTCGAGGCCGACGTGCTGGCCGGGCCGCTGCTGGCGCGCCGGGCGGCCGAGGCCGGGGTGATCTACTCCATGGCCTCGGGCGACCAGCCGGCGCTCATCGCCGAACTGGTCGACTGGGCCCGCACCATCGGGCTGGAGGTGATCTGCGCCGGCAAGGGCACCAAGTACCTCCCGGCCTACCACGCCTCCACGCCCGACACGGTCTGGGGCCATTACGGCTTCAGCGAGAGCCAAGTCGCGGGCGGCGACTTCAACCCGCAGATGTTCAACTCCTTCCTCGACGGCACCAAGTCGGCGCTGGAGATGGCCGCGGTGGCCAATGCCTGCGGGCTCACCCCGCCGCGCGATGGCCTCGCCTTCCCGCCCTGCGGCGTCGACGACCTGCCGAGCGTCCTGAAGCCCGCGGCGGATGGCGGCCTCCTCACCGAGCGCGGCACCGTCGAGGTGGTCTCGTCGGTGGAGCGGGACGGGCGGCCGGTCTTCCGGGACCTGCGCTGGGGCGTCTACGCGGTGTTCGAGGCGCCGAGCGCCTACGTGCGCGACTGCTTCGCGCAATATGGCCTCAAGACCGATTCGAGCGGCCGGTTCGCCGCGACCTACAAGCCCTATCACCTGATCGGGCTCGAGCTCGGCATCTCGGTCGCCTCCATCGCGGTCCGCGGCGAGGCCACGGGGGCGACGGGCGACTGGCGCGGCGACGTCGCCGCGACAGCCAAGCGCGCGCTGCGGGCCGGGGAGCGGCTCGACGGCGAGGGCGGGTTCACCGTCTACGGCAAGCTGATGCCGGCGGCGGATTCCCTGGCGCAGGACGCCCTGCCGATCGGCCTCGCCCACAACATGGTCCTGAAGAACGACGTGCCCGCGGGCCGGGCCGTGCGCTGGAGCGACGTCGCCTTCGACGCAGATCAGGAGGCGATCCGCGTCCGGCGCGAGATGGAGGACCTGTTCCGCGGGGGAGCGGGGCGGGCCGCCGGGTAGCGCCTCAGGCGCGCCGGCCGGCCGTGCGCCCGGTCGGCGAGCGCCCGACGAGCTTCCGGAACGTGCGGCTCATGGCGCTGGCGCTCGTGAAGCCCGATCGCGCGGCGACCTCCGCCATCGATCCCGCGCCGGAGCGGATCAGGGCCTCGGCCCGGCCGACGCGCTCGCGCATGATGTACTGGTAGGGCGTGACCCCGGTGGTCTGGCGGAAGGCCCGGATGAAGTAGCCCTCGCTGAGCCCGACGATGCCGGCCAGGGCGGAGACGGTGATCTCCCGGTCCAGGTGCTCCCGGATATACGCGCAGGCCCGCCCGGCCTGCGACGCCGAGAGGTCGGGCGCTGCCGACCGGTCCGGAGCGCGCGCGGCGACGACCGAGCGCAGGATCGCCAGGTGGAGGCTCTCGATCAGCAGCGCGTCGGGCGACGGGTCGTCCCGGTGCGCGCAAGCCAGCGCGTCGAGGATGTGCCAGGTGCTGCGGCAGGCGCGGAGATCGCGCCCGTCCGCCGCGAAGGCGATCTTGCCGATCGGCGCCTCGGCCAGCCGCTCGACGGCGGCGGCCGAGAAGGAGAGGACGCGGCCGGCATACGGGCCCGCCCAACGGGTCGTGCCGTTCAGGCCGGGACGCCGGACCAGCAGGCCTTCGCGCTCGCTCAGCCGCGCCGCGATCTCGTAATCGACCGCGTGGTGCGCCCCCGCGGGCTGCGTGCTGGCGGCGACCTCGAGGCCCGTGACCGCGTGCGTGCTCCACCCGCCGGTGGGGAAGCGGAAATCGATGAAGGTGACCTCCGGGAGGCCGCGGTCGCTCGGCGCGTAGCAGGTCAGCTCGGGGCGGCCGGAGAGATGCCCGGCGCTGCCGCTGGTGGCGTAGGCGAACGTCTCGGCCGAACTCTCGCCTGAACTCTCGGCTGTTCTGTCCATGCGGGCCCGTGATTCTGGTGTCGTCGCGGTCACGCCCCGCGACGGAGGAGGGCGGCCCCGCGGCCGCCCTCCCGGTGTCAGACCGTCAGCGCAGGGAGCCGGTCACGCCGCCGACGACACCGCCGACCGCGCCGAGCACGCTGCCCACCAGGCCGCTCACCAGACCGCCGACCTGGCCCACGACCCCCGAGACCGCACCGAGCTCCTGGCTCGCGTCGACCCCGAGGCCGACAGTGAGGCCGACCCCGAGGCCACCGCCAACCTGGTCCAGCTCGGCGGCGCTCAGCTCGCGGACGGTATCGATGCTGTCCTGCATGATCGTTCTCCAGATTGAGATTCAGGTAGAAGGTTATTTGCTTCGATCTATTGCCTGATCGTAGCGTCTAGGCGCCTTGGACGTCGGCACCTGCCTTTAGGATTACAGAGATGTGCTTCGTGTCAATCGGTCATGGCCAGCCGATAATGCTCGCGGACGATCGAGCCCGGCCAATGCGCAAAAACTGACAGGCCTTGTCTTTCCCGGGCCGTGCTCCAGACGCTGTCGGCACTGCGGCCGCCCGCGCTGCGAAGCGGCGCGTCTCACCGCGTCTCACGCCGTCGAGTTTTCGCAACGCAGCACGCGATGATGCAAAAACTGACGTCCTGCTGCGCTGCGAAGTAAGCTCGACGGCGAATTGGAATAAGCCGTTGGAAAACAGACGGTTTTAAACGCAGGCGCGACGTTCTGACGCGGGCAGGATTATTCAAAATTCGCCGTGTCGGCAAGTGTTGACATGAAACTCCCGTGATGCGACCGAGTAAGGTGGCAGATGCGCTGAGCATTGCCCTCGAATACGGCTGTCTCCTTCAGGAAGGTTGCTTTCTCCGGGTGCCAAGTCCGCTCTTTCGACTTGAGGTTATCGAGGCGCGACGCAACGCGTGGCTGGGCGAGGCGCAGATTATCCAGCCTCTGCCGGTCCGCATCGTGGCCGCGGCCTGCGTGATCATGGTGGCGGCGGTCGGCCTGTATGCCTGGCAGGGCACCTACACGCGCCGCATCCACGCCGTCGGCCTGCTCGCGCCCGATATCGGGCTGATCAGCCTCGCCAGCCCGGTGGCGGGGCGCGTGGGCTCGACCGGCGTCCGCGAGGGCGACAAGGTCGCGCGCGGGCAGCTCCTGTACACGATCGACCTCGACGCCGTGTCGGCGAGCGGCCCCACGCAGGAGCGCGTCATCGCCGAGCTGGAGCGCCAGCGCCAGAGCGTCGAGCGGCAGCGGACCGCCCGGGCCGATCTGGCCGGCACGGAGCGGCAGGCGCTGCGCGAGCAGGTGGCGAATCTGAGCGAGCAGTCGGCCCAGCTCGCCAAGCAGATCGACCTGCAGGACAAGCTGGTTCCGCCGCTCCGGGCGCGGGTCGAGGAACTCGCGGACGCCGTGGCGCGCGGCTACGCCCGCGCCGCCGACTTCCAGAGCCAGAACTACCTCTACATGCAGGCGAGCGCGCAGCTCGCCCAGTTCCAGCAGAGCCGCCTCCAGATCGACGGCAAGCTCGCCGACACGAAGTCCCAGCTCGCCGCCTACGACGACCGGTTGGCCCGCGACCTCGCCGACCTCGACCGGACCGCCGCCCAGCTGGCGCAGCAGAAGGCCGAGAGCGAGGCGCGCCGCGCCATCGAGGTCCGGGCGCCGGAGGCCGGGACCCTGACGTCGATCCGCGCGCAGGTCGGCCAGACCGTGGCGGCCGGGGCGACGCTCCTGACCCTGCTGCCGAGCGCCGGGCGCCTCCAGGCCAACCTGTTCGTCGATTCGTCGGCCATCGGCTTCGCCGAGGCCGGCGCGCCCGTGATGCTGCGCTACGCCGCCTTCCCGTTCCAGCGCTTCGGCCTGCACCGCGGCGTCGTCACCGAGGTCACGCGGGCGCCGCTGGGCAGCGACGACGCGCCCGACTTCGCGCGGCGCGCCGCCGCCCGGGGGGAGGGGACCGACCTCTACCGCATCGTGGTCCGGCCCGATTCCGACACCGTGCTGGCCTACGGCGAGCGGCGCAGCCTCGAGGCGGGCATGCGCGTCGAGGCCGACATCGCCCTGGAGAAGCGGTCGCTCTACCGCTGGCTGCTCGATCCCGTGACGCATGTCCGCGAGAGCCTCGCCCTCGTCACGCGCGGCGGCCTCGACGCCCTGCCGGTCCGGAAGGCCGCCCCGTGACGGCGCCGTCCCTCGCCGCCCGGCTGGATTTCGGGCTCCGCCGCCGGGTGCCGGTCGTCCTCCAGGCCGAGGCCGCCGAGTGCGGCATGGCCTGCCTCGCCATGGTCCTGGCCTATCACGGGCGCCAGATCGACCTCGCGACGCTGCGGCGGCGCCATCCCCTGTCCCTCAAGGGCATGACCCTGCGCAACCTGATCGACCTCTGCGGCGCCCAGGGCCTGACCGCCCGCGCGCTCCGGGTCGAGCTCACGGACCTGCCCCGGCTCCGGCTGCCCTGCATCCTGCACTGGGGCCTCAACCACTTCGTGGTGCTGACCCGGGTCGAGCGCGGCGGCCTCGTCATCAACGATCCGGGCCGCGGCCGGCGGCGGGTCAGCCTCGCGGAGGCCTCGCGGGAATTCACCGGCGTCGCCCTGGAGGCGGTGCCCAATCCGGGCTTCCGGCGGGAGCGGGCCGCCCCGGGCCTGCGGCTGCGCGACCTGTTCCGCAACATGGCCGGCATCCGCGCCGCCCTGGCCCAGGTCCTGGCCCTCTCCCTCGGGATCGAGCTCGTCGCCCTCCTGATGCCCATCGCCTCGCAGGTCGTCATCGACGAGGTGATCGTGAACGCCGACCACGACCTGCTCCTCGTGGTGGCGATCGGCCTCGCGCTGCTGCTGCTGCTCCAGCTCGGCCTCAGCATCGCCCGCACCTGGGCGATCATGCTGGCCGGGACCCGGCTGAACTACCAGTGGTCTGCCGGCCTGTTCGACCACCTGTCGCGGCTGCCCCTCGACTACTTCGAGAAGCGCCATGTCGGCGACGTGATCTCGCGGTTCGGCTCCCTGGCCACCATCCAGAAGGGCCTGACGACCGACCTCGTCCAGGCCATGCTCGACGGGCTCATGGCGGTCGGCATGCTGGCCATGCTGACGGTCTACGGCGGCTGGCTGGTCGCCGTGGTCCTGGCCTCGACGGCGCTCAACGCGGTCCTGCGGGTCTTCGCCTACGGCGCCTACCGGGAGGGCAGCGAGGAGGCCCTCGTGGCCGAGGCCCGCCAGCAGACGCACTTCATCGAGACGGTCCGCGGCATGGCGAGCGTCAAGCTCCTCGACCTGCGCGAGCGGCGCGGCGGCGCCTGGATGAACCACTTCGTCACGGCCCTGAACGCCCGGCTGCGGCTGCAGCGCCTCGACCTCGTGTTCGGCCGCGCGAACGAGTTCCTGTTCGGCCTCGACCGGCTGATCCTGCTGGTGCTCGGCGCCCGCGCGGTCATCGGCGGGTCCCTGTCGCTCGGCATGCTGGTGGCGTTCCTGGCCTATCGCGACCAGTTCGCCACTCGGATCGGCAGCCTGATCGACGCGTGGTTCAAACTGCGCATGCTCGACGTGCAGACCGACCGGCTCGCCGACATCGTGCTGTGCGAGCCGGAGGAGCAGGATCTCGCCGCCGGGGCGCAGCCGGGGGCGCCCCCGGTCGTCGCCCTGAAGGCCGGAGCGCTCGCCGGCGCGGGCCTTGCGCTGCGCTACGGGGCCGACGAGCCCTGGATCTTCCGCGGCGTCTCGCTGTCCGTCCGGGCCGGTGCCTGCTTCGCGATCACCGGTCCCTCGGGCTGCGGCAAGACCTCGCTCATGAAGGTGATGATGGGGCTGACGCCGCCCAGCGAGGGGACCGTCACCGCCGACGGCCAGGACATCCGCACCGCCGCCGGGTCCTACAGGCGCCGGATCGCCGGCGTGATGCAGAGCGACGGCCTGTTCGCCGGCTCGATCGCCGAGAACATCGCGGCCTTCGACGAGCATCCGGACGCGGGCTGGATCGCCGAGTGCGCCGCCCGGGCGGCGATCCTGGACGACATCCGCCGCATGCCCATGGGCTTCGAGAGCCTCGTCGGCGACATGGGCTCGACCCTGTCGGGCGGCCAGAAGCAGCGCATCGTGCTGGCGCGCGCCCTCTACCGGCGGCCCGAGATCCTGTTCCTCGACGAGGCCACGAGCCACCTCGACGAGGCCACCGAGGCGGTGATCGCCCAGGCACTGCGCGACCTGCGGATGACGCGGGTCATCGTCGCCCACCGCCCGGCCACGATCGCCCACGCGGACGCGGTGTTCGATTTCCCCGCCCAGGTCCGCGACCGGGCGGATCTCGCCGCCGCGGGCTGACGCGCCCGACGCGCCTCGCCTAGGGGAGCGCGGGCCGGAGGTCGCCCGGGGCCAAGCCGAAGCGCTTGCGGAAGCCGCGGTTGAAGGTCGGCACGTCGGTGAAGCCGCACGCGTAGGCGATCGAGGCGATCCGCAGCTTGTCGTCGCGGCGGGCCTCGAGGCGCCGGCGCGCGAGGTCGAGGCGCGCGTCGCGGATCGCCGCCGCGATGCCGCCGGTCTCCGCGAAGGCGCGGTACAGGCTGGTCCGGGAGAGACCGAGCGCGCGCTGGATGTCCTGCGGGTTCAGGTCGGGGTCGTGCATCCGCCGCGCGATATGGGCGCGGGCGAGCGACACCACGGCCGCCCGCGAGACCGCCTCCGGATCGCCGCGCCGGGCCGCGCCGTCGACGAGATGGCCGAGGAGGTGGAGCACGCCCTCGACGGCCGCCTGCGCCTCGTCGGCGGACATCCAGGCGACCGAGCCGGCCACCCCGCGCAGCCGCGCCCGGACCTCCGCCCCGGCCGGGAGCGGGCCGAGGCTGCGGCCCGCGAAGGCGTCGGCGTCGCCGACGAAAGCCTCGAACATCTTGCGCGGGACGGCGAGGCGGATCTCGCCGTAGGCGCTCTGGGTGCCGGCCACGAAGGGCCGGTTCCGCGTCAGGAAGCTGATGTCGCCGGGGGTCAGCTGGGCCCCGCGGCCGTTCTGTTCCTGGTAGCCGACGCCGTCGAGCGCGAGGCCGATCACCACCATCCTGCGGGCGTTCCGGTCGACGTGGCGGGAGCGGAACTCCACCGCGACCGGGCTGCTCACCGTGTGGGTCAGCGCCCAGCCGGCCGAGGCCACGCTCAGGCGCTTGGCCGCGAACCGCTCCCGGGGGTGCCGCCGGCCGATGTCGCCGAACCCGGCCAGGGCCGTGCAGCGCCAGAACTCGAAGGCCTGCTTGGGGTCGACGTGGCTGGTCGTCTCGACGAGGCTCGGGACGAGCACCGGGCTAGACACGTGTGACACCCCCGGCGTGCCCGGCGGTTCCGTCCGGCCGCCTGCGCAACTTTATCGTGTGAATCTTGCCGGATTGGCAACCGACGCCATCCGGCGCGGCGCCGCGGGTCGGAGACCCGCGCTTCCGGGTTTCCCTAAGCAAGGGCCTGCCCGGACAGGCCGCGCGGTCCGGCGAGGAGCAGGGCCGCGCTCGCCGCGAGGACGAGCGTGATCACCGCGAACATCGCGTGCGGCCCGTAGGCCGAGAGGATCGGCAGGAGGATGATCGGCGCCAGCGCGGCCGCGACCCGGCCGCCGGCCCAGGCGCAGGTCATGGCCGAAGCCCGCAGCGGCGTCGGGAGCAGCTCCGTCGCGTAGACGGCGAGGATGCTGCCGTAGGTCGCCGCCGCGGTGTTGAAGGCGATGCCGACCAGGACCAGGGTCAGGAACGTGCCGCTCGCGGCGAAGGCCGTGCCGAGGGCCGCCATCGCCGCCGCCAGGGCCGTCAGGACGGCGCGCCGCTCGAGCCGGTCGATCGCCAGCGCGGTCAGCAGGGTACCCAGGGGCGGGCCGAGCATCGACAGCGCGGCGAAGACGAGGGATTGATCGACCTTGAAGCCCTTCTCCACCATCACGACGGCGCTGAGCAGCGGGAAGGCGATCGTCGCCAGGGGGGCGAGGGTGTAGAGGCCGACGAACAGGGCCGTCCGGCGCAGCTGGCGCGTCTCGGCGAACAGGCCCCGGAACCCCGCGGGCCCGGTCGCGGGCGGGTCCGTGTCCGGGTCGGCGGGGGCGGCGACCCGGCTCCGGCCGGCCGCGCGCTCGAACCGGCGGCAGGCGGCGTCGGCCTCGGCGGAGCGCCCGACCGAGGCGAGCCACCGCGGCGATTCCGGCAGCCGCGCGAACAGGACGCCGCCGAGCGCCGCCAGGGCGCCCCCGAGGATCAGCGCCCAGCGCCACGGCTCGATCCCGAGCGGCGCGGCCGGTGCCATCATCTGGACCAGGCCGATCGCGGCCAGGCCTCCGAGGAGCCCGAGTCCGGCGCAGACCAGCAGCGTCGCGCCGCGTCGGCGCGCGGGCGTCACCTCGGCGAGGTAGGTGGCGACCAAGGGTGGGAATCCGCCGATCGCGAACCCCGAGACCGTCCGGGCGATCGTCAGCGCCGTGAGCCCCTGGCTCGCGGCGGCCGCCAGCGATCCGGCGGCCATCAGCGCGAGGGAGGCCTGGAGCGCGCGCCTGCGGCCGAGGCGATCCCCCAGCATCCCGAAGACGGGTGCGCCCACCGCCCCGCCGGCGAACACGGAGGCGAGGAGCAGCGAGAGGCTGCCCCGCGGCATGTTGTGGGGCGGCGCGAGGAAGATGGCCGCCAGGGCGTTGCTCAGGGCGACCTCGGCGATGTCGGTGAACAGGCCCAGCGTGCAGACGGCGAGCGCCGCCGCGTGAAGCCGCGTCATCGGAAGGGAATCGAGCCGCCGCGTGACGGCCGCGATCGACCCGGCGACCGATGCGGCGGCATCGGAGGCACTCGCGGTCTGGCTTCCGGCGTCGATCAAGCGTGTGAGTCCTCTCCGGCCGGAGCGTGCCCGCAACCGGTGACGCACCGCCATGGCGGCGTGTTCCGCATCGGGAAACGTGACGACGTTCACGAATGCACCGTGCGTGCCGCCGGTGCGGCCGCGGGTCTGTAGTCGTACGGAGTCGGGCGGCGCGCTCCGGCGGGTCGTCCAGATGTACGGGCGGGTCATCGCCGAAAGAGGTTATTTGCGATCTGGGTCGGGCATGGTGAAGGTCGAGGGGGTTTCGAACGCGGCCGGGCCTCGCCGCCGCTCAACGTCAACGCGAGATGACTTTCAGCTTCTGTTCTCTACAGTGCACAGGCTGCAGGTAAAGGTGGATAATGTGAGCATTGCCAAACATTTGATGCGCTCAGCAGTCGCGCCTCTCTGCGCGCGGATTTCGAGGCTGCCGGTCTCTCAGAAATACATATTCAATGCGGTGCGCTTGAATCGACCGGAAATGCGGCCGTTCGTCATCGATAACGACATAAGATTCCTAAACTATTGCATAGCGCGCCGAGACCGATCGAGATCGCAGATCCTGCAAGACTTATGGGTCTGTTTTGAGCTCGGCGAGAAGTCGGATGGATTCTTCGTCGAGTTCGGTGCGACAAACGGTTTAAAGAACAGCAACACGTGGTTACTCGAGAAGAAGCTCGGATGGAAGGGCATCTTGGCAGAGCCCAATCCGGTCTGGCATCGGGAGCTGATGCGGAACAGGGATGCATTCATCGAGACACGATGTGTCTCTTCCAGATCCGGAGAGACGGTGTCTTTCCTCGCGACTGACGACGCGGATCCCGAGTTGAGTGGAATGGAGGCGTTTTCCGACGCCGATCATTTCTCGGAGACCCGAAAGCGGGGTGCGCGCCTCGCGGTGGAGACGATTTCCCTGGACGACTTGCTGGATCAGTACGGCGCACCTGAAATCATCGACTATATGTCGATCGACACGGAGGGCAGCGAGCTGGAGATCCTATCATCCTACAGTTTCAGGCACAAATTCCGAACCCTCTCGGTCGAGAATAATCCGAAGACAGAGCGCGCCGTTGAGGAAATGCTCGTATCTAAGGGTTACCATCGAGTATTTGCGCAATTTTCGCAGTGGGACAGCTGGTATGTCTCGTCCGAGCTTAGGAGTTCGGCGCCGATTGATATCGTTGCACCTGAGGCGTGAACGCTATCTTCGACGAATTGCCGGCAAGCGATGCGTTCCGATGAAGTTGGGGCGTGGGCTGGATCATCGCGGTCCGACCACGTTCGGGAAACTGCCCGATCGAGCGCCTCTGGCCATCATGGCCCGTCCAGGAAGCCGAGGAGCGCCGCGTTGAAGAGCGCCGGATCCTGGAGGAACGCGAAGTGGCTGGCATTGGGCAGGATCAGCAGCCAAGCCCCGGGAATCGTGGCAGCGAGGTACTCGGTGTGCGCGCGCTTGATCCCCTCGTCGTGGTCGCCGTCCGCGATGAGGACCGGCGCGCGGATCCGCTTCAGATCGGCTTCGGTCCAGCGCGGCTGCCCGCCCCACATCCGGCCAACCGCGTCGACGAAGGCGGCGTAGTCCTTCGGGGTCGGCGAGAGGGCCTCGTACTCCTTGCCGGCCCGGTCGATGAAGGCGGCGAAGGTCGGGTTCGTCTCCACACCCTCGATCAGGCCAGACGGGTCGGCGTTGGCGCCGAACGCGAACACCTTGCCGACGCGGTCGGGGTGGCGCATCGCCATGTCGAGACCGAGGATCGCGCCGTCGCTCCACCCGACGATGTCGGCGCGCGGGATCTTCAGCACGTCGAGCAGCCCGACCACGTCGTCGGTCATCAGGTCGTAGCCGAATGGCCGATCGTCCCGGGTGCTGCGGCCGTGCCCGCGGCTGTCCACGAGGATGACCGTGCGGCGGGCGGCGAGCGCCGCGACTTGGTGGCCCCAGTAATCGGAGTTCGACAGGCCGCCGTGCAGCAGGACGACCGGCGGACCGTTGCCGATCGTGGCGTAATACAGCCGAATGCCGTTGACGGCGGCGCGCCCGGAAACCGTGCCGGCGACCGGCGCGGGGGTCGGCGGCAGGTCCTGCCAGCGCGGTCCGGCCCAGGCCGGGGCTCCGGCCAGCAGAAGCGTCAGGGCGATCGCAGTCCGAAGCATCGAACACCTGTCGTCGTTGCCGGGGCCGGGCTGCCGGGTCGATCCGGTCCAGCGCGACCCGCCGCGACCGCGAGCTGCGGTCGACCTGCGCGCGGACCGTGACCGGCTCGGATTACAGAACGATTTCAGGCCGTGGCCCGCGGGCGGCGAGCGCGGAGTCCGGCCGGCGCCCGGGCGCCGAAGGCCGGCGCGCAGCACGGCGCTCGCGCGAGGAGCGGGGCCTCTAGAAGCGCGGGCTCGTGCGGCGGGGCCGGTCCGGCCGGGGCGCGGGGGCGGCTGGCGCATGCCGATGGCCGACCACGTCGCCGTTGCGGTAGGCCTCCTGGATGTTGCGTCGCGCGGCCCGCCCCGCCGTCCCACCGGGCTGCGTCACGGCCGAGTCTCCGGACGGGGCCAGGACGGTCTGCGCCGAGGCCGGTCCGATCCCGAGGAGAAGGAGGGCGACGCAGCCAGACAGACCCTTCATGGCCAGATCCCTCTCACCCGATCGCGTTGCCAGACGGGCCGACCCGCAGTGCCGGCACGCGCGCGCCGCCCCGCCCAGCGCGTCTACGTCCGTGCCGGCCATCGGTTCACGGGGGCTCGGCGGCCGGGCTGCGTCGGTCAGGCGGCGTCGATCAGGCAGCCTTGCTGCCGAGCCGGATCGCCTTGGCGATCTCTGACCGGCGCTCGGCGTAGCCCGGCGCGGTCATCGGGTAATCGTCCGGCAGCCCGTAGCGCGCGCGGTAGAGTTCCGGCGTCAGCCCGTGCGCCGTGAGGTGCCGCTTCATGGTCTTGTACGACCGGCCGTCGATGAAGCTGACGATGCCGTCCTGGCGGACCGAGCCGCGGATCTGAGCGGCGTCGGGCTGCTCGGGCGGCGCCTCGACGACCGCGGGCCGGTCGGTGAGCGCGGAGAGCGCGCCGTGCACGGTGAGCAGGAGCGGCGGTATGCTGGTGTGCGGCAGCGCGTTGTTCGACAGATAGGCGGTCACGACGCGCAGGGCCACGTCGCTGATGGTCGGCTCGAGCTGGTCCTGGTTCTTGCGCAAAGCGATCGACCCCTTCTTCGACCCTGCCGACACCTATTATAGACCAGGAATACTCGGACATTATCGTCTGTCAATGCAGAATTTCGATGCGACGCGCGCCGTCCGGTTGGTCAATGACATGGCCATGGTTCTGTCCGAGATTGGGAGAGCGCCGCCGGATTTTTCGGGTCGCGCCTGCGGGACAATTCGCCGGCGAGGTTCCGACGCTTCCACTTCGCAGATCTTCGTGATCCAATACGCTTCGAGCGCATCGCGAAGTCCCTTCATGGCCGCCACACGCCGCCCGCCCGTTCCGAGGTCGAGGGTCCGGAAGTCCCGCACCGTGCCTGGGACGGGATGGGGACGCGCGATGCTGGCGGCGCTCCTCGGAGGCCTGCTCGCGGCGCCGTTCGCCCACGGACAGGGCGCCGATGATCTGGAGGCCGAGATGCGGGCGCGGGTCGCCGCGGCCTTCCCGGATGCGGGCCTCGTGAGATTCCGCAAGATCCGACCTATCCCCGCCGAGGCGGAGTCCGCCGTGGCGTTCTGCGGCCAGGTCAGCAGCGGCCCCGTCGGGCAGGGGCGGTCGGATTTCCAGGTGTTCCTGTACGACCGCACCGCGTCGGCCGAGACCGTCCGCATCCTCGGATCGGAATCCCTCAACGGCTACCGCGTCGGCCGGAAGCTGATCGGCGCCCTGCGGCGGGTCGGCTGCCTGTGAGGCGTGCGGCCGGGGTGGTCTGTCTCACACGTGACGAAAATGTGGCAGAAGCTTGACTATTGCTTCAAGGTCGTTTTATAGCTTGACCGTGGCGTTGCGGTTACATCCCCGAGTCCCATGGAGGTTCGGATGTGCGCGCGGAAGACCTTCTACATTTTCATCTCGGCCTCGGACGGGGAACAGTTCTGCGCCGTCCGACAGGACCAGCCCATCCCGTCGCTCATCGACGGTGTCCGATGGATGTATGTCGGCTGCATCGATACGACCCGGGACAGGCCGTACGGATTCGACGTGGACGCGGCGCACGCGGCGATGCGGCACCGCGGCGTCTACTTCTACCGGCGCGAATTGATGTTCCGCCGGGCCAACTTCCTCCTCGAAGCCGCCTGATGGTGGCTGCCCCCGGACCGATCCTGGCCGGCGCCCTGTTGGTCGCCGGTCTCGGGTTCGCGTCCGCCGCCGAGGCGCAGGTGCCGACGCGGGTCGGCACCTGCGCGGCGACCACCATCGCGCGGATCGGGACCCGGTTCAGCGACACGCTCGTGAAGCCGAAGGGCGACGGGATCGGGGACGGGACGAGCGTCGATCTCAAGAACGGCGTCTACGGCGTCTCCTACGCGTATGTCGAAGCGGTCGCGCGGTCGCGGGTCGGCGACCGGGTCATGACCTGCCTCGTACTTCTGCCGACGGGCTGCCCCAAGGGCGACGATCGCGGCAAGATGTACACGACGACCAACCTGCGCACGCTGGATTCCTGGACTTTGCCCGACTCCCAGCACATGTGCGGCGGGGCCTGATCGGGCGTCCGTGAACCCGCCGCCCGGAGGGGCGTGCTGCCTCAGGGGGTGGGATCCGGGTCTCGGTGAAGAGGAGAGGGATCCGTGTCGCTCAGGAACGCTCTTGCCGCCCTCGCGCTGGCGGTGGCGGGCTCCGCGCCGGTCCCCGCCTGGGCGTGGGGCGTCCCCGGATGCATCAACCTTCCCGAGTACAACCGCGCCCTGGGCGCCCTGCAGGGCATGACGAGCGCCTGCGACATGAGCGTCGAGGAAGCCCGCCGGATCGTCGCCGCCCGTGACGGCGTCGCGCCCGGGCCTCCGGTCGCCGCCGCGGAGCCGCCGACGCCGCCGCGGGTCGCGCCGCGGCACCGCAGGGCGCGGGCGCACCGGAGCGCGCGGCCGCGGCATCACCGCTGAGCCGGCCGACCGGCGCTCAGGTCCCGTCCTCCGGCGCCCCCGGGGGATCCGCGCGGGTGCGCGCCCAGTCCCGGTCGCGCTCCGCCTGCCGGGCGCGCTGCTCCGCCACGTAGGCCTCCTGGTCGGCGCGCTCCCGCTTCCGGCGGCGGTCGGCGGCGGCCGCGCTGCGCTTGCGCCACGCCTCCGTCTCGGCCTTCTGGCGCAGCAATTCCTCGACCGTGACGGGTGTCACCGGTTCCTTGGGTTGCGCCCAGGGATAGGACCGCCGGGGCGGGGGCGGGCGGGCCGCCCGATCGGCGGAGGCCTGTCCGCTCCGCCGGAGCGCCTCGGCCGCCGCCGCGAGGGTCAGCCCGGCGCCCCGGGCGATGCGCTCGGCGGCCGCCCGGGCGGCCGCGCGCTCGCCCGCCGTGGCCCCCTGGTCGGCGAGCGCGAGGCACTTCTCGAACCGGTCCCGGTCGGCGGGCGTCATGGGCGACGTCATGGGCAGCGTCTTATCGCCGAGTCGACCCGCCTGTCCCGTCGCACCGGATCCGTCGATCCGGTTTCGCGCCAGCCTCCGTGCCGGTCAGGCCGCCGCGGCCGCGCGTCTCGCCGGCCGTCCGGCGCCGCGACCCGCGCGGCTACGTCTGGGCGCGTCCGTTCCCGCCCGGACCGATCGCCGGCAGTCCGGCCCCGTCCGGCAGGCCGCCGAGCACCACGAGGATCCGTCCCAGGAGCACCCGCGAGTGCCGCGCACCGCTGCCGATGGCCGTGAGGTCCGGCCGGCCCGCGCGGGCCTCGTAGGCCGCGCGCAGCCGGTCGAGCTGCCGCCTGCGCGTCTCGGGATCGCTGGAACCCATGGCCCATCCTCCCGGCGGGCCCTGGCTCGCGGTGCGCCCCCGCGAGCGAGCCTTCGACCATCCCGAGTCGGGGAGTTGGAAAACCGTGTCTGAACGGTCCCTACGACCTTTAGCGCCGGAACGCCTGGACATACGCCGCAGGCTCCCCGACCGTGTGGCCAAGGATACGGGTGCCGTTGTGGTCGGCACCGACCATCAGACAGGGGGTTCCACGCCCCAGGGCCGCGCGTACGGCCCCGCTGGCCTTCTAGTCGCCTCTAGGAAGGAAATCCAGCCCGGCGTGCCGCGCCGCGCTCGAGTCGGCGGAAACCGCCGTCGATCAGGAGCGCCAGCGCGGACACGACGAGGCCGCCCTGCAGGACGTAGGCGGTGTTGCCGGTCAGCAGGCCGGAGATGATCACCTCGCCGAGGGTGCTGGCGGCGACCGTGGAGCCGATGGTCGCCGTCGCCAGCCCGATGATCGCGGCGAGGCGGATCCCCGACAGGATCATGGGCAGCGCCAGGGGCAGCTCGACGCGGACGAGTCGCTGCCGGTCGGTCAGACCCATGCCGCGGGCGGCCTCCATCAGCGCCGGGTCGAGATCCTCGAGCCCGGTGAGCGCGGTCTCGAAGATCGGCAGGAGCCCGTAGAGGACGAGGGCGATCAGGGTCGGGACCGCGCCGAACCCGAGGATCGGCACGGCCAGGGCCAGGACCGCGACGGGCGGGAAGGTCTGCCCGATTCGGGCCACCGACCGGGCGAAGGGCAGCACGTCGCGGCCGGCCGGCCGCGTGGCCGCGACCACGAGGCCGAGGGCGATCGCGGCCGCGGTCGCGGTCGCGGCGGCGACGAGCAGGAGGTGGTTGACGGCGAGCGTCAGCAGCGGCGTCTGGGCGTAGATCGGCGGCGTGTCGCCGGGGGCGAAGGGCCGGAACAGGGGCGCGAACCACCCCGGGGCGACCAGGAACGCCCCGAGCAGGGCGAGGAGCGCGGCCCGGGCGATCTGCGGGGCGCGGATCACGGCCGGGCGCCCCGCGCCTCGAGGGCCTCCCGCGTCACCCGGCCCAGGACGACGCCGTCGCGGCTGACCGGCAGGGCCGGGCGCCGGGACCACAGGCTCTCGGCGAGGGCGGCCCGCACCGTGGTTCCGGCCGGGATGGGCGGGCCCGGCGCCGGGCCGGGCTCGATCAGATCGTCCACGGCGCGCAGGGCCATGAGCTGGAAGGCCCGGTCGCCGCTGCCGAGGAGGGCGCCGACGAAGGCGGTGGCGGGCGCGCCGACGAGGTCCGCCGGCGCGGCCTCCTGCACGAGGCGCCCGCCATCCATTACGGCGACCCGGTCGCCGAGATGCAGGGCCTCGGTCATGTCGTGGGTCACCAGCACGATCGTGGTGCCGTAGCGCGCCTGGATCGCCAGCAGATCCGCCTGCGCCCGCCCGCGGATGATCGGATCGAGGGCGCCGAAGGGCTCGTCCATGAGCAGGATCGGCGGCTCGGCCGCGAGCGCCCGGGCGACGCCGATCCGCTGCTGCTCGCCGCCGGAGAGCGCCGCCGGCAGGCGGTCCCGGTAGATCGCCGGATCGAGGTTGAACAGGCCGAGGAGCTCGTCGACCCGCGCGGCGATCCGCCGGCGGTCCCAGCCGACGAGCCTCGGCACCACCGCGATGTTCTCCGCGACCGTGCGGTGGGGGAACAGCCCGTGCCCCTGGATGGCGTAGCCGATCCCGCGCCGCAGCAGGTGCGGCGGCACCTCCCGGACGTCCCGGCCCGCGATCCGGATCGTCCCGGCGCTCGGCTCGATCAGGCGGTTGATCATCCGCAGCAGGGTGGTCTTGCCCGATCCCGAGGTGCCGACCACCGTCAGGATCGCCCCGGCCTCGACCCGCAGGGTGACGTCCGCCACCACCGTGCGCCCCTCGAAGACGCGGCTCACCCCGGCGAGGTCGATCATGGGATCCGCTCCGCCGCGCGGCCGCGGCTCAGGTCGATGACGGCGTCGAGCAGCACCGCGGCGCCGGTCGCCATGGCGACGGTCGGCAGCGCGCCGAGCAGGACGAGGTCGCCCGCGTTCTGGCTGATGCCCTGGAAGACGAACACGCCGAGGCCGCCGCCGCCCACGAGCCCCGCGATCACCGCGAGGCCAATATTCTGGACGAGGACGATCCGGATCCCGGTCAGGATCGCCGGCAGGGCGAGGGGCAGGTCGACCTGGAACAGCCGCTGGCGCGCGGTCATGCCGACGCCCCGGGCGGCGTCGCGCACCGGCCAGGGCACCGCGTCGAGGCCCGCGACGGTCGCGGCGGCCACGGGCAGGAGCGCGTAGGCGAACAGCGCCACGAAGGCCGGCGCTGCGCCGATCCCCGCGATGCCGAGGGCGGCCGCACCCGGCACCTCCCGGCCGATCCAGGCCAGGGGCGCGATCAGCATGCCGAACAGCGCCATGGACGGGACGGTCTGCACGACGTTGAGGCCCGTGAGCAGGCCCGTCCGCGCGGGCGCGACCGGGCGGGCCAGCACGGCCGCCATGATCCCGACCAGGGCGGCGGCCGCCACCGAGGCGAGGGCGAGGGCGGCGTGGGTCCGCAGCTCCCGGCCGAACGTGTCGGAGCGACTGGCATATTCCCGCAGGACCGAGAGGTTGTCCCAGAAGCCGGTGCGCAGGGCGAGCCCCGTCGCGGCGACCAGCAGGGCGAGCGCGGCGATCCGCAGGACCGGTCCCGGCCGCAGCCGCGCCAGCCCGTCGCCGGCCGCGAGGGCCGCCGTGACGAAGGCGAGCCACCAGCCCGCGTCCGGCGAGACCCGGCCGTACCGGTCGCCCGGCGCGGTCAGCTGATCGGCCGCCCAGCCGGCCGCGAGGCCGAGCAGCAGCAGGATCGCGGCGGCGGCGGCCAGCCGCAGGATCGGCGCCGACCGCAGGACCAGCGGCGGCAGCGCGAGGGCGACGACGCCCCCGAGGAGGAGCGCCGCGCCGGGGGGGAGCGCCGACCACGCCGTCAGCGCGGTGCCGGCCGCGATCCGGTTCGGCCGGGTCGTCATCAGCGGCAGGGCGAGCAGGCTCAGTGCCAGGACGGCCGCGAAGGCCGCGCCCAGCGGATCGACGCCCGGGCGAAACCGCCCGGACGCGAGGGATTCCCCCATCCTCACGCTGCGGCGGCGCCCGGGGGCGCGACGATGGACGGAAATGCGGCGGGTCTCATGAGGCGGGTCACCGGCGTCGCGACGCTCTCGGGCGCCCCGCCGCGCATCCTTGCCGGCGGAGCCCCGGCTTGTCGACGCGGGATCCCGCGGGCCGCGGACGGCTCCGCCGGTGAGGGCGCGTCGCGCCGCGCTGTCCGCGCGGCCGGCTCACCGCACGAACCCGTTCCGCCGGAGGAAGTCCGCCGCGACCGCGGAGGCCGGCTCGCCGCCGATCTGGACCCGGCCGTTGAGATCCCGGAGCGTGGCCAGATCGAGCTTGCGGAAGATCGGGTCCAGCACCGCGGCGATCTCCGGATGGGCCTTGAGGACCGCGCCGCGGACCACCGGCGCCGGCTGGTAGACCGGCTGGACGCCCTTGTCGTCGTCCAGCATGACGAGGCGCGCGACCGCCATGCTGCCGTCGGTGCCGAACACCATGGCGGCGTTCGTGCCGGAGGTGCCCCGCGCCGCCGCCGCGATCGTCGCGGCCGTGTCGCCGCCGGCCAGGATGACGAGCTGGTTCGGCCGGAGGGTGAAGCCGTAGGCCCGGCCGAAGGCCGGCAGCGCCCCCGGGCTGGTCACGAATTCCGACGAGGCGGCGAGCTTGATCGCGCCGCCTCCCGCCACGTAGCGGCTGAAGTCGCTCATGGTCCTCAGGCCCGCGGCCCGCGCGACCTCCTCGCGCACCGCGATCGCCCAGGTGTTGTTGGCCGAGGCGGGCGTCAGCCAGACGAGGTCGTTGGCCGCGCGATCCAGGTCCCGGGCCGTGCGGTAGGCCGCCTCCGGGTCCTTCCAGACCGGGAGATCGGCCTTCCCGAAGAAGAACGCCGCGTTGCCGGTGTATTCGGGATAGATGTCGATCTGCCCCTCGATCAGGGCCTGGCGGACGATCGCGGTGGCGCCGAGCTGGATCTTGTCGACGGTCGGCAGGCCCCGGGCCTGGAGCGCCTGCAGGATGATGTTCCCGAGCACCCCGCCCTCCGTGTCGAGCTTGGAGGCGACGACGATCCCGGCCGCCGGCGCGCCGGGCGTGGGCGCGCACTGGGCTGTCAGCAGCGCGAGCCCTGCCGCGACGAGCCCCGCCCGGATCCGCTTCACCATGGCCTCCGGCTCTGCCCTGCGCCCCGTCGGTCCGGTCGGGCGCCCGCTTTCCGACATCTAGGGCCGGTCCCGGTCAAGTTGAGGCGGAGGCGCGCCGAGCCTGTGCCGCACGGGAGAGGGGAATGGCGCGACTGACTCCGCCCGAATCGTCGTCCGTCGAGACCGCTGCGACACGATCGGGCACGGCTCTCGGGCCGGCACCGCGGCGTGATTCGGCGCCCGAACCCGGTCGACAGCCTCGCTTCTCGCACCGGACCGCTCCGGCGTCGCGCACCGCGCGATCCCCACGAAGACCTGCGCGCCCTGCGAGTCCAACCGGGGCCGTATCAAATCAACACATTCCCGTTAACGTTGTTTAACCTTTACACGATCCTTCCGCGAACGATCCTGGCTTTGGCGATATAATCTTGAGTACATGCTTTGTGTCGAAAGGAGGGGGGATATGTCGTATTCGATTCTGGTTCGCGATCTCACCCGCGAGACCGACGGTACTCCCAGACTTCTGGCCTACGACATTCACGACCGCTCGGCGGCCGAGACTCTCGTGTCGGTGATCGCCACTTCGTACCAGGATCACGGTTTCAATCCAGCGACCCGCGTCCACTGGTTTCGCCACGCGGGCGGGCTGCGCGAGATCTTCACGTGGCCGCGGTCCTGACCGGCGGCGCGCGGGCTCAGGTGCCGCAGAAGGTCCGGTAGCCGACGCCGCCGCCCGCGGGCGCCTCCGCGAAGGCAGCGTGGTCCGGCTGGTCGTCGTAGGGGCGGGCCAGGACGGCGAGGAGCGTCGCGAACGGCGCGAAGTCGTCCCGCTCCACGGCGGCCTCGATCATCGCCTCGACCCGGTGGTTGCGCGGGATGAAGGCCGGGTTCTCCCGGCGCATCGCGGCGGCGGTCTCGACCGGGTCGCGTGCCTCCTGCGCCAGCCGCGCGCGCCACGCGGTCGCCCAGGCATCGTAGCGCGTCGGGTCGACGAACAGGTCGCGCACGGCCGCGTCGGCCTCAGGCCGCGCCGCCGCGTCGCAGAGCCGGCGGAACGTCAGGGTGAAGTCGGCTTGGTTCTCGGCCATGCCCTTGAGGAGGTCGCCCGCCAGCTCGGCGTCGCCGTCGCGGGGCTCGGCGAGGCCGAGCTTGCGGGCGAGGCCGCCGTGATAGGCCGCCTCGAAGCGCGGCGCGAAGGTGGCCAGCGCCGCCTCGGCCTCGGCGACCGCGGCGTCCTCGCCCTCGGCGAGGAGCGGCAGCAGGGTCTCGGCGAGGCGGGTCAGGTTCCAGAGCGCGATCCGCGGCTGCTGGCCGTAGGCGTAGCGGCCGTTGCGGTCGATGGAGCTGTAGACCGTCCGGGGATCGTAGGCGTCGAGGAACGCGCAGGGCCCGTAATCGATCGTCTCGCCCGCGACCGACATGTTGTCGGTGTTCATCACCCCGTGGACGAAGCCGACGTGCAACCAGCGGGCGACGAGGGCCGCCTGGGCCGCGACGACGCCCTCCAGCAGCGCCCGGTAGGGATTGCCGGCCCCGGCCGCGTCCGGATGGTGCCGGGCGACGACGTGGTCGGCGAGCGCCCGCAGGCCCTCGACGTCGCCCCGCGCCGCGAAGAACTGGAAGGTGCCGACCCGGATGTGGCTCGCCGCCACGCGCGTGAGGACCGCGCCCGGCAGGAGCGTCTCGCGCACCACCGGCTCGCCGGTCGTCACGGCGGCGAGGGCCCGGGTGGTCGGGATGCCGAGCGCCGCCATGGCCTCGCTGACGAGGTACTCGCGCAGGACCGGGCCGAGCGCCGCCCGCCCGTCGCCCCGCCGGGAGAACGGCGTCGGGCCCGCGCCCTTCAGCTGGATGTCGCGGCGGCGCCCGTTCCGGTCGACGACCTCGCCGAGCAGGACTGCGCGGCCGTCGCCGAGCTGGGGCACGAACTGGCCGAACTGGTGCCCGGCATAGGCCGCGGCGATCGGGTCGGCGCCGTCCGGGACCGCGTTCCCCGCGAGCGCCGCGACGCCGTCCGGCCCGGCGAGCCAGTCCGGATCGAGGCCGAGCTCCTCGGCGAGCGCGCGGTTCAGCCGGACGAGGCGCGGCGCCGCCACGGGCGTCGGCGGCCGGCGGGCGTAGAAGCGCTCCGGCAGGCGGGCGTAGCTGTTGTCGAAGGGGAGTGCCGTCATCGTCGGGATCTATGGAGCGCGGGGTCGGGGGGCAAGCGGGGCCGTCGGGGCCGCGGGATCCGGGCGGTGCCGTCGGCGCCCGTGGGCCTCTCAGACATCGACCGGAGCCGCGCGGCGGCGACGGAACCGCGGATCGTCCACCGGGTCCGGGTCATCGTCGCGCTTTCCCCGCCCCCTGGCCCATCCGCCGGGCGCGGGGATGTTCGCGGCCCGACCCGTTCTCAGGCGTCGGCTGGCCGGATCGCTTCGAGCGCCTCGATCCTCCGGGTGGCGGGATCGCGCGCGGCGGGATCGGCCGTCGACCCGCGCCGCCGGGCGCGGCAGGCCAGGGCCGCGAGGGCCAGGAGACCGCCCGCCAGCACGTCTGGCAGGTAATGACCGCCCGACCCGACGGTCGCGACGATCACGGCGGCGTTCAGCAGGACGGCCAGGGGGCCGAGGAGCGGCATCGGCGCCAGCGCCCAGGCCGTGAGGATCGCGAGGCACACGTGGAAGGACGGGAAGGTCGCGAGGCCGCGCAGGTCGCCGAGCGCCAGCGTGTGCAGGGTACCGGCCCGCAGCCGCGCCACCGGCTCCAGGTGCCAGAGCGCGCCGACCGTCTCCAGGGGCTCGGACGGGACGACCCGCGGGGCGTAGTGGGCGTAGGGGCCGAGGGCCGGCAGCAGGGCGGCGATGACGATCACGCACAGCAGCGTCGCGGAAAACAGCCGGATGTAGGTCCAGAGCCGGCCGAGGCGGCGGGTCGCGCTCAGCGCGATCACCACGAGCCCGACCTGCGGGCCGCTGGAATGGTAGGCGAGCGCCAGCCACCACGACAGCGTCGGGTGCCGCGCCAGGAACGCCACGTGACCGGTCCAGTCGAAGCCGAGGGCGGTCTCGATGCGGGCCAGCGCGGGATCGACGAAGGGCAGCCCGATCCCGGCGGCGAGGAAGTGCAGGACCGCCACCGGCACCGTGAAGGCGATGAGGAACGCGCTCGCCAGGGCCATGCCGCGCAGGGGCGGGTCGGACTTCACCGTGCTCAGGCAGGCGGCGGCGCTCAGCAGGACGAGGGCGGCGAGGCCCGCGAGCGCGAAGCCCAGGGGCGCGGCGGCGATGCCGGACGCGGCCATCCAGACGACGTCGACCGCGACGATCGCCAGGGTCAGGACCCAGAGACGCGGGTCCGGCGCGGCGATGCCGGTGCTGTGCCGGCGCAGCAGGCGCCACCAGGGACGTGCCGGGTTTCGAGCGCGGACGATGGGCGCGCGGCCGGCGTGAACGGCCCGGTCTGGACGCATGATCCGGCTCACCTCGCCCGACAGGGCCGATGCGCGGCCGGGACGAGGCTCGGCCGCGACGGGGATGCGGCCGCCGGCCGGGGGTGGCGGCGGGCGGACAGGGTTGGGGGTGCGGGGGCGGACTCTACCGGCCGGTCGTCGGGGCGTCGCCCGTGGCCGGGGGCTTGCCGGTACCGACCGCGCCCTCCGTCGGCGGCACGGCGGAGGGATGCGTGACGGCCTCCGTCGCGGTCTTGCCCGGGTCCTTCGTGTCGGCTGCCGGCTTCGGCGCGGTCTCGGCCGGTGGCGCCGCCCCGGGGCCGGGCCGATCCTGCGCCCGGGCCGCGGCCGGAAGGGCGGCCAGCGTGGCGGCGGCGAGGACGAGGGCGGGGATCGATCGGGTCAAGCGTGGCTCCGTCGGGCGGTCGGGTGTTCAACCGGCCCAACGGCTGGCCGCTGGGGTCGTTCCGACGCGCGCCGGTCCGGGACCGGCCGGGAGGTGACGGGTGGGTCCGGCGAGGCCGTACCCGGTCCCGTCATCTCAGGTCCTGACGCGCGGGGCGCCGGCAGTGCGCGCCGGGGCGCGCGGCCGGGGCCTCACGCCTCCGCGGCGGCCTTCCGGGTCTTGCGGCTCTTGGGAGCCTTCGTGCCGGCGCCGGCCTCCGCCGCGACGGTCTCCGCGGGCTCGCTCCGCTTGGCGGCCGGGCCGCGGCGCTTGTGGCCGAGGCCGGCGTTGCGGGCGAACTCGGCGCGCATCGCCGAGTAGTTGGACGCGGTCGTCGGGTAGTCCGGCGGCAGCCCGTAGCGCTGCCGGTACTGCTCGATCGTCATGCCGTTGCCGGTGAGATGCCGCTTGAGCGTCTTGTACGGCTTGCCGTCGATGAAGCTGATCAGGGCGTCGGGCGTGATCGACTTCTTGATCTGCGCGGGCGTCGCCTTCTTGAATTCGGGCTCCGACGTGACCGTCGCGTGCCCGAGACCGGCCAGCGCGGCGTGGACGCCCGACAGCAGCGACGGGAGGTCGGGAACCGGAACGGAGTTGTTGGCGACATAAGCCGAAACAATATCGGCGGTCAGCTCGACGAAATCGATCGGGTCCTGATGCGGTGCAGGATTGCTATCTTCCATGGGCGCCTCTCACGTGGGAGTGATCCATGAACGTGCATTCGCTTCTCGACAGTCAAGTCCTTATCTGCACGAAGATAACCCATTATGCCTGTTATCTACCGAATGGAGTCGCGAATACCAACATAGATCAGTGACGCATTTCGTGCCGGATCTTTCGCCCGCCGGCACCCCGACTGCCGGATCCTCGGGCGCCTCCGGCCGCAGCCGACCAGCCGGACCGGGCGGGGCTCTTCACAAAGCGTTAACCCTGACCGTGGTCACTGACAGGGTCGCTCCGGCTTTGGGGGTAAGAAGCCGAACGACAGGCGGGCCGAGCCCTGCCCCTCCATGCTCGGCCCGCGCCCTCGCGCCGCGGCGACGCTCAGGCGTTGGCCGCGGTCCCGATCGGCGTGGCGATCGCGCCGCGCGTCCCGGGCGGGATGACGGCCTGCAGGACCCGCGCGGGCCCGGCCGCGTAGTCGGCGCGGTAGCTGCGCTCGAGGGTCATCAGGGTGCGCATCGGCGCCTCGGCCAGGTCGAGCAGGCGGGCGTCGCGCCAGCGGAGCTTGGTGAGGCCGGTGCGGCTGAACCACCGCGGCCTCTCTTCCTCGACGAGCAGGACCAGCTTGCCCGTCCACGTCTTGCGGAACCAGAACCGTCCCGTGAGCTTGGCCGCGCCGAACATGCAGCACCTCGCGTGAGAGCCCCTTCAAGGCAACGCGGGTCAAGCTCGGCGGTTTCCGCGCGCGGCCCGTCGTCCGGCACCGGACCGGCGCCGCGGCCATGCGCCGGCGGCATGGGCGGGACGGCGCGACGCGGCTCAGCCGCAGGTGCGGTCGCCCAGATCGCGGCCGGCCAGGGTGGTGCCGGCCGCGGTGCTGCCGGCGAGGGCGCGGTCGGCCAGGATCGCGAGCGGGCGGCCCGCCAGGGCGCCGACGAGCCCGGCGGCGGCCTTGATCAGGAAGTCGTCGAACCGGCCGTGGCGGGTCCCGGTGAGGGTCTGGCCGGCTTCCAGACCGCCGGCCAGGACGACGCTGCCCGCCAGGATCCAGAGCCAGTGCCGCGGGTAGGCCACCGTCATGAGCAGCCCGGCCAGTGCGTAGGCCGCGACGCGCTCGTAGCTGGGATTGGCCGTGACCACCGGGCGGAGGCCGATCGGCACCAGCGTGATCGCGGCGATCAGCGCCACCAGGATCCAGGCCGCGACCCGTATCAGGCCGTGCCACTGCGCGTTCGATCTCAGCATCGCGGAAACGTAACCTCGCGGCGACGGCGGCCGCGTACAACGATGGCGCGCCGCCCGACGTATCATAACGCCGGCCGGGGACCGGAACATCTGATCATGCGTGGTACTCTGGTCGTCGCGACCCTTCTCGCCTTCTCGGTGATGCCGGCCGCCATCGCGGCCAATCCGGTGCGGGACGTGCTCTGGGTGGCGCTGCAGGGCTGCGTGCTCGCCAAGAAGGCCGCGGGCCGGAGCTTTCCCTGCCTCGCGGTCGATCTCGGAGACGCGGCGCGCCCGGGAACGGCGGTGCTGCGGGCGCCGGGCCAGCCCACCCACACGGTGGTGATGCCCACCGACAGCGTCTCGGGCATCGAGGCCCCCGTGCTCCAGGGCCCGCGGGGAGCGGCCTACTGGCGGGCGGCGCTCGCGGCCCGGCACTACGTGTCGGACGCGCTGCAGGGCCGCCTGCCCCCCTCCGCGGTGGGCCTGGAGGTGAATTCCGTGGGCGGCCGCAGCCAGGATCAGCTGCACATCCACCTCGACTTCATGCGCCGGAGCGTCACGGCGGCCCTGAAGGCCCATGGCGACGCCGTCGGCGACAGCTGGGCTCCGTTCCCGGTGCCGCTGGCGGAGGTGTCCTACCTCGCCATGCGGGTCCCGGCGGACGCGGTCGCGGCGTTCAACCCGTTCGCCGCGCTGGCCCGCGTGCCCGGCTGGCAGGGCCACCTGCACGACGCGAGCTTCGCGGCGGTGGAGGCCGATCCCGGGGATCCGCGGGGCGGGATGATCCTGCTCGCCTATCGGGAGCCTGAGGCCAGCGCCGAATACCTGATGGATCACGGCTGTCGGGTGGCGAGGCACGGCCGGGCCGGCTGACCGGCCGCCGAGCCGAGCCGAGCCGGGGCCACTGTTGCTGCTACGTTCTATCCCTCGGGGGCACGAATCGGGCATAGAGCGAGCATGCGCATGCCGGTGCTCAGCTTGTCCGCGATGCTCCTCCTGACCACCGGACCTGCGGTTGCGGGGCCGGCCGCCGGAGCCACCGATCCGGCCGAGCTGGAGCGCGCGTGGCACCGCTGCCTGCGGGACGCCACGGGGCATCAGCCGACGGGGCAGAGCCGCGCCGGCGACGAGCGCAACGCCCTCGACGAGTGCAAGGCCCGCGAGGATGCCCTGGTGGCGGCCCTGATGTCCGGCGCGCGCCCGGCGGACGCCCGCACCGGCACGGTGTGGTCACGGACCTGGGCGGCGTTCGTGGAGCCGCTCACCGCGTGGATCGGCGCGCTGCGGCGCTGAGCGCGTCGCGGTCCCCGCGCCGATCGTGCCGGGTGATACGGCGTCAGGCGCCGCCGATGCCGGTCGTCACCGTGCCGCTGCCCCGGCAATCGGAGCACTGCGCGTCGGCGACCTTGCCGGTGCCGCCGCAGGTCCGGCACAGGTTCTCGCTGGTGCCCGGCGTGCCGGGCGGGGCCTCGTCCTCGGGTTTGGGCGGATCCGCCTCGGCCATCGACAGCCCTCTCCGGACGCCCGTTCCTGACCGGCAAACCGTGTCGGCCCGGCGCTGTTCCCGGTCGCGTGCGTCGTCGAGGCTCGGTGCCGTCCGCGGCGTCGCACCGCGCACAGCCCGGCGAACCGCGGCCCGCGCGGGCCGTTGGCCGACCATGAGCGATCAGACCTCCAAGCCGCACCCGGATCCCGTCACCGAGGCGCGCCGGCGCGAGATGGCGACCGAGCATCTCCTGTTCGGGACGATGCGGTTCCTGGCGCGGCAGAACCCGGAACTGCTGGACGAGCTCGAGGGCAGCCTCGTCCACCTGTGGGATACGGTCGAGGGCGAGGCGCGGGACGATGAGGCCGTGCGGACCATCGCCCGGCGCATGCTCAAGGGGCTGCGGGCCGAGCGATGATCGGCCCGGCCCGGCTCACCGCTGGGCGGCGTCGGTCACCTTGATAGTCGGGATCATCGCCACGGCCTGCGCGGTCACGCGGTCGAACGTCTCCCCGGTCAGGCCCCGCTCCGTCGCGAGCTTCCGGATCCGGTCCGCGTGCTGCGAGAGGGTCAGGCCGAAATAGGTCTTCTCTGCCGCCTGTTCGACAGACTCGTTTGCCACGTGTTCACTCCTGTTCATGGTCGGTGAGGCGCGCTGATTTGGGCCAGGGCCGCCGGGGCTTCAACCCCCGGCCGCGGCCACCGCACCCCGGCCATGAACCGCGGTCATGGCCGGGGCGCCGTCAGGACTACCGTCTTGCCGACGCCCTGCCGCCGCCGGGCCACCTCTCAGCGGTTGCAGCCGATGCAGATGCCGCGGGTGATCGCGTCGTTGCGCTCCTCGACGGCGTCGCGGCGCTCGATGCTGCCGGTCTCGTTCGGGCCGAGGGCGCCGGGATTGGGCACCGTCTGGCCGGTCGCGGCGGTATGGGGCGCCTTGGCGGTGGTGGCGGGCCCGCCGCCGGTGCCCGTCTGGCTCACCGGGTCGGCCCAGGCGGTGACGGAGGCCAGGGTCAGGGCGGCGGCCATGGCGAGAGTCGCGGATCTGCGCATGTGAAGCTCCCAGCACTGCGTGCGTCGGTCTGTGCGAAACTGACGCACGCGCGCGCGAGAAGTTCCCGCCTTCGCGCGCGATCGGCACCCCGGCGCGAGTCGTTCGGCGGCTGAATGCGGCCGTTCACCTTCGGGCGTAACGGCTAAGCCATTTTGAGAACTGTCTTCGCTTCCGAATTCGGGAATCGTGGTGCTGTAACATTCGGAGGCGTACGTCATGAACCCGACCGTCAAGGCCGTGCTGCTGAACGAACGGGCCTCTGTGCTCTCGGCGATCGCGGCGCGTCAGGGCACCGTCTCCGACCTCCTCGTGCAGATCAACGGCGTCGAGAACGATATCTGGCGGCTGCGCCACCGCCTCATCGACATCGAGGCGTACCTAGTCGGGCATCGTGTCGAACTGCCGGATCTCGGCGAAGGGCAGACGGAGAGTGCGAACGGGACGGAGGTTCTCGTTCCGCGCAATGCGGCGCCGCAGGCCCCGACCCGGTCGGTCGAGGTGATCGGCCTGCCGACCTGCAAGCCCCTCGGCGATTTCGTCCGCCCGAAGACGTCCGCGCGGAAGGCCCAGGCGGCCGCCGGGCCCCGCCAGGTCGAGACCGCCTGAGGTCGTCCGGGGATCACGCCCATGCACCGCATCCGCCTCGCCCTTCGGCGGAGGGCCCCCGTGCCGCCGGCGCCGGCGCTGCCCGAGAGCCTGACCCGCTACGTGTCGCCGCCGGCTCCCGAGGCCGGCTTGATCACCGCGCCGCTCCGGGACATCGGCATGGCGCTGCTCGTCGGTGTCGTCGTCGCGCTCGTCGGCGGCCGGATTCTCGAAGCCTGGTAGCCGGTCCTGACTGTGTCCCGGCCATGGCCTATGAGGATCGGTGAGGATCCCGAGGGGGTGGACGGATGGGCAACGGCGACGGCAGCGGCGCGCCGAGCGCGAAGATCGCGGAGGTTCAGCGCCTGGCCACGGCGCTCGCGGCGCGCGTGCGCTACGCGCAGCTGGTAGGCCGGCCGGTCTACGAGGCGCAGATCTCCGCGCTGGTCGGCGCGGCCCGCCTGATGGATGAGGAGAGGGCCCCCTGGCCGCCGATGGTGGAGGAGGTGCTGACCGAGCTCGCCCGCGCGATCGAGGGGACCGAACCCGCCGCGGAAGGCGAGGTGGACGATTCTGGGGGAGACCCGGCGAAGGACGCGCCCGGACATCCCTGAGCGCACTGCTCCCGTCGCCACACCCCCATCGCCACCCCCGTCGCCACCCTTGTACCGGTCATCGCGCGATCGCGCCGGACCTCCGGCCGGGATCGCCCGGAGATGGGCCGCGCCTGTCGCGCGCCCTCAGCCAGATGGCGGCATCCAGCATGACGACGGGCGCCACCGCCAGGGCCGCGGCCAGGGTACGGTTGCGCCGCGGGTTCGAGGGCGTGGCGCGGGCCGCCAGCAGGCCGGCATCGAGGAGATCCCCGCCCACCCGCAGGCCGAGATGCCGCTCCGGCTCGGCGGCAGCCAGGATCGCCGCGCCCGAGGCGATCTCGCGCAGGCCGTAGAGCTGGATCAGGCCCTCGTGGCCGTCGAGGCCGGTCGCGGCGGCGACGCGCCGGGGCGCGAAGGTCTCGGCGAGGCCGAGCCCGATCCCGAACCAAGCCAGCCCGCGGGCCATCTGCCTGTCATCCATCTGCGATCCTGCTCCGCGCGGCCACCGGTCCATGGTTGGCCAACCGGGCGGTCCCGGCCGTGTTCCGGACCGCCGCGAAGCCGGAACTTCGGGGCGAAGGGCTGATTGATCAGTGTGCCGGCACGGAGATCCGCGCCGTCGCCGCGGTGCGACGATCGCCTCCGGTCGCACGCCCTCAACCCGCTCGCGTCGTGAAGGCGATGGCCGCATGATCCTGAGCCTGCAGGCCGTGCAGGTCGCGACCGGCAGCGACGATGCCGAGAGTCAGCTCGTCTTCGCCGACGGGTTCCTGGTCGCGGTCCTGGTCCGTCTCTCGGCGCAACACGGGGCCGATGCCGGGAAGTGGTTCCTCGAAGCCGGGTTCGGCCCGATCGATCCCCTCGCGCCGCCGCTGTTCGCGGACCTGCCGGCGGCCCGGGCCTGGATCATGCGGAAGCTGATCGCCGCGGCCTGACGGCGGCGACGGCGATTCTCGGGGCGATCCTCAGGACGGCGTCCCGAGCCAGCGGAGCGAGCGTCTCAGCCGGGCCGCACCGTCCGCGGCGAACCAGAGTCCGTGCGCGAACACGACCCGTTCCGGCGCCAGGCCGACGAGCTCCGCGGCCGCCCGCGCGGCGTCGCGCCGCCGGAGCCTGATCACGAGGCGCAGGTAGGGCGGCGGCTCGCCGTGCGGCGGCGTCATGCGGGCGAGGCGCAGGAGCGGACGCAGCAGCGCCGGCATCTTCGCGGGCTCCAGGTTGAGGACGAGGTCGGTCAGGATCAGCGTGCGGCTCGCGCCGTGGAAGAACGCGACCTCCCGGAAGCCGAACCCGCCCGGCACGACGACCTGACGCAGGTCCGCCGCCCAGTCGGGCGGCGGCGCATCCTCCAGGACCCGGTCGACGCGCAGGCCGGCGCGGCGGACCTGGCGACGCTCGCGGAGGTTGGGGGCTGCCCAGGTCAGGGCCTCCGGACACTGGGTCTGCCAGTCCTTCAGGAAGGTCCAGTGGGCGATGTTGGGCGCGACCAGGTGGCGGATCGGTCCGAGCGCGGCGATCGCGCGGTGCAGGCCCGCGTCGTAGCGCGTGGGGGAGTGCAGCCAGACCGATCCGTCCCCGAGACGGACGACGGTCATCCGGACGGGCAGGGGGATGCCGAGGGCGCGGAGCGGCCCGCTGTCGACGATCCAGACGCCCTCGGCCACCGGCTTGAGCACGTCGAGGGGTGGATAGGTCGCGTCCGGCAAATCCCGCTCTCTTCCTCGGCCGCGGGACGTCACGCGCCCGCACTTGTGCAACGGCGGGGCCGCGGCGGATTTCCCGGATCGATCGCCGCAGGGCCGGGGCGTCTCACGCCCGCGCGCAGTCGGGCGCGATCGGCTCCATCGGCGGGACCGGGGCGGCGCGCAGCAGCGCGATCGCGAGGCCGAGGATCGTCAGCACGTCGCAGGTCAGTCCGAAGACCGAGCCGACCAGGAGATTGTGCCCGGCCCAGCACAGCGAGGCGCCGAGGAAGAGCTGGCGCATCGCCTGCGGCGCCGCCTGGAGCCGCGCGCCGGTGGCGAGCAGCGAGCCCGCGGCCGCGCAGGCCGACGGCCAGCCGTTCCACGTGGCCGCCGTCAGGCACGCCGCCGCGAGGGTGCTCGCGGCGAAGACGGGCGGCACCCAGCCGCCCCGGCCGGGCGCGCCGACGCAGCGGAGAGAGACGAGGCTCTGCAGCACCGAGATGGCGCACATCGCCGTCCCGGTGAGCGCCCCGAGCGTCAGGTAATGCGCGCCGAAGCAGGCGGCACAGGCCGCCGAGGCCGCGAGGATCCAGGCGCGCCGCGGCATCACCCCCGCTGTAAAGCCCAGGATCAGGCCCAGCGACCCGAACAGATCGAGGTGCGTCGCGGCGGCGGCGGACCAGGAATACAGGAATGATGCGGCGTTCATCGTGCGCGACCGGCCGGCGCGGGGGCGCCGTTTCAGTCGATCGCGCTAGGATCGCACGGTAATCGGATGGTTAACGCCGCCTCCGGCGACGATCGCGACCCGGCGAGCGTGGCCGCGCCGCCGCACCGCGGTCCCGCGCGGCGACCCGCCGTGCCCGCATGTCGGTGGGCCCGATCATCGGTCATTCCGTGTGTTGATCGGCATCATGTGAGTATTCAATCAAAACAAGATGTTTGAACTCCGGGATTAACATAGATCATGGGCCGATTCGCGCGTATTGCGAAGGGAACAATGCCTGCGGCTTCCGGTTCTCCGGGCATTCGAGTCGGGACGACACCGCGGCCGGTCGGGCGGGGGTGCGCGCGCCCGCTACCGGTGGTGTGAACCGACGCTCAGATGCAGCTTCCCACGTATGACGATCATCATCCCGTCGCCGCGCGGTTCCGGGACTTCATCGGGCTTGGACGACGCCCGCATCTACCTGGCCCTGCTCGCCTTACTCTGTCGGTACCGCGCGGTACCGCGCGCAGCCGGGCCTGTTCCGGATCTTCGCGGTGCTGTTCGATTTGGGACGTCCGGCAGGTCGCCGCCGGTCGCGCGTCGGGCGCCTTCGTGATGCGCCGGATGGACAGCTGAGGGCCGACCGATGACGCGTTCCGTTCCGATTGCCGTTCCGTTTCCCGAGGACGAAGAGGCGGTGCTGGCGCTGGCGCGCGCCCTGCGCGAGACCGGCTACACCTTCACCACCATGACCCCGGCCACCCACGCCCACGTCAATGCCCGGCCGCGGCACGCCGAGGCGCGCAGCCTGCGCGACGTGTTCGGCTGGAGCCGGCCGTTCCGCGCCGACCTGGTCCCGGAGCCGATCCTGCGCCTGATGCGGGCAGCCGGCGCCGTGATCGAGGACGGCCCGCTGCTGCGGCCGACGCTGCGCGTCTCCAGCCTCGACGGCGAGCTGTTCGCCCATTCCGCGTATCCCCCGAGCGCGGCCGACGCGGTGTTCTTCGGGCCCGACACGGCGCGCTTCGCCGCGGCGGTGATCGCGCATCTCGAGGCGCGGTCGCGGCCGGTGCGCCGCGCGGTCGATATCGGCTGCGGCTCGGGCGCGGCGGGGATCTGCGTCGCCAAGCGGGCGCCGGGCGCCGAGGTGGTGCTCGTGGACATCAACCCGGCGGCCATGCGGGCGGCGCGCGTCAACGCCCGGCTCGCCGGGACCGACGGGGTCGATGTCCGCCGCAGCGACCTGCTGCGCGACGTCGAGGGCCCGTTCGACCTCATCGTGTCGAACCCGCCCTTCATGATCGACACGGCGGAACGGGCCTACCGGCACGGCGGCGGCCCTCTCGGGGCCGGGCTGCCGCTCGCGGTGGCCGAGCAGGCGGCCGGGCGGCTCGCGCCCGGCGGCAGCCTCGTCCTGTTCACCGGCGCGGCCATCGTCGACGGGGCGGACCCGTTCCGCGACGCCGTGGCCGACCTCTGCGACCGGGCCGAGCTGGAATGGACCTACCGCGAGTTCGACCCGGACGCGTACGGCGAGGAACTCGCGACGCCCGCCTACGACGCGGTCGAGCGGCTCGCCCTCGTCGTCCTGACCGCCACGCGCCCGGTGACCCGGCCATGACCGACAGCATGACCGACAGCTCGACCGACAGCTCGACCGACACCTTCCTCCGGGACGCCCTCGCGGGCCTCTCCGCCGAGCCGAAGACGCTGCCTGGAAAGTATCTCTGGGACGAGACCGGCTCGGACCTGTTCGACAGGATCTGCCACAGCGCCGACTACTACCCGACCGCGCAGGAGATGACCGTCCTGCCGCAGGTCGCCGCCGACGTGGCGCGCCGGGTGACGCCGGGGGTGACCGTCGTCGAGTTCGGCAGCGGCGCGAGCCGCAAGATCCGCACGCTCCTCGACGCGCTGCCCGAACCGGCAGCCTACGTGGCGATCGACATCTCCGGGGCGTACCTGGAGGCCGCGATCCGGCGGCTCGCCGCCGATTACCCCGGCATCCCGATGATCCCGGTCTGCGCCGACTACTCGCAGCCGGTCCAGCTGCCGCGAGGTGCCGGGCCGGGGGGCATCCTGGGCTTCTATCCGGGAACGAGCATCGGCAACTTCGACCCGCGCGGGGCCCGGCAGTTCCTCGAGCGCGCGCGCGCCACGCTCGGGCCGAGCCTCTTCCTCGTCGGCGCGGACGGCACCGCCGACCCGGACCGCCTGCAGCGCGCCTACGGGCGCGCCGACGGCCTCATGGCCGCGTTCCACCGCAACATCCTGACGCGGCTGAACCGGGAACTCGGCGCCGATTTCGACAGCGACAATTTCCGACACGCCGTGCGGATCTGCCCGGACCCGCTGCGGGTCGAGGCCCACCTCGTCGCGACCCGGCCGGCGACCTACCGGCTGGGGGGCCGGACCATCGCGTTCGCGGCCGGGGAGAGCGTCCGGACCGACACGTCGCACAAGTACCCGGCGGACGCCTTCCGGGCGCTCGCGGCCGAGAGCGGCTGGCAGCCCCGCGCCCTGTGGACGGGGGAGGGCGGAGATTTCAACCTCCACCTGCTGCAGGCGGAGGCCTGACCCGGCGCGGAACTCTTCTCGCGACACGCTCGCGCGCGCCGGGCCAGTAGTTAATCCGGCGGCGGGCGCTCTAGACGGCCTCGATCGGCGCGTGCTTGCCGTCGTGGGCGGAGCCCGACTCCATGCTCCGCGTCTCGCCGGCCTGCCGCTGATCCCGGGCCGGCGGCGGGTAATCCGTCAGCGGGCGCCAGGGGGCGGACGGAGTGCCGAGGCGCGCGCCGGACGGCCGCATCGACATCCAGATCGCGACGGCCATCCACGGGACGACGAAGAAGACGAAGGCGGCGAGCCCCACGGCGATCCTCCTTAGGTACGGTGACGCCGGGAGAACGCCGGAACAGCGGCCGCGGATCCGACGCGATCGGGCCTGGAGCCCGGCGCGGTCAGAACCTACAAGGATGGGCCGCTCGGCCGGGCCCACCGGACCTGATCGGCGGCCCCGCCGGGCGCGGCCCGGTCCGGACGCCCGCGCGGCGCCGCGCAGCCTGCTGGAGCGAGCAATGGCAGATCTTTCCGGAAAGACGGTCCTGGTCACGGCGGCGGGTCAGGGGATCGGGCGCGCCAGCGCGCTCGCCTTCGCCCGCGCCGGGGCGCGGGTCCACGCCACCGACATCAACGCGGACGCCCTCGCCGACCTGCGCGCCGACACCCTCAGCACCGCGACCCTCGACGTGCTGGACGCGGAGGCGGTCGGGGCCCTGGTCGCGCGCATCGGCGCGGTCGACATCCTGTTCAACTGCGCCGGCACCGTCCACGCCGGCACCATCCTGGAGATGCGCGACAACGAGCTCGACTTCGCCCTCGACCTCAACGTCAAGGCGATGATCCGCACGATCCGGGCGGTCCTGCCCGGCATGCTGGAGCGCCGCGACGGCGCCATCGTCAACATGGCCTCGGTGGCCTCCTCGGTGAAGGGCGTGCCCAACCGCTTCGCCTACGGGGTGACGAAGGCGGCGGTGATCGGCCTGACCAAGGCGGTGGCCGCCGACTATGTCGGCCACAACATCCGCTGCAACGCCATCTGCCCCGGTACGGTGGAGAGCCCGTCGCTGCAGGAGCGCATCCGCCAGCAGGGCGACTACGAGCAGACCCGCGCGGCCTTCATCGCGCGCCAGCCGATCGGCCGGCTCGGCACGCCCGAGGAGATCGCCGAACTCGCCGTCTACCTCGCGGGCGCGACCTACACGACCGGCCAGGCCGTCGTGATCGACGGCGGCTGGACGATCTGATCCGCCGGGGCGGGCCTCAGAACCGGGCGACCAGCGCCACGCCGCCGATCATCAGGGCGCCGCCGAGGATGCGCCACAGGCCGGTCTCGTGGACCTTGAAGCCCACGAGGCCGAAATGGTCGAGCAGGATCGACGTGACGACGCCTGCGGTCACGATCAGTCCGAGAAAGGTGGCGGCCCCGATCCGGGCGGAGACGGAGAGCTGCGCCATCGTCAGGCCCGCGCTCATCACGCCGCCGAGCCACGCCCACCAGGGTACTTGCGCGAGGCGTTCCAGCGTCGGCCACCCGTACTGCCCCGTCACCAGCATGGCGACGCAGATCGCCGCGACGCTGACGACGAGGCTCACCACGCCGGCGAGCAGCGGCCGCGCGAGGGACTTGGCGAGGCCCGCGTTCTGGCCCGGTTCGATCGCGGTGGCGATGCCCGCGAGCAGCGCGAAGCCGTACAGGAAGAGCATGCTGGGATCCTGAGGGTGCGAGGCGTTCGGATCGACGGTCCCGTTAGAACGCCGCCACGAGGGTGACGCCCGCGACCATCAGCGCGCCGCCGAGGATGCGCCAGCGCCCGGCGCGGTGGCGCGCGAAGCCCACGAGGCCGTGATGGTCGAGGAGGATCGAGCCGACCACGCCCGCGGTGATCACGCAGCCCAGGAACGGCGCCGCGCCGACTTTCTCGGAGATGTAGAGCTGCGCCAGGACGACCGCCGCCCCGAGCACGCCGCCCGGCCAAGCCCACCAGGGCACGGGCGTGGCCGCTTCGGCCTGGGAGCGGCCGCGCAGCCGGGCGACGGCCATCGCGGCGAGGAAGCAGGCGATCGCGAGGCCGAAGCAGAACAGGCCGGCCAGCATCGGCTGCCCCGTGACCTTCGCCAGCGTGGCGTTCTGGCCCGGCTCGATGGCGTTCGCGACGCCGGCCACGAGGGCGATGCCGTAGAGATACCACTTGGACAAGGCGGCGCCTTCCCGTCGAGGAGCGGATCGCACCCGGACGGGGCGGTCTGTTGCCAAACCCGCCGCCGCGCCGGGTGACTGCATCACAGGCCCGGTCGGCGCCGGGACAGATCGCCCCAGGGCGGGGCGGGGCAGGGTGAGGCCGGGCGGGCCGGGCGCGGCGCGGGAACGTTTCCGGCCCCTCGCGTGCTGTGCCTGTGGCAGCCCGAGTGGACGATGGACGCCCGCAGCCCGACGATCACGCCGACGACGCAGGACCGTCAGGCCGAACTCACCCTGCGGGGGATCGCGCTCGGCGCGGCCATCACGGTCGTGTTCATGGCCGCCAACCTCTACATGGGCCTGAAGACCGGGATGACGTTCTCGTCCTCGATCCCGGCCGCGATGATCTCGATGGGCGCGTTCCGGCTGATGGGCGGCGCCGGCATCCTCGAGAACAACATCGTGCAGACGCAGGCCTCGGCGGCCGGCACCCTGTGCAACGTCATCCTGGCGCTTCCCGGGCTCGTCCTCGTCGGCCACTGGCACGGCTTCCCGTTCTGGCAGACCACGGCGGTCTGCCTGTTGGGCGGCCTGCTCGGCGTCGCCTTCTCGATCCCGCTCCGCCGCGCGCTCGTGTCGGGCAGCGATCTCCCCTATCCCGAGGGCATCGCCGCCGCGGAGGTGCTCAGGACCGGCCACGAGGAGCAGGGCGGCCACGGCCTGCGGGACCTGCTCGGGGCCGCCGCGGCCGCCGGGACGATCGGGCTCGCCACCACGGGGCTGAAGGTCCTGGGCGAGGGGCTCAACGGCGCGGTCAGCCTCGGCGGCGCGGTGTTCCGCACCGGGACCGGCTTCTCGCTGGCGCTGGTCGGCGTCGGCTACCTCGTGGGCATCGGCGCCTGCCTCGCGCTGCTGACCGGCGTCCTGATCGCCTGGGGGATCGCGGTCCCGATCCTCACCGCCCTGTCGCCCGATCCCGCCAAGTCGGCGGGCGCGGCCGCCGAGGCGGTCTGGTCGGGCCAAGTGCGCCTCATGGGCGCCGGGATCATCGCGGTGGGCGGGCTCTGGACCGTGGGATCGCTGGCGCGCCCGATCCTCGGGAGCATCCGCGCCGCCCTGTCGGGCAGCGGCGGTCTCGGCAAGGATCACCCGCGCGAGGACCGCGACCTGCCGATCACCTGGGTGGCCGCCGCGACCCTGGGCCTGTGCGTGCCGCTCGCGCTGCTGTTCTGGGCCTTCGCCGGGGCCGCCGACCTCGGCGGCCTGACGATCGTGCTGGCGGTGGCCGCTACCCTGTTCACCGTCCTGTTCGGCTTCCTGATGGCGGCGGCCTGCGGCTACCTCGCGGGCCTGCTGGGCTCCTCGTCGAGCCCGATCTCGGGGATCGGCATCCTGACCACGATGGCGACCGCGCTGCTCCTGCCCCTGGTCCTGGGGCATTCCGCCGGGCCGGAGGGAGACCGGTTCGTCACCGGCATGGCGCTGCTGCTGACGTCGGTCATCATCACCACCTCGTCGATCGCCAACGACAACCTGCAGGACCTGAAGACCGGGCAGGTGCTCGGCGCCACGCCCTGGCACCAGCAGGTCGCGCTCATCCTCGGCGTCGGGGTCGGCGCCGTGGTGATCGCCCCGCTCCTGTCGCTGCTCTACGAGGCCTACGGCTTCGTCGGTGCCCCGGCGCGGGACGGGCAGGACGCGGGGAGCGCCATGCCGGCGCCCCAGGCGGCCCTGATGACCCAGATCGCCAACGGCATCACGCACGGCGAGTTGCCCTGGACCATGGTGCTGATCGGCGCCGGGCTCGGGGTGGTCCTGGTGGCGGCCGAGACGTGGCTGAAGCGGCGCGACCTCACCTTCCCGGCCCTGACGGTCGGCATCGGCATGTACCTGCCGCTCTCGGTGGAGATGACGATCGCCATCGGCGGCATCCTCGGCTGGGTCGCCGAGCGCCGGCTGCGCGCCCGGGTCGGCGCGAAGGGCGACGCGAAGGCCGACAGGACGGTCGGCACCGCCCGCCGCCGGGGTGTCCTCCTCGCGTCCGGGTTCCTCGTCGGCGAGAGCTTCGTGGGCGTGCTGCTCGCCGGCACCGACCTCCTGGCGGGCCACAGCTCGGCGATCGCCGTCGCAGGCAAGGATTTCGCGCCCTACGCCACCGGGCTCGGACTCGCGGTCTTCCTGGCGGGGCTCGCCGTCTACCTGCGGATGGTCTCGCGACCGGAAGCGGTCCCGCGGGAGGCGTGACGGATCCGCCGGCGCCCCGGGCGGGTTCCCCGCAGGACGCCGTCGCCCGCGCGGCCGCGGCCTCCGCCACGCCGGAGTTGCGCATGAGAGCGGCTGACAGAGCGGCTGACAGGGCGGCTGAGAGAGCGGCCGACACCCGGGAGCGCGTCTTCCCCGTGAGCGCCGGCATCCTGTTCGGGCTCGGCCTCGGCGGCTTCTTCGACGGGATCGTGCTGCACCAGATCCTGCAATGGCACCACATGCTGAGCAGCTGGTACCCGATCGACACGATCCCGAACCTCGAGCTGAACACCCGCTGGGACGGCCTCTTCCACAGCGCGACCTACGTCTTCGTGGTCCTCGGGCTGTTCCTCCTCTGGCGCGCCGCGCACCGCACGCACCTCTACTGGTCCAGCAAGCTGCTCGCCGGGTCGCTCCTGATCGGCTGGGGCCTGTTCAACCTCGTCGAGGGCCTGATCGACCACGAGATCCTCGGCGTGCACCACGTCAACGAGCGGGCACCGCCGGAGCAGTGGCTCTACTGGGACATCGGCTTCCTGCTCTGGGGCGGCGCCATGCTGGCCGCGGGCCTGGGCCTCGTGGTGGTCGGCAAGGGCGAGGAGGCGTCGCTGGCGCGGAATCCCGCGTGAGGGCCGCCGGTCCCGGCCTGCGCCCGGTCCTGCCCTGGCTCGCCCTGGCGGCCGGCCTGATCCTCGCCACCCTGCCGGCCTGGCGGCCCCTGGTCTTCGGGACCGCGCTCACCGTCGAGGATCTTCTCACGCTCCGCTGCCTGACGCGCTGAATCCCGCGTCCCGGCCCGTTCCGTAGGCCCCTTCTCAGGCCTCTTTTCACGCCCCTTCGGCCGCCTCGCCGAGCAGCGTCCGGACGAACCGGCGGGTGCGCGGGTCGGCCGGCCGGGCGAAGACGTCGGCGGCCGCGCCCTGCTCGACGATATGCCCCCCTTCCAGGAACACCACCGTGTCGGCGACGCGCCGCGCGAGGCGCAGGTCGTGGGTCGCCATCAGCATGGTCGTGCCCGCGTTCGCGAGGCCGGCGAGTACGTCCACCACCTCGGCGGCGAGTTCCGGGTCGAGGGCCGAGGTCGGCTCGTCGCAGAGCAGCAGGCGCGGGGACGGGGCCAGCGCCCGGGCGATCGCCACCCGCTGCTGCTGGCCGCCCGACAGGCTGGCGGGCCAGTCCGCGGCCTTGTGGGCGAGGCCGACGCGCTCCAGCAGTTCCAGGGCCCGCGTCCGCGCCCGATCCTGCGGCCACTTGCCGACGGTGACGAGCCCCTCGGTGACGTTCTCCATCACGGTCCGATGGGGGAAGAGCTGGAAATTCTGGAACACCATGCCGGTCTGCCGGCGCACGGCGAGCACGTCCCGCCGCGCCGGCGGGCTGCCGGGCCGGAAGGTGAGGCGTATGTCGCCGAGGGTCAGCGTCCCGGCCTGCGGGACCTCCAGCAGGTTCACGCAGCGCAGGAGCGTCGACTTGCCCGAGCCCGACGGGCCGATCAGCGCCGTGACCCGCCCCTCCGGCACCGCGAGGTCGACGCCCCGCAGGACCGGGTTGTCGCCGAAGCGCTTCTCGATGGCCGACAGGGCGATCACGCGCGGGCCTCCAGGTAGCCGCCGTAGCGCCCGAGGCGCCGCTCCAGCAGCGTCTGGAGCCAGGACAGCAGCGTCGACAGGACGAGGTAGATCAGCGCCACCTCGATGTAGAGGATCAGCGGCTCGTAGGTGACGGCGACGATGCGCTGGGCCGCCTGGAACAGCTCCGGCACCGTGATGGCGGCCGCGAGCGACGTGTCCTTCACCAGGGCGATGAAGGAGTTGGCGAGCGACGGCACCGCCACCCGCGCCGCCTGGGGCAGGATCGTGCGGCGCAGGGCCTGGACCGGTGTCATGCCGGTGGCGTAGGCCGCCTCCCACTGGCCCTTCGGGATGGAGGCGATGGCGGCGCGGACGATCTCCGACGTGTAGGCGCCGACGTTGAGGGTGAACCCGATCACGGCGGCCGGGAAGGCGTCGATCAGGATGCCGGCGCTCGGCAGGCCGTAAAAGATCACGAACAGCTGCACGAGGAGCGGCGTGCCCCGGAAGATCCACACGTAGAACCACGCCAGGGCCGCCAGGGGCCGGGGCGCGAACAGGCGCACGAGGGCGGTCCCGAGCCCCAGCGCGAGGCCCAGCACGAAGGTGATGAGCGTCAGCGGCACGGTGAAGCGCAGGCCGGCCGCGAGCAGCGGCCCCAGCGACTGGAGCATGAGGTCGAGCCAGTGCGGCACGGGGCGGCGTCTCCTACCGGGCGATCGAAGCGTGGGGCTGTACGGGGCGGCGCCCCGGGCGGGACTCGTCCGGGCGGGCCCTCTGCGGACGGTCTACTTGGAGACGTCGGCCCCGAAGTACTTCTGGGCGATCGCCGCGTAGCTGCCGTCGGCCTTGATCGCCTCCAGCGCCTTGTCGATCGCGGCCTTCAGCGCCGGGTTGTTCTTGCGCATGATGATCCCGGAGGCGTCCGCGTCGGCCTGCTCGGCGGCGATCTTCACGGGGGCGTTCGGCTTCTGCTTGTGGAAGTCCAGGAACGACAGGCTGTCGTTGACGGTGGCGTCGGCGCGGCCGGTGAGGACGAGCTGGATCGACTGGTCGAAGCCGTCCGTCCCGACGAGCTCGGCGCCGGACTGCTCGGCGAGGCGCGCGAAGTTGCTGGAGAGGCTCTGGGCGGCCTTCTTGCCCTTGAGATCCGCGAAGGACTTGATGTCGGACCGGTCCGCCCGGGTGATCAGCACGGCCCGCGCGCGGATGTAGGGCTCGGAGAAGTCGAACTTCGCCTGCCGCTCCTTGGTGATGCCGACCTGGTTGATCACCACGTCGTAGCGCTTGCCGTCGAGGCCGGCGATCAGCCCGTCCCACTTGCCCTCGAGGAATTGCGACGCGACGCCCAGCTGCTCGGCGACCTTGCGGCCGATCTCGACGTCGAAGCCGACGAGCTGCCCGGACGCGTCGTGGAACGTGAAGGGCGCGTAGGTGCCCTCGGTGCCGACGCGCAGGGTCTTGGCGGCGCGAATCGCGTCGAGATCGTCGGCCCGCGCGGGCGCGCCGGCGATTGCGCCGAGGAGCGTCGCCACGACGAGCGCCGCGACGCGGCTCGCAGAGAAGAATCGCATTACAGTAGCTCCGAAAAGAAAACGCCGTTCTCGTGCGGCCGCCGCGCCCGATCTCGGCTGTCGATGGACAAAGCAAAGAAGATCTCGGCCGTACAGGAAAGCCGGTGGGCTTGTCGACAGCGCGTTGCGTGCCCCGAACGCGCCAGGATCGCGGCCGCGTGCTAAGAGGCGGCCGGATCCCGCCCGCGGACACGGTCGTCCGCCGGGATGCGCGATCCCGGCAGAAGGACCGCGCATGACCTCGTCCGTCCCCGCCTATCGCGGCGTCTTTCCGGTCGCCCCCACGGTCTTCGACGCCGCGGGCGCCCTCGACCTCGACGGGCAGCGCCGGGCCGTCGACTTCATGATCGACGCCGGCAGCCAGGGGCTGTGCATCCTGGCGAACTTCTCCGAGCAGTTCGTCCTCACCGACGACGAGCGCGAGCGGGTGATGGACGCCGTGCTGGACCACGTGGCCGGCCGCGTGCCGGTGATCGTGACGACGACGCACTTCGCCACGCAGGTCTGCGCCGAGCGCTCGCGCCGCGCCCAGGAGGCCGGCGCCGCGATGGTGATGGTCATGCCGCCCTATCACGGCGCCACGATCCGAGTGCCGGAGCTCGGCCTCGTCGACTTCTTCCGCGCGGTCTCGGACGCGATCGCGATCCCGATCATGATCCAGGACGCGCCGGTGGCCGGCACGCCGCTCTCGGCACCGCTCCTGGCGCGCATGGCCCGGGAGATCGCGAACGTCGCCTACTTCAAGATCGAGACCACGGGCGCCGCGGCCAAGCTCCGCGAGCTGATCGCGCTCGGCGGCGACGCGGTCGTGGGCCCCTGGGACGGCGAGGAGGCGATCACCCTGATGGCCGACCTCGACGCCGGCGCGACGGGTGCGATGACCGGCGGCGGCTACCCGGACGGCATCCGCCAGATCACTGACGCCTACGCGGCCGGGCGTCGCGACGAGGCGATGGACGCCTACGCGCGCTGGCTACCGCTCATCAACTACGAGAACCGGCAGTGCGGCCTGCTCGCCTGCAAGGCGCTGATGGCCGAGGGCGGGGTGATCGCGAGCGAGACCGCGCGGCTGCCGATCCAGCCCCTGCACCCGGCGACGCGGGCCGGCCTGATCGAGCTCGCCCGGCGGAACGACGCGCTGGTCCTGCGCTGGGGCCGCTGAGCCGCCCCCGCCCGACTCAGTGCGCCGCCGCGGCCGGCGCCCGGGTCCCGAGCACGCCCGCGAGCCGGCGCACCGCCTCCCGCGCCAGGTCCGGGCTGATGGCGAAGCACATCCGCACCAGGCCCTCGCCCTCGGGTCCGAAGGCGGTGCCGGGCGCCACGCCGACCTTGGCCTCTCGCAGCAGACGCAGCGCCAGGTCGAGACTCGGCTCGTCGCCGCCCATCCGGGCCATGAGGTAGAACGCCCCGTCCGGCGGCGCGACCGTGACGCCCGGCAGGCGCGACAGCCCCTCCACCAGGATCGCCCGGGCCTCGGCGCAGCGGTCCACCATCGTGCGGATGAAGCCGTCGCCCTCCTCGAGGGCCGCGATGCAGGCGTGCTGGACGAAGGTCGGGATCGAGGTGGTGCTGTACTGCCCGAGCTTGGCGAAGGTCGGGGCGAGGCCGCGGGGATAGATCACCCAGCCGGCCCGCCAGCCGGTCATCGCCCAGTTCTTCGAGAAGGTGTTGGTCACGATCAGCCGGTCGTCCTCCGTGCAGATCTGCAGGAAGGACGGCGCGATCCGGTTGCCGTAGGTGAAGTGGGCATAGACCTCGTCCGAGAGGATCCAGAGGCCGCGCTCCCGGGCGAGGTCGCGCAGGGCCGTCATCTCGGCCAGCGGCATGGTCCAGCCCGTCGGGTTCGAGGGCGAGTTCACCATGATCACCCGGGTGCGCGGCGTGATCGCCGCCGCGATGTCGGCGAGCGGCAGCGCGAAGCGCCCGTCCGGCAGGCGGCGGTACGGCACCGTCACGGGCACGCCGCCGGCGATGCGGACCGCCTCGCCGAGATTGGGCCAGGCCGGGGAGGGGATGATCATCTCGTCGCCCGGCTCCAGCAGCACCTGGGCCGCCTGCATGATCGCGTTCATGCCGCCCGCCGTGACGCCGAACCGGTCCGGCGGGATCTCCACGCCCCAGTGGCGGGCGTGGTAGGCGCCGAGCGCCGCCCGCAGCGCCGGCAGCCCCAGCGACGTGGTGTAGCGGGTGTGCCCGTCGAGCATCGCCCGGTGCGCGGCCTCGACGATGAAGGGCGGCGTCGGCAGGTCGCCCTCGCCGATCCACAGCTTCACTACCTCCGGGTCGTCCCGCCCGCGATCCGCCACGAGGCCGATCTGGCTCGTGCCGATGCCGCGGATGCGCGCCGACAGCGCGGCGGCGAGATCGACGGGCGCGGCGGAGACGAGGGTGTCGGCCATGGCGGCGCGTGCTCTCCGTGCGTCGGGACGCGGCGTCCCGTCGCGCGGCGCGCGTCCAGGGGCCCGCGTGGTCCCGACCTGTGAGGAATCCGGCGACCCTGACGCGTTCGGGTGCGGACGTCCAGACCCCGAGGCCGGATCGACCCCGGACGCCGGCGCATGACCGGGGCGCCGCACTGGCGACACAGGATGTTTTGACTTTTCAGAAATTTCTGAAATTGCTATACGCCGAGTCGCGCACAGAGCCGGAGGCACGACGTGCTCGCCAACCTCGATCCCCTCATCCTCGCCCGCATGCAGTTCGGGTTCACGGTGGCCTTCCACATCGTGTTCCCGGCCTTCTCGATCGGCCTCGCGAGCTTCCTCGCCGTCCTGGAGGGGCTCTGGCTCGCCACCGGGCGCCAGGTCTTCATGGATCTGTTCAAGTACTGGCTGAAGATCTTCGCCATCGCCTTCGCGATGGGCGTCGTGTCCGGCCTGGTGATGTCCTACCAGTTCGGCACGAACTGGTCGGTCTTCTCCGACAAGACCGGCCCGGTGCTGGGGCCGATGATGGCCTACGAGGTGCTCTCGGCCTTCTTCCTGGAGGCGGGCTTCCTCGGCGTGATGCTGTTCGGGATGCGCAAGGTCGGGCCGCGGCTGCACTTCGCGGCGACGCTGATGGTGGCGGTCGGGACCTGCTTCTCGGCGTTCTGGATCCTGGCGGTGAACTCGTGGATGCAGACGCCGGCGGGCTACGGCACGAATGCCGAGGGCCAGTTCGTGCCGCTGGACTGGTGGGCGATCGTGTTCAACCCGTCCTTCCCGTACCGCCTCGTGCACATGGTCCTGGCCGCCTACCTGACGACGGCGCTGGTGGTGGGCGCGGTCGGCGCGTGGCACCTGCTGCGCGACCGGGCCAACCCGGCGGCCCGGACGATGTTCTCGATGGCGATGTGGATGGCCGCCCTGGTCGCGCCGGTCCAGATCCTCGCGGGCGACGCGCACGGCCTCAACACGCTGGAGCACCAGCCCGCCAAGGTCATGGCCATGGAGGGGCACTTCCAGAGTCACCCGGACGGCGCGCCGCTGGTGCTGTTCGGCCTGCCCGACCAGGAGGCCGGCACCGTGCGCTACGCGGTCGAGATCCCGAAGCTGTCCTCGCTGGTGCTGAAGCACGCCCTCGACGCGCCCCTGAAGGGGCTCGACAGCCTGCCGCGGTCGGAATGGCCGCCGGTGCCGATCGTGTTCTGGTCGTTCCGCATCATGGTCGGCCTCGGCATGCTGATGCTGCTCCTGGGCGCGCTCAGCCTCCTCGCCCGCTGGCGCGGCGCCCTCTACGCGTGGCGCCCCCTGCACCGGTTCGCGGTGGCCATGGGCCCGGCGGGCTTCGTGGCGGTGCTGGCCGGCTGGATCACCACTGAGGTCGGGCGCCAGCCCTACACGGTCTACGGACTGCTGCGCACGGCGCAGTCGGCCTCGCCGCTGCACGCGCCGGCGGTGGCGGCCTCGCTCACCGCCTTCGTGGTGATCTACTTCGCGGTCTTCGCCATGGGCACCGGCTACATGCTGCGCCTGATGGGCCAGCCCCCGCATGCCGGCGAGAGCGGGATCGAGCCCGGCGCGCCGATCCGGACGGCGGGCATCACGCCCGCCCCGGCGATCGATCCCGACCGCCACCTCCAGCCGGCCGAGTGAGGGACCCATGGCCTACAGCGTCGATCTCACGGTGGTCTGGGCGCTCGTGATCGCCTTCGCGGTCTTCGCCTACATCGTCATGGACGGCTTCGACCTCGGCATCGGCCTCCTGTTCCCGGTCCTGCCGCCGGGCGCGGAGCGCGACACCGCCATGAACTCGGTCGCGCCGGTCTGGGACGGCAACGAGACCTGGCTGGTGCTGGGCGGCGGCGGCCTGTTCGCCGTCTTCCCGCTGGCCTACGCGGTGATCCTGCCGGCGCTCTACGCGCCGATCATCGCGATGCTGCTCGGGCTGATCTTCCGCGGCGTCGCCTTCGAGTTCCGCTGGCGCGACCCCCGCCACCGCGCCGCCTGGGACGTGGCCTTCGCGGGCGGCTCGCTGGTGGCGGCCCTCGCCCAGGGCATCACGCTGGGCGCGCTCCTGCAAGGCATCGCGGTCGAGGGGCGGGCCTATGCCGGCGGCTGGTGGGACTGGCTCACGCCCTTCAGCCTCCTCGTCGGAGCGAGCCTGGTCGTCGCCTACGCGCTGCTCGGGGCGACGTGGCTGGTGATGCGCACCGAGGGCCTGCTCCAGCTGCGGGCCCGGCGCCTGGCCCTGCGCCTCACCGCGGCGACGGTGGCGGCCATCGCCCTCGTCAGCGCGGTGACGCCGTTCCTCCAGGGCCGCTACTACGAGCGCTGGCTGGCGATGCCGAACGTGCTCGTCACCGCGCAGGTGCCGCTGCTCGTGGCGCTCGCGGCCTACGCCCTGTGGCGCACCCTGCGGGGCGGCGCCGAGCGGGCGCCCTTCCTGATCGCGCTGGGGCTGTTCGCCCTGACCTTCCTGGGGCTCGGCATCAGCATCTTCCCCGACATCGTGCCGGGCCGGATCACGATCTGGCAGGCGGCCGCCCCCGAGGCGAGCCAGATCTTCCTGCTCGCCGGCGCCTCGGTTTTGATCCCGATCATCCTGTCCTACACCGCCTACGCGTATTGGGTCTTCCGCGGCAAGGTGGACGCGCACGGATATCACTGATGGCACCCGCAGCATCACAGCCCCTCTGGAAGCGTCTCGCGTGGTTCGCGGGGCTCTGGGCTTCCAGCATCGTCGGCCTCGGCTTCGTCGCGACGGTCCTCCGGTATTGGCTCAAGAGCTGATAGACCGGGGGGCGCCCGCCTGACCTCTCGCCGCGTCGGATCCCTGTCGTGCAGCTGCCCCCGCTCGTCCAGACCTTCGTGCTGCATTTCGGCGAGATGGGCTCGCGCTGGGGCATCAACCGGACCGTGGGGCAGATCTACGCCCTGCTGTTCGTGGCCGAGCGGCCGCTCAACGCCGACGAGATCGTCGAGCGGCTCGGCGTGTCGCGCTCCAACGTCAGCATGGGCCTGAAGGAGCTCCAGGCCTGGAACCTTGTCCGGCTCCAGCACCGGCCCGGCGACCGGCGCGACTACTTCACGACGCCCGAGGACATCTGGCAGATCGTCCGCACGCTGGTCGAGGAGCGCAAGAAGCGCGAGGTCGACCCGACCTTGACCCTCCTGCGCGAACTCCTGATGCAGGAGCCGGCGACCGAGGAGGAGCGGCACGCCCAGGCGCGCCTGCGGGAGATGCACGACCTCTTCGAGCTGTTCGCCGGCTGGTACGCGGACGTGCGCCGCCTCGACACCGAGCGCCTCGTCCAGCTCCTGACGCTCGGCTCGAAGGTCCAGAAGGTCCTCGAGATGAAGGATCGCCTGACCCGCCTGCCGGGCCGGATCGGCGGCCGGTCGGCCAAGCCGGACTGAGCCGCCTCGCGGCCGATCAGGCCTCGGCGAGCGCCCCCCGGTAGAGGGCGATGAGCGAGGCGCCGACATGCTCGATGTGGCGCCGCAGGCACGCGGCCGCCGCCTCGAACGTGCGGTCCTCGCACAGGGCCAGGATCTGCGCGTGCTCGCTGACTGCGCGGGTCGCGTCCTCGGAGGTCGCGATCTGCAGCCGCGTCGGCCGCTCGCAATCCTGCAGCAGCGCGGAGACGATCGCCAGCGACCGCGGCCGGCCGGCGTGCCGGATCAGGTCGAGGTGGAAGCGGCTGTTCAGGTCGCCCCACCGGAGGACCTGACCGGTCTCCAGCGCCGCGCCGTACTCCTTCGAGAGGGCGTCGAGATCGCGGATGTCGTCGCGGGTCAGGTGCGGGGCTGAGAGCAGGAGCAGTTCCGGCTCGAGCTGGACGCGCAGCTGGAAGATGTCTTCCACCTCCTGCAGCGAGAGGCCCGTCACGACCGCCCCGCGATGCGGCACGATCCGCACGAGCTTGCTGGCTTCCAGCTGGAGCAGGGCCTCGCGCACCGGGATCCGGCTGATCCCGAACTCCTCCGCCAGGGCGTCCTGGCGCAGCTGCACCCCCGGCGGCAGTTCACCGTTCAGGATCTGCTCGCGGAGCGAGTCCGCCACGGCCGCCGCCACAGTCTTGTGCCGCAACCGGTCGGGTGCGGGGCGTCCGGGAACCAAAGGGGACATCGACGCCTCAACAGAATCGTATACATGTATACAAGGCGCCTTACTGCCCGGAAAATGCGCCGCTGTCCAATGCCAGATTGTCCTGGATAAACTTGAAGTTTGCTTGGCCGAGATTCCTGGCCACGCGGCAAGTCGCGGCCGTTCTCCGACAGATGCACCAGCAAGGAGCAGGCCGTCTTCGGAGGCACGGTGCTCGCCGGTAACGCAGGTTCGCGTAGACGGCATTGATCCAAGTGAATGACGCGCCCGGATCGCGCGCGCCGGCGCGGGACTCACCGGTCCGCCGCGTGGCCTCGCGGCGGTGGCGCGGCCCAGGGCGCCTGGCCGAGGGTCTGGGCGAGATGGGCGATCAGCGCCGTCACCCGCGCCGGCCGCGGATCGCCCGGCGGCGTGACGAGGTGCAGGGCGATCGGCGGCGGCGACCAGGCCGGCAGCACCCGCTCGAGACGCCCGGCTTCGAGGTCGTCCCAGATCATGAAGTCGGGCTGCAGGGCGAGGCCGAGGCCGGCCCGCAGCGCCGGCGCCAGCGCCTCGGCGTTGTTCGCCCGGAGCTGGCCCGCCGGCACCACGACGGCCTCCGCGCCGCTCCGGTCCACGAAGCGCCAGCGGTCCGGCGTCGGCAGGTAGGCGTAGCCGAGGCAGGTGTGGTGGACGAGGTCGTCCGGGTGCTCGGGCCGGCCGTGCCGGTCGAGATAGGCGGGCGTGGCGACCAGCGAGCGCCGGATCTCGCAGAGCCGGCGCGCGCGCAGGGAGGAATCGGGCAGGGCCGCGATGCGCAGCCCGATGTCGAACCCGCCGCCGACGAGGTCGACGACCGCATCCGACAGGTGGAGATCCACCGACACGGCCGGGTAGTCCCGGAGGAAGGCCGGCAGGATCGGGGCCACATGCATCACCCCGAAGGTCATCGGCGCCGCGAGCCGCACCAGCCCGCGCGGCTCCGCGGCGCCCGCCGTCGCCAGCGCCTCCGCGGCCTCGCCCTCGGCGAGGATGCGCGCGGCACCGTCCTTGGCGGCCTGCCCGGCCTCGGTGAGGGCTAGCTTCCGCGACGTGCGGTTGAACAGGCGGGCGCCGATCCGCAGTTCGAGCCGGCTCACCGCCTTCGAGACCGTGGCCTTCGACAGACCGAGCTCCGCGGCGGCGCGGCCGAAGGAGCCGGTCTCCACCACCTTGGCGAACACGGCCCAGGCCTCGAAATCGGGCAGTCTCATCGATCAGATCCGGAAACGATAGGTTTCCACCGTTTCTATTTTCGCCGCCCATGGCAAGGGGCACATTCCCGTCATCGCAACAGGCCGCCCGCCGCGGCCTTCCGTCGGGAGACATCGCCATGGTTCAGACCGGCCTCCACCACGTCACGGCCTTCTCCGGGCCGGCCCTGCGCAACCTCGACTTCCACACCCGAATCCTCGGGCTGCGTCTGGTGAAGAAGACCGTCAATTTCGACGATCCGGGCACCTACCACCTGTACTACGGCGACGCGGCCGGCCGGCCCGGCACGATCCTGACCTTCTTCCCCGTCGAGCACGCCGCGCCCGGCCGGGTCGGGATCGGCGAGACCCAGGAGACGGCCTTCCGGGTTCCCCGCGCTTCCATCGGCTGGTGGACCCACCGGCTCATCGAGAAGGGCGTCGCCCACGAGCCGCTGGTCCAGGTCTTCGGCGCGCCGACGCTGCGCTTCCGCGACCCGGACGGCATGATGCTCGCGCTGGTGGGCGTCGATGTCGGCGACGCGGAGGGCTGGGCGTCGAGCGAGGTGCCGGCCGAGCACGCGATCCGCGGCCTGCACGGCGTCACGCTCCTCCTCGACAGGGCCGAGGCGACCGCCGCGATCCTCACGGAGGTGCTCGGGCTGGAGGAGGTCGGCCGCGAGGGCAACCTGATCCGCTTCGCGGGCAGCGCCGAGCTCGGCGGTCTCGTCACCCTGCGGGCCGTCGGCGGGTTCCTGCCCGGCCGTCCGGGGGCGGGCTCGGTCCACCACATCGCGTTCCGGGCGGCGGACGACGCCGCGCAGGCCGCGATGGGCCGGGCGCTCGCGGCGCGGGGGCTCCACGTCACCGAGCAGCGCGACCGGCAGTACTTCCGCTCGATCTACTTCCGCGAGCCCGGCGGCGTGCTGTTCGAGATCGCCACCGACGCGCCCGGCTTCGCGGTCGACGAGCCGGTCGAGGCCCTCGGCCAGGCCCTCAAGCTCCCCGCCGGCCTGGAGCCGCACCGGGCCGAGATCGAGGCCGTGCTGCCGAAGTTCGCCTGATCCGCGACCTCCACGCCCGCCCCGCGCCCGCGCGGGGCGGGACCTCTCCCCGTCACCCGTGAGGCCATCATGACCCAGGACACCGCCGGCTTCATCCACCGCTTCGAGCCCGGTCCCGACACCGCCCGTCCCCTGCTGCTCCTGCACGGGACCGGTGGCGACGAGAACGACCTCCTGCCCCTAGGCCGCACGGTCGCGCCGGAGGCCGCCCTGCTGGCGCCCCGCGGCGCCGTCAGCGAGAACGGCATGCCGCGATTCTTCCGGCGCCTGGCGGAGGGCGTCTTCGACGAGGCGGACCTGCGCCGCCGCACCGGTGACCTCGCGGCCTTCGTGGCGGCCGCCCGGACGCGGTACGGGCTCGGGACGCCGGTGGCGCTGGGCTTCTCGAACGGCGCCAACATCGCCGCCTCGCTGCTGCTGCTGCGGCCGGAGACCCTGGCGGGCGCGGTCCTGATCCGCCCGATGGTGCCGTTCGCCGAGCCCCCGGCCGCGGATCTCGCCGGTCGGCCGGTCCTGATCCTCTCCGGGGCGATGGACCCGATCGTGCCCGCCGAGAACGCGCGGCGCCTCGCGCAGCAGCTCACCGCGGCCGGAGCCCGCGTCGAGCACCGGATCCTGCCGACGGGCCACGGCCTGTCGCAGGCCGATATCGGCTTGGCGCTGAACTGGCTTCGCGGCCTCACACTTCCCGAAGCGGCCTGAGCCGGCCGCGCACGACAGGACGGAGCGTTCGACGAAGCCCCCGATCTATTCTTCCAGCGCGACCGCCCTGCTGCCGGTGACCGGCCGGATCCTGATGAGCGCGATCTTCCTCGTGAGCGGCGCCGGCAAGCTCGCGGCCCCGGCCGCGACGCTCGCCACCATCGAGGCCGCCCACCTGCCGCTGCCGCCGCTCGCCTACGCGGCGGCGACCTCCGTGGAGGTCGTCGGCGGGCTGCTGCTCGTCGCCGGCTACCGCACGCGGCTGGTCGCCCTGGCCCTCGCGCTCTTCGCGGTGGCCACCGCGGTGACCTTCCACGCGGCCCTCGGCGACCAGAACCAGATGTTCCACTTCCTGAAGAACCTCGCCATGGTCGGCGGCTTGCTTCAGGTCGCGGCCTTCGGGGCCGGCCCGCTCAGCCTCGACGCGCGGCAGGGCCGGTACTGACCAGTCCGTCGGTCCGCGCGACCCCTGCTTCTCGCCCTCTGCCTTCTCGACCCTCGGGAGACCACGATGCCCTACTTCACCGCGCAGGACGGCACCCAGATCTACTACAAGGACTGGGGCGCCGGGCAGCCGGTGGTCTTCAGCCACGGCTGGCCGCTCAACGGCGACGCCTGGGAGGACCAGATGCTGTTCCTCGCGGAGCGCGGGTTCCGGGTCATCGCCCATGACCGGCGCGGGCACGGTCGCTCCGGGCAGCCCTGGTCGGGCAACGACATGGACACCTTCGCGGACGACCTCGCCGGGCTGATCGCCCATCTCGACCTGCGCGACGCGGTGCTGGTCGGCCACTCCACCGGCGGCGGCGAGGTCGCCCGCACCATCGGGCGGCACGGGACGGCGCGCATCGCCAAGGCGGTCCTGGTCGGGGCCGTGACGCCCCAGATGGTCCGGACCGATGCGAATCCGGGCGGCCTGCCCCGGGACGTGTTCGACGGCATCCGCGACTCGGTCCTGCGCGACCGGTCCCAGTTCTTCAAGGACCTGAGCGGCCCGTTCTACGGCGCGAACCGACCCGGCGCCGCGGTCAGCGAAGGCGTGCGGGACACGTTCTGGATGCAGGGCATGATGGCGGGCCTGCGGAACGTGCACGCCTGCGTGGCGGCCTTCTCGGAGACCGACTTCACCGAGGACCTGAAGCGCATCGACGTGCCGACCCTGCTCGTGCACGGCGACGACGACCAGATCGTGCCGATCGACGCCGCCGCGCGCGCCGCCGTCAAGCTCGTGCCGGGCGCCGTGCTGAAGGAGTATCCGGGCGCCCCGCACGGGCTGGCCGCCACCCACAAGGACCGGCTCAACGCCGACCTGCTCGCCTTCATCCAGGGCTGAGATCCCGGGTCGGGTTGACCGGCGGCCTTCCCCACGCCGGTTCGGGCTCCTAAAGCCTGCGACGGGCCGCGCCCCGCGGCCCGTCAGACGCCAGAAGCCGCACGGATCCCCGCATGCCGACCTCCGACGCACCGCTCACCATCGGGATCATCGGCGCGGGAATCATGGCCGAGCGCCTGCTCGGTGCGATCCACGGGGCGGCGGACTCGCCCGTGCGGGTCGCGGCGATCTGGGATCCGGCCCCGGCGGCCCTGGACCGGATCGGCGCGGCCTTCCCGGCGGTGCCGCGGGTGGCCGATTCCGCCGCCGTCGTGGCGGCGAGCGACTGCGTCTACGTCGCCTCGCCGCCCGCCTCGCATCTCGGCTACGCCCGCGCCGCCCTGGCCGCCGGCCGGAGCGTCTTCTGCGAGAAGCCGCTGGCCATCGATCGCGCCGATGCCCGCGCCTTCGTGGCGGAGGCGAGGGGCGCGGGCGCGGTCAATTTCCCGTTCGCCTCGTCGCCGGGCGTCGCCACCCTCGAGCGCTGGATCGCGGCCGGCGCGGTCGGCACGCCCCGGGCGCTCACCGTCGCGGTGGAATTCGCCCGCTGGCCCCGGCCCTGGCAGGCCGACGCCGCCCGCTGGCTCGACGCGCGCGGCGAGGGCGGCTTCACCCGCGAGGTGGTCTCGCACTTCCTGTTCCTGGCCCGCCGCCAGCTCGGCCCGCTCGCGATTCTCGCCGGACGGATCGCCTTCCCGGAGCCGGGCCGGTCCGAGCGCGCGATCGACGTGACGCTCACGGCGGGCGCGATCCCCGTCACCCTGACCGGCCGGGTCGGGGGCGTCGCGGCCGACGACCACAACACGTGGACGCTGGAGGGCGACGCGGGCGCCGTCCGGCTGCGCGACTGGGCCATCGCCGAGCGGCGGGGCGCCGACGGGCGCTTCGAGCCGGAGCCCGACGCGATCCCGAACGAGCGGCTGCGGCCGATCACCCTCCGGCGCCAGCTCGAGGGCGTCGTCTGCATGGCGCGCGGCGAGCCCCACCACCTCGCCACCTTCGCGGAGGCGCTCGACGTGCAGGAGGTCGTCGAGGCGATCCTCACCCTGTGAGGGCGGCCCGCGACGGCGTCAGGAATCCAGCAGGTCGACCAGGAACGGGATCAGCGGCGCGTCGGCGGGCGGCATCGCGAGGTCGCGCAGGGCCTTGGGGCGCACCCACTTGAGCGCCTGCCCCTCCATCGGGCGCGGCGTCCCCGTCCAGCGCCGGCAGATGTAGAGCGGCATCAGCAGGTGGAAGTCCGGGTAGGCGTGGCTCGCGAAGGTCAGCGGCGCGAGACACGGCTCCTCGACCTGGATGCCGAGCTCCTCCGCCAGCTCGCGGATCAGCGTCTGCTCGGGGCGCTCGCCGGGCTCGACCTTGCCGCCTGGGAACTCCCACAGGCCGGCGAGCTGCTTGCCCGCCGGGCGCTCGCTCACGAGGACGCGGCCGTCGACGTCGACGAGGGCGACGGCGACCACGAGGAGCAGGCGCAGGGGCGCGGCAGCGGGGGCGCCGTCGGGGGCGTTCACGGGCGCGCTCACTGCGCCACCGCGAAGGTGGCCGAGACCTCGGAGGACATCGGGATCGTGCCCGCCTCCAGCGGCACCCGCCGCCCCTTGGCGGCCATCGGCGCCGCGCGGGCCATCTCCAGCGCCGGGCGGTACGGCGTGCCGGCCGCGGCTGTGCTCAGCGTGCAGAGCGGGCCGAGCTTGGCGCCGACCGCCTCGGCGAGGGCCTCGGCGCGGCTCCGCGCGTCCCGTGTCGCCGCCACCTGGAGGGCCGCCTCGCTCTTGTCCGGGTCGCGCAGCCCGAAGCTCACGCCGTCGATTCTGTTCGCGCCGGATTCGAGGGCCTGCCGGAGCAGGTCGCCGAGGCGGTCCATGTCGGCGAGCCGGACGGTGACGAGGTTGCTGGCGCGGTAGCCGTCGGGCTCCTCGGTGACGGCGCCCCCCGGCCGGGCGACGGTGCGGGTCGCGGTCTGCAGGGTGACGGCGGCCGTGCCGAGATCGGCGGGCGGGACCCCGAGGGCGCGGGCCTGCGCCGAGACCCCGGCCACCGCCTTCGAGGCCGCGTCGAGGGCGGCCGCCGCACTCGCGCCGCGCGCCTCGATGCCGATCGTCACCTCGGCGAAGTCCGGCGCCCGCGTCTCCGACGCGCGCCCGACGACGCTGATGTGGCGCTTGCACGCCGCGTCGTCGGCCCGCGCCGCGGTCGCCAGGCTCAGGACGAGGAGGGCGCCGGACAGGACCGCCCTCACGAGCGGTAATCCCCGTTGATCTCGACGTAGGCCTTGGTCAGGTCGCAGGTCCAGACGCGGGCCGCGCCGTCGCCCAGGCCGAGATCGACCCGGACCGTGATCTCCGGCTCGCGCATCACGGCGCTCGCCGCCGCCTCGCTGTAATCGGGGTCGCGGGCGCCCTGGACCGCCACCCGCACGTCGCCGAACCAGATCGCGAGCCGGTCGCGGTCGGCGGGCTCGCCGGCCTTGCCCACGGCCATCACCACACGGCCCCAGTTGGCGTCCTCGCCGGCCACCGCGGTCTTCACCAGTGGCGAGTTGGCGATCGACATCGCGATGCGGTGCGCGGAGGCGTCGCTCTCGGCGCCGGTGACCCGCACGGTGACGAACTTGCGCGCGCCCTCGCCGTCCTTGGCGACGAGCTGGGCCAGCTCGACCAGCAGGTCGTCGAGCGCCTCCCGGAAGCCGGCGAGGCGCGGGTCGGCGGGATCGCTGATCGCCGGGTTGCCGGCCCTGGCGGTGGCGAACAGCATCAGCGTGTCGGAGGTGGAGGTGTCGCCGTCCACGGTCACGCAGTTGAAGCTCGTCTTCGTCCCGGCCGAGAGGAGCGCCTGCAGCACGTCCTGCGGCAGGGCCGCGTCGGTGAAGACGAAGGACAGCATCGTCGCCATGTCGGGGGCGATCATGCCGGCGCCCTTGGCGATGCCGTTGATCGTCACGCGCACGCCGTCGATCTCGGCCGTGCGCGTCGCGAGCTTCGGGAAGGTGTCGGTGGTCATGATCGCCCGGGCCGCCTCGGTCCAGGCGGCCGGCCCGTCCTCGGCGCGGGCCGCGCAGTCCGCCAGCACGCCCGCGAACCGCTCCGCCGGGAGCGGCTCGCCGATCACGCCGGTCGAGGCGACGTAGACCTCGCGCGCGCCGCAGCCCGCCGCCTCCGCGGCGATCTCGACGGTGCGCGCCACCGCGTCGCGCCCGAGCCGGCCCGTGAAGGCGTTGGCGTTGCCGGAATTGACCACGAGCGCCCGCGCCGACCCGTCGGCCAGGGCGTCGCGGCACCAATCCACCGGCGCCGAGGGACACTTCGACCGGGTGAACACCCCCGCTGCCCGGGTCCCGGCCTCCAGCGCCACGTAGAGCACGTCGGTGCGGCCGCTGTAGCGGATCCCCGCCTGGGCGGTCGCGATTCGCACGCCCGGCAGGGGCGGCAGATCGGGCATCGCGGTGGGCGCCAGCGGGGAGACAGGAGGGGCTTTCGCGGACGACATCGGCTCGGGCTCCGGCAGCGCGCGGCTCAGGTCCCGCGGCGGCCCGGTGTTGCCCGCGCGACCCCGCCGGCGTCAACTCCGTGCCCAGCCTATGATCAGGCCGCCGGAGTGCTTCGCCTTTGTGCAACGGAGGCGCCGAATGCGGCGCGATGACGGCGCCGGGCTTGCGTGTGGATTGCATCCCAGCTTAGCATGCTGCATCGCAAAGCCAGCGCGAAGTCGAGTGCGGAATGCCCCCAGCCGACGACGAGACTGCCTCGAGCAGCCTTCCCCAGGGCAGCTGCTACCGGATCCAGGTTCTGGTCGTCGGCCGCCACAAGCGCTGGCGCGACGAGGTCTCGGCCCAGGTCCGGATGCTGGGCTACCAGGTCACCGCCTGCGACCGCGGCGTCGATGCCATGACGGTGCTGGCCCTGGGCCTGCCGGTGGACGTGCTGGTGGTCGATACCGCGCTCCAGGGCGGCCTGTGCTGCGCGCAGCTGGCCGTCGAGGCCCGGGCCCTGCGCCCGGCCCTGCGCATCATCCTCGCCAGCGACCCGGTCGACGCCATGGGGCCGGAGGCGTCGGTCCGCGTGCCCGACGCGCTGCTGGTCCCGCGCGACCAGTTCCAGAACGGGATGATCGCCACGACCATGCGCGAGGCGCTGGCGAGCCGCGCCGCCTGAACTCCGGCGCGAGGCCTGATCGACCCGGACGGCCCGCGAGCCGAGGGTCTGCGCGACCCGTCGATCGAATCGCGGCCGACGCGCTTCAGGCCGTCGCCATGTCTCCCCGAAGGTCGGAACTGTAGCGCGGGTCTTCCTGCCCGATGTCAGCAACGCGGGCCGGACCGTGCCGCAATGCAAGTGCATCGCCCGCGTGATCCAGCGCGAGCGTGTACCGCGGGAAGTCTCGACGCCGCTCGGCAGCGGACACGCGCAGGGCGAAGCTTCCGGGCGGACCGGGAGGCGCCGTCAGAACTGATCCATCGCGACGAGAACGCACCGATTGCCGTTTGCGCGCGCAGCCCGGCAGGTTTGGTCACCTCGAGCGCCCGAGATATCGGGTCTGTCTCTAAGTATTGTCGTCTATCATCTATAATACAAGTTGAACTTGATCGCGCGACACGATGTTGTCATGATCGTATCGTCTATCGTAAGGCCGAAAGTCTGGCCTCTTCTGTGGAAGATACGTCTGTGAGAACTGGGATACGCGCTCGTCTCTACGCGGGATTTGCGATGCTCGTCATGATCACGGGCATCATCGGCGCATTCGCGATCTACCAGCAGGCTGTCATCGGCGCGGACCACGCGCTTCAGGAGCGCGTGGAGCGGGGGGCGCAATCGGTCCTGATGATCGACGGTCACGCCGCACGCCTCGTCGGGACGGCCGAACGGTACCGGCTCCAGCCGGATCCCGACCTGATCGCCGCGATGGAGCAGGCCCGACAGGCGATCGAGCAGACCTGCGACCGGTACTTCTCGCTGGCCATGACGGACGGGGGGCGGAAGCTCTACGACGACGTGCGGGAGGCCGCCCGCGCGATGAAGCCGGAGCTGGAACGCCTCGCGGCGTCGGGGGCGAGCCTGCGCGAGGCCAGGACGAAGCTCTACGAGACCGGCAACGCGCTCACCACCCTTCTCGCGAGCCTGCTCGCGGACGTGCGCGCCCGGGCCGGCGAGGCGATGCTCGCGCGGGTCGAGCACGTCGAGAACGCCGTCCTGCGGTCCCGCATCGCGTCGGCCCGCTTCGTGATCGGCCTGGACGCCCATGACCGCGACGCCTTCGAGCAGCGGGTCGAGCAGGCTCTGGCGGCCCTGGATGCGTTCAAGGACGCGCAGGGCGGCGCAGTCTTCGGGCAGCAGGTCAGGGCCGTCCGCGACGCGCTGATCGCCGCCGCGGCCGGCTTCCGCGCGTACGATCGGGCGGTGGCGTCGGCGAAGGCGACGTTCGAGACCGGGATCAAGCCCCACGCCGACACGATCGAACGGCTCGGCCTCGCGCTGCGCGACCGGATCGTGGCCGCCGGGGAGACGATTTCCCGGGAGACCGCGCGGGCGGCGAGGCGGGCCCGGTATGTCCTGATCGGCCTCGTCGCCGCGGCGCTCCTTCTCGGGGGCGTCCTGGCCTTCGTGCTGGCCCGCAGCATCATCCGGCCGGTCGCCGGCATGACGGAGGCGATGACGCGGCTGGCCGGCGGCGACCTGCAGGTCGTGGTGCCGTACCGCGACGCGGCCGACGAGATGGGCGCGATGGCCAAGGCCGTCGACATCTTCCGCCAGAACGCGGTCGCGCGGGCGGAGCTCGAGGCGGCGCAGGCCGCCGAGCGGGAGGCCCGCCTGCGCCGGGCCGAGCGGGTCGAGCAGCGCGTCCACGCCTTCCAGGCGAAGATCGCCGCCTCGCTCGACATCGTCACGGCGGCGACCAGCGAACTCGACGCGACCGCGCAGGCGATGACCCGGGTGGCCGACAACACCAACAGCCAGGCCGTGACGTCGAGTTCGGCCGCCGCCCAGACCTCGGCCAACGTCCAGACCGTCGCGGCCGCCGCCGAGGAGATGGTCTCCTCGCTCCAGGAGATCGAGCGGCAGGTCGTGCGCTCAAACGCGGTGGCCGGTCACGCCGCCCACGAGGCCGAGGCGACCAACGCCGCCATGGCGAGCCTGCACGCCGCCGCCGAGCAGATCGGGGCCGCCGTGATGATGATCTCCGGCATCGCGAACCAGACCAACCTGCTCGCCCTCAACGCCACCATCGAGGCGGCGCGGGCCGGCGAGGCGGGACGCGGCTTCGCCGTCGTGGCCTCCGAAGTGAAGGAGCTCGCCGCCCAGACGGCGCGGGCGACCGAGGAGATCGGCGGCCAGATCGCCGCGATCCAGGCGGCCTCCGGGCAGGCCGCGGAGGCGATGGCGCAGATCGCCCGCACGATCGCCTCCGTGAACGAGATCAGCGGCGCCATCGCGGCGACGGTGGTGCAGCAGACGGCGGCCACCGGCGAGATCTCGCGCAATGCCGGCGAGGCGGCGCGGGGGACGGAGGGCGTCTCGGCCAACGTGGCGCGCGTATTGGCCGCCGCCCGGGAGGCCGGGAGCGCCGCCGCGCAGGTTCAGAGCGCGGCGGCCGAACTGGCGACGCAGTCCCTGACGGTCAAGCGCGAGGTCGACAGCTTCCTCAGCGACATCCAGGCCGCGTGAGCGACCGGTCTAGATGGCGGCAGCGGGGTCGCTCTCGTCACCGTCGCCGTCGCGGCTTCGCCGCTCGCGCGGCCGCCGGTCCAGGAACGAGCGGCCGATGGCGCGCAGGGGCGCCGTCAGGCGGCGAACGTCCTCGGCCCGCTCCATGATGCGCTCGCCATTGCGGATCTCCTTATCGAGCCGCGCCATCGTCCGGGCGAGCGCCGGATCGTCGTCGTCCAGCCAGACCTGGGTCACGCGGGCGAAGGCGATGACCACGCCCTGCAGCTTGAGCTGCCCGAGCGACCCCTCGGTGTCGATCCCGGCCGCCGCCAGCATGTAGCGGTGCGAGTTCAGCATCACGCCGTTCAGCGCCAGCATCGAGAGCGGCTCGCCCCGGAGCGCGTAGGCGATCCGGCGCAGCGCCGGCTTGTAGGGCTCCATGGCGTCGAGGCGGCGCATCAGCACGTCGAACAGCCGCTCGCGGGTCGGCTCCTCCTCGAGACCCGTGAGATCGCCCTCCAGAACCTTGCGGTCGATGATGCGGGTCAGCCCGCCGAGGACCGCCCCCTTCGACGGGAACAGGTCGCGCAGCTCGGCGAGCGTCAGGTTCGCCTCCCGGGCGATGTCGCTGACCTCGATGTCGTTCCAGGGCTGCTCGGCGGCGAGGCGCATCAGGGCCTCGACGGCGGCCTCCCGGGGCGACAGCTTCGGCGCCCCGCCCTGCGTCCCCGAGTCGTCGGCCCCGGTCTTGTCGCTCTCCTGCGCGACGCTCGCGTGGGCAGCGGTCTCTCGGGCAGCGCCTTCTTGCGCGTCGCCCGCCTTGGCGGGGCTCGAGGCCTTGCGGGGCCGCTTCGAGGGGGCTTTGCTGTCGGTCATGGATCGGTCGCCCGGTCTGATCGGTCGTGTGGCCTCATGTAGGCGGGCGGGCCGCGAAGGGCAGGTCCGTCGCGCGGCCATGCCGCACGGACGCCGCCCGATGTCAGCCCTTGATGCCAACGCCCGATGTCAGCCGGACAGTTCCCCCGCCCGCCGACGGGCCGCGGCCACGGCCTCGCGCATCAGCGCGCTGAGGCCGTCCTCCCGCATCAGCACGTCGAGGGCCGCCGCGGTGGTGCCGCCGGGCGACGTGACGTTGCGGCGCAACTCCGCCGCCTCGGCCGGGCTGGCATCGAGGAGCGCGCCGGCTCCCGCCACGGTCGCCCGGGCGAGGCGGCGGGCGACGTCGGGCTCCAGGCCGGCCGCGATGCCGGCCTCCGCCAGCGTCTCGGCCAGGAGGAAGACGTAGGCCGGTCCGGAGCCCGAGACCGCCGTCACGGCGTCGATCTGCGCCTCGTCGGCGAGCCACGCCACGGCGCCGTTGGCCGCGAACAGGGCCTCGGCGGCCGCCCGCTGCGCGGGGGTGACCTCCGAGCTCGCACAGGCACCGGTGGCGCCCCGGCCGATGCTCGCCGGCAGGTTGGGCATCGCCCTGACGATCGCCCGCGCCCGCGGCAGCCGGCCGCGGAGATCCGCGACGGTCTTGCCCGCCAGGATCGAGACGAGGAGCGTGTCGCGGCCGATGAGCCGATCGAGCCCGGGGGCCGCCGTGTCCAGGCCCTGCGGCTTGATCCCGAGGACCAGAACGTCGCCGGGCTCGGGATCGGACGGGTTCAGGGCGATGCCCCGCTCGGCGCAGAGATCCACGATCGGGCGCACGGGTACCGGGTCGATGATGGTGGTGCGGCGGGGATCGAGGCCCGCCTCCAGCCAGCCCGCCAGCATCGCGCCGCCCATCTTGCCGGCCCCGGCCAGGACCAGGGAGGCGGGCATCCGCGCCGTGGAGGCGCCGGGGGCGGTCACGCCTCGCCTTCGGTCTCGAACAGGACGGCGTCGAGGGCCTCGCGGGCGCTCTTGCCGGCCCAGAGGACGAACTGGAACGCCTGGAAGTATCGCTCGCAGGCGTCGACCGCCGTCTTCATCATCGTGGCGCATTGCGGGTGGGTCGGGACGGCGCCGCCGGTCAGCAGGAGCGCGTGCCGGAACATCACCACGCTGTCGGTCGTCCAGAGGTCGAAATGGCCGACCCAGAGCTGCTCGTTGATCAGCGCGATCAGGCGCATCACCTCGGTGCGCTGCCGCTCCGGCACCTTGAGGTCGAAGGCGCAGGCGACGTGGAGCGCCTCGACGTCCTCGATCCACGTGAAGGCGACGTTGTAGTCGGTCCAGCGACCGGGGCTCGTGACCGACATCTCGTCGGTCTCGGCCCGGTCGAAGATCCAGTCGCGCAGGGAGGCCAGCCGCTCGACGACGTCGAGCGGATGCTCGTTCCGGTCCGGGTCGTGGAAGTCGACGTTGAGAAGCGGCATGACGATCCAAAAGGACGACCCGGACGAGATCCGGCCCGACGTGGCGGTGACGCGAAACCGGAGCGCGAGAACACTCCGAGAACTGGAACGACCGGCAGATCTAGGCCGGCGGTGACGCGATCGACTGTCGAAGCTCTGCGGACATCGCCCCGCAGCCCCCGAATCACCCTATGCCCGACTATAGACCGGCCGTGACTCGCGACACAAAGTGCAGGTCACATTCAGTGAACAGGAAACCGGATCGTCGACGCCGCTTCCTGTGTAAAAGCCCGCGGCGTTGCCGCGGAGACTCAGACCACCTCGCTCAGGCCCGCGGCGCCCGCTCCGGCGCTCCCGGATCGCGCCTCCAGGGCCGCCACGCGGGCCGTCAGGGCCTCGTTCTGCGCCTGGAGCTGGGTCACGAGGTCGCGGAGCACGTCGAGCTCTTCGCGGGAGGCGATGTCGAGGTCGCGGACGACGCGCTCGAGCTGCGCCCGGACCACGGTCTCGGCCTCGCGGCGGACGCCCTGGGCGGCGCCGGCGGCGTCCGTCATGAGGCGGGCGAGGTCGTCGAACAGTCGATTGGAGGGGGGCATCGGGGTCTCCCGGATCGGCCGGCTGCCGCGGCGGCCGCCTGACGGCGCGATTCGAGACGACGAGATAGGAATCTTCGGAACGGGGAGCAACGCCCGGTTCCGGCCGGGCGAGCGGAGCGGGGACGGAAGACCCCACTCCGCCGTTCAATCACATGCGGTGCATGCGGCGGTGCATGCGGTGATGCATCATCCGGCGCTCCATGCGGCGGTGCATCATGCGGCGCTCCATGCGGCGATGCATCATGCGCCGCTCCATGGGAGTCATCCGGACATGCGTCACCGCGTCGGGCGCCGACACGGCGCCGGGCATCGTGGGGGCGGCCGAGGCCGGCTGGACGAGGGCGGCGCCGCCGAGCGAGGCCAGCACGGCGAAGGCGAAGGTCAGTTTCCTCACGAGGAGACTCCAGTTCTCTGAAGGCCGGGCTCGGCGCCCGGTTCATCCTCCCGAAAGGGAGGTGCGGAGAGTCGTCTCGTGCCGGGGGACGGCACGGCGGGTCTGCGAGGACCCGCCGCCATCAACTTCCGATTTAGAGATTCGTTTCCTCGAACGCCTTCACCCACTCGGCGCAGATGCCGGAGCGGACGATGTCGTTGCGGGTGAACTCCACCACGGGGATCGGCATCATCCGGCTCTTGACCATGTGCATGACGGTGCGCAGGCCCGAGGTCTCGCGGAGGTCCGTCTGCGAGACGTCGCCGTTGATGATGACTTGGCAATCGTCGCCGATCCGGGTCAGGAACATCTTGATCTCGTTGATCGTCGTGTTCTGCGCCTCGTCGAGGATCACGAGGCAGTTCTTGAAGGTTCGGCCGCGCATCACCTCGAAGGGGACGATCTCGATGTCGCCGGTCTTCAGGGCGATCTCGAAGGCGGCGGCGCCCATGCGCTCCTTCATGGCCTCGGTGAGCGGGGCGACCCAGGGGGCGATCTTCTCTTCCAGGGTGCCGGGGAAGTAGCCCAGCGACCGGCCCGAGGGCACGTTCGGGCGGGTGATGACCACTTTGGAGATCCGGCGCTGGCGGAGCTGGTCCGCCGCGCGGGTGCCGGCGATGAAGGTCTTGCCGGTGCCGGCGGGCCCCAGGACGATGACCTGCGGCGAGCGGGCGAGGGCGTCGAGGTACTCGGCTTGGCGTTCGGTGAGCGGCTGGATGGGAGCGAGATTGCGTTCTTCGTCGAAGCGTGTGCGATGAATGCGGGACGTGCGGTCTTCAACCAGTTCAAGTCGTGCGCGGCGTCTCTTCATGGATGTACACTCCAACGGGACTTGCCAACCTGGATCTGTTTCTGAACTGCCGTTTACCTGCTTGCTCCCGGTTCTACTCGCTTGCGGAACTTAATACCGGCCCAAGGCCGAAGGTTCCGCCCCGCGCTCGTCCGCCTGTGGAGAGCGTCACGACGTTCCGTGCGCGGCCGAATACGCGATGCAACTGGCGCACCAGTGCGATTCGCGCCCGACGATTGCGCGCCGGGTGTGACTAAGGGGTGACGGTCGGTGAAGGGGCTTCGAAAAAGCCGCGCGGCTGGCGCGGATGCATCAGGTTCGGGACGGTGGTGTCGCGGTAACGCGGCATCCGGCACGGTCGCCATCCTCCCCGCCCGCGCGGGCGAAGCCGGCCGACCCTGCCGCCCTGACACGTCCGGGCTTGGTCGGCGGGACTAGCTCGATCCGGCCTGGACGAAGCTGTCGAGGACCATCTTCCGGCCGGCCTTGTCGAAGTCAACGGTCAGCTTGTTGCCGTCGACCGCCGCGACCGTTCCGGGGCCGAACTTGGTGTGGAAGACCCGCTGGCCGCCCTGGAAGGCCGAGGGCGCGCCCGTCGACTTGGCGATCAGCTCGCCGTCGATCTGGCGGGGGCCACCGGACTGGCCCCCGGACCGGCCGCCCGGGCCCGCCGAGCGGAAGCCGCCTCCGGACCCCGATCCGAACCCGGACCGACCGCCCGGCGCGGTGTTGGCCTGCGCGCGCTGCCAGCCCGGCGTGCCGTAGCTCGATCCGAACGGCGTCGGGTTGCGGTCGAACCGCGAGGCGCCGGCGGAGAAGTGCGCCGGGGCCTCGACCACGTCGACCGCCGTCTCGGGCAACTCGTCGATGAACCGGGACGGGATGGTCGAGGACCAGAGGCCGTGGATGCGCCGGTTGACCGCGAAGGACAGCTTCGCGCGCTTGCGCGCCCGGGTCAGCCCGACATGGGCGAGGCGCCGCTCCTCCTCCAGGCCCGCCCGGCCGCTCTCGTCGAGCGCGCGCTGGTTCGGGAACAGGCCGTCCTCCCAGCCGGGGAGGAACACAGTGTCGAACTCGAGCCCCTTGGCGGCGTGGAGGGTCATCAGCGAGACCCGCTCGGCGCCCTCGGCCTCGGAGGCCTCCATCACCAGGGAGACGTGCTCCAGGAAGGCCGCGAGGTCAGGGAACTCCTCCATCGAGCGGACGAATTCCTTCAGGTTCTCCAGCCGGCCGGCGGCGTCGGCGGAGCGGTCCTTCTGCCACATCTCGGTGTAGCCGGACTCCTCCAGGATGGTCTGCGCGACCTCGCTGTGCGGCTGCGTCTCCGCGAGCCGCGCCCATCGCGAGAAACTCTCGGTCAACGCCCGCAGGGTCGAGCGGACCCGGGGCTTCAACTCGTCGGTCTCGCACAGGCGCGCGGCGGCGATGCGCAGAGGCAGCCGGTTGGCGCGGCCGTAGGTGTGGAGCTGCTGCAGGGTGGCGTCGCCCAGGCCGCGCTTGGGCGTGTTCACGATCCGCTCGAAGGCGAGGTCGTCGCTGACGTTCACGGTGGCGCGCAGGTAGGCCAGCGCGTCGCGGATCTCGGCGCGCTCGTAGAAGCGCGGGCCGCCGATGACCCGGTAGGGCAGCCCGAGCTGGACGAACCGGTCCTCGATCTCGCGCATCTGCGCCGAGATCCGCACCAGCACGGCGATCTCCGACAGGGGATGCTGCTTCGACTGGAGGGACTCGATCGATTCGGCGAGCATCCGCGCCTCCTCTTCCGAATCCCACGCGCCCGTCACGGTGACGCGCTCGCCCGGCTCGTCGTCGGTGCGCAGGGTCTTGCCGAGGCGGCTCTCGTTCCTGGCGATCAGCCCGGAGGCGGCGGCCAGGATGTGGCCCGTGGAGCGGTAGTTGCGCTCCAGCCGCACCACCACCGCGCCCGGGAAGTCGTGCTCGAAGCGCAGGATGTTGTCGACCTCGGCGCCCCGCCAGCCGTAGATCGACTGGTCGTCGTCGCCGACGCAGGCGATGTTCTTCCGGGACTGCGCCAGCAGGCGCAGCCACAGGTACTGGGCGACGTTGGTGTCCTGGTACTCGTCGACGAGGATGTAGCGGAACCGGTCCTGGTAATTGGCCAGGACGTCGGGGTTCTCCCGCCAGAGCTTGAGGCAGAGCAGCAGGAGATCGCCGAAATCGACGGCGTTCAGCGTCGCGAGCCGGGCTTGGTAGGCGGTGTAGAGGGCGCCGCCCTTGCCGAACGCGAAGGCCGAGGCCTCGCCCGGGGGCACCTGCTCGGGGCCGAGGCCGCGGTTCTTCCAGCCGTCGATGGCGTGGGACAGGGCGCGGGCCGGCCAGCGCTTCTCGTCGACGTTCTGGTCGGCGATGACCTGCTTCATCAGCCGGAGCTGGTCGTCGGTGCCGAGGATGGTGAAGTCGGATTTCAGCCCGACCAGCTCGGCGTGGCGGCGCAGGATCTTGGTGCCGATGGCGTGGAAGGTGCCGAGCCACGGCATGCCCTCGCCGGCCGGCCCGATCAGCGCGCCGATCCGGTGCTTCATCTCCCGGGCGGCCTTGTTGGTGAAGGTCACCGCCAGGATGTCGAAGGGGCGCGCCCGGTTGGTGGCGATCAGGTGGGCGATGCGGGTGGTCAGCACCCGGGTCTTGCCGGTGCCGGCCCCGGCCAGCACCAGGACCGGGCCCTCCGTGGTCTCGACGGCGCGGCGCTGCTCGGGGTTGAGCCCCTCGAGGTAGCCGGCCGCGTCGCGCCGGAGGGCGCCCATGGCGCGGGCGGCGATGGACGTGGCGGGCGCGCCGTCCCCGGTGGGTTGCGGATGCGGGCGGTTCTGCATCCCGCTTCCCTGGACCAAATCGCGAACGGCGTCGAGGCCGTTCGCGCCGCGGCGGGCGCGCGGAGCCATGAAGCGCGGCTTTCCGCACCGGGGTGATCCGCGTCCTCCGGGCTCGTCGCGCTCCGCGGCCGGCCGCGCGATCCGGAGGCCGCGGGCCCGGCATGCCCGAGGAACCTCGCGCGTGCTCCGACCGCCGCTCGGGACCGTGGCATCGCCGCTGGCGCCCCCGGCGGCTTATCGTGCTATGGCCGTGGCGACTGACTCGCGGGGGCACGCGGGGCACGGCGGCCCGGTGAGGTCGCGGCCTCGCGCAGAGATGGTGCGGAACGGGACCATTGCGTGATCTTCTGACCGCGCTGGCGTGCGCCGTCATCCTGGTTCTCGTGGCGGCGCTCGCGGTCCCGCCCTTCGTCGACTGGCAGGCCCATCGCGGGCTCGTCGAGCGGGCGCTCGCCCGGTCCCTGGGCGTTCCGGTCCGGACCGACGGCCGGATCGAGGTCCGCCTGCTGCCCTCGCCGCGGCTGCGCGTCGACCGCCTCCACCTCGGCGCCGATCCGGACCGCCCGAGCCTGGATGCCCGGTTCGTCAAGGCCGAGATCGCCCTCGCGCCGCTCCTGAAGGGCGAGTTCCGCTTCACCGAGACCCGGATCGGCCGGGCCGAGATCAAGCTCCCGGTCGCCGGCCCGGACACGCTGAAGCTGCCGCCCGATTTCGGCGGGGCCCTGCGCGACCGCGACCTCGCCATCGAGAACCTGCAGATCCAGCAGTTCCTCGTCACCACGCAGGTCGCCGCCACCGGGCGGACCGACCAGCTCTACGTCCAGGACCTGCGCCTGCAGGCGCCGGCCCTGGTCGGGCCCTGGCGGATCGAAGGGACGAGCGGCGGCGTCCCGTTCCGGGCGGTCAGCGGCACGCCGGGACCGGACGGGCGCCTCGCCGCCAAGATCTCCGGCGGCGGCGACGCGGCGCCGCGCTTCGAGGCGGACGCGCGGTTCGGCCTCGTCCCCGCCGAATCCGGCGGCGCCCAGGTCGAGGCCGAGGGCTCCGCCCGCCTCGTCGTCGGGCCGCCGACCCAGGCGGCCGGCGCCTACCTGCCGTTCTCGCTGGCCGGCACCTTCAAGGCCCGGGGCACGCAAGTGCGCTTCGAGGCCGTCGACCTCGCCATCGACCCCGGCGGCCGGGCCCTGCGGCTCGGCGGCACCGGACGGCTCGACCTGCGCCAGTGGCGCGCCGGCCTGACCCTGGACGCCCGCCGCCTCGACCTCGACGCCTTCCTGGCCTCGGCGGAGGGGCAGAACCTGATCGCCCGCGGCCTGCCGCGCTCGACGGGCAGCCTGCCGGCGATGCTCGACCTCGACCTCACGGTGGGCAGCGCCGTGCTGGGCGGCGAGGAATGGTCGAACCTCGCCCTCACCGGCACCCTGGAGCGGGCCGGCGGCCTGCTGCTGCGCCGCTTCGCGGTGACCGGCCCGGCCGAGTCCACCGTCACGGCGAGCGGGCAGGTCGAGACGGCGCCGCTGCGCTTCTCCGGCCCGGTGGCGCTCGCCGCCCCCGACTCGGAGGCGCTCGGCCGCTACCTGCGCCGCCTCGGCGCCGAGGGGCCACTCGTCGCGCTGCTCGACGGGCGGAAGATCGAGGCCGCCGCCGACCTGTCGGCTGCCGGGACCGGCCTATCCCTGCGCAACATGCGCCTCGGCCTCGGGCCGGCGCGGATCACCGGGAACGCCCGCTACACCGCCGCCGAGGGCGCCGAGCGCGGGCGGTTCGAGGCCCAGATCCGCGCCACCGGCCTCGACATCGCCGGCCTGCCGCCCCTCGGGACGACCCTCGGCACCCTGCGCGACACTGACCTCGCCCTGACGCTCGAAGCGAAGGACGTCCGGTTCGGCACCGCGGGCTCCGGTACCGGCACGATCGCGGCGCGGATCCAGTCGGACGGCGCCGGCCTGACGGTCGACAGCCTCGACGTCACCGACCTCGCCGGCGCCAGCGCCCGGCTGTCCGGGCAGATCGGCGCGGACGGGACCGGCCGCGTCTCCGGGCGCCTCAAGGCGCCGGCGGCGGCGCCGCTGCTCGGCCTGCTCGAGCGGGTCTGGATGGGCGAGATCCGCCTGCTGCCCGCCTTCCTGCGGGACGCGCCCCTCGACCTCGCCGTCACCCTCGACCGGGAGGGCGGCGCGGCCGCGGCCCTGCGGACCCAGGCCCGGGGCAGCGCCGGCGGCGGCACCCTCGACCTGACCCTCGCGAGCCGCGGCGCGCGGATCGAGGGCGGCACCGCCACCCTCACGGCGCCGCGGGCGGGGGCGTGGTTCGGCCGCACCGACCTCGCCGGCCTGCAGCAACCTGCCGAGCTGCGCCTGACAGCCGAGCGGCCGGAGGGCCAGACCCTCGCCCTGACGGCGAGCGGCACGGTCGCGGGCCTGCGCCTCGCCACGGGCCGCCCGATCCTGGTCGGTCCAGACTTCGTCCCCACCGGCGGCACGCTCCGCGCCGAGACGGCCGATCTGGCGCCGTTCCTGACGCTGGCCGGCGCCGCGACCCTGGCACCGGGAGCGTGGCCGGCCGACCTCACCGTCACGCTGTCGCGGCAGCAGGGCGAGGCCGCCGCCGCGCTCGCCGGCACGGTCGCGGGCGCGGGGGTGAACGGGACGCTGCTGCGGTCGGCGGGCGGTGCCCTGCACGGCCGCCTCGCCCTCGACCGGCTGTCGATCCCGCAGCTCGCGGCCGCCCTGGTGATTCCGCCGGGGGCGAACGGCGCGTTCGGCCCGCCGGCCGTTCATCCGGCCCTGTCCCTCGACGCCCGCGTCGCCAGCCTGGATCTCGGCCGCGGCCTCGTCGCCACCGACGCGACCGCTGCCCTCGGCCTCGCCGACGCGGGCCTGATCCTGCGCGACCTGACCGGCAAGCTCGCCGGCGGCCGCTTCGCGGGCTCGGTGACGATCGCCCGGCTCGGGGCCGGCGCCTCGGTCTCGGGCTCGGGCAGCCTCGACGGCGCGGCGCTCCCCACCCTGGCCGGCGGCCCGTTCGGCGGCCGCCTGAGCGCCGACCTGCGCTTCGCCGCCACGGCCGAGACCCTGCCGGGCCTCGCCGACAGCCTCTCGGGCAGCGGCGCGCTCACCCTGACGGACCTGAGCCTGCCCGCGGCCGATCCCGCAGCGCTCGGCCGCGCTCTCGCCCGCGCGGCCGAGATGGACGACCCGCTCCGCGAGGGCCGGCTCCAGGCGCTCGTCACCGAGGAACTCGCCCGGGGCGGAGCGCAGGCGCGCGGATCCACCCGGGCCGCCGCCACGATCGTGGGGGGCGTGCTGCGGGCCGGGCCGTTCGACCTCGATCTCGGGCCGGCCCGCTGGGTCGGCACCGTCGGCTACGACCCGCGCGCCGGGCGCCTCGACGCCCGCGGCACGCTCGCGGGCGGCCCGGTGCCCCGCGGCTGGAATGCCGGGCCGCCCGCGGTCCAGTTCGGCCTGACCGGGCCGCTCGGCGCGCCCGAGCGGGTGCTCGACGTCGGCACCCTGTCGAACGGCCTCGCGGCCTTCGTGCTGCAGCGCGAGCTGGAGACGATCGAGCTGACCGAGGCCGACCAGGTGGAGCGGCAGCGCCGCCGCGCCCGGATCGAGATGGATCGGGCCCGCGCGGCGGCCCTCAAGGCCGCGTCCGAGAAGGCCGCTGCGGACAGGACTGCCGCCGACAAGGCCGCCGAGGAGGCGGCGAGGCGGCCGCGCAACCCGGAGGAGGGTGCTGCCCAGCCACCGGCGCCGGCCGAGGCCCGGCCGTGAGGCCGGCCGCGTCCTGAGGGCGGGGGTGGGGCTGGCCAGCGTGACGGCCTCAGGCGCAGCACCCCTTGGAGCGCCGCGCCCGCACGGGCGGCGGCTCTACGCCTTCCCCACCGCCATGAGCGCGAAGGCGTAGATCAGCGCCACCTCCTCCAGCCGGTCGAACCGGCCGGCGGCGCCGCCGTGGCCGGCCTCCATGTTGATCCGCAGGAGCACCGGCCCGCCGCCCGTCATGGTGGCGCGCAGCCGCGCGACCCACTTGGCCGGCTCCCAGTAGGTCACCCGCGGATCGGTCAGCCCGCCGAGCGCCAGGATCGCCGGGTAGTCCTTGGCGGCGACGTTGTCGTAGGGCGAGTAGGACAGGATCGTCCGGAAGGCGGCCTCGCTCTCGCCCGGGTTGCCCCATTCGGGCCATTCCGGCGGCGTCAGCGGCAGCTCCGCGTCGAGCATGGTGTTGAGCACGTCGACGAAGGGCACGTCGGCGACGATGCCGGCGAACAGCTCGGGCGCGAAGTTGGCCACAGCCCCCATCAGCATCCCGCCCGCCGACCCGCCATGGGCGACGATGCGTTTCTCGGACGTGTAGCGCGCGTCGATCAGAGCGCGGGCGCAGGCGATGAAGTCCGTGAAGGTGTTGGGCTTCTTCTCGCGCTTGCCGTCGAGGTACCAGCGCCAGCCCTTCTCGGTGCCGCCGCGGATATGGGCGATCGCGTAGACGAAGCCGCGGTCGACGAGGCTCAGCAGGTTCGTGCGGAACGCCGCCGGCATCAGCGTGCCGTAGGAGCCGTAGCCGTAGAGCAGCAGCGGCGCGCCGCCGTCGAGGGTGAGGTCACGGCGGTGCAGCAGCGAGATCGGCACCTGCTCGCCGTCCGGCGCGGTGGCGAAGAGCCGCCGGGTCACGTAGGCGGCCGGGTCGTGGCCGCTCGGCACCGCCTGCCGCTTGCGCAGGAGCCGGGTGCGGGTCGCGCAGTCGTAGTCCCAGGTCTCCGACGGGGTCGTCATCGACGAGTAGACGAAGCGGATCGTGGCCGTGTCGAAGGCGAGCCCGGCCCGCAGGCCGAGGGAGTAGGCCTCCTCGGCGAAGGCGACGACGTGCTCGGTGCCGTCGGCGAGGTCGCGCACCACGATCCGCGGCTTGGCGTTCTCGATCTCCAGCCGGACCAGGTGGCCGGCGAGCAGGTGCAGGTGGCGGATCATCACCCCGGGCCGGTGCGGCACGAGGTCGGTCCAGTTGGCGCGGCCCGGATCGTCGAGCGGCGCGGTGACGATCTTGAAGTCCTCGGCGCCGTCCGCGTTGGTGCGGATGAACAGGCGGTCGCCGCGGTGCTCGACGCCGTAGATCAGCAGCGGCGTGCGCGGCTCGACGAGGCGCAGGGGGGCGTCTTCCGCGTGCCGGTCGAGCAGCCGGACCTCGGAGGTCTCGTGGTCGCTCACCGTCACGTCGAGGAAGGCGCCGGACTGCGTCTTGCCGATGTGGACGAAGTAGCCGGCATCGGCCTCCGTGTAGACGGTCTCGTCCTCGCTCTGCCCCGTGCCGACGCGGTGGCACATCACCTTGGCGGGGCGGTGGTTGGCGTCCACCGCCACGTACCAGAAGCTCGCGCCGTCCGCGGCCCAGACCGCCTCGCCGGAGGTCGCCTCGACCCGGTCGTCGAGATCGAGGCCGGTGGCGACGTCGCGCACCCGGATCGTGTAGAGTTCCGAGCCCTTGGTGTCGGCGCTCCAGGCGAGCCGGGCGTGGTCGTCGGAATGCACCGCGGCGGCGATCTCGAAGAACGGCAGGCCCTCACCCTCGCGGTCGCCGTCGATGAGGATCGTCTCGTCCGGGTCCAAGCCCGACTCGGGCACGTCGGGTGATGTGGCCGGCCGCCGGCAGATCAGCGGGTGCTGCCCGCCCTCGCGGTGGCGGGTGTAGTAGGCGAAGGGCCCATCCGGCTCGGGGACGCCGCTCTCGTCCTCCTGGATCCGCCCGCGCATCTCGGCGACGAGCTGCCGCCGGAGCTCCGCGCTCCCGGCGAGCGCCGCCTCGGCGAAGGCGTTCTCGGCGTTCAGGTAGGCGGCGATGTCCTCCGGCAGCGCGGCCGGGTCCTTCAGGACCGTCTGCCAGTTCTCGGCCTTCAGCCACGCGTAGTCGTCGGTGATCTCCTGCCCGTGGACGCTGAAGCGTCGCGGCCGGGCCTCGGCCACCGGCGCGCCGGTTCTGTGAGCGAGCAAGCCGTGGCCGATCTCCGTCATCGTCTCTCCCGTCGGGTCCCGTCGCGCGCGGGTGTCGCGTCCGGGTGAGGGGATGTGTCCCGCCGGGCGCGCGGATGCAAGGCGTCCGGGGGCGCGGCCGGGGCGGGCGGCGCGTATCGCCGGCCGGGACGGCGCGGCCGCGGGACCGGGGCCGATCCGTTGCTTTCCGGCATCGGTGGCGCGGGAAACGGTCCGGCCGACGACGCGATCCGCCGGCGCGGTCCCGCGCCGGAGCGGCGTCTGGAGCCGCGCCGGGGCGGCCCGATCGTGCGGTCTCGGCGAAGGCCCCGAACCCGCCAGGGACTTGGCGCAGCGGCCGATTTCGGCCTCAACGCGGCACCTGAACGCCGCGGGTGCGCCACAGATCCTGACAAGTCGAGCCGAGCACAGGGCCGAGAAAATCGCTCTGGGATTATCCGGCTCCGCGATCCGTCCGACATGAAGGGGGACTTGCGGATGGTGGAATGGCCGATTCGATGCATGTTTTGTGTGCGGAGTACCGGAAACATCGTACGAAGCGGGGGACAACGGGCGTACTGGCGGGTGTTGCGGGGTTGCTGAGTCTGCCGGTGGAGGCGGCGGAACTTCCCGATCGGCGAAAATCGCAGCTCATCGAGCACGTGCGGATCTGCTCGGCCTACGGCCAGGCCTTCTTCTTCATCCCCGGCACCGATACCTGCCTGCGCCTCTCCGGCCGCGCGCGCTACGAGTACGCCTACCAGCCTTCCTACAGCCGTTCGGGGAGCGCGACCGCCACCCCGGGGGATTACAGCGGCTACCAGGGCCGCCTCCGGATCAACCTCGACGCCCGGTCCCAGACGTCCTACGGCACCCTGCGCGCCTTCCTCCGCCTCGACGCCGGGAGCCGGACCGGTTTCGCCACCATGCATGCCGGCGCGCTGAACCGGATCGGCGGCGCCTTCCCGGCCCTGGGCGTCGATCAGTTCGGGCGGGCCCAGCAGCAGTTCAACGTCGACAAGGCCTTCATCCAGTTCGCCGGCATCACCGCCGGCCGCGCCTCCTCGTTCTTCGATTTCTACGCTCACGACTTCGAGTTCATCGTCGCCTCCATCGGCTCGGACAATCCCTCGACCAACCTCGCTGCCTACACGGCGACGCTGGGCAAGGGCCTGTCCGCATCGCTGTCGATGGAGGACCCGGTATTCCGCCGCACGCCCGTCTACTCGTCCCAGAACGCCGCGGCCTCGGCGTTCCCGAATCCCGGTGCGATCCTCTCGCCCGGGAACCCCGTCGCCCCGGTCTTCGTCGGCTACGACGCCGCCGGCCGCCCGACCGGGGTGGGCTTCGTGGACACGGTCCAGCGCAGCCGCATGCCCGACATCGTCGGCGTGCTGCGCTCCGACCAGTCGTGGGGCTCCGCGCAGCTCTCGGGGGCCGTGCACGAGGTCAACCACGGCCTGCTCAGCAGCGTCTCGTTCGCCGGCACGAACCTGGGCGCGCCCGTCTCGGTGGGCAACAACCGCACCCCGGGCGGCGCGGCCTCCGCCCTCGGCTGGGCCGTTCAGGGGGGCGTGAAGATCAACCTGCCAGCGATAGCAACCGGCGACACGCTCTACCTGCAGGGCGCCTATGGGGAGGGCACCGCCCTGTATACCGGCCTGCCGGCCTATAACGGCCCCTGGGCGCAATCGGCCACCGCGGTGCAGGGGGCGGCCTTCTCCCAGTTCTTCAGCGACGGCGTGATCAACCCCTTCACCCAGCGCCTGGAGCTGTCGACGAGCTACTCGTTCACGGCGGCGATGCTGCACTACTGGACGCCCGCGGTCCGCTCCGCCTTCTTCGGCTCCTACGGCGCTCTCAGCTTCGCTCGCGGCGCCCGCGCGGCGCAGGGCGCCTATTTCGGCGTGACCGGGACCGGGCCGGGCACCCCCGGCACGCGGTTCTTCGACCTGAGCCAGGTCCTGCGGGACAGCTACCGCTTCGTGGTCGGCGGCAACCTGATCTGGTCGCCGGTGAAGGAGTTCGATATCGGCGTCGAGGCGATCTACACGCGCTACGGGCCGCAGAGCGGCCGCATCCTCGACCTGGGCCGGTATCCCAACCAGAACGCGGCCTACGTCAACAACCTCGCCAACCCGGTCTCGACCGCCCGCCACGTCGACGTCATCCAGGTGCGCGCGCGCGTGCAGCGGGACTTCTGAGGACGGCTGCGGATCCGGGGCGATCCGGGACGGCGGGCGGCGATGCCGGCTCGGCCGGGAGCCGGTTCCGGCCTGGGGCGTTGAACCGCGGGCCGTGGCGTCGACCACGGTCGCCGGTTCGATCCCGAGGTGCCGACATGGACGCGATCCCCGATCCGCAGCCGGATCCGCAGGACGATCACCCCGCCGCGGACCTGGAGCGGGTGAACGACATCCTCGCCGTCTGGGCGGCGCGCTCCGCCACCGAGAGCGCCGCGCTGATCGACCGGTTCGAGGCGATGGGCTACGAAGTCCGCGGCAAGTCGGAGGGCGAGATCGCCGACATCCTGCACCAGCCGCCGACGCGCGCGGCCGTCGCTAGATAGATGTGGGTTGTAGGTAAAAAAGCCTTGATCTTCTGATTTTTCCTGAGAAACTGGAGGCTTCGCACGTCCGTCGTAGCACACACGGAACAAAACATGAACATGCGAGTGAAGGGCGGCCGTTCCGCCTCCGTGGGGACGCGTCACCGCGGCGCCGCTCCGGGGGATCTCCCGGCGGAGGCGGTGCGCCTGCTGGCGCGGCTCGGGGAGCCCGGCGCCTACGCGCGGCCCGACCCCCTGGTCGAGGACGCGCTGGTCGCCCGGCGCGGCGGCGACGGGATCTCGGTGGGGAGCGGCCGCTTCGCGGCCGCCTCCGGGCGCGCCCTGGCGGTGGCCGATCTGGCGACGTGGAACGCGGCCGGCACACACCTGACGATCAGCGAGGCCGGGCGGGCGCGCCTGCGCCGGGAGGCCCGGCCGGGCGACCTGGCCTTCGCCAACCAGCACCGCGAACTCGCCGTCGTGGAGGGCGGCGCCGGCCCGACCCTGCGCAACGCCGCCGAGAATCCCCTGGCCTGGATGGTGCGCCGGCGCGACCGGGACGGCGCGCCGCTCATCGACGCGGCGGCCTTCGAGGCCGGGGAGCGGCTGCGGCGGGACATGACCGCCGCCGCCCTGCTGCCGCGGATGGGCGCGGATCTCGGGGCGCCCCGGATCGACGGCGGCGGCCCGCGCGACCCAGCCTCCGCGGCCGACCACGTGATCGCGGCCCGGCAGCGGGTGCGCGGTGCCCTCGACGCGGTCGGGAGCGACCTCTCGGGCCTGCTGATCGACCTCTGCGGATTCCTGAAGGGCCTGGAGCGGATCGAGGCCGAGCGGCGCTGGCCGGCCCGGTCCGCCAAGGTCGTGGCCCGCATCGCCCTGGGGCGGCTCGCCGAGCATTACGGGCTGGAACGGGAGGCGACCGGTCCGGACCGGGCCCGCCTGCGCCTGTGGCGGGGGTGAGGCGGCCCGAGCCGCTCAGGCCTCGGCGGCGAGCCGGACCGCGTCGCGGTGGATGCGCTCCGCCATCGCCCGGACGCCGTTGGAGCGCTTCGACGTGACGTGGGCGCCGAAGCGGAGCTGCCGGAACAGGTCGAGGCCGTCGGTCTCGGCGGCCTCCTGGGGCGTCTTGCCGGTGTAGAGCGCGATCATCAGCGCCACGAAGCCGCGGACGATGAACGAGTCGCTGAAGCCGTGCAGGACGAGGCGCGGCGTGCCGTCCGCCGGCTCCGCCCGCGTGTCGATCCAGACCTGGCTCTCGCAGCCGTGGACGCGGTTCGCCTCGGTCCGCTCCGATTCGGGCATCGGCGGCAGGGCGCGGCCGAGCTCGATCAGGTACTCGAGCCGCATGTCGTCGTCTTCGACGATCTCGAAATTCTCGATGATGGTGTCGATGGGAGGGAGCATGCTCGGCCGGGTCCGGAAAGGTCTGGGCCGCTATAGGCCGGCCGCGCCGTTGTGGCGACGGGGTCCGGCGCCGCGGGCGCTCATTGCGGGCCGGGGCGCGCCGCCGGCAGGGTCAGCCACAGGGGGTCGCCCGGGCTGGCATCGCCCGCGACGCTGATCTCCGCCTGGGCCGCGTAGGCGGCGATGAGGCGGGGGCCGAGCTTCGGGACGTTCGGTCGGCCCGACTCGGCCGTGTCGCTCACCTTCGAGACGATCGAGAGGCGCAGCGGCGCGGCGGCCTCGATGTCGATGGCGATCGAGCAGGCGACGTGCTCGGCGGTGGCGTCCAGGCACTCGGCCACGATCTCCGCGACGATCATGCCCAGGGCGTTGGCGGTGCGCGGCTCCACGAGACCGTTCCCCGAGCCGCCGACCTGGACGCCGATCCGCCCGGCCCGCCGGAGCTGCCCGAGCCCGGAGGCGAGGCGGTGCAGGTAGTCCTTGAGGTCGATCGACGCGATGTGCGGCGCCTCGTGGAGATGCTGCTGCACCAGCGCGATCGCCCGGACCCGCTGGCCCAGCGCCTCGAAGCTGCCGCGGCAGGGGTCGGGGGCCGCCCGCCCGTAGAGGCCGATCAGGCTGACCATCACCTGGAGGTTGTTGCGGACCCGGTGGTAGACCTCGGCCAGCAGCGCCTCCTTCTCGGCCAGCGCGTGCTCGATGTGCTCCTCCGCGTGCTTGCGGTCGGTGATGTCGAAGCAGGAGCCGAGATAGCCCTGGAACCGGCCGTCCTCCACGAGGGGACGGGCGGTGTCGAGCAGCCAGCGGTACTCGCCGTCGTGCCGCCGGAGGCGGAACTCGACGGTGAAGGGCGCCCGCGCCTCGAACGCCTCGGCGACGATCCGGGCGTGCCGCTCGAAATCCTCGGGATGCAGCCCGCTGCGCCAGCCCAGGCCGAGTTCCGCCTCCAGGGGGCGCCCGGTGAATTCCAGCCAGCACTCGTTGTGGTGGATCGCCTGACCGGCCTCGTCCGAGCGCCACATCATCAGCGGCACCACGTCGGCGAATCGCCTGAAGCTGTCGCTGAGGGCGGCGGCTTCCGCGGTGCCCTGCGCCGGGCCCCGACCAGGATCCCCCGCGGGGCCGTTGCCCAGCGGGTCTTCCGCGCCGGACCCTGGTGGCTCACCGACCATTCTGTACCCGATTCACTCTGACGAACTGCGTGAAAGGCGACGCCTACGTGCGGATGGCGCCGGTCAACGTGTCGACCGGACGGCCGTTCCGGTCCTGAACCGCGTTCAGATCTGCCATTCACCGGGACATTAGCGGCAATACCTTTCGAGCCCGTTCAGCATCCCGCCGACGTGCGGGGCCGCACCGGGCGCGCGGACGCGGCGGAGAGCCGGTCGGGCGACCCCGGCCGAGGTCCGGCCCGCGCGCAGCCCGTGACCCGCGCGCACAACCTGTAGCTGGCTTCTGGATAACCACAGATAGTTCGTGACGCCCCGATCCGGTTGTGTCTCTTGGCAGATGATACAACCTTGAGGGTGCCGTGCTGCCTGTCCTGACCGCGACGAACGCCGCCCGCTGGCCGGTGTTCGCCGGCCTCGTCCTCCTCGGCCTGTCGGGCGGCGCCGTCGCCCGGCCGTTCTCGGAGCCCGACGACCGGAACCTCGACCGCCACGGCCATTACCGCAGCCGGGACGGGTCCGACGTCCACCGGCCGGCCAAGAGCCTCGACGGCAGGAAGCCCGCGGGCGCCACGGCCAAGTGCCGGGACGGCACGTGGAGCTTCAGCCACAGCCGTCGAGGCACCTGCTCGGGTCACGGCGGCGTGGCGCACTGGGCGGGGTGAGAACGAACGATGCCTTAAGTCCTAGATCAGCCGAGAAATAGGAATTTACGCTTGACACCGGCGCGCTGCCGGGGTATCAACCACGCACGGTCGAGACGTGTGCGGAGAGACCCCGATGTGGCCACCCCCTCCCAGCAGGGCGGACAGCCGCGCCGAGGCCCTGACGCTCCTGCGCGAGACCGACCTGACGTGCGACGCGATCGCGGCCCGTCTCGGCGTGCACCCGAAGACCGTGCACACCTGGAACGCCCGGGCCGGCTGGCCGAGGCCGCGGCAGCACCGGCCGCGGCTCCTGACGGGGCGCTGGCCAGCGGCGCGCCGGGCCGCCCTGATCCGCCTGCTGTGCACGCCTGGCGCCGATCCCGGCGACGTCACCGAGATCCTCGGTCTCGGCCGGCTCGACCCGGCGATGATGGCCACGGCCTTCGGGGCTGACCTGCCGCCGGCGGTCACCGGGCGCGGCGACCCCGCGGCCGACCCGGCGACCCTGCGGGCGCGTCTGCGCGCCCACATCGCCCGGCAGATCGCCGCCTTCGACGCGGCTCTGAGCGGGGCGGGGGCGGGCGCGGGCGACTCCGCCCGAATCCTACGCGACCTCGGCGGCCTCAAGCGGCTCCTCGACACGGTGGATGCGGAGGGCGCGCGCGGCGCCGCGGGGGAGGGGGGCGATGGCACCGGACGCGACACCGGACGCGACACCGAACTCGGCACCGAACCCGGCACCGAGCCCGACCTGCCCGCCCTGCGCGCGGAGATCGCGCGACGCGTTGCTGGCTTTGTCGGCGGCGGGGCGGCTGCCTGACTTCCTCGAGACGCTGCCGCCGGACCTCCTTCGGGCGCTCGCGGGCGACTGGCTGCACCAGGCCCGGCCGGACCAGCTGCCGCCGCCCGACGCGGCGCCCTGGACCACCTGGGCGGTGATCGGCGGCCGCGGCAGCGGCAAGACCCGCACCGGGGCCGAGTGGGTCGACGCCCTCGCGCGCGGCGACCCGGCCTTCGCGGGCGCGCCGGTCGGGCGGATCGCCCTGGTGGGCGAGACCCATCTCGACGTGCGCGACGTGATGGTCGAGGGGCCCTCCGGCCTCCTCGGCCTGCCGGCGCGGGGACGGGCCCGGCCCGCCTGGTCGCCGAGCCGCCGCCGGGTGGAGTGGAGCAACGGCGCCGTCGCGCTCGCCTTCTCGGCGGAGGAGCCCGACGCGCTGCGCGGCCCGCAATTCGGCGCCGCGTGGTGCGACGAGGCCGCCAAGTGGCGCCGGCCCGAGGCGGCCTTCGACATGCTGCAGTTCGGCCTGCGCCTCGGCGCCCGGCCGCGCAACCTCGTGACGACGACGCCCCGGCCGGTGCCGCTGATCCGCCGCCTGCTCGCCGACCCGCGCACGGTGGTGAGCCGTGCCCGGACCCACGACAACGCCGCGCATCTCGCGCCCGACTTCCTCCAGCAGGTGGTCGGGCGCTACGCCGGCACGCGGCTCGGCCGGCAGGAACTCGACGGCGAGCTCATCGCCGACCGGGACGACGGCCTGTGGACGCGCGCGGCCCTGGAGGCCGGCCGCCTCGCCGCGGCGCCCCATCTCGGCCGGATCGTCGTGGCGGTGGATCCCCCCGCCGCCTCGGGCGCGCGCTCGGACGCCTGCGGGATCGTGGCGGCCGGGCGCGCGGGCGGGCACGCCTACGTGCTGGCCGACGCGAGCCTCGCCCGCGCCACCCCGCAGGCCTGGGCGGCCGCGGCGCTGGCGCTCTACCACCGGCTCCGGGCCGACGCCCTCGTGGTCGAGGTCAACCAGGGCGGCGAGATGGCCGCCGCCGTGCTGGGCCAGTGCGACCCCGCCGTGCCGGTGACCCAGGTCCACGCCACGCGGGGCAAGTACCTGCGCGCCGAGCCGGTCTCGCTGCTCTACGCCCGCGGGCTGGTCCACCACGTCGGCGCCTTCCCGGCGCTGGAGGACGAGCTGTGCGATTTCGGCCCGGACGGCCTGTCCGGCAGGACCTCGCCCGACCGGCTCGATGCCCTGGTCTGGGCGCTCACGCACCTGATGCTGGAGCCCCGGGCCGAGCCCCGGATCCGGCGGTTGTGACAGCGGTCGCCGAAAACAATTCGGCGCGCTTCGGGTGAAGCGCGCCGGAGTCGGTTCGTGGTCTCTGGAACGAACTGCATGCTGTATACACAATGTCGTGCGCCAAATCTGTAGCGATCAGGCCACGGCACGCGGTCCTGAGCTGGGAATCCCCACCGTAATTCTCCGTATTGCGCGGCGACGGTGGGCGGATTGAGCGGCGCATCTGTCGGGTTGATCCCCGCCGTCCTTCCCGGGCGCCGCGGCCCGGCTCCGATTCCCGAACCGTCGTCGCTGCCCGACCCCGGCACATCGGCATGCCGGGTTCTTGGGCGTGCCGGGTTCCTGGGCGTGCCGGGCTCCTAGGCGCCCGAGCGGTCGCTCAATCGCCGCCGCCACCGCCATCACCGCCGCCGCCGCCGTCGCCGCAGCTGCCGCCGTCGCTGCCGTGGCAGCCGCCATCGCCGAAGATCGCGCCGCCGTCGCCGCCGGAGCCCGAATCGTAGCTGAGGGAGCCGGAGCGGCGGGTCCCCCGGGAGCGCGTCGCGGAGGGCATGAGGCAGCGGAGGAAGGGGACGAGCGCGATGACGAAGATCGCGAGTTCGAGGGCCTGCTTCCTGTCCATCGGAACCTCCATCGGTTCGTCGGTCCGGACAGTCTAGCACAGGTCGGCGCCGGGCCGGTCAGGGCGGCGTGGTCAGGCTCCGAAGGGCGGCCCGGACGTCGGCGAGGGTGCCGACCAGGGCGTAGCAGGCGAAATCGTGCGCGCCGGCGGCGGCGTTCGCCAGCCGGAAGCGGCAGCTCAGGCGGTTCGCCCCGGCCTCGGGCGCGACCGCGAAGTCGGGCCGCGGCGCGTCGGGCTCCTGCTCCGGCGGACCCGGGGCCCAGACCGCGAGGGCGTGCGAGCCCTCCGGCGTCGCCAGGATCACCGGGTCCGGCCGCTCCCCCGCTCCGGGGCCGAGGGGCGCGAGCCCGCCGGTCGACGGGTCGAAGCGCCAGGCCGCGGAGAACTCCGCCGGCACCGCGGCGGCGAGGGGTTCGAGACGCAGCGCCGCCGCGGGCTCGGTCAGGTCGAAGCTCGCCTGCACCTCCACGGCGTTGCCGAGGCCCGGCAGGCCGAGCGCGATCCGCTTGCGCAGGAGCGGGGCCGGGGGCGGGGCCGGGATCGCGGGGCTCGCGGAGGCGGTCGGGCAGTCCGCGGGCGGCTCGTCGGCCGGGTCGGCGGGGCCGTCCCAGGCCATGCGGGTCTCGGTCTCGGCCCAGCTCCGGCCGGCGCGCAGGGCGCGGAGCCGCCGGGCCGCGGGCGCGCCGGACCCGTCCTGCGGGGTGCCGGCCTCGCTCGCCCGGCGGCAGGCGGCGCCGGAGCCGATCTCCGCCCGCGCCTGCAGGGCATCGCCGGGCTCGGTGTCGGCGAGGAAGGTGACGCCGTCCCAGGTCAGCGTGTCCACCGCCCCGGCGACCCGCCGGGACAGGCGCAGGCTGATCTCGGACCGGCCGAAGGGGCGCGCCAGGATCAGGGTCCCGTCGGGCTCCGGCCACAGGGGTGCGGGTGCGGGCGCATCCGCGGCCCGGGCCGGCGCGGCCGGGGGCGCGGCCAGAGGCCCGGACAGAGGCCCGGCCAGAGGCCCGGACAGAGGCCCGGCGACGAGCGCTGGGACCAGAGCCGCGACCCGCGCCGCGACGCGGGTCCCCGCCCGGACCCGTCCCCGGACCCGTCCCCGGAATCGCGCCTGGGGCCGCGCCTGGGGCCGAGTGGGGATCCGGGGCTGCATCGCGTGACCATAGCTCAGGAACGGACCGGCATGTCGACCCTCCTCGAACGCCTGGCGCGGGTCGCGCGCCGCGCCGCCGGCGGCCCGGCCCTCGCCACCAAGGCCGCCGCGGCCCCGGCCTTCGCCCTCTACGCCGAGGGACGGGCCAGCTGGACGCCCCGCGATCCGGCGGCGCTCGCCCGGGCCGGCTACCAGGCCAACCCGGTCGTCCACCGGGCGGTGCGGCTCGTCGCCGAGAGCGCCGCCGGCCTGCCGCTGATCGCCACCGGCCCCGGCGCCGAGCGCGCGGGCGACCTGCTCGCTCTGCTGGCGCGGCCGAACCCCCGGGAGAGCGGGCCGCACCTCCTGGAGACGCTCTACGCCGACCTCCTCCTCACCGGCACGGCCTACCTGGAGGCGGTGAGCCTCGACGGGCGGGTCGCCGCGCTCCAGGTCCTGCGTCCCGGACGGATGCGGGTGCTGCCGGGCCCGGACGGCTGGCCGGCGGCCTATCTCTACACGGCGGGCGGGCGCAGCCGCCGGTTCGACCTGCCCGAGCCGGGGATCGCCGTGGCGCCGATCCTGGCGCTGACGCTGTTCCACCCGGAGGACGAGACCGGCGGGCTCGCCCCGATCGCGGCCGCCGCCGCCGCCCTCGACATCCACAACGCCGCGAGCGCCTGGAACAAGGCGCTGCTCGACAACGCCGCCCGGCCGTCCGGCGCCCTGGTCTTCGCCGGGGCGACGCTGTCCGAGCCGCAATTCGACCGGCTGAAGGCGGAGCTGGAGGCGAACTACCAGGGTTCCGCCAATGCCGGCCGGCCGCTGCTGCTGGAGGGCGGCCTCGACTGGAAGCCGCTCGCGCTCTCGCCGCGCGACATGGATTTCGTGGCGGCCAAGGACGCGGCCGCCCGGGAGATCGCCCTGGCCTTCGGCGTGCCGCCGCTGCTGCTCGGCCTCCCCGGCGACAACACCCACGCCAACTACGCCGAGGCCAACCGCGCCCTCTACCGCCAGACCCTGATCCCCCTCGCGGCCCGCACCGCCCGGGCGCTGGCCGGCTGGCTGGAACCCGCCTTCGGGGCGATCGACCTGGAGCCCGACCTCGACCGGATCGAGGCGCTGGCCGGCGAGCGGGAATCCCTGTGGCGTCGGGTCCAGGCCGCGGACTTCCTGTCGGTGGCGGAGAAGCGGGAGGCCGTGGGCTACCCGCCCGCGATGCCGGGGGCGCGGGGCACACCCTGAGGCGCGGGGCGCGCCCTCACTGTCCCATCCGAGGATCCCCCATGGACGGCCACTTCTCCGGCTATGCCAGCCTGTTCGGCGTGCCCGATCTCGGCCGCGACGTGGTGGTGCCGGGCGCCTTCGCGGCGAGCCTCGCCCGCCGCGGGGCCGCGGGCGTGCGGCTGCTGTTCCAGCACGATCCGGCCGAGCCGATCGGCCGCTGGCTCGCCCTGCGCGAGGATGGCCGCGGCCTGTTCGCGGAGGGCGCGCTCAACCTCGCGGTGCAGCGCGCCCGCGAGGTCGACGCCCTGATGCGCGGCGGCGGCCTCGACGGGCTCTCGATCGGCTTCCGCACGCTGCGCGCCCGGAAGGGCGCCGGCGGCGAGCGCCGGCTCCAGCAGGTCGATCTCTGGGAGATCTCGCTCGTGACCTTCCCGCTGCAGCCGGGGGCCAGGGCGAGCCCCGCGTCGATCCCGGCTCCGGACCCGGAGGCCGACGCGATCCGCGGCCTCGCCGGCCTGATCGCGCCGCCGGGCGCCCTCGGACCCGCCGCGAGACCCGCCGCCAGACCCGCCGCTTGGCCGCTGCCGGCCGCGCGGTCCTGACTTCCACCCCCGACGAGGCCCATCATGGACGCCCAGACCCCGATCGCCGATCCCGCCCCGCTGGGCGGCCTGCCGCCGCTGGAGAACAAGGCCGCCCATTCCGACGGCGGCCCGGTCCGCTCCGCCCTGGACGAGCTCGCCGCCGCCTTCGCGGCCTTTAAGGAGACGAACGACGCGCGGATCGACCGGATCGAGGGCCGCCTCGGCGTCGACGTGCTCACCGAGGAGAAGCTCGCCCGGATCGACGCGGCCCTCGACGCCGCCCGCACCCGGCTCGACCGGATCGCCCTGGAGCGGGCCCGGCCGCCCCTCGGGCAGCCGGACGTCCGGGAGACGGGGGCCGCGCACGAGCACAAGGCCGCCTTCGACCTCTACGTCCGGGCGGGCGAGAGCGCCGGGCTCAAGCGCCTGGAGGCCAAGGCGCTCTCGGCCGGCTCCGGGCCGGACGGCGGCTACCTCGTCCCCGACACGATCGAGCGGACCGTGCTCGCGCGCCTCGGGCAGGTCTCGCCGATCCGGTCGATCGCCAGCGTGCAGCCGATCTCGGGCGCCCAGTACAAGCGCGCCGTCTCGGTGGGCGCGCCGGTCACCGGCTGGGCCGCCGAGACCGCGCCGCGCCCCGAGACCGCCGCGCCGGCCCTGTCGGAGATCGCGTTCCCGGCCATGGAACTCTACGCGATGCCGGCCGCCACCCAGACGCTCCTCGACGATTCCGTGGTCGACCTCGACGCGTGGCTCTCGGCCGAGGTGGAGACCGCCTTCGCCGAGCAGGAGGGCGTCGCCTTCGTCTCCGGCAACGGCGCGAGCCGCCCGCGGGGCTTCCTGAGCTACGACACGGTCGCCAACGCCGCCTGGGTGCCGGGCAAGATCGGCACGGTCGCCACCGGGACGGCGGGTGCGTTCCCGTCGGCGAGCCCGGGGGACGCGCTGTTCGACCTGATCTACGGGCTCCGGGCGGCCTACCGGCAGAATGCCGGCTTCGTCATGAACCGGCGCACCCAGAGCACGATCCGCAAGTTCAAGGATTCGGAGGGCAACTATCTCTGGCAGCCGCCCCTCGCCGCCGGCCGGTCCGCGACGCTGGTCGGCTTCCCGGTCACCGAGGCCGAGGCGATGCCGGACCTCGCCAAAGACAGCCTGTCGGTGGCCTTCGGCGACTTCCGCCGGGGCTACCTCGTGGTCGACCGGACCGGGATGCGGGTGCTGCGCGACCCGTACTCGGCCAAGCCCTACGTGCTGTTCTACACCACCAAGCGCGTCGGCGGCGGGGTGCAGGATTTCGACGCGCTCAAGCTCCTGAAGTTCTCCTGACGCGCGGCGGCGACCCTAGCCGGGGCAGCCCGCGCGGTCGCCGCAGCCCGCGAGCCGCCCGGCCTGCTGCTTGGCCCGCTCGAGATTGGTGCGGGCGGTGACCAGCCGCTCGCTGGCCTCCCGGCGGATCCGCACCGAGGTGCCGGGCTTCGCCTCGCGGACGTCCACGGCCTCCCAGTAGGCCATCGCGGCCTGCAGCTCGGCCTGCGCCTCCTTGAGGGTCGGAACCGGCGGCTGCGGCATCTCGGGCATCTCGGTGAGGCGGCCCTCCAGCACGGCCCGCGCCACGGCGATCTCGAACCGCCGGTCGACGCCGAACTGCGCCATCCGCTCCAGGTTCGGCTCGATCATCTCGAGGAGCGCCAGGGTCGGGACGACCAGCGCGTGCGCGTCCCCGCCCCAGCCCGGATCGCATTTCTCGCCGTTGACCGCCCAGAAGATCCCGCGCGCGGTGGCGATGCGGCCGTTCCGCACCTCGCGGACGCGCAGGAAGAAGAAGCGCTCGCCGTAGATCGGGTCGAGCGAGCGAATACAGGCCAGACTGCCGGTTCTGGCCGCCTGATAATATGTCTCAAGATCAATTTCCACTGACGTCTCACAATTTCAAGGGCTGCATGACGCGGATCCGCTCGGGCGGACGCGCGGAAATCATGGAAACGCTGAAACGGTACGCGGACGACTCGGGCGTGGGACGGGATGAAACGAAGCGCTGCGCATGGGCGGCTCGCCTAGGGCCGATCGGCCGTGCCGGTCGACCCGATGGGGTGAGAGGGGACCGGGACCCCGGCGCCGCCTCTCGATACCGAGCAGTCCGGGTCCGGTCCCGTCGGCAGACGTCCGTCGCTGCGGGGCCCGAGCACCGCCCGGCGCGGCGCCATCCTGCAGGGCGATCGGATCCGCGTCCGAGCCGGCCCGTGAGGGCTCGACGGCCGAATACCCCTTCGTTTCCGGTAGATCAATACGATCTGTCAGGGAAGTACAGTGTTTCTGCTAGAAACATGGTCTGTTAGTGCGCTTTCCAGCCGAAACGCTCGTGCTGTGTCTGTTTCCGTCGGACAAACAAGATCATTTTTATGTGGCCGCGTGGCCACCGAATACATCGGCACGGGTGGCCGTTCCGATTTGGGATTGATGGCTGCGGCCATTTGCGGGAACTTATTCGAACAAGAGCTCGAAAGAACCAGAGCTCATCGGCAAGACGAATCGATTCGGCCGAAACAAATAATAGCAGCGCGGCCTGCGTGGCTGAATGCTGTCTCCAATATGGGTCTCGACGTTTTGGGGAAATCGATGAGGATCTTGAAGCACACGCTCCTCTGTTCCGCCGCGGCTCTGTCCGCGGCGAGCGCAGCGCAGGCGGCTGATCTGCCGGTCAAGAAGGCTGTCCCGGTCGAGTACGTCCGCGTCTGCGGCGCGTACGGCGCCGGCTTCTTCTACATCCCCGGCACCGACACTTGCCTACGTCTCTCCGGCCGCGCCCGGTTCGAGGGCGGCTACATGACCAGCTACTCGCGGCAGAACGGCTCGAACGTCGGTGATACGTCGGGCTACCAGGGCCGGATGCGCATCAACCTCGATGCCCGCACCCAGACCGCCTACGGCACCCTGCGCGCCTTCGTGCGCCTCGATGCCGGATCCCGCACCGGCTATTCCGGCGTCGGCCAGTCGGGCACCCAGCAGCGCATCGGCCAGGCCTTCCCGGCTCTCGGCATCGACCAGTTCGGTCGCGCGTCGCAGTTCGTGAACGTCGACAAGGCGTTCATCCAGTTCGCAGGCATGACCGCCGGTCGCGCCTCGTCGTTCTTCGACTTCTACGCCCACGACTTCGAGTTCGCCGGCGCCACGCTCGGCTCCGACATCGCCTCGACCAACCTGCTCGCCTACACGGCCACGCTCGGCAACGGCCTGTCCGCCACGATCTCGGCCGAAGACCCGGTCTTCCGCCGCAGCCCGATCTTCTCGCAGACCAACAACCCGGCCGGCGTGACGAACAACTCCAACATCGTCAATTTCGCTCAGACGAACGCTCCGGCCGAGGTGTTCATCGGCTACACCAACGGCGTGCCGACCCGGTACAGCTTCGTCGACGTGATCCAGCGCTCGCGCATGCCCGACGTCGTCGGCGCCCTGCGCCTCGACCAGGCCTGGGGCTCGGCTCAGGTCTCGGCCGCCGTCCACGAGCTGAACGTCGGCAACGTCGCGAACGGCGCCGGCACCGGCACCGGCTCGAACATCAGCATCCCCCACACCAGCAACTCGTACGGCTGGGCGGTGCAGGGCGGCCTGAAGATCAACACGCCGTTCATCGCGCCGGGCGACGCCCTCTACCTGCAGGGCGCCTACGGCTCCGGCTCGCAGATGTACACCGGCTACTGCGCGTTCAGCGGCTGCTACTCGCAGAACCCGACGACCATCCAGGGCCAGAAGTTCGCGCAGTACTTCAACGACGCCACGGTGAACCCGTTCACGGGCCAGATGGAGCAGTCCACGAGCTTCACCGCGACGGCCTCGTACCTCCACTACTGGACGCCGGAGTGGCGCTCGGCCTTCTTCGGGTCGTACGGTGAGATGAACTACGGCAGCGGCGCCCGTCTGGCCCAGGGCGCGGCCTTCGCGCTGGCGAACAACACCGGTGGCAACTCGTTCGGCGTGAACGGCGTCGGCGTGCCGGGCACCCGGTTCTACCAGCTCAGCGAGGCGCTGCGCGACACCTACCAGTTCGTGGCGGGCGGCAGCATCATCTGGTCGCCGGTCAAGGACCTCGATATCGGTGTCGAGGGCTTCTACACCCAGATCGGCGTCAAGAACGGCCGCGTGATCGACCGCGACAAGAGCCCGACAGCCTACGCGAACGTCGCCGGCATCAACAACGGCACCTTCGTGCCGCGGACCACGACGGCGGACAGCGTCTCCACCTTCCGCTTCCGCGTCCAGCGCGACTTCTGATCCCTGATCGGGACCGGTTCGCTCTCCAAAGCTTCCCGGTCCTGATGTCCCCGTGCAAAGGGACCCCACTGAGCCCGGCCTCGCGGCCGGGCATTTTCGTTTCCCCGATCGCGTCGGGTCGCGCCCCGCCCGAAGGCGGGGCGCCGCGCTCAGCGGCCCGCGTTGCCGTCGCGCAGGGTGCCGGTCGGCTCCTGCACGTGCGCCTCGAGGAACCAGAGGTGCTTGTCGACCGCCCGCGAGATCTCGGTGAACAGGTCGGCCGTGTCGGGGTCGCCCGCCTCGTCGGTCTCGTCGATGTTCTGCCGGACCGCGTTGGCGTAGGCGGCGTAGCTGTCGATCAGCGCGGCGATGTGGTCGGCGATGGCGTAGATGCCGGTCGGGTAGGCCGGCAGCTTGGTGCGCTCGGCGACCGCCTGGGTCGAGCCGAAGGCCGTGGCGCCGAGCTGGACCGCGCGCTCGGCGACGCTGTCGTTCAGCTCGTCGAGCTGGGTGCGGAACCCGTCGAGCATCTCGTGGACGCCGATGAACTGCGGCCCCTTGAGGTTCCAGTGGGCCTGCTTGATCGCCAGCGCGAGGTCGATGCCGTCCGCGAGCCGGGCGTTGAGCGCCTCGATCGAGACCTTCTTGGCGTTCGAGTCGGTGTTGTTGCGGGTCTTGTGCGTCCGCGGGGTGTTGCTGGTGCCGGTGTCGGCCATGCTCTCGCTCCGTGAGCCGGGAAGGTTCGGATGCGAAAAGTGCCGATCGGCCCCCGGGTTCCCGCAGGCGCGAAGGATCCGGGGGCGGGCAGCGGCTTTGCCGCGGTCGGGCCGCGGTCAAGCCCCTCAGCGGCGGCGGCCTGGGCGGGCCATCCAGTCGGACCGGTTGCCGCGGGGCAGGGCGTCGCCGACCTGGATGCGCGACAGCTCCGCCGTGCGCGCGGCGATCCAGCCGGCATGCTCGGCCACCGGGGTCACGGCGGTGAAGCCGCCGCAGGCGGTCCGGCGCGCGCCCTGCTGCAGGGCGCCGCTCGACCAGCTCACCACGCCGACGATCCGGTAGCCGCCAGGGCCGCCGGTCAGGATCGGGCCACCGGAATCGCCCAGGCAGGCACCGGCGCCCGAGGTCTCGGCCATGCGCCGCCGGTCGGTGACGACGGTCACCCGGTTGGCGACCTGGAGCGAGCCGATCGACACGAGGTGGGCGAGCCGCAGGATCCGCGCCGAGTTCCGCCGGTTCTCGGCCACCACGCCGAAGCCCGCGATGTCCACGGGCTGCCCGTCGGTGATCGAGCCCGCGCTCCGGGGATCGAGGGGCACGTAGTCGTCGCCGAGCGGGCGCTCGAGCTTGAGCAGCGCCAGGTCGACGCCGGGCTGGTCCTCGGGGGTCGTCCCGGGCACGAAGTCCGGGTGCATGGAGGCGGTGATCACCGCGGTCCGGTGCTGGCGAAAGTTCCGGTCGACGCTGATCACCGTGTAGCCGGCGGGCCGCATCACGCAGTGGGCCGCGCTCAGCACGAGGTCCGGGGCGATCAGGGTGCCCGAGCAGATCTCGCCCTCGGTGCTCTCGATCCGCACCACGAAGCTGCGCGCCCCGTTCGGGTCCCGCGTCGTCGTGCCGTTGATCACCGCCGCCGCGGGCGTGGGCAGCAGGCCGCCGAGGGCGCCGAGCAGCGACAGGCCCAGGAACCCGCCCCACAGGCCGCCGCGCAGGCTGCGCTCGCGGGGGCCGGCCTTTCGGATCGGGCGAGGGGACATCGGGAACTCCGGGCGCGCGCGGGCGCGGGTGGGGGACGCCGGAGGCGGCGCCGAGGGAGCCTGGGGCGAGGGGCCCCAGATCGCGTGAGCCTAGAGCAAGGCAATAGCCCGGCCAAGCTGAGGTTCCCTGCGGACACCGCGCCGCGACGCTACTGCGCCCAGCGCGCCGACCGGTTCCAGCCGTCGAGCACGCGGTCGATCCAGCCCCGCTGCGGCCCCACCAGGACACCCTGGGTGAGGCCGCCGCAGGCGCCGCCGATCCAGGCCGACAGGGCGAGCACCGCCCCGTCCGGTCCCGCGATCGGGCCGCCGGAATCGCCCTGGCAGGCGCCGCCGCCCGCGCCCTTCAGCCAGACCAGGATGCGGCTCGGCCCGTAGGGCTCGATCACCGGCAGGCCGAGGCTGCGGTAGGTGCCGGTGGAGCGCGGGTCGCCGGGCTTGGCCGCGCCGTAGCCCGACAGGGTCAGGGTCTCGCCCGCCCGCGCCGGGGCGGCGCTCAGGGTCACGGGCGCGAAGCGCGGCGGCAGCGGCGTCTCGGTGCGCAGCAGCGCGAGATCGACGGAGCGCCGCCGGGAAGCGGCCGCGCCGGCGTCGTAGCCCGGATGGACCGCCCGCGCGGTGACGTCGACGAGCACCGGCGCCCCGGCGGCGTCGCGGAAATGGACGCGGTGCTCCTTGGCGTCGGCGAGGCAGTGGCCGGCGGTCAGCACCGTGTCGGGGGCGAGCACCACGCCGGTGCAGACGCCGCCCTTCGACGACAGGACCATCACGGCCCCGCCGGCCGGCGCCTCGGTGCCGCCGACGATCGCCCGCGCCGGGACGGCCGCGAGCGCCGGGATCGCCATCAGGATCGCGGTGACGGTCGCTACCCGCGCGGCGCGGGCCGCCGGGCGGCGCTTCGAGATCGGCATCGGACCACCTGCAGAGAGACGCGCGATGATCCCGTTACGCATCGCCGCCGCCGCCGTCGAGCCGGTGGGCGTGCCTGACCTGCGCGCCTACCTGCGCGTCGACTCCGACGCGGGCGCCGACGAGGACGGCCTGCTCCAGGCCCTGATCGCGGCGGCCCGCGCGAGCCTGGAGATCGAGACCCGGCGGATCCTGGTCCCGGGCCGGTACCGGGTCGCCCTGACGGCCTGGCCGCCGGACGGGCAGGTGCCGCTCCCCCTGAGCCCGCTGGTCGCGATCCTCCGCGCCGGCCTCGCGGACCCGTCCGGAGGCGTCACCGACCTCGACGCCGGGCTGGTGCGCCTCGGCCCCGACCCGGACGAAGCGCCGCTTCTGCAGGTGGATCCGGCCGCGCCGGATCCCGCCGGCCGCACCATCCTGATCGAGGTCGCGGCCGGGTACGGCGGCGACGGTCCGCCGCTCCCCGAGCCCCTGCGCCTCGCGATCCTGCGCCTCGCCGCCGCCCGCTACGAGCGTCGCGGCGACGAGCCCGACGCCGCCCGCACCGACGCCGCCGCGCTCGGCGCGCCGTTCCGGCGCCTGCGGCTGTGATCCTCGCACCCGGAGCTTCCCCGATGGCGACCTCGTTCCAACGCCCGCCCCTCGGCGCGCGGCGGCGCCGCTTCGTGCTCGAGCGGCCCCTGGAGGAGCCCGATGGGTTCGGGGGCGTGCTGCGCCGTTACGTGGCCGGCCCGGTCCTGTGGGGCGCGATCGCCCCGGCGGGACTCGCCGACCGACCGGCCGGCGGCCGCACCGACACGCGGCCCGCCTACCGCGTCACCCTGCGGAGCCGGGCCGCGCTCGACCCGACCATGCGGCTCGCCGCCGGGCCGCGCCGCTTCGCGATCCGCGCCGTCGCCGAGCCCGACGCGCGGGGCCGCGACCTGATCTGCCACGTCGAGGAGCTGCCCGGGGAGGGGCGGTCGTGAGCGATCCGGGCCCGCTCCTGGCGCTCCGCGCCGGCCTGAACGCCCGCTTCGCCGCCGACGCCGCCCTGGCCGCGCTGCTGGGCGGCCGCGTCCGGCTCTACGACGAGCCGCCGCGGGGCACGCTCCCGGTCTACGCGCTGTTCGGCGACGCCGAGATCGCGGACGAATCCGTCGACGGCGCCGAGCGCCACCGGCACAGCCACGCGATTGCGGTGATCGCCCAGGCGGGCTCGGTGCGCACCGCCCTCGACGCCGCTTCGCGCATGGCGGCGCTCCTCCGGGACGCCCCGACGCCCCTCGTCCTGCCGCTGGCCGGCTGCCGGCTCGTGACCCTCCGGGTGCGGGCCGTCCGCGCCCGGCGCGACGCCCGGACCGGCGAGGCCAGGGTGACCCTGACGGTCGAGGCCGTCACCGAGAACCTGTGAGGAGGGTGCCGATGGGCGCGCAGAGGGGCAAGGACCTGCTGATCCGGGCCGGCGACGGTGCGGGCGGCTTCGCGGCGGTGGCGGGCCTGCGCAGCCGCCAGATCACCCTCAACGCCGAGACCGTCGACGTCACCAACGCCGATTCCGCCGGGCGCTGGCGCGAGCTGCTCGCCGGGGCCGGGGTGCGGCGGGCCGCGATCGCCGGCTCGGGCGTGTTCCGCGACCAGGCCTCGGACGCGCGCCTGCGCCTGCTGTTCTTCGAGGGCGCGGTCGAGGTGTTCCAGATCGTGATCCCGGCCTTCGGGATCCTGGAGGGGCCGTTCCAGATCGCGAGCCTGGAGTACCGGGGCGACCATGCCGGCGAGGTCACCTTCGACATGAGCCTCGAATCCGGCGGCGCGCTCGCGTTCGCGGCGGTCTGAGCGCCGTGGCCAACCGGATCCGCGGCGAGGTGCCGCTCACCCTCGGCGGACGGCGCTACACGCTCTGCCTCACCCTCGGCGCGCTCGCCGAGCTGGAGACCGCGCTCCAGGCCGGCGACCTCGCGGGCCTCGCCGCGCGCTTCGCCGGCGGGCGCGTCTCGGCCCGCGACCTGATCGCCCTCCTGGGCGTCGCCCTGCGGGGCGGCGGCCACGACCTCGACGACGCGGCGGTGGCGCGGCTGCCGCTGGCGGGCGGGCTCGACGCCGTCTCGGCCGCCCTGGGCGACGTCCTGGCGGCGGCCTTCGGGGAAGCGCCGGGCGGGGAGGCGGCGGGCGGGGAGGTGCCGGGCCCGGCAAACCCTCCCTAGGGCCGGACGCGGAGCCGCCGCCGCGTCCGGCCCCGGAGCGCTTCCCCTGGGACGACGCCCTCTCCCTCGGCCTCGGCGCGCTGGGTTGGCGGCCCCGCGACTTCTGGTCGGCGACCCCGCGGGAGTTCGCCGCGGCGCTCGGCCGGCGCGCCGGCCCGGAGCCGCTGTCCCGCGCCGCCTTCGCGCGGCTCCTCGCCGCCCATCCCGACCCACCGTGAGGCACCGCCATGGCCGAGACCGACCCGCAGGCCGACTCGCTGTCCGACGACCGGATCCGGCAGCTCGAGACCCTGGACCGACTGGCGCAGAGCTTCGGCCGCAGCCTCGACACTGCCCTGACCCGCGGGGCCGCGTCCGGCCGCAGCCTCGACGGCGTGCTCGGCACCATCGGGGCGCGCCTCGCCGGCGTGGCGGCGCGGGCGGCGGCCGGGCCGATCCAGTCGGGCCTCACGGGCCTGATCGGCGCGATGCTGGGCTCCGGCGCGGAGACGGGCTTCGCCCGCGGGGGCGTGTTCCGGGGCGGCCGCGTCCAGCCCTTCGCCGCCGGCGGCGTCGTGGCCGCGCCGACCTACTTCCCCATGGCGGGCGGCGCCGGCCTCATGGGCGAGGCCGGCCCGGAGGCGATCCTCCCCCTCGGCCGCGGGCCGGACGGCCGCCTGGGCGTCGCCGCAGGCGGAGCCGCGGCGCGGCCGGTCTCCGTGACGGTCAACATCGCGACCCCCGATCCGGGGGCGTTCCGCCGCTCCGAGGCGCAGGTGACCGCGAGCCTCGCCCGGGCGGTGGCGCGCGGCCAGCGAGCGACCTGAGGCGCGCGCGGCCACAGCTCACGCCGCCCTGCGCGCCTCCGTCTCCCGCGCCCGGCTGGTGCGGCCGTCGACGCTCACCGGCGCGACGCCCTGGATCGTCACGCGGCGGACCACGCGGGGCGCCTCGCCGTAATCGTCCACCGCCCGGTGGACCGTGGCGCGGTTGTCCCAGATCGCCACGTCGCCCGTCCGCCACGACCAGCGCACGGTGTTCTCGGGCCGGGTCGCGTGGTCGTGGAAGATCGCCAGCAGGTGCTGCGAATCCGCGGTGGTCAGGCCCAGGATCCGCTGGATGAAGTGGCCGACGATCAGCGAGCGCTCCCCGGTCTCCGGGTGGACGTGGACCAGCGGGTGCTCGGTCTCGAACACGGTCCTGGTGAACACCTCGTCGTAGCGCCGCCGCCCGGCCTCCGACACGTTCACCCGGCCGCCGACATAGTCGTAGACGTTCGAGTGCAGCGCCCAGAGCTTGTCGGCGAGGTCGCGCAGGGGCTCGGGCAGGTCCGCGTAGGCCGCCGCCGTGTTGGCCCAGAGCGTGTCGCCGCCGTGGGGCGGCAGCGTCACGGCCCGCAGGATCGAGAGCGCCGGGTAGGCCGGCACGAAGGTCACGTCGGTGTGCCAGGAACTCGCCCGCTCGCCCCGGCTGCCGTCGATGTCGAGGATTCCCGCCGTGCCGGCGAGGGAGGGCACGGTCGGATGCGGGACGAGGTCGCCGAGGCGCCGGCCGAACGCCTCCTGCCCGGCCTCGTCGAGGTCCTGGTCGCGGAAGAACACCACCTTGTGGGTGTTCAGCGCCTGCCGGATCGCCGCGACCGTCCCGTCGTCCAAGTCACCCGAGAGGGTGACGCCGCGGATCTCCGCGCCGATGCGGCCGGCGACGCGGCGGATGTCGAGGGCGGTAGCAGACGCGTGGAGGGGCTGGGGGATGGCGCTCATCGGAAGGTTTCCCTGGCAGAACGGCGCCGCGTCGTGCGGATCGCGCGGTGAACCGAGATGTGCGGGCCGAGAGGACTTCGGAGAACATCCGCTTCGGTGCGGCGATCTTCGATCAACTGCCGTACCGTGTCGATGAACTGCGCTTTTGATTTTCCGGCGCCTCTCGGAAGACTTTTTTGAGCTGCTCCGATCCGGCAGCGATACCGTTCCCCGGGCGTCACGCGGGATCTGCGGCCCGGCCTCCGTACTCGCGAGCGGAGCGAAGCGATCCCGGAGCGCCACGGTCACGGATGTCGCGCTGCCCTGGGTCGCGTCGCTGCGCTCGCGAGGACGCCCCGGAAGACCGGCGCGGCCCTGTCGCCACCCGAACCGGAGAGGCCCGACATGGCCGACGATTTCCACGAGGTGCTGTTCCCACTCGACGTCTCGCTGCGCGCCGGCGGCGGCCCGCAGCGGCTCACCGAGATCGTGACCCTGGCCTCGGGCCGGGAGCACCGGAACGGCCGCTGGGCCGATTCCCGCCGCCGCTACGAGGCCGGGTTCGGGCTGCGCGGCCTCGACGCCCTGCACGCCGTGCTGGCCTTCTTCGAGGAGCGGCGCGGGCGTCTCTACGGCTTCCGGTTCCGCGACCGGATCGACGGCCGCTCCGGGCCGCCGGGCCGGCCGGTCGGCCCCCTCGACCAGCCGCTCGGCACCGGCGACGGCGTCACCGCCACCTTTCCGCTGGTGAAGACCTACGGCGCCGGCTTCGCGCCCTATCGCCGCCGGATCGCCAAGCCGGTGTCCGGCAGCGTCCGGGTGGCGGTCGGCGGCCGGGAGGTCGGGCCCGAGGCCTTCGCGTGCGACCCGACGACCGGCCTCGTCACCTTCGCGGCGGGCCGCGTCCCACCGCCCGGCGCCGCCGTGACGGCGGGCTTCGCCTTCGACGTGCCGGTCCGGTTCGACACCGACGCGCTGACCATCGACCTCGCCGCCTTCACGGCCGGGGAGATCCCGAAGGTGCCGCTCGTCGAGATCGTGCCCTGAGTAGGCGTGACGCCATGCGCGACATCCCGGAGGCCTTCGCGGCCCATCTCGCCGGCGGGGTGACCACCCTGTGCCGCTGCTGGTCCCTGCGGCGGCGGGACGGGCTCGCCCTCGGCTTCACCGACCACGACCGCGACCTGACCGTCGCGGGCCTCGTCCACGCCGCCCGCACCGGGCTGGAGGCGGCCGAGGCCAGTGCCGAGCTCGGCTTCGCGGTCTCGGGCGGCGACGTGGCCGGGGCGCTCAGCGGCCTCGGGCTCACCGAGGCCGACATCGCCGGCGGCCTCTACGACGGCGCCGCCGTGGAGACCTGGCTGGTCGACTGGAGCGACACGGAGACCCGGCTCCTCCTCGACGTCGCCACGATCGGCGAGGTGCGCCGGGACGGCGACGCCTTCGTGGCCGAGCTGCGCGGCCTCGCGCACCGGCTTGGCGCCGAGCGGGGCCGCACCTACCGGGCGACCTGCGGCGCCGATCTCGGCGATGCCCGATGCCGGGTGGACCGCGCCGCGTGGACGACGGCCGGCCGGGTGAGCGGCGTCCCGGAGCCGGCCACGCTCGCGGCGGCGCTCGCCGGGTCCTTCGCGGACGGCCTGTTCACCGGCGGGCGCCTGACCTGGACGACGGGCGCCAATGCCGGGCTCGCGGCGGACGTGCGCCTCCAGCTCGGGCCCCTGATCGAGCTCTGGACGGTGCCGCCACGGCCGGTCGCCGCCGGCGACGGGTTCAGCCTGACGGCCGGGTGCGACAAGCGCCTCACCACCTGCCGCGACCGCTTCGCCAACGCGGTCAACTTCCAGGGCTTCCCGCACATGCCCGGCAACGACGCGGTCATGCGGGCGGTCCCCGGTTCGGACCCCATCCTCGACGGCGGGAGCCTCTTCCGATGAGCGCGATGCGGCGCGAGATCGGCCGAGATATCGGTGTTGCGGCGCTCGGCGAGGCGCGGCTCTGGCTGGGCACGCCCTACCGCCACCAGGCGTCGCTGCGCGGCGTGGGCTGCGACTGCCTGGGCCTGCTGCGCGGGGTCTGGCGCGGGCTCTACGGCGCCGAGCCGGAGGTGCCGCCGCCCTATTCCGGCACCTGGGCGGAATCGGCCGCGCCCGGGACCGACCCGCTCACCGAGGCGGCCGCCCGCCACCTCGTGCCGGTGCCCGGACCCCTGGCGGAGCTGGCGCCGCGGCCGGGCGACGTCCTGCTCTTCGCCTTCCGCCGCCACCTGCCGGCCCGCCACTGCGCCATTGCCACCGGCGCCGGCGCGATGATCCACGCCCACGACGGGGCCGCCGTCACCGAGGTCGCGCTCACCGGATGGTGGCGGCGGCACGCGACGGGGGTGTTCCGGTTTCCGAAGCGCTGCGGCGCCTACGAGGAACGCGTCGATACGGTGAGCTTGACGCCGAGCACGTCCATGACCTTGCGGACCGTCTCGTAGCGGAGCTTCGAGCCCGGCGTCAGCGCCTTGTAGAGGCTCTCTCGACCGACACCCGCTTCCCGGGCGATCTGCGCCATGCCGCGTGCCTTCGCGACATCGCCCAGGGCCGCGATGAACAGCTCGGGGTCGGGGTCGTCGAGCGCTGCCGCCAGGTATTCGGCAATCGCCTCCTCACTGTCGAGGAATTCCGAGGCGTCGAACGGTGTGAAACGCATCAGGTGATTCCGTCGAGAGAGGCGGCCATGGACTTGGCCCTCTGAATGTCCCGGGTCTGGCTGGACTTATCGCCGCCGCACAGGAGCAGGTACGTTACCTCGCCGCGTCGGACATAGTAGACGCGAAAGCCGGGGCCATACGGGATCCGCATCTCGAACACACCTGCCCCGACCGGTTTGGCATCCCTGAAATTGCCGAGCCCCACGCTGCGGATACGTGCCGCGATGCGCGCCCTGGCGCGGTGATCCTTCAGGCCCGTGAGCCAAGTCCGGAAGGTGTCGGACAGCAGGATCGTCGTCACAGGTCGAACGTATCCGATCGGATACGGACCGGCAACCCGTCCACGCGATACCGCCATCAGATCCGGAGCCCCGCCATGGCGACGCTGATCCTGTCCTCGGCCGGCGCGGCGGTCGGCACCGTCCTCGGAGGCCCGATCGGCGGCCTGGTCGGGCGCGCGCTCGGCTCCGTCGCGGGCGCGGCCCTCGGCGGCGCCCTGTCGGGGGCCGGGCGGCACGCGCGCTTCGTCGAGGGGCCGCGGCTCGCCGACGTGGCCGGGCTCACCTCCACCGAGGGCGATCCGATCCCGCGGGTCTACGGGCGGGCGCGGATCGGCGGCACCCTGATCTGGGCGACCCGTCCGCTGGAGGTCGCCAACACCACCGTCGCCCGCGCGGCCGCGCCCGCCAAGGGCCTGGGCGGGCTCGCGGGCGGCCCGAGGACCGTCACCACCCGCTACAGCTACTTCGCCAACCTCGCGGTCGGGCTGTGCGAGGGCGAGATCGCCTGCGTCCGCCGGATCTGGGCGGACGGACGGGAGATCGACCAGGCCGGCCTGACCCTGCGGGTCCATACCGGCGGCCCCGGCCAGGAGCCGGACCCGCTGATCGTCGCCAAGGAGGGCGCCGAGAACGCGCCCGCCTATCGCGGCCTCGCCTACGCGGTGTTCGAGAACCTGGCCCTCGCGGCCTTCGGCAACCGCGTCCCGCAATTCGCCTTCGAGGTGATCCGCCCGGTCAACGGCCTGTTCGCGCGCGTGCGCGCCGTCGACCTGATCCCCGGCGCCAGCGAGTTCGGCCTCGATCCGGACCGCGTCACGGTCGATCTCGGGCTCGGCCGCACCGAGGCCGCCAACCGGCACCAGCTCCAGCGCGGCACCGACGTGATCGCCTCCCTCGACGCGCTCCAGGCGCTGTGCCCGAACCTGCGCCGGGTCGCCGTGGTGGCGACGTGGTTCGGCACCGACCTGCGGGCGGGATCCTGCCGGGTCGTGCCCAAGGTCGAGGCCGCCGACAAGCGCGCCCGGCCGGAGGATTGGCGCGTCGCCGGGATCGCCCGCGACCGGGCCGAGACGGTCTCGACCCTGCCGGACGGCAGCCCGGCCTACGGCGGCACGCCGGCGGATGCGGGCCTGACCCGGCTGGTCTCCGAGCTGGCGCGCCGGGGGCTGGCGGTGTCGCTCTACCCGTTCGTCATGATGGACGTGCCGGCCGGCAACGCGCTCCCCGATCCGCACGCCCCCGGCGCCGCGCAGCCCGCCTATCCCTGGCGCGGCCGCATCACCTGCGATCCGGCCCCGGGCCTTCCGGGGAGCCCGGACGGGACCGCCGCGGCCGACGCGCAGGTCGCGGCCTTCTTCGCGGGTGGCTACCGCGACGCGGTCCTGCACTACGCCGCCCTCGCGGCCGGCTGGGCGGCCTCGGGCACGCCCCTCGCGGCCTTCGTGATCGGCAGCGAGCTCGTCGGCCTGACCCGGGTGCGCGGCGCGGCCGGCTATCCGGCGGTGCGGGCCCTGCGCGACCTCGCCGCCGCGCTTCGCGACCGCCTCGGCCCGGCCGTCACCCTGGTCTACGCGGCGGACTGGACCGAGTACGGCGCCCATGTGGGCGACGGCGGCGCCACCGTCCGCTTCCCCCTCGACGACCTGTTCGCCGACCCGCATATCGGCGCCGTCGGGATCGACTGGTACCCGCCCGTCTCCGACTGGCGCGACGACCCGGACCACGCCGACCTCGCGGTGACGGGCGACATCGCCGACCGGGCCTATCTGAAGGCCCGGGGCGCGTCCGGCGAGGCCTTCGACTGGTACTACGCCGACGCGGCCGACCGCGCCGCCCAGGCCCGCCGGCCGATCACCGACGGCGCCGCCGGCAAGCCCTGGATCTACCGGGCCAAGGACCTCGTCGCGTGGTGGTCGAGCCCGCACGTGGAGCGCGACGGCGGCGTCGAGACCCGCACCACCGCCTGGGTGCCGGCCGGCAAGCCGATCTGGCTCACCGAGATCGGCGTGCCGGCGGTGGACAAGGGCACCAACGGCCCCAACGTCTTCCCGGACCCGAAATCGTCCGAGAGCGCCTTCCCGCCGGAATCCCGGGCCCTGCGCGACGAGCTGATCCAGCTCCGCGGGCTGGAGGCCGTGATCGCGCGGTTCGACCCGGCCGTGCCGGGCTTCCGGGAGGCCGACAACCCGGTCTCGCCGGTCTACGGCGGCCGCATGGTCGATCCCGACGGGATCTTCGTCTGGGCCTGGGACGCGCGGCCCTTCCCGGCCTTCCCGACGGTGCGCGGTGTCTGGGCCGACGCCGCCAACTGGCGGGTCGGCCACTGGATCACCGGCCGGATCGAGGGCTGCGACCTCGACCTGCTGGTCCAGCGGATCCTCGCGGATTTCGGGTTCGACGCACCGGTCTCCGTGGAGGCCGCCGCCTATCTCGACGGCTACGTGATCGACCGGCCGCTGACGGCGCGCGGCGCCCTGGAGACCCTCGCGGAGGTCTACGGCCTCGACGTCTCGGCGGTGGCCGGGACCCTGCGGCTGCGCGGTCCCCGGCGCGACCGGCCCGTGATCCTGGCCGAGACCGACCTCGTCCGGCTGTCGGAGGAGCGGCCGGTCCTGCACCAGGTCCGGGCCGAAGAGAGCGCCCTGCCGCGCTCCGTGGACCTCGGGATCACCGATTCCGAGAGCCCGGATTACCGGCGCGCCGCGGCCTCGGCCGTGCGGCCCGCCGGCCTGCGGCGGCGCGAGACCCGGATTGAGGCGGCGATCGTCACCCGCCGGGAGACCGCCGACGGCCTGGCCGAGGCGCTGCTCGACCGGCTGATCGCGGCCCGCGACACCGCGGTGTTCACGCTGAGCCCGCGCCGGGTCGAGCTGGAGCCCGGCGACCTCCTGGCGGTGCCGGCCGACGTGCCCGGCGTCGCGGTCCTGCGCCGGATCGACCGGATCGACGACGCGCCCACGGGCCGCCGGATCGAGGCGAGCGGGGTGCCGCCCCGGGCGGGGCCCGGGCGCGGGCTGCCCCGCGCGATGGCCCGGGCCGAGGTGGCGCCGCCCGCCTTTCCCGGACCGCCGCTCGCCGTCGCCCTCGACGTGCCGGTCGACCGCGGCGACCCCACGATCCTTCAGTCCTGCGCGGTGGCGGCCGAGCCCTGGCCCGGCGCGGTCGCGATCTGGCGCGCCGCCGGTGACGGGCCGCTCGCCCTGCACCGCCTCGTCGACTACCCGGCCTGCCTCGGGCGCACCCTGTCGGCGCTGCCGGCCGGCCCGCTCTGGCGCATCCAGCGGGGCGCGCATCTCGACGTCGCCCTGCGGCGCGGCGCGACGCTGGCCTCGATCGGGGCGGGCGCGATGCTGGCCGGGGGCAACCTGTTCGCCCTGCTCGGCGCGGACGGGACCGTGGAACTGCTCGGCGCCGCGTCCGCGGTCCTGATCGGGCCCGACACCTACCGGCTGTCCGGCTTCCTGCGCGGGCTCGCGGGCAGCGAGGCGGCGGCGGGGCGGGTCTCCCCGGCGGGGAGCCTGATCGTGCGCCTCGACGACGGCGCCGTGACGCCCCTGGTCGACCGGCTGGACGAGGTCGGCCGCGCGTTCCGCTACCGGATCGGGCCGGCGGATCGCGACCCGGCCGACCCGGCCTTCGCCGAGATCGCCGCCACGGCCGGCCTCGCGGCGCTGACGCCGCTGCGGCCGGTCCACCTGCGGGCGCGGCGCGCGGCGGACGGCGTGCGGCTCTCGTGGATCCGGCGGGCCCGCCGCGACGGCGACGCCTGGGAGCCGGCCGAGATCCCGCTCGACGAGCCGGAAGCCTACGCGGTGACGGTGTTCTCGGCCGCCGGCACGGCCCTGCGCACGGTCCGGGCCGAGGCCCAGCACTGTCTCTACGCGGACGAGGCGGCCGATTTCGGCGGCGCCCAGACGCATCTCGACGTCGCGGTGGCGCAGATCGGTCTCGTCGCCGGCCCCGGACCCGCCCGCCGCGCCCGAATCCCCGTCCGCTCGGCCTGACCGCCCGGGAGCCGCCCCATGTCCGACGCCACGCCCCATCTCGGCCTGCCGCTGATCGCCGCCAGCCAGGCGCAGAAGCACGTCACCCACAACGAGGCGCTCGGCCTGCTCGACGCGCTCGTCCAGCTCGCCTGCCTGGACAAGGATCTCGCCGCGCCGCCACCGGGCCCCGCGGAGGGCGACCGCTACCTCGTGGCCGCCGCCGAGCCCGGGGGCGCCTGGGCGGGGCTCGCGGGCCAGGTGGTGCGCTACGCCGACGGGGTCTGGACCGGCGCCGCGCCGCGGGCCGGCTGGCTCGCCTGGCTGATCGACGAGGCCGACCTCTACGTCTTCGACGGCGCGGCCTGGACGAGCCTCCGCCGCGCGCTGACGGCGCTCCAGAGCGTCGGCCGCCTCGGGATCAACACGGCGGCCGACGCCACCAACCGTTTCGCGGTGAAGTCCGATTCCGCGCTCCTGACCTGGGACGACGCCACGCCGGGCACCGGCGACATGCGGGTCTTCGTCAACCGGAAATCCGCCGCCCGCGACGCCGCCCTGGTCTTCGAGACCGGCTACGCGGCGCGGGCTCTGCTGGGAACCCTCGGGAGCGACGACTTCACCCTGAAAGTCTCGCCCGACGGGGCCGCCTTCGCCACGGCGCTCACCGCCTCGGCCCGGACCGGCGGGATCGACTTCGCCTCGGCCGAGACCGCCCTCGCGGCCGCCCCCACCACCGACCTCGGCGCGGCCGGCACCCGGCGGGTGCTCGTCACCGGCGCGGCGCGGATCGCGAGCTTCGGCGCCGACGTCGACCGGGAGCGGTTCGTGCGCTTCTCGGGCGCCGCGACCCTGGTCCACGATCCCGAAGTGCTGGTGCTGCCGACCCGCGCCGATCTCGTGACGGCCGCCGACGACACCTGCATCGCCACCTCGGACGCGGCGGGCCGCTGGCGCGTGCGCCACTACCAGCGCGCCGACGGGACGCCGCTCGCGACCGGCGCGCAGGTGCTCGGCGCGAACGGGTCGGTGCGGCTCCCGGGCGGCCTGATCGCGCAATGGGGGCTCGTCACCGCCGCCGACGCGGATGTCGCGGTGGCTTTCGGCATCGCCTTCCCGGGGAGCTGCCTCGGCGTCTGGGCGCAGCCGGTCGCCGGCGCCGGCGACGCGCTCCACGCCGCGCAGGTCAGCGACGTGGCGGCCACCGGGTTCACGCTCCGCACCCGCCGCGCGACGGCCGGCGCGGTGGCGGGGGTCGGGTCGGTGCCGACCTACTGGCTGGCGCTAGGCGCGTGAGCGCCCGACCCCGCGGCCGCCGTCATTCCGGGCCTGCGCCGAGGGCCCGCAGCATCGCCGGCTCCACGGCCGCGTAGCCCGCGCCGTTGAGGTGGATGCCGTCGTCGGTGAAGTCCCGCCGGAGCGCGCCCGCCTCCGTGGCGAGCGGCGGCCCGTAATCGACGAGGCGGGCCGGGCCCGCCGCGCAGTAGGCGCGCAGCCACCCGTTCAGGGCGCGGATCCGCGCCACCGGCCGCAGCTCGGGGCGCCAGCCCCAGAAGTCGCTCGGCATCACGGTGCCGATCGTGAGCGGCAGCCCGGCCGCGAAGGCCATCTGCCCCATGGCCATGATGTTCCCGGCGATCGCCCGGTCCGGCACCGGGCCGCCGATCTCCGCGATGTCGTTGATCCCGCAGAGCAGATGCACGGCCCGGGCGCCGGCCGTGTCCCGCAGGAAGCGCGCGCGGATCTGCCCGCTCGTCTCGCCCGGGACGCCCCGAGCGACGAAGCCGTGGCGCGCGAAGGTCTCGGCCCGCACCGCGCCCCAGGCGGCGGTGATCGAGTCGCCGATGAACACGAGCGGCCGGTCCTGTCCGCGTCCCACGCATCCCCCTCGGCGCCGCCCACGGCGCGGGCCGCCTTAGCCCGGCGCGTCCGGGCACGCCAGCTTCCGGAGCACGCCCATGCCGCCATCCGACCCCGCCGCGCGGGAGCCCTTCGCCGCGGCCTGCCGCCGGCTCGGCCCGCGGCTGATGCGCGATCTCGGCCTGAGCGACGTCCAGGCCGCCGGCCTGCTCGGCAATCTCGGCCACGAGACCGGCGGGTTCCGCCACCTCCAGGAGGTCGCCCCCGCGGTGCCGGGCTCCCGCGGCGGCTGGGGGCTCGCCCAGTGGACCGGGCCCCGGCGCGTCGCCATGGAGGCGTGGTGCCGGGCGCGCGGCCGCGATCCCGCCGACCCCGAGGCGGGCTACGGCTACCTCTGCGCCGAGCTGCGCGGTCCCGAGGCGCCGGCCCTCGCGGCCCTGCGGGCCACCACCACCCTCGCTGCCGCCACCGAGGCGGTCTGGCGCCGCTACGAGCGGCCCGGCGTCGTGGCGCCCGCGCGCCGCCTCGCCTGGGCCCGCCGGGCCCTCGCCGCCCTGCGCGACGGTCCCGCCGCGATGCCGGCTCAGCCGCCGGGCCGGCCCTGACCCGTCGTCACCCGATCCCGAGCCGGCCGGGTCCGCCGCGCGCTGAGAAGGAGTTCCACGATGATGCACCCGATCCGGGCGGCCGTCGCCCTGGCCGTCACGGGCCTGCCGCTCGCCGCCCTCGCCGCGCAGGCCGGCGGTGCCGCGCCCGCCGTCGCTCCGGTCGCGGCTTCCTTCGCCGGACCGGCGCTGCCGTGGGGCGACTGGCTCTCCGGCCTGCTCCAGCCGGTGACGGCCGCGCTCGTTCCGCTCGCCGCCGCCGCCGTCACCGCCGGCATCGCCCGGGTCGCGCCCTGGGCCGCCTCGGTGCTCACCCGCGACCGGATCGAGGCCGCGATCCGCGCCGGGGCCGAGTTCGGCCAGAACGCCGTGGCCGGGGCCGCCCGGGGCCGGACCGTCAGCGCCGACCTCGGCGCCGCGGTGGTGGCCGCCGGCGCCCGGCACGTGCTCGCCACCGCCCCCGCGCACGTCGTGCGGAAGGCGGGCGGCCCCGAGGGCGTGGCCGCGCGGATCTTCCGGGCGCTGCCCCTCGATCCGCAGGCGAGCGCCGCCAACGTCCTCGCCCCAGCGCTCGCGCAGCTGCGCGGGGCGGACAAGCACCCGGCCTGAGGCCGGGCCTCGCCGCCTCGGCGGCGCGGGGGCCGTGTAACAGGGATCGTCACCATGAAGCCCCTCCGCACCGAGGCACGGCAATCCGCGCCCCCCCAGGACGCCGAGGGCGCGGGTGTCGCCCTCGGCGGGCGGCCTCGGACGATCCGCTTCCCGCCCGTCTGGCACGCGTGGTTCGCCCGGCAGTCCGAGCCGCGCCTCGCCGCCCTCGACGAGCTGGTCGACGCGCATCTCGAGCGCCGCGCGCTGCGCCGCTACCTGCGCCGGCTCAAGCACGCGACGGTGCTCGCCTTCGTCGCCGCGGCGGCGGCCGCACACTGGTTCTCCGACCAGGTCGCGTGGCTCGCCGCGCATGTCCCGGCCCTGCGGGCCCTCTGGAAGCTGCTGACGGGAGGGTGAGATGCGCCTGCTCTGGGACAGGGTTCTCGACCGGGTGTGGCTCGGCCTGGCGGCCGCCGCGGCGGTGACGGTCGCCGTCCACGAGGGTGCGGCGGTCGGCCGGCTTGCCTGGACGCTGGGGTCCGGCGGCGCCGCGCAGGCCGCGCAGGCCGCGCCGGCGGGGACTGGCCGGGCCGGGCCGCCGGCCCGCGCCGCGGCCTGCGGTCCCGCCGCAGCGCCGGCACCGTGAGACCGGCCGCGGCGCCTGTGGGAAGCGGCGCGCGGCGTGGAACCGGGCGCCGCCTCGGCCGTCATGTCCGCACGATGCCGCCCGCCACCGAATCGACCGCGAAGGGACTGTCCGGACCGCCGCCGACGACCGCCGGGGGCGACGCACGGCCACGTATTCAGGACGCATTCAGTGCCCTGGGCTCACATCGTCTGCCAATGCGCTACGCCATCGCCCTCGTCGCCATCAGCCTGACCGCCGCGGCCCTCGCCGCGGGCGGCCTCGGCTCCATGGCCGACGACGGGCCGGCCCCTCAGACGGGCGCGGTGTCGAGCCAGCCGCCGCTGCGGATCGAGAGCTGCCTGTCCCCCGCGGACCTGCGCGAGGAGGTCGGCGAGCGCCGGGTGATCCCGCCGGTCGCGGCGATCCGCGCGGCCCGGACGGTGATCCCCCGCGCCGAGATCCAGCGGGCGAGCCTCTGCCGTCACGCGGACGGCCTCGTCTACATGCTCACCGCCTTGCGCCGCGACGGGCATTTCGTGCACGTGATCGTCGACGCGCGCACCGGCACCGTGGCGGGACAGTATTGAGCGGGCGCGGATACCGTTTCGGAGGGGAGTGAGCCGTGCGTCTGCTGGTCGTGGAGGATGACAAGGACATCAACCGGCAGGTCGTGGCCGCGCTGGAGGAGGCCGGCTACGTCGCCGACAAGGCCTATGACGGCGAGGAGGGCGGCTATCTCGGCGAGAGCGAGCCCTACGACGCCATCATCCTCGACATGGGCCTGCCCAAGGCCGACGGCGTCACGGTGCTGCAGAAGTGGCGCCGGGCGGGCGTGAAGACCCCGGTGATCATCCTCACGGCCCGGGACCGCTGGTCCGACAAGGTCGACGGCTTCGACGCCGGCGCCGACGACTACGTCACCAAGCCCTTCCACATGGAGGAGCTGATGGCCCGGGTGCGCGCCCTGCTGCGCCGCGCCGCCGGCCACGCCACCAGCCAGATCGCCTGCGGGCCGGTGACCCTCGACACCCGCTCCGGCAAGGTGTTCGTCGACGGCGCCCAGGTGAAGCTGACGAGCCACGAGTACCGGCTGCTCTCCTACCTGATGCACCATACCGGCCGGGTCGTGTCCCGCGCCGAACTCACCGAGCACCTCTACGACCAGGATTTCGACCGCGACTCGAACACGATCGAGGTGTTCGTGGGCCGCCTGCGCAAGAAGCTCGCGGTGGACCTGATCCAGACCGTGCGCGGCCTCGGCTACCTCGTGGACCCCAACCAGCCGCCGGCGCGGATGTGAGCGCGGCCGCGCGTTCCGGCACGCTGCCGGCCGTCTTCATGCGCGGCGGCACCAGCAAGGCGCTGATGCTGCACCGCCGGGACGTGCCGGGGGATCTCGCCGCCTGGGAGCCGGCCTTCCTCTCCGCCATGGACAGCCCCGACCCGTTCGGGCGGCAGCTCAACGGCATGGGCGGGGGCGTCTCGTCGGTGTCGAAGATCTGCGTGGTGGAGCGCTCCGCGCGGCCGGACGCCGACATCGACTACACCTTCGTGCAGGTCGTGGTCCGGGACGGCCGCATCGACCTCTCGGGCAATTGCGGCAACATGCTCGCCGCCGTGGGGCCGTTCGCGGTCGACGAGGGGCTCGTCGACGTCCCGGACGGCCCGGTGCGGCTGCGGATCTTCAACACCAACACGCGCAAGCTGATCGTGGCGGGCTTCGCCGCCGCGGGCGGCCGCAGCGTCTACCGCGGCGACCTCGCGATCCCCGGCGTCACCGGCACGGGCGCGCCGATCCAGCTCGACTTCCTGGATCCGGGCGGCGCCACGACCGGCCGGCTGCTCCCGACCGGCGCCGTCCGTCAGTGGCTCGACGTGCCGGGCCTCGGCGCGATCGAGGCCTCGCTGATCGACGCCGCCAATGCCTGCGTGTTCGTCCGCGCCGCCGATCTCGGCCTCGCCGGCACCGAGCTGCCCGCCGCCCTGGAGGCCGTGCCGGGCCTCCTCGACCGGCTGGCGCGGATCCGCCGGGCCGGCTCCGTGGCGATGGGCATCGCGCCCGATCTCGAGGCGGCGGCGCGCGTCGTCCACGTGCCCTTCGTCGGCCTCGTGGCGCCGCCGCAGGATTCCGGCAGCCTCTCCGGCGCCACGATCCGCGCCGCCGAGACCGACCTGACCGCCCGGGTCATCTCGAACGGCGTGCCGCACCAGGCGCTGCCGCTCACCGCCACCCTGTGCCTCGCGGTCGCCGCCCGGCTCGAAGGCAGCCTCGTCCACGAGGCCGCACGCCCCACCGAAGCGGTCCTGCGGGTCGGCATGCCGTCGGGCATCCTCACCGCTGACGCCGCCGTGACCCGCGGGGCCGACGGCTGGCGGGCCGAGCGCGGCGCCTTCTTCCGCACGGCGCGCCCGCTGATGCGCGGCGCGGTGTTCTACGATGCGCCGCCGCACGTCTGAGCGACCGACGCATCCATGATCGACCTCATCGGCCTCTTCTCCCTGCGCCGCCGCTCCATCGCGGTGCGGCTCGCCGTGTCGGCGTTCCTCTCGAGCTCCGCGATCCTGCTGATCGCGGCCTGGATCCTCACGACCCTCTACCGCGAGAACACCGAGCGCTCCTTCGACAGCCGGCTCCTCGTCTTCGCCAACAATCTCGCCACCGACCTCGTCTCGCCCAACGACCCCGAGAGCCGGACCTTCTCGCTCGGCGACCCGCGCTTCGACCTGCCCCTGTCCGGCTGGTACTGGCAGGTCGGCAAGCCCGACGCGAAGCCGCGCGACGTGCGCACCTCGCGCTCCCTCGTGGGCGTGCCGCTGCCGGCCGCGACCGATTCCGACGGGAAAGTCGGGGTCGGGCAGATCCGCCAGGGCTACGGCAAGGGGCAGGACGGACGCCTCCTGCGCATCATGGAGCGCGACGTCGATCTCGGCGAGGAGGGCCGCTACACGGTCCGGGTCGCGGGCCCCGCCGACGAGATCGTCAACGACGTCGACCGGTTCCGGAACTCGCTGACCATCACCTTCGGCCTGCTCGGCCTGTCGCTTGCGATCACCACGCTGCTGCAGATCCGCTTCGGCCTCGCGCCCCTCAAGAAGATGCGCGCCGCGCTCGGCGCCGTCCGCCGGGGCGAGGCCGACCGCATCACCGGCACCTATCCCCGCGACATCGCGCCGCTCACCGGCGAGGTGAACCTCCTGATCGAGACCAACCGCGAGATCCTGGAGCGCGCCCGCACCCAGGTGGGCAACCTCGCCCACGCCCTGAAGACGCCGCTCTCGATCATCGTCAACGAGGTCGGGGCCTCCGACGCCCCCGAGGAACTCGCGCAGAAGATCCGCGAGCAGGCTGCGGTGATGCGCGATCAGGTCAACTACCACCTCGACCGGGCCCGCGCCGCGGCGCTCGCCGGCACGCTCGGCACCTCCACGGAGGTCGAGCCGGCGCTCGCCGGCCTCGTGCGCACCTTCGGGAAGATCTACCGGGACAAGGACATCGCCTACGACGTCCACGTCCCGCCGGGCCTGCGCTTCCGCGGCGAGCGCCAGGATTTCGAGGAGATGGTCGGCAACCTCGTCGACAACGCGTCCAAGTGGGCCCACGGGCGGGTGGCGATCCGGGCCGAGGCGGTGAGCAAGGACGATTATCCCCACCTCGTCGTCGCCATCGAGGATGACGGTCCGGGCCTGCCGCCGGAGGCCCGGCAGGCCGTGCTCGGCCGGGGGCGCCGCCTCGACGAATCGAAGCCCGGCTCGGGACTCGGCCTGTCGATCGTGGCCGACCTCGCCGCCCTGTACCGGGGGCGCTTCACCCTGGAGCAGGCGGCGCTCGGCGGCCTGCGCGCGGTGCTGGAGGTGCCGGGGGACCTGCCGGTCGGCACGGCCGCCCACTGAGGCCGTCGGACGCGTCCGGGCACGTCCGGCCGCGTCCGGGTACTGGCCGGGAGGCGGCGCGCGGCCTCATGGCTCCCGCCCGGGGCCTTGTCATCGCAACAGAGTTGCGTGACACCGAGCCGCCGCCGGGAGGCGTCGTGGCATCACGCCGCCGGCTCCACAGGGCGTGGGGAGGGGCGGGCCGGTGCGGCCCGTTGGCGATAAGGTCCATGACGGCGATCTGGTTCATCCTGGCGGCCATGACCGCGGCGGCCGTGCTCGGCCTGCTCTGGCCGATGTCGCGGCGCGCCGCCGTGCCGACCGGCGAGGCCGGCGGCAGCGGGCTCGCCACCGAGACGGCGTTCTACGAGGATCAGATCGCCGAGATCGACCGCGACCTCGAGCGCGGCCTGATCGCCCCCGACGAGGCCGAGACCGCCAAGGCCGAGGCGGCGCGCCGCCTGCTCCGGTCGAGCCGCGAGGCGCAGCGCGAGGCCGAGGATGCCGGCATCGCCGAGGCCGCGCGCCCGGCCGAGCCGCGCCTGCGCCGCCGGCGCGCCGCCTCGGCCTTCGCGCTCTCCACCATCCCGCTCGTGGCGCTGATCGCCTACGGGCTCTACGGCTCGCCCGAGGTGCCGGCGCAGACCGAGGCCGACCGGCAGGCCGCCCGCGGCGGCGCCGACGAGCTGATGAAGGCCGTCGGGCAGATCGAGGCGCGCCTCGCCCGGGACCCGAACGATGCCCGCGGCTGGGCCGTGCTCGCCCCGGTCTACATGCGCACCGGCCGATTCGACGCCGCCGCCCGCGCCTACGGCCACCTCGCGCGGATCAAGGGCGAGACCGCCGACCTCCTGGCCGACCAGGGCGAGGCGCTCACGGCGGCCGGCGACGGCACCGTGTCGCCCGAGGCCAAGGCGCTGTTCGAGAAGGCGCAGGCCGAGGAGCCGAACGCGCCCAAGCCGCGCTTCTACCTCGCCCGCGCGGCCGAGCAGGCCGGCGACACCGGCGAGGCGATCCGCCAGCTCACCGAGCTCGAGGCCAGCAGCCCGCCGAACGCCCCGTGGCTCGGGATCGTCAAGCAGAGTCTCGCCCGCCTCAAGGGCGAGCCGCCCCCGCCCGCGACGCCCCAGGCCGCTCCCGAGATCCCGGCCGAGCAGCAGGCAGCGATTCGCGGCATGGTCGACGGGCTCGACGCCCGCCTCAAGAGCGGCGGCGGCACCCCCGACGAGTGGCTGCGGCTCGTCCGGTCCCGGATGGTCCTCGGCGAGCGCGCGCAGGCGACCGACGCCCTGGCCCGGGCGCGCACGGCCCTCGCGGGCGACCCGCAGGGTCTCGCCCAGGTCGAGCAGGGCGCCCGCGCCGTGGGTCTCGGCGCCGAGGGCGCGGCGCCCGCGACGGTCGAATCGGGCCGGGCGGGACCGGGCGTCCAGGCCGAGAAGGAGGCCGCGATGGCGGCCGTGCGCGCCATGCCGCAGGCGGAGCAGCAGGCGGCGATTCGCGGGATGGTCGAGGGACTCGACCGGCGCCTCGCCGCCCGGGGCGGCACGCCGGACGAGTGGATGCGGCTCGTGCGCTCCTACAGCGCGCTGGGCGAGCGCGACCAGGCGGTGAAGGCCCTCGACCGCGCCCGGATGGCGCTGGCCGCCAACAGCGAGGCGGTGGCGCGGCTCGACGGTCTCGCCCGGGAGCTGGAGCTTCCTGCCAAGCCGAATCCCTGACGCGCCGAATCCCTGACGCGCCGAACCCCTGACGCATCGAACTCTTGGCGCACCGAACCCCTGGCGCGCCCGTTCCCCGGCGCCACGAAATCGCGAGCCCGCCTCCGCGGAGCGGTCCGTACGACAATCGGTCCCGACGCCCGCCCTTGACCCGCGGGCGCCTGGAGCCGACACCCTCAAGACTAGAATGAGAACGGTTCCGGTCGACGCGGGTCTCCGCGCGCCGGACCGCGGGGTGGAAGTATCGTGACGCGTAAGAAACGCCGCCTGATCCTGATCGCCACCTGCGGCAGCGTCCTGGCGCTCGCCGTGGGGCTGATGCTGTACGCCATGAGCGGCTCGATCGTGTTCTTCCGCTCGCCCACCGACATCGCCAAGCAGGCCATCGCCCCGGGCACGCGCCTGCGGCTCGGCGGGTTGGTGAAGGACGGCTCGCTCAGGCGCGGCCCCGACCAGACGGTCGATTTCGCCGTCACCGACACGAACGAGACCGTCGAGGTCCATTACAAGGGCCTGCTGCCGGACCTGTTCCGGGAAGGGCAGGGCGTGGTCGCCGAGGGCGTGCTGGAGCCGGGCGGGCAGTTCCGCGCCGACACGGTGCTGGCCAAGCACGACGAATCCTACATGCCCCGCGAGGTGGCCGACGCGCTGAAGGCGCAGGGGCGCTGGCAGGAGGGCGGCCCGAACAAGGGCGGCCCGGCGCCGAAGCCCGCCACCGCGGCGGCGGACAGCACCCTCGGTCCCCGCAGCGAGCGGTGAGGGAACCCGCATGATCGTCGAGACCGGCCACTTCGCCCTCGCGCTCGCGCTGGCGATCTCCCTCGTCCAGGTGGTGATGCCGATCTGGGCCGCCCGCTCGGGCGATCCGGCCCTGCGCCAGACCGCCTCGCAGGCGGCGCTCGGCGCCTTCGCCTGCGTGCTCTTCGCCTTCGCGGCGCTCACTTACGCGCACGTCACCTCGGACTTCTCGGTCCAGAACGTCGTCGAGAACTCGCACACGCAGAAGCCGCTGATCTACAAGATCTCCGGCGTCTGGGGGAACCACGAGGGCTCGATGCTCCTCTGGGTCCTGATCCTCACCCTGTTCGGCGCCTGCGTGGCGGCGGCCAAGAACTCGGTGCCGCCGCGGCTGCGGGCCAACACCCTGGCCGTGCAGGGGCTGATCACCTTCGTGTTCGTGCTGTTCATCATCACGACCTCGAACCCGTTCACCCGGGTGATCCCGGCCCCGCTCGAGGGTAACGACCTCAACCCGCTGCTGCAGGATCCGGGTCTCGCGGTCCACCCGCCGCTCCTCTACGTCGGCTACGTCGGCTTCTCGATCAGCTTCGCCTTCGCGGTGGCCGCGCTGATCGACGGGCGGATCGACGCCGTCTGGGCGCGGGCTGTGCGGCCCTGGACCCTCGCCGCGTGGTGCTTCCTGACGCTCGGGATCGCGATGGGCTCCTACTGGGCCTACTACGAGCTCGGCTGGGGCGGCTGGTGGTTCTGGGACCCGGTCGAGAACGCCTCCCTGATGCCGTGGATCGCCGGCACGGCGCTGCTGCACTCCACCGTGGTGATGGAGAAGCGCGACGCCCTGAAGGTCTGGACGGTGCTGCTCGCCATCCTGACCTTCTCGCTCTCGCTGATCGGCACCTTCCTGGTCCGCTCGGGCGTGATCACCTCGGTGCATTCCTTCGCCACCGACCCGACCCGCGGCGTCTTCATCCTGGCGATCCTGATCCTGTTCATCGGCGGCTCGCTGACGCTGTTCGCGTGGCGGGCGCCGCTGCTGCGGCAGGGGGGCTTGTTCGCGCCGATCTCCCGCGAGGGCTCGCTCGTCCTCAACAACCTGTTCCTGGTGGCGGCCTGCGCCACCGTGCTGGTCGGCACGCTCTACCCGCTGGTGCTCGAGATGCTGACGGGCGAGAAGATCACGGTCGGTCCGCCCTTCTTCAATTCCACCTTCGTGCCGCTGGCGATCCCGCTGCTGCTGATCGTGCCCATGGGCCAGGCGCTGGCCTGGAAGCGCGGCGACGTGCTCGCCGCCGCCCAGCGCCTGTTCGCCGCGCTGGCGGTCGCCCTGGTGGTCGGCTTCGCGGTGCTGGCGCTGACCTGGGGCGGGCCGGTGCTGGCGCCGGTCGGGATCGGCCTCGGCGCCTACCTGCTGATCGGGTCCGCCCTGGAGATCGTCACCCGCGCCCGCGGCTACGGGGCGAGCCGCGCCCGGTCCCTCGGACAGATCGGCCGCCGCGCCGTCGGCCTGCCGCGCTCGGCCTGGGGCACCGCCATCGCCCATGCCGGGGTCGGCGTGGTGGTGCTGGGCATCGCCGCGCAGGGCTGGGCCACCGAGGGGCTGGCGACCCTCAAGCCCGGGGAGAGCCTGGCGACGGGGCCCTACGTGGCGACCCTGGACCGGGTCGCGCCGCGCAAGGGACCGAACTACGAGGAGGCCGCCGCCTACCTGACGATCCGCACCCGCGGGGGCGACGAGGTCGGGAAGGTCGAGACCGGCAAGCGCTTCTACCCGAGCCGCAAGATGGCGGTGACGGAATCGGGGCTGCTGACCAACGGTGTCAGCCAGGTCTACGCGAGCCTCGGGGAGATCGGGCAGGACGGCGGCGTCGGCCTGCGCCTCTACTACAAGCCGCTGGTCCTGCTGATCTGGCTCGGGGCGGTGGTGATGGCGCTGGGCGGCGGCCTGTCGCTCACGGACCGGCGGATGCGCGTGGGCGTCCCCGCCAAGGCGAAGGCGCGGCCGCTCCCGGTCGCGGTGCCGGCCGAGTGATGGCGCGCCGTTCGCTCCGCCCGGCGCTGGCCGCGCTCGCCCTGCTGGCGTCACTGCCGGCCCTGGCGGTGCAGCCCGACGAGGTGCTGAAGGATCCCGCGCTGGAGCACCGCGCCCGGGAGATCTCGGCCGAACTGCGCTGCCTCGTCTGCCAGAACCAGTCGATCGACGATTCCGACGCGCCGCTCGCCAAGGACCTGCGCCTGATCGTCCGCGAGCGGCTGGAGAAGGGCGACAGCGACACGGCGGTGCTCGACTACGTCGTGGCCCGCTACGGCGAGTTCGTGCTGCTGCGCCCGGTCTTCGCGCTGCACACCCTGCTGCTGTGGCTGACCCCGGTGCTCGCGGTGCTGCTCGGCGGGCTCGGCATCTGGCGCCTCGCGCGCCGCCGCCCGCCCGCGCCGGCCCGGAACCTGTCGGCCGCCGAGCAGGCGGAGGTCGCGGCGCTGCTGCGACGGGAGTAGAATCGCCGCCGGAAGCGATTCGCCCGCCCCGTTCGGCACGAGTCTTGGATCGGGCCTCGCAGACCGCACGATCGGCGACGCGCCCGGGGCAGGACGATGACGGCCGCTACGCTCACCATCTCGAGCCGCAACTACTCCTCGTGGTCCCTGCGGGGCTGGCTGATCTGCCGGATGGCCGGGCTCGACTTCCGGACGGAGGTCCTGTCCGGCACCGACGCCACCACCCGGGCGGAGCTGCTGCACCTGTCGCCCTCGTTCCTGGTGCCCCGCCTGCGCCACGGCGACGTGGTCGTCTGGGACACGCTGGCGATCGCCGAGTATCTCGCCGAGACCTTCCCGGAGGCCGGCTTCCTGCCCGGCAACGTGGCGGAGCGCGCCCATTGCCGGTCGATCTCGGGGGAGATGCATTCCGGCTTCGTCAATCTGCGCTCGGCGCTGCCGATGAACCTGCGCGCCTTCCACCCCGATTTCCGCGTGTTCAACGGTGCCAAGGCCGATATCGAGCGCATCGTCACGATCTTCGACGATTGCCTGGACCGCTACGAGGGGCCGTACCTGTTCGGCGCGCGGCCGTGCCTCGCCGACGCGATGTTCGCCCCGGTCTGCACCCGCTTCCGCACCTACGACGTCGCGTTGCCGCCCCGCGCCGCCGCCTACCGCGACACGATCCTGCACTGGCCGCTGATGGTCGAGTGGGCGGAGGCCGCCGCCGACGAGCCGGACGAGATCGAGGAACTCGAGATGGAGTTCTGACGCGGCCGAGGCTCAGGTCTCGGAAAGCGCCACCGTCCTTGCGAGCGGAGCGAAGCAATCCAGTCGCGCCACGCTTGCCGAGGTCGCGCTGCCCTGGATTGCTTCGCTCCGCTCGCAAGGACGGAGGGCTCTGAGCGGACGTTGCGGACCCGACGTGGCGGAATGCAGTTTCTTGCAGGGCACAAATTTATGTTGCGACGCAAGCGACAAATCCTGACTGCCGATCGGATCTGAAAAATCGCGCTGTGGCAACAGGTTAAGGAACTGGCTCCGCTCCTCAGGCCTGCGGGTTACAGCTCGACAAACGTCCTTTGTCGCCCGACCGGACAGCGCGATTGATGCCATTCGGCATTTCTGTTCCTCTTCGCATTAGAACAGGAACAGACTGGGCTGGAAACCATGGCGCGTCACGAGCCCTGGAGCGCGGAGCGCGCATCCGGGATCATCGCCGAGCACACCCATCTCGAAGGGGCCACGCTGCCGATCCTGCACGCGCTGCAGGAAACCTTCGGCTACGTGGATTCCGGTGCCGTGCCGCTGATCGCGGACGCGCTGAACCTGTCGCGCGCCGAAGTCCACGGCTGCATCACCTTCTACCACGACTTCCGGGCGCACCCCGCCGGCCGCCACGAGGTGAAGCTGTGCCGGGCCGAGGCCTGCCAGGCCATGGGCTCGGACAAGCTGCACCGCGAGATCCTGGGCCGCCTCGGCTGCGGCTGGCACGAGACCACCGCCGACGGCAACGCCACGATCGAGCCGGTCTACTGCCTCGGCCTCTGCGCCAATGGCCCCGCCGCGCTGGTCGATGGTGAGCCCGTCGCGCACCTGACCGCCGACGCCCTCGAAGCTGTCCTGACGGAGGTGCGCCAGTGAGCGTCACGCTCTACGTTCCCCGCGACGCGGTCGCGCTCGGCCTCGGCGCCAACAAGGTCGCCCGGGCGCTGTTCGCCGGCGCCGAGCGCCGCGGCCTCGACGTCACCATCGTGCGCACCGGCTCGCGCGGTCTGGCGTGGCTGGAGCCGATGGTCGAGGTCGGCACCCCCGAGGGGCGGATCGCCTACGGGCCGGTGACGGTCAAGGACGTCGATGCCCTGCTGGATGCCGGCCTGATCACGGGCGGCGACCACGTCCTGCGCCTCGGCGATCCGGAGAAGATCCCCTACCTCGCCCGGCAGCAGCGCCTGACCTTCCACCGCTGCGGCGTGGTCGACCCGATCTCCGTCGACGATTACCGGGCCCATGGCGGCTACCGCGGCCTGGAGGCCGCCCTGAAGCTCGATGCCGAGGGCATCGTGGCGGCGGTGCGCGATTCCGGCCTGCGCGGCCGGGGCGGTGCCGGCTTCCCGGCCGGCATCAAGTGGAACACCGTGATGCTCGCCAAGGCGGACCAGAAATACGTGGTCTGCAACGCCGACGAGGGCGATTCCGGCACTTTCGCCGACCGGATGATGATGGAGGGCGACCCCTTCAACCTCATCGAGGGCATGACCATCGCGGGCGTCGCGACCGGCGCCACCCGCGGTTACATCTACCTCCGCTCCGAGTACCCCCAGGCCTTCGCCACCCTGAAGGAGGCGATCGCCAACGGCGTGACGGCCGGCGTGCTCGGCGACAACATCCTGGGCTCCGACAAGAGCTTCCACCTGGAAGTGCGCCTCGGCGCCGGCGCCTATATCTGCGGCGAGGAGACCTCGCTGCTGGAGAGCCTGGAGGGCAAGCGCGGCATCGTGCGGGCGAAGCCGCCGATCCCCGCGCTCAAGGGCTTCCTGGGCAAGCCGACGCTGGTCAACAACGTCATGACCTTCACCGCCGTGCCGTGGATCCTGGAGAACGGGGCCAAGGCCTACGCCGATTACGGCATGGGACGGTCGCTCGGCACCCTGCCGATCCAGCTCGCCGGCAACGTCAAGCACGGCGGCCTGATCGAGATGGCCTTCGGCATCACCCTCCGGCAGGTGATCGAGGATTTCGGCGGCGGCACCCGTTCGGGCCGGCCGGTCCGGGCCGTGCAGGTCGGCGGGCCGCTCGGGGCCTACTTCCCCGACCATCTCCTCGACACGCCCCTCGACTACGAGGCGATGGCGGCCAAGAAGGGCCTCGTCGGCCACGGCGGCATCGTGGTGTTCGACGACACCGTCGACATGGCCTCCCAGGCTCGCTTCGCCTTCGAGTTCTGCGCCACCGAGTCGTGCGGCAAGTGCACCCCCTGCCGCATCGGCGCGACCCGCGGCGTCGAGACCATGGACAAGGTGATCGCCGGCATCCGGCCGGAGGCGAACCTGAAGCTGGTCGAGGACCTCTGCGAGGTCATGACCGACGGGTCGCTCTGCGCCATGGGCGGGCTCACGCCCATGCCGGTGATGAGCGCGATCACCCATTTCCCCGAGGATTTTAGGCGCGCCGGCGATCTGCCGGCCGCGGCCGAGTGAGGAGACGTCGATGGGCCTGATCAAGGAGATCGACTACGGCACGCCGATCCGCGTCAGCGAGCAGACGGTGACGCTGACGATCGACGGCATGTCGGTGACGGTGCCGGCCGGCACCTCGGTGATGGCGGCGGCGATGCAGGCCGGGACGCAGATCCCGAAGCTCTGCGCCACCGACTCGCTGGAGCCGTTCGGCTCCTGCCGCCTCTGCCTCGTGGAGATCGAGGGCCGGCGCGGCACCCCGGCCTCCTGCACGACCCCGGCCGAGAACGGCATGGTGGTTCACACGCAGAACGAGAAGCTCGCCAAGCTCCGCAAGGGCGTGATGGAGCTCTACATCTCCGACCATCCCCTCGACTGCCTGACCTGCGCGGCGAACGGTGACTGCGAGCTGCAGACCCAGGCGGGCGTCGTCGGCCTGCGCGACGTGCGCTACGGCTACGAGGGCGACAACCACGTCCGGCCGAGCTCCGAGAAGTACCTGCCGAAGGACGAGTCTAACCCGTACTTCACCTACGACCCGTCGAAGTGCATCGTCTGCAACCGCTGCGTCCGCGCCTGCGAGGAGGTGCAGGGCACCTTCGCGCTGACCATTGCGGGCCGCGGCTTCGACAGCCGCGTGGCCGCTGGCCCGACCAACTTCTTCGAGTCCGAGTGCGTCTCCTGCGGCGCCTGCGTCCAGGCGTGTCCGACGGCCACGTTGCAGGAAAAATCGATCCACGCGTACGGCCAGCCCGAGCACGCAGAGGTGACGACCTGCGCGTATTGCGGCGTCGGCTGCTCGTTCAAGGCCGAGATGCAGGGCGAGCGCGTCGTCCGCATGGTCCCCTACAAGGGCGGCAAGGCCAACGAGGGCCATAGCTGCGTGAAGGGCCGCTTCGCCTACGGCTACGCCACCCACAAGGACCGCATCACCAAGCCGATGATCCGCGAGAAGATCACGGATCCGTGGCGCGAGGTGTCGTGGGAGGAGGCGATCGACCGCGCGGCCTCCGAGTTCAAGCGGATCCAGGCCAAGTACGGCAAGGATTCGGTCGGCGGCATCACCTCGTCGCGCTGCACCAACGAGGAGGCCTACCTCGTCCAGAAGCTCGTGCGCGCCGCCTTCGGCAACAACAACGTCGACACCTGCGCCCGCGTCTGCCACTCGCCGACCGGCTACGGCCTGATGTCGACGCTCGGCACCTCGGCCGGCACCCAGGACTTCAAGTCGGTCGAGAAGTCCGACGTGATCCTGGTGATCGGCGCCAACCCGACCGACGGCCACCCGGTCTTCGGCTCGCGGATGAAGAAGCGCCTGCGCGAGGGCGCCAAGCTGATCGTCGCCGATCCGCGCAAGATCGACCTCGTGAAGTCGCCCCACATCAAGGCCGACTATCACCTGCCGCTGAAGCCCGGCTCCAACGTCGCCTTCATCAACGCGCTGGCGCACGTGATCGTCACCGAGGGGCTGATCGACGAGGCCTATGTCCGCGAGCGCTGCGACCTCGCCGAGTTCGAGTCCTGGGCCCGGTTCATCGCCGAGGAGCGCCACTCCCCGGAGAACCAGCAGTCCTTCACCGGCCTCGACCCCGAGCAGGTCCGCGGGGCGGCCCGGCTCTACGCGAAGGGCGGCGCGGCCGGCATCTACTACGGGCTGGGCGTCACCGAGCACAGCCAGGGCTCGACCATGGTCATGGGCATGGCCAACATCGCCATGGCCACCGGCAACATCGGCAAGCTCGGCGCCGGCGTGAACCCGCTGCGCGGCCAGAACAACGTCCAGGGCTCCTGCGACATGGGCTCGTTTCCGCACGAGCTCACCGGCTACCGCCACGTCTCGGACGACGCGACCCGCGAGAGCTTCGAGGCCCTCTGGGGCGCCAAGCTCGACAACGCGCCGGGCCTGCGCATCACCAACATGCTGGACGAGGCCGTCGAGGGCACGTTCAAGGGCATGTACATCCAGGGCGAGGACATCGCCCAGTCGGATCCCGACACGCACCACGTGACCTCGGGCCTGATGGCGATGGAGTGCATCGTCGTCCAGGACCTGTTCCTGAACGAGACCGCCAAGTACGCCCACGTCTTCCTGCCGGGCGCCTCGTTCCTCGAGAAGGACGGGACCTTCACCAACGCCGAGCGCCGCATCTCGCGGGTCCGCAAGGTCATGGCCCCGATGGGCGGCTACGGCGACTGGGAGGGCACGGTGCTGCTCTCCAACGCGCTGGGCTACCCCATGAACTACAATCACCCGTCCGAGATCATGGACGAGATCGCCTCGCTCACCCCGAGCTTCACCGGCGTGTCCTACGCCAAGCTCGACGAGCTCGGCTCGGTGCAGTGGCCCTGCAACGAGAAGGCGCCGCTCGGCACGCCGATGATGCACGTGGACCGGTTCGTCCGCGGCAAGGGCCGGTTCATGATCACCGAGTTCGTGGCCACCGAGGAGCGGACGGGGGCGAAGTTCCCGCTGATCCTGACCACGGGCCGGATCCTCTCCCAGTACAATGTCGGCGCGCAGACCCGGCGCACCGAGAACTCGCGCTGGCACGAGGAGGACGTGCTGGAGATCCACCCGTTCGACGCGGAGCTGCGCGGCATCGTCGACGGCGACCTCGTCGCCCTGGAGAGCCGCTCCGGCGACATCGCCCTGAAGGCCAAGGTCTCCGAGCGGATGCAGCCGGGCGTGGTCTACACGACCTTCCACCACGCCAAGACCGGCGCCAACGTCATCACCACCGACTACTCGGACTGGGCGACCAACTGCCCCGAGTACAAGGTGACGGCGGTGCAGGTCCGGCGGACCAACCGGCCCTCCGACTGGCAGGCGAAGTTCTACGAGGAGGACTTCTCCCTGACCCGGATCGCCCAGACCCTCGACGCGGCAGAGTAAGAGTACCCGATGAGCGCCGTGACGCAGGCGGACAAGCTCGTCCGCATGGCCAACCAGATCGCGACCTTCTTCCGGTCCTACCCGGAGGAGGAGGCGGTGGCCGGGATCCAGAAGCACATCAAGGCGTTCTGGACGCCCAAGATGATCGCGCATCTCGAGGCCGCCCTCCCGGAGCAGGGCGATCGGGTCGACGGCTACGTGCGGCGGGCCCTGCAGGGCGACGAGCCGGCGGCCGACAGCCCGGTGCGGCCCGCGACCCGGAATCCGCAACTCGCGGGCGCGGGCGCCAGCGACGCGGGCTGAGCCGCCCGAGGCCGGGCGGGACCCACAGCCCACGCCACGCCTGGCCGGCGCGCAGTCACGCGAAGCACCCCTGTCCCGACTGGGAGCGGGGGTGCCTGGCGTTCGATGCGGTTTCCGGGTCACCGACCGGTTCCGCCATCCTCGCGAGCGGAGCGAAGCAATCCAGCAGCGCCACACTCTGCACGATGGCGCGACCCTGGGTCACTTCGCTGCGCTCGTGACGACGGAGCGCGCCGTCTGAACCGAGAACCGCCTGAGTCGATGTGGAAAGGCGTCAGGCGGCGGCACCGCGGGACGGTCGGGTGCCCGGCCGTCTCCCGCCCGGCGGACCCGGCGACGCCGGCCGCCGGGCCCCGAGGCGTCAGTTCTTCAGGACGACGGTGAAGTCGGCCTCGGTCTTCCCGCGGATCTCGTCCTCGGTGACGCCGTCGGCGAGCTCGATGAGCCTCATGCCGCCGTCGCCCTTCTTGTCGATCTCGAACACGCCGAGATCGGTGATCACCAGGTCGACCACCTGCGTGCCGGTGAGCGGCAGGTCGCAGGCCTTGAGCAGCTTCGGGCTCTCGGTGCCGTCCTTGTTCTTGGCGACGTGCTCCATCACCACGACCACGCGCTTCACGCCGGCCACGAGGTCCATGGCGCCGCCCATCCCCTTCACCATCTTGCCGGGGATCATCCAGTTGGCGAGGTCGCCGTTGCCGGCCACCTGCATGGCGCCGAGGATCGACAGGTTGATGTGCCCGCCGCGGATCATCCCGAAGGAATCCGCCGAGGAGAAGTAGCTCGTCGTCGGCAGAGCGGTGATCGTCTGCTTGCCGGCGTTGATCAGGTCCGGGTCCTCCTCACCCTCGTAGGGGAAGGGGCCCATGCCCAGCATGCCGTTCTCCGACTGGAGCTGCACCGACATGCCCTCGGGGATGTAGTTCGACACCAGCGTCGGGATGCCGATGCCGAGGTTCACGTAGAAGCCGTCCTCCAGCTCCTTGGCGGCGCGCGCCGCCATCTGCTCGCGGGTCCAGGCCATCGTTCTCGCTCCCTTCCCGTCCGATCAGTGCGTGCCGCCGCCGGCCGCCGCGGCTGGGGTGCTGTCGCCGCGCTTGCGCGTGGTGCGCTGCTCGATGCGCTTGTCGCGCTGCCCGACGTCGATGATGCGCTTCACGAAGATGCCGGGCGTGTGGATCGTGTCCGGATCGATCTCGCCCGGCTTCACGAGGTGCTCGACCTGCGCCACGGTCATCTTGGCGGCAGTCGCCATCATCGGGTTGAAGTTGCGCGCGGTCATCCGGTAGCGCAGGTTCCCCTCGGTGTCGCCCGTGTGGGCGTGGACCAGGGCGAGGTCGGCGAACAGGCCGCGCTCCATGACGTATTGCTCGCCGTCGAACTCGCGGACTTCCTTGCCCTCGGCGACCTTGGTGCCGACGCCGGTCTTGGTGAAGAAGGCCGGGATGCCGGCGCCGCCGGCGCGGATCCGCTCGGCCAGCGTGCCCTGCGGGTTGAACTCGATCTCCAGCTCACCGCCGAGGTACTGCCGGGCGAACTCCTTGTTCTCGCCCACGTAGGACGAGATCATCTTGGCGACCTGGCGGGTGTCCAGGAGCTTGCCGAGACCGACCCCGTCGATGCCGGCATTGTTCGACACGACGGTGAGGCCCTTGACGCCGGAGAGGCGCACCGCCTCGATCAGCTCGTCGGGGATGCCGCAGAGGCCGAAGCCGCCGCACATCACCATCATGTCGTCGCGCAGGAGGCCGGCCAGGGCCGCGGCGGCATCCGTGTAGACCTTCTTCATCGAATCGTCCTTTTCCCGCCGGACCCGACCGGCCGAAACCTCGGGACGCGCGTGTCCTCGCGCCTGCTCTTCCCGATTCCGCGCGCGAAATCCAGTGGTGCACCGCACCGGCCGGCGCGGTCCCGGGCGATCCGTAACCGGCACTGCGCTGGGGAGGGCAGGGCGGCCCTGCGCGGGCGCGGCAGACAAAACCGGCCGGGGACGCTAAGTTGCCCACTCGACGTGCAGACCCTGCCGGGCCGTGGCAGCCCGAGGGGCCGGCGCGGCGCCCGGCTTCCGGCCACAGCCGCCGCCCTCTCGGAGCATGATGTCGCTGCGCCGCCCGATCTTCATCCTCGCTCTCGGGAGCCTGATCGCGGCCGGCCTCGGCCTGCGCGACTGGCCCCTGGAGGATGGCCGGGCCACGGCCTTCGCCCGCCGCGCCTTCGACGCCTACGGACTCGGGCTGACGCTGCAGGGGCCCGCGCGCCTCGCGGTGCTGCCCTGGCCGCGCCTGACCCTCGACCGCGTCCGGCTCGCTGCCGGTTCCGACGGCCCGGTCCTGGCGGATGAGGGCCGTCTGACCATCGATCTCGACCCGCTGAGCCTCCTCGGCGGCCGCGCCGCGGTGAGCGGCTTCCGCCTGGAGGGCGCGCGGCTGTCGGACGATCCTGCCGGCTGGGACGCCCCCCTCGCGCGCCTCGCCGAGCAGGCCCGGTCCGGCGAGACGACCCGGCCGCGCCGGATCGTCGTGCGCGACGCGCGCCTCGCCGCCGGCGACACGGCCCGGGACATCGACCTCGACATCGCGTGGCCGCTCTGGGGCAAGGCCGCCGAGGGCCGCGCCAGCCTCATCTGGCGCGGCGTGCCGACCCGGATCGCCCTCAGCCACCTGCGTCCGGCCGAGATGGCCCAGCGCCGCGGAAGCCCGTTCACCGCGGAGATCACGTGGCCGGACGGCCGCCTCGCGGCGGACGGAACGGTGGCGCCGCCGGCGGAGGGGAGCGCGCTGCCCGTCATGTCCGGGCAGGTCCGGTTCGAGACGCGATCCCTGCCGGAGAGCTTGGCCTGGATCGGCCGCGATATGCCGCTGGCGCCGCTCGCCGGCGCCTTCTCGGTCGACGGCCGGTTCGAGACTGGCGAGCGGTCCGTCTCGTGGCCGAGCCTGCGCATCGGCCTGGGTCAGAACGTGCTCGAGGGGGCCGGCGCCGTCGCGTTCGGGCCCGGCAAGGCGCCGCGCCTCTCGGTGCAGGCGACCCTGGCGGCCGAGACGCTCGATCTCACGCCTCTCGTCGCGGATCTGTCGCGGCTCCTCGACCCCGCGCCCGCGTCGATCGCCCTGGCGCCCTTCACGCGCGGCGACCTCGACCTGCGCCTGTCGGCGGCCGAGGGGCGCGCCGGCGCCGTCCGGGTGCAGGATCTGGCGGCGAGCGTCCTGGTGCGGGAGGCCGCCCTGGAGGTCGCGGTGAACCGGGCCCGGATCCAGGACGGCACGTTCAAGGGGCGCGTCAACCTGACGAGCGGGTCCGATCCGGCCGCGACCGAACTGCGCACGCAGGGAAGCCTCGACCGCGTCGACCTCGGCGCGCTGCTCGGCGAGATCGGCGCGGCCCGCTGGGTGGTGGGGCCCGTGCAGGGGCATTTCGCCCTCGAATCCAGGGCCCGGGACACGGTCGGATTGCTGGCGCACCTGAATGGCCGGGCCACGCTCGCCATGGACGGTGGTGCCATCGCGGGCCTCGATCTCGCCGACGTCATCCACCGCAACGGCGCGGTGGCGTCCGGCGCCCTGGCGCGCCGCAACGGCCGGACGGCCTTCGAACGGGCCGTGGTGACGCTGCGCTTCGCCGACGGCGTGGGCGAGATCGCCGAGTCGGGTCTCCTGGGGCCGAGCGTCGGGGCGACCCTGCACGGCCAAGTCTCGCTGCCGGAGCGTCGGCTCGATGCCAAGGGCGACCTCGTCCTGCGTCCGCCCGGCGATTCCTCCCGCGGGATCCTGTTCGCGGTGACGGGCCCCTGGAGCGCCCTGACGGCTCAGACGGTCGCGCACAGCGAGATCCCCGACCCGGTCGGCCGGTACGGGGGCGCGATGCTCCCCGACCCGCTCAAGCTGCCCGCCACGCTCGGCCTGCCCGGCAACGCCCGCGCGTACGCGCCGTGACCGCGGCGCCATGGCGCTGGCTCCGGCCAAGCTCTAAGATCGGGCCTCGAACGCCTTCATGATCCCCATGCGCCGCCTGCTCATCGAGGAACCCGTGACCCGCGCGGGGCCGCTGGCCCGGCGGCTCGCCGTGTTCTCCGTCATCGCCACCGGGATCGCCCTGGTCCTCGTCCGGGATCCGCGCTCCGACACGGACGCCGCCCTCGTGGCGCTCGTGGCCGGGCTCGGCGTCGCGCTGCTGGCGGCCGCGGCCGCGATCTTCGCCTTCGTGCGGGTCTGGCGCGAGGGCGCCCGCGGTCTCGGGGCCGCCCTCGCCGGATTGATCTTGGCGCTGGCGGTTCTCGGCTACCCCGCCTTCCTGGGCCTGCGCGGCCTGCGTCTTCCCGCCCTGTCGGACATCACCACCGACATCGACAATCCGCCGGCCTTCTCGCGCTCGCGGGCGGCCTTCGCGGCCCGCGGCGGACGCTACCCGGCGAACCCGAGCCCGGCTGCGCGCGAGAGCCAGCGCGGCGCCTACCCGCAGATCGCGCCGCTGACCCTCGATATCGGCGCCGACGAGGCCTTCGAACTCGCCCGGCAGGCCGCCCTGAAGCGGCACTGGCAGATCGTCGAGGCGATCCGGCCGGGCGGCCGGACCGGCAACGGCCGGATCGAGGCCGTGGCGCGGGGGCTGATCCTCAACCTGCCGGACGATGTCACCGTGCGCATCCGCCCCCGCGCCGACGGGGCGCGGATCGACGTGCGCTCGGCCTCGCGGCTCGGCGGCCGCGATTTCGGCAGCAATGCCGACCGGATCCGGGCTTATCTCGACGACGTCGCCAACCTCGCCCTCGCGGTGAAGTGAGCCGCCGCGCCTCTCAGGCCGGCGCGTAGGTGCCGTCGAGGCGGGGGGCGCCGTCGCAGGACGCGAGCCCGCGTCCGACCAGATCCTCCAGGTGGGCGAAGACCGACAGCGCCGCCGCGCCGCGGAGCCGGGGATCGAGCCCCTGGTAGATCGCAGCGACGATGTCGGCGATCCGCCCGTCGCCGGCGGCCAGCCGCGCGCGGATCGCCGCCTCGCGCTGGCGGCGATGCCCGGCGAGCCCGCGGAGGAACCGGGCGGGCTCGCGCACCGGTCCGCCATGGCCCGGCCAGTAGACCGTCTCGTCGCGCCCGCGCAGCTTGTCGAGGGAGTCCATGTAGGCCCGCATCGCGCCGTCGGGCGGCGCCACGATCGTGGTCGACCACGCCATGACGTGGTCGCCCGAGAACAGCGCCCGCGCCTCCGGCAGCGCGAAGGCGAGATGGTTCATCGTGTGCCCGGGAGTCTCGACGGCCACGAGGGTCCAGCCCGGGCCGGAAACGGCGTCGCTCTCCACCATGATCCGTTCCGGCGCGTGGGCCCGGTCTGCGCTCGCGTCGAGCATCGGGGTCTCCGCTTCCGACAGGGCCCGCGCGGCCCTGTGCGGCGCGCATCCGACGATCGGCGCGCCGGTGCGCGCGGCGAGCAGCCTTGCTCCGGGCGAGTGATCCCGATGGGTGTGGGTGACCACGATGGCCTCGACCCGCTCGGTGCCGAGATCCCGAAGCAGCGCGTCGACATGGCCCGGATCGTCCGGGCCCGGATCGATCACCGCGACGCGATCCTGGCCCACCACGTAGGTGCAGGTGCCGCTCGCCGTGAACGGGCCTCCGTTCGGCGCGACCCGCCGGCGAATCAGCGGCGCGACCCGGTCCAGCCGGCCGGCCGGAGGCATCGACGGATCGAAGGTCAGGGTGGTCTCGTCGGTGTCCGCCATCGCGATCCCGTGCGATCGATACGGCGGTTCCTTGGACGGTTCGCGGCCGCGTGGCAATCGCCCCCGGGGCCTAGGGGATGGGAGGCCGCGGCGCGAGGCATTGTGGGATGGCGGCAGGACCTGCCCGCCGTCCTGCCGGTGATCCGGACGCAGGAGTGATGCCGTCCGGCTCCTGTGGTGGGACGCGGAAGGGGGCGCGTCCGCCCCGGGGTCGCGCGCGTCCCGCGATCAGTCCTGCCGGCGCGGTTGCCGTGCGCGCACGCGGACCGGTACGGGCGCCGGTGCCGGCATGAGACCGAGTGCGGCCGCGCGCAGGGCGTCGCCGGCCCTGTCGACGATCTCGGTCACGCGCGCCGCCATCGCGGCGGCCTTCGATCGAACGGCACTCTTGGCAGATTGCAGCATCGCAAATCCCGGATCGAGCCTTAAGACCTATCTTCGAACGCTAGCGCCCCTGTCTCGTTCCGTCACCCCATGTCGCGGCCGGCGCTCGCGCCCGCGGGGACTCACAGGACTTCGCGATGGGGGCGGAACCGGAGCGAAACCTTGGCGTTTTCGTGTTCAGAACGACGCGGCCCGCCCGCGTTGGTACTTTCTAAGGATACGAACCATGCTCGGTTGGGCCGTAACTTTTCTCGTCGTCGCTCTCGTGGCCGCTCTGCTTGGGTTCGGCGGCATCGCCGGCACCGCCATGGAGGCGGCCAAGCTGGTCTTCTTCGTAGCGATCGTCCTGTTCGCCATCTCGGCCGTCGTCGGCCTGATGCGGGGCCGTTCGCCGACACTGTGACCGAGGGCCGGAGCGGCCGGCTCCGTTCAGCGGGCCGGCGCACGGACCCACGGAAGAGCCGTCGCCGCAGGGCGGCGGCTTTTTCCATCGCGGCGCTGCCATCGCGCCTTTGCAGGGGTAGATTGTCCCGGTCACGGGACGAGCGGTTTCAGGCCTTGCGGTCGGCGCTGTCGAGCTTGGCGATCAGTTCGGCGAAGCGATCGGGTACGGGCTGCTGCGTGACCGTGTCGTACATCGCGCGCAGCTGCGCGGCGATGCGGTTCCGGGTCTGATCGCTGAGGCCGCCCTTGCTCCTGGCGCGGTCGGACGGGTCGGAAGCGGCCGTGCCGCCGGAGCTGTTCTCGGACTCCGACAAGCGATCCGAGGCGGTCTCGACGTGCGGATCGCGCGCGCGAAGACCGGCCTCCTTTCCCTGGTCCACCATCAACACGCCCCTTGTTGCCGAAGTCGGCCCGGCCGCATTGTGCTGCGGCTCGACATACGCCATGGCTGCGCCGGCAACGCCTGCGCGCCGGCATCGGTTCCGCTGGGGGGTGGAACGGAGTGCGGGCCTCCGCGTTGGGCGGTAGGCTGCGCAGGACAGAAAGCCGGCCCCGGCAGGCCCTCGGTGACGGATCGAGGCGCTCGCGGCCGGGCAACACGGCGAGGCACAGGGGATCTAATGTCGACATCGCAACTCGTGGTACAGCACCTGCCGTACCTGCGCCGCTACGCGCGCGCGCTCACGGGTAGCCAAGTGGCGGGTGACGCGTACGTCGCCGCCACCCTGGAGACCCTCGTCAACGAGCCGGACACGCTCGGTCGCAGCACCAACATCAAGGCCGACCTGTTCCGCGTCTTCACGCGGATCTGGAACTCGCTCTCGGTCAACGGCCGCAGCGAGCAGGTCCAGCACGACCTGCCGGCGGAGGTCCGCCTCGGCCAGATCACCCCGCTGCCGCGCCAGGCCTTCCTGCTCTCCTGCCTCGAGGGCTTCTCCGAGGAGGACGCGGCGATCATTCTGGGCGTCGACGTGTCCGAGGTTCGCGACCTCGTGGACGAGGCTGGTCGCGAGCTCGCCGCCGACATGGCGACCGAGATCCTCATCATCGAGGACGAGCCCCTGATCGCGATGGATCTGGAGGCGTTGGTCGAGGGTCTCGGCCACAACGTCATCGGTGTCGCCCGCACCCGCACCGAAGCGATCAAGATCGCCGGCGAGGGCAAGCGCCCCGGCCTGATCCTGGCCGACATCCAGCTCGCCGACGGCTCCTCCGGCCTCGACGCCGTGAACGACCTCCTGAAATCCTTCGAGGTGCCGGTGATCTTCATCACCGCCTATCCCGAGCGCTTCCTCACCGGTGAGCGGCCCGAGCCGGCGTTCCTGATCGCCAAGCCGTTCCAGCCCGCCAACGTCTCGGCGGTGATCAGCCAGGCGCTGTTCTTCCAGCAGACCGCCCGTCGGCGGGAAGCCAAGACGGCCTGAGCTGACGGCCTGAGATCCGGCCTGAGGTCAGGCTCGGCGGTTCGCCCCCGGGAGTGACCCGGGGTGCCCGCGACCGAGAGTGGCGACAACGAAAAAGCCCCGGCTCACGCCGGGGCTTTTTCGTTGTCGGACCGCGTGCCCTCATCGGTCGCCGCGCACAAAAAAACGGGCCGGAGAGAGCTCCAGCCCGTCGCGAAGGTTCCGGCCGATGCACAAGGGGAATGCGGGGAGGACCAGGTGGCCGGGTGCACAGAGAACGGGTGCCGGCGCCGGAGGTTCCAGAAGGGGCGCTTTTTCGTGGGGCGTGCCTTTTGTGCAACGAGCCGGGGCTGTGGATAGCGGGCGTGCGCCGCCGCACCAACAGCCGAGCTGCGTTCGAATACTCAGGCTTCGTAGACGCGAGACAGTCTAGGAACCTGCGATTGCAGGGCGCGTTGTACGAACATCCTGTCAAGCTCTCGCAATGAGGTCGGGGCGATGCTGCGGTCTGGTTTCATCCTGGGCGTGAGTGCTCCTGCGGCTCTTCTCACCGTTCTGGTCCAGCCGGTGGTTCGCGACACGGCGGATCGGTGGACGATGCCGGTCCCGACCACGCAGACCATTTCGGCGCCGCTGCCCGGGATGCGACCCGTGTCGCTGTCGATCAGCCCGACGCGGGTGGCGGGGGTGCAGCGCCTCGACAGCCGGAACGCCCCGGTGGCCGGCGAGGCGCAGGATCTCGAGATCAAGCCGATCCTGCGGCAGCCGCCGCGGCGCATGCGCGAGGGGTGCGAGGCGGCGCTGAGCTCCCTGGTCGGTCCCGAGGCGCGCCGCATGACCCCCGGCCGCTGCATTTCCTGATCGGCGCCGACAAGGTCTGGAAATCAGAAGGCCCCGCCGTCTCGGCGGGGCCTTCTGCTGTGTGGATCGGCCCTAGATCGCGATCCCCGGCCTAAACTTGAAACGAAAACGGCGCCCGTCCCGAGGGACGCGGCGCCGCTACGCGGTACGAAACGGCAGCGGCCTCACTCGGCCCGGCCGGTCCCTGTGGACTGACCGCCCTTGCGGCCGGCGGACGAGGCGAGCTCACGGTCCTGCGAGAAGGAGCGCTTCTCGGCCGGAACGCTGCGGCCGCCCTTGCTGGCGATCTCGCGCTGCCGCTCCAGGTCCATCGAGGCAAAGCCTCGCTTCGAGGTCGAATTTCCGGACGCCATCAGTTCCTCCTCAGGCTTCGCTTCACCCCGCAACAACCTTCAGCAATAACCAAGGTTCCTGTCCCGAGACCTGCTCAAGCTTCCGACAGCTAAGCTTGGCAGCAACCCCGACTTGTGTGCCGCGTTGGTCGACATTCGACCTTGGTTGAAGTCCGCGTCGGGTCCGACAGGCCCGGAGGCCCGGCGACTCGTCCCGGGCGGACGGCGCGGCCTCACGGCACGAGAGAAGGGTTTTCGCGCATGACGAACCGCAACATGGTCAAGGATGCCGCTCCGGGGGCACAGGCCACGCAGCCCAACACGCCGTCGCTGCCGCCGATGCCGGCGCCGGAAGATTCCGCCACCCCGACCACCCGCGAGGAGCCGACGGATTCGCCGCACCTGAATGCCAGTCTCAAGCGCGACGCGCCCCCTCCCGGGGGACAGGGGCTCTCGACGAAGCGCTGAGCCGGGCGAGGGCGTTCTCAGGTCCGGCGCCGGTGCGCGAGGCGCGTCAGGCCCGCGACGAGAAGGGCGATCACCAGGATCGTGACGATCCCGGCCACCGTCAGGATCCGCTGGATGAGGGGCGTGTAGACGCCGCGCGCGGCATCGTAGCCGTAGCAGAGCAGGGTGAGCCGGTCGGCGATGCTGCCGACCCGGCCCTCGCCGGCTTCCGTCAGGGCGAGGCGCAGGTCGCGCCCGGTCAGCGCCAGGGGCGACAGCACACGGGCTACCCGGCCGTCGGCGGTGAGGAGAAGCGCCGCCGCGGGATGCGCGAAGCTGTCGGTCCCAGCATCATAGACAGCTTCATAGCCCAGCGCGCCGGTGAGGCGCGCGAGCGCGGCATCCGACACGATGAGCGCCCGGGGCCGGACGGATCCCGCCCGATCCCCGAGCGTCTCCGTCAGCATGCGCCGGGCGGCCGCGGCGTCGTCGCGGGGATCGATCCCGACCAGCACGAGTGCGTAGTCGTCGATCGGCAGGCCGGTGGCCGCCAGCGCGTCCACCGACAGGGACAGCATGGGGTCGCAGACATTCCCGCAGGTGTAATCCACCGGCAGCAGAAGGGCCGCGCGGCCGCCCAGCGCCTGCCCGAGGGTGGTCGGCCGGTCGGTGCGCGCGTCGGTGGCGGCGAGGTCGAGCGAGGCCCGGGCACCCGGGGGCGGCGCGACCGCGACGCGGGCGAGGTCGGCCTGGACGAGGCGGGCCGCTGCCGGCTCCGGTGACAGGACGAGGCACAGTGCCAGGAGGGCGCCGAGACCACACCGACAGGTTGCGTAAGGCGCGGGGCTGGACAAGTGCCTGACGAACCGCATGGATAAGCGGGCCCGTCCGGCCCCGCCGTCCTGGGCGTGAGACCCGTCGCGGAGCCCCCGAATGACCCTCGACACCGAGGTTTCCTCCCTGAAGCAGGTGCCGCTGTTCCGCGAGGTGGAACCGGCGCGCCTGAAGCTCCTGGCCTTCACCAGCGAGCGGGTGCATTTCGAGCCGGGGCAACGCTTCTTCGCCCGCGGCGACGTCGCGGATGCGGCCTACGTGATCCTCTCGGGTACGGCGGACGTCAGCATCGACGGTCCCGCCGGCCCGGTGCGGCTGGCGCTGCTCGGCCAGGACGCCCTCGTCGGTGAGATGGGCATCCTGGCCGAGCAGCCCCGCTCCGCCACCGTGACGGCGCAATCCGCGGTGACCGCCCTGCGTATCGACCGCGGGGTGTTCCTGGAACTGCTGGCCCAGTTTCCACAGATCAGCATCGCCCTGATGCGGGTGCTGGCGCTGCGGCTGGAGCAGACCAATCAGGCGCTGGCCGAGAGCCGGGGCTGATCATCCCGCGTAGGTGATGAATTCCAGGAGCGAGCCGTCGGGATCCCGGAAGTAAACGCTGATCCCCGCGCCCGCGGCGCCGTGCCGCTCCACCGGGCCGAGTTCCACCGGGACCCCGGCGGCCTCGAGATGCGCGATGGCGGTCTCGATCGCGCCCGACCAGCGGAAGCACAGGTCGCTGTTGCCCGGCTGGACGGGTTTCGCCGCGACCGGTACCGGCTCGACGCCCGGCCCGTGGCAATTGAGCTGGACGCCGCCGAACCGGTAGGCGAAGCCGGGACCGCGCTCGAGGATCTCGGCACCCACCACGTCGCGGTAGAAGGCGTTCGAGCGTGCCCAGTCGCTCACGTGGATCACGCAGTGATCGAGGTGTATCGCCGGGCTGAGCGGGACATCGGGAGCGACCGTCGCCTCGGTGGGAAGAGTTTCGGTCTCGGCCATCGTTCACCTCCGCTCCGGGCGCAGTAGAGCACCGCTGCGATTCAGAATTAGGGCACAACCGTGGCCGTGGGAGCGGCCCGCGCACGGCCGGCTGCGGCGCAAAAGCTACATCGTCACAGGCGCAGAGGCGGTAGGCATGGCGCGACGACCGTATCCCGCACGACAGGACCTATGATCGCCACGCTTCCCTCGGCCTGGAGCCGCCTGCGCCGGATCGTTCTCTCGCGAATCCTCCTCGCCGTCGTGGCGATCGCGCCCCTCGCGGCCTGCCAGACCCGTCCGGTCCAGGTCGCCCAGGACGACGAGGCGGCGTGGTACGTCGGCAGCAAGCCCGACAAGCCCTTCGACATTCCGCTGGTCGACACCCAGCGCCTCGATCCGAAGTACCGCCGCCAGCAGGTGAGCTACAACGGCCCCGAGCAGCCGGGGACGATCGTGGTCGACATCGACAAGCGTCAGCTCGTCCTGGTCCAGGCCGACGGCACGGCGATGCAGTACGGTGTCGGCGTCGGCAAGGCCGGTTTCTCCTGGAAGGGCGAGGCTCGGGTCGGGCGCAAGGGCGTCTGGCCGGACTGGAGCCCGACCGTCACGATGGTCTCGCTGCATCCTGACCTGCCGCGCACCCGCAAGGGCGGCCTCGACAATCCCCTCGGCGCGCGCGCCCTCTACCTCTACCAGGGCAACCGCGACATCCTGTTCCGCATCCACGGCACCAACGAGCCGTGGAGCATCGGCGAGCAGATGTCGTCAGGCTGCGTCCGGATGCTGAACGAGGATATCGCCGACCTGTATGAGCGCGTGCCGGTGGGCACCCGCGTGCTCATCAAGCGCAACGGCAAGTACAGGACCTGATCGGGCAGGTGCCGGACCTGAGCGGGCGAGGCGCGGATTCCTGACCGGTCAGCCGGCCGGCGTCCCCGCGGCCGACGCGTCGCGGACCTCGCCGGAGACCCGCTTGGCGAGGCGGTCCAGAGCCGCTCGATCCAGATCGCCCCGATCCGGGCCGCCGGGGGCCGCGGCCGGCTCGCCCGGTCGACCGTCCGGCCCCATGCCGTCGCTGGCCAGCACCGCGGCGGTGGTCAGGCCCGGACTGGTCCGGTCCGTCGGCCGCTCCGGGCCGATCGCGAGGCCGGCCCAGACGAGGAGAGCCGCGCACAGGGCCAGGCTGGCCAGCAGGGTCTTGAGAAAGGTCATGTTTCATAACGAGCGGCTCCGGGCCGTCGTTCCGTTGCCAAGCTTCGCTCCGACGGGCGGAACGCTTTGGCAACCACGGCGGTCGAAACTCGGCATCGCGCTCTCGAGGCCGATTCGGTCGCCCGGCAAATTCGCCACATTGGCCGGGCACCGTCGCGGCCTCGACGCCCCCGTCACCAGCTGACTCGCCACGCGCGTGGACATTCCCGCTATGATCAGACCGATGCTCGCCCTGCTCCTCCTCTGCGGCCCCGCGGCCGCGGCCGGGACGGTCAGCGGCCCCGCGACCGTGATCGACGGTGACACGATCGAGGTGCAGGGCACGCGTATCAACCTTTACGGTATCGACGCTCCCGAGACCGCGCAGCGCTGCGAGACCGCCAATGGCCAGGAGTATCGCTGCGGCAGCAAGGCCGCGCAGGCCCTGCGCGCGCGGATCGGCGGCGGCGCGGTCACGTGCGAGCGGCGGGAGGGCGGCGTGCCCGGTCGCGTCACCGGGATCTGCCACGTCCACGGCGAGGACCTGTCCGCCTGGATGGTCGGACAGGGCTTGGCGCTGGCCAACCGTCAAGTGACGGCTCCCTATATCCGCCAGGAGGGCCACGCCTGGGCGACCCGCCGCGGCATCTGGGCCGGCACCTTCGAGAAGCCGGCCGACTGGCGCCAGGACCGGCGCCGAGTCGAGGCCGCGGCCGGCACGAGCGCGGCCGACTAGCCGCTCCGGCGGCTCAGGCCGTCGCGTCCTGTCCCTCGGTGAATTCCCGCCAGAGGAGGACCAGGGCGGCCATCACGGCCGGCCCGAGGAACAGGCCGAGGAGCCCGAAGGTCTCGACGCCGCCGAGGATGCCGAGGAGCACCCACAGGAAGGGCAACTTGGTCGTGCCGCCGATCAGCGCCGGGCGGATGAAGTGGTCGGCCACGAAAGTCACGACGAGGCCCGCCGCCGCCACCACGAGAGCCGCCGTCACCGACCCGGCCGCCACCAGGAGGAGCGCCGCGATCGCGATGGCCACGGCGGCGCCGAACGGGATCATCGCCGCCACCGCCGTGAAGGCGCCGAGCAGGACCGGGTGGGGCACGCCCGCGAAGTGGTAGACGATCCCGAGCACGAAGCCCTCGCCGAGGCCGACCAGCACCAGCCCGTCGACCGTGCCGTGCACGGAGGCCACCATCTGGCGGGCGACGCGCTCGCCGCGCGGCCCGAACAGCCGGTGGCAGGCGGTGAGCGACTGCTCCCGCACCGTCCGCCAGTCGCGGAACAGGAAGAACAGCGCCACGAGGCTGAAGCCGAACAGGACGATGCGGTGCAGCACCTCGCGGCCGACATTGCGGGAGGCCCCGAGCACCGAGTGGTTCTCGAACCGGCGCAGCAGGTCGGAGCCCGCCTGCGCGTGGCCGAGATTGTCGTTCCACCACGCGGTCGCCTGCGCGGCGCCGTAGGGCAGGTGCTGCAGGAATTCCGGCGCCGGCACCCCGTTCGCCTCGGCGTTCCGAACGAACTCGGCCACGTCGTGGGCCTCGCGGGCGGCCTGGATGCCGAGGATCGCGAGCGGCGCCAGGAAGACCAGCGCCACGGCCGCGGTCATCAGCGTGGGCAGGAGGATGTTGTGCTTGCCCGGCGGGAAACGGTGCTCGAGCCGCTGGTAGACAGGCCAGAGGGCGATCGCCAGGACCACCGCCCAGGCGAGCGCCGGCAGGAACTCGTGCAGGATCCAGAGGCCGAGCGCCGTCAGGGTCAGGACCAGCAGGACCCGGGCCGCTCCCTGGGAGCGCGCGCGCTCCTGCGGCGGCAGGGGCGGCGTCTCGACGCGCGCCGGCGGGGCGGCGGGCTTGGTGATCGGTGGCATCCGTCTGGTCTCCTGAGGACGCGCCTCGTCTCGCCGTCAAGCTAGGGCCGGCGCGTCCGGAGCGTACGCGCGTCCCCGCAGCCGGCGGCGCACGCCTGTGGACAGGCGCTGAAACGCCGGGGAAGCGCCGCGGTTGCCGCTTCTGACACCCTCGTGTAGAGGTCGCCGCCATTCGACCGGGCCGCGTTCCAGGCCCCGTCCACGCGTCGGGCGGCCGCCCGGGCGGCGAGGGGGCTCCCGCACGACCGATCCGGAACTCGAACAGCCCGCGAGAAGACATGTCCGACGAGCCCGCCCACGGCAGCGCCACCTTCGAGCGCGTGGCCGACATCATTGCCGAGACCGCCGACATCCCGCGGGACAAGATCACGCCCGAGAGTCACGCCATCGACGACCTCGGCATCGACAGCCTCGCCTTCCTCGACATCGCCTTCGCGGTCGACAAGGCCTTCGGGATTAAGCTGCCACTCGAGCGGTGGACCCAGGAGGTCAACGAGGGCAAGGTCCCGGCCGAGGAGTACTTCGTCCTCAAGAACCTGTGCGCGCGCATCGACGGCCTCGTGGCCGAGAAGGCCGCCAAGGTCTGAACCGAGGCCGATCCGACCCGTCATGCGCCTCGAATACTTCGAGATGATCGACTCCGTGCGGCTCCTCGACAGGGCCGCCGGCCGCATCGAGGCGCTCGCCCGGGTGCCGATGGCGAGCCCGGTCTTCGAGGGCCACTTCCCCGGCCACCCCCTCGTGCCGGGGGTCCTCCTGACCGAGACGATGGCCCAGGCCTCCGGGTATCTCGTACTCGCCCATCTCGACTTCGCCCGGATGCCGTTCCTCACCGGGGTCGACAAGGCGCGCTTCCGGTCCTTCGTCGGGCCCGGCGCGGACCTCCTCGTCACGGCCACCCTCGAGCACGACGGCTCGGGCTACGCGGTCACCAGGGCGGCGATCAGCCACGACGGCAAGGCGCTGTGCGACGCGGAACTCCGCTTCCGCACCATGCCGTTCCCGGACGGACTCGACGCGCCGATGCGCGAGCGCGCGCGGACCATCGGCCTGCTCCCCGATCCGGCTCCGGCCGAACGCGAGCCCTGAGCCAGCCATGAGCCAGCCATGAGCCGCCCCGTCGTCGTCACAGGCCTCGGCCTCGTCTCTTGCGCGGGCGAGGGCGTCGACGCCCACCTGGCCGCCCTCGCCGGGGAGGCGGCCCCGCGCACCGACAGCGAGACCTTCGCGCCCTATCCGGTCCATCCGGCCCCGGCGATCGTCTGGGACGGCCAGATCCCCAAGCGCAGCGACCAGCGCCAGATGGAGGCGTGGCAGCGGCTCGGCGTCTACGCCGCCGGCCTCGCGCTCGACGCGGCGGGCGTGAAGGACGACGCCGCCTTCAAGCAGGCGCTTCACCTCGTCGTGGCCGCGGGCGGCGGCGAGCGCGACTACGCGGCGGACGGAGCGATCCTGACCGGCCTGCGCGACGCCGCCGATCCGGGCGCCTACCTGAACGAGCGGCTCCAGAACGATCTCCGCCCGACCCTGTTCCTCGCCCAGCTCTCGAACCTGCTCGCCGGCAACATCGCCATCGTGCACGGGGTGACGGGCGCCTCGCGCACGTTCATGGGTGAGGAATCCGCCGGGGTCGACGCCCTGCGGATCGCCCAGGCGCGGGTGGCGTCGGGCCAGATCGACGCGATTCTGGTCGGCGGCTCCTACAGCGCAGAGCGGCCGGACGTTCTGGTGATCCACGAGATGGGCGGCTACCTCGCCCGCGACGCCTACCGCCCGGTCTTCGCGCGGGGCGAGTCCGGTGGCGGAGCGGGCGGGTTCATCCTCGGGAGTTGCGCGGCCTTCCTGATGCTCGAATCCGCCGCTCACGCCGCGGCGCGCGGCGCCCGCGCCCTGGCCCGGCTGGAGCCGGTGGCGAGCGATCGGACCCGGCGCGCGCCGGGCAGTGTCGCCGGCAACCTCGAGACGCTCTGGCGACAGGCCGGCCTCTCGGCTCCCGACACCGTCCTCTCCGGCGCTACCGGGGTGGCCCCGATCACCGCGGAGGAGCGCGGCGCGCTGGCGCGGCTCGCACCGGGCGCGCGCCTGCGCGCCCTCGGGGACGTGATCGGGCACGGGCTCGAAGTGGCGGCGCCGTTCGGGGCGGCCCTCGCCGCCGCCCTCGTCGCCGCCGGCGGTGCGCGCGAGGTCGCCGTGACGGCCGTCGGCCACCGGCGCGGCGAAGGGATCCTGCGCCTCGTCCCGGCCTGAGCGAACCCGCGTCACGGGGCGCATGTCGGCCGCGTCCGATCGTCCGGTCGGCAGCACAGCTTTCGCGCGGATGCGCCGTATTGAAATCCCTTATCCCGTTGTTCAAGCGACCGTTCCGGCGCCGCTCAACCGGAATTTCCGGAAAGAGTTTCCCGCATCGCTGCGGCGCTGGCCGAGGGAAATATTTCTCTGCGCTTGCCAAAGAACCGCCGGCGGTCTACTTCTACCGCATCGGCACGTGTCCGGATATCTTGGACCGTTACGCCTTCGCAGGGCGGTTCTGACTTTCCTATCGCTATCGGTCGATGCCGGCGCCCCCTCGTTCGGGCGGGTGCCATCTCTCACTATGCCTGCGAAGATCAAGGACTTCCATGAGCACCGGAACCGTCAAGTGGTTCAACGAGACCAAGGGCTACGGCTTCATCCAGCCGGATGACGGCGGCAAGGACGTGTTCGTCCACATCTCGGCCGTCGAGCGCGCCGGCCTGCGCGGCCTGAACGAGGGCCAGAAGGTCACGTACGAGCTGGAGACCGACCGTCGCAGCGGCAAGCAGTCCGCCGGTCAGCTCCAGACGGCCTGATCGCCGTCCTCAGCGTTTCTCCGGAAGCCGCTCCTCTGGGAGCGGCTTCTTCGTATCTGCCATCGTGTTTCTAACCCCCCTCTGCGGGTGACGGCCTTCGCCGCACCCGATCCAGGAGTGTCTGTGAGCTTTTTGAACAAGCAGGGTGTCGCCGATCGCCTCGAGACCGCCGCCAAGGCGCGCTCCGAGATGCTGGCCCGGTTCCGGGCCCGCCCGTCCGCCGACGACCCGGCCGTCCTCGCCCGCCAATCCGCCCGCCGCGCTGTGGTCGATGCCCGCGAAGTCCGCGCTGCCGAGCGCGCCGCCCAGCGTCAGGCCGAGATCGAGCGCGCCGCCGCCCTCGCCGAGGCGGAACGCCTCGCCGAGATCGAGCGCAAGCACGCCGAGCAGCTGGCCGCCCAGGAGCGCGCCAAGGTCCTGCAGGCCGAGCAGAAGGCCCAGCGCGACGCGCGCTATCTCGCCCGCAAGGCGAAGGCTCAGAAGAAGCGCTGAGGCGCGTTCCGCAGCGATGCCCGTCCAGGAGCTCGGCATGTCCCACAAGTTCAAGGTCGGCGAGCGCGTCTGCCGCTCCCGCCTGGGCATCCCGGGCGAGACGGGCGAGGCCGAGGTGTTCGAGATCCTGCGGCTGATGCCGGCGGATCAGACCGGCGAGCCGAGCTATCGGATCCGGACGAAGACCAGCGAGCGGGCGATCCGCGAGGGTGATCTCGTCGCCGCCCCGCAGGCCTGATCCGGACGCCTCAGAGCGTCCGGAACATCACCAGCGCGTCGACCGGCCCGAGCGTCGGGTGCCGGAAGGCGCCCGGCAGCCGGCCGACCACGTCGAAGCCGAAGCTCTCCCAGAGCCGGACGGCCCGGGCGTTGGTGCTCACTACGAAGTTGAACTGCATCGCCGCGAAGCCCCGCGCCCGCGCCCGATCGAGGGCGTGCGCGCACATGGCCCGCGCGACCCCGCGGCCGAGGGCGGCCGCTCCCGTCATGAAGCCGCAATTGGCGACATGGGCGCCTCCGCCAGCCTGGTTCGCGCGCAGGTAATACGTGCCGAGCACCGTCCCCGCCTCCTCGGCCACGAAGGTCTCGCGGTCGGGGCCGGTCCAGTACGCGAGGGCCTCGGCCTCGCCGAGGTCGCGGTCCAGCGCGTAGGTCTCACCGGCCCGGATGGTCGGCACGATGATGCCGGTGATGGCCGCGTGGTCGGCCGCCTGCGCGGCCCGGATGTGCAGACTCACCCGAATTGCTCCCGCAGGATGCGCTCGTCGAGGCTGTGGCCGGGATCGTGCAGCAGCACGAGCTCGGTGGCGCGGTCGAGGGACGTCTCCACCGTGCAGACCCGGCGGAACTCCGTGTGGTCGGCCACCGCCGCGACCGGGCGGTGGGGGGCGTCGAGGACGTCGATCCGGATCCGGGCGTAGTCCGGCAGAAGTGCGCCGCGCCAGCGCCGGGGGCGGAAGGCCGAGATCGGTGTCAGCGCCAGAAGCTTGGCGTCGAGCGGTAGGATCGGTCCCCCGACCGACAGGTTGTAGGCCGTGGAGCCCGCCGCGGTGGCGACGAGCACGCCGTCGGCGATCAGCAGGTCGAGCCGGACATTGCCGTCGACGGCGATCTTCAGCTTGGCGGTCTGGTGGGTCTGGCGCAGCAGGTAGACCTCGTTGATCGCCCGCGCCCGGTGGGATCGGCCCTCCGTGTCGAGCACGTCCATCACGAGCGGGTGGATGACGCTGCGCTGGGCGTTCTCCAGATGCTCCAGGAGGTCGTCGTCGCGGAACTCGTTCATCAGGAAGCCGACCGTGCCGCGGTTCATCCCGTAGATCGGCTTCGGGTGGTCCATGAAGCGGTGCAGCACCTGGAGCATCAGGCCGTCACCGCCCAGGGCCACGACGACGTCGGCCTCCTCGGGCGGGACGTGGTCGTAGCGCCGCATCAGGGCGGCCGCGGCCTCGCGGGCGTAGCCGGTCGGGCTCGCCACGAAGGCGATCTTCTGGAAACGCGGCATGGATCAGGCGCAGCCGCGCAGGCGCGTCGGGATCGCCTCAGGGTTCACGTCACGGCTCCAGTCTGACGAGCGAACCGCCCGGTTGACGTCCTTGCCCGGCATGCGCCTCACTCCGCGAGCACACGCGCAATTGGAGGCATAGCATGGAGCGTCCGCTCCTCGTCTACACCACCTTTCCCGACCTCGCCTCGGCGCTGAACATCGGCGAGGCGCTGGTCCGCGAGCGACTCATCGCCTGCATCAACGTGCTGCCGGGCATGCAGTCCGTCTACAGCTGGAAGGGTGCGGTGGAGCGCGGTGCCGAGGTCGCCGCCATCCTCAAGAGCCGCGAAGGTCTGGCCGACGCGCTGGCGGTCGCGTTGAAGGCCCGCCACCCCTACGACACGCCGATCATCCTGCATCTGCCGGTCGCCGGAGCGGACGCCGACACGGCCGCCTGGATCCTGGCGGAGACGCAGCCCGGTGAGCCGTTCGAGAACGGGACCCAGGCGGACTGATCCGGCAGACTGCGCCGCGCTGCTTCCCACCCTGACCCTTCCGGCCGGTTCCGGCAGTGTGCCGGACAGGGTCCAGACGGCTGTGGACAAGCGCGCTTTGCCGTCGGTGCGGGCGACACAATGGCTCGTCAGACACTGGTGCCATTGGCGTAGTCGTGGAATCGAACTAAAAAGACATAAATATACGAATCTATGCGAAAAATATCCGATGTTGAATTATGAAACGAGAATTTATACTGAGCGATTGGAGTAGAAGATTGAATTCATCTGGTGTGCTTGGCTAGAAAACCTCCGTGCGTACACCGCACGCGATGCGACGCGGAGGAAAATCATGGGACGTTTCAGGAATGCAGGACGGTTGGGGTTGGTCCTGCTCGCCGCAGTCGCGGGCGCCGTGCATGCGCAAGCGGCCGGGGCGCCGAAGAGCGAGCCGCTGATGACCGTCGCGCCGGCGCCGTCCGGTCCCGCCGGCCTCGCATCGGCCGATCCGCCCGCCTTGCGGTACGGTGTCCTCTATGCCGACGACAAGGGCCACAGCCATGTCCAGTATTGCGACCTGAAGAACTTCATCTTCAAGAGCTACGCGCCTCCGGCAGCGCCGCAATATGTCGGCTTTCCGCCGGGTGAGGTGACGTCGATCAAGTACGCGGTCCTGCCGGTCGGCTATGTCGGCACGTGGCACACGGCGCCGGGTCCCCAATGGGTGATCACCCTGTCGGGCCGCTGGTCCGTGGAGGCTACGGACGGGTCGGTGCTGGAGCAGGGCCCCGGCGAGGTGGAATTCAACGCCGATATGGGATCGACACCGCAGGGGCCTGAGGGCCATGTCGGACACCTGACCCGACAGGTCGGCGACGTGCCGAACGTGCAGCTCATCGTCTCGCTGAAGCCGCAGGTCGGAAAGGCCCGCTCCACCGATCCGTGCCAGCCGTCCCAGCCGTGAAGCACGGCGCGGGCCGGCGACGCTCGTTCCGCCGGCCCGTGCGGGTCAGCCGCCGCTCACCGGATAGCTGCGGCCCTTCCAGGTCGCCGCGCCGGCCCGTTCGCGGCGCAGGAGCACGTTCCACTGGATCGCCAGGGCCACCGCGACCGCCGCGGGGTGGAGCGGGATCGTCGCCCACGGGGCCCGGACCGCGACGGTGACGGCCGTTCGGGTCGCCAGGGACAGGCCGAGGGCCAGGGCGGCCGGGGTCAGGGCGGAGGCCGGCAGCAGCCCGAGCAGACCGGCCAGGACGAGGAGCGGCGGCAGGATCTGGCCGCAGCCGAGGAGCAAGGTCCAGATCGGAAGGGCGCGGGGCGTGGCCATGCCCTCGTGGGCGTTCTTGGAGAAGCCGGCCCAGGCCTGGGCGAAGCCGTCGTACATCCGGCAGGTGGCCAGCGCGGCGGCGGCCACGAGATCCGTCCGGTAGCCCGCGGCCCGGAACAAGCGGGGCAGGCGGACTCCGTCGTGCAGGGAGGTGCGGATCGCGCCGTGGCCACCGGTGGCCGCGTAGGCCCCCCGATCCATCAGGATCAGTTGACCGCAGGCCGCGCCGAGCGACGGGTCGGACAGGCGGCGCATCAGCGGCACGGGCAGGAAGCCGAGGAGCAGGAAGTCGATCATCGGCACCGTCAGCATCTCGCCGACCGTGTCGGTCCGCTGCCGGGGCACGCCGCTGACGAGGGCCGCGCCGGTGCGGCGAGCCTGCGCCGCGAGGGCGGCGGCTGCCACGGCCTCGAGGCGCACATCGGCGTCGATGAACAGCAGGTGATCGCCGCGGGCGAGCCCGGCCATGTGGCTGCAGGCGTGGTTCTTGCCCGTCCATCCGTCGGGCAGGGCCGGCACCGGGACGAGACGCAGGCGCGGGTCGCCGACGGCGCGCACGATCTCGGCGGTCGCGTCGGTGGAATGGTCGTCGCCGACGATCACCTCCACCGGGACCGCGACGCTGGCGAGCGCCGCCCGCACGGTGGCGTCGATGTTGCCGGCCTCGTTGCGCGCCGGGATCAGGATCGAGACGAGGCCGGCCCCGGTCTCCACCACGGGCCGGCGCAGGACCGCGAGATTCACCGCCGCCAGGATGGCCGGCAGGAGGGCGGTGGCGAGGCAGAGGTACGCCAGGGCCGTGAGGATCGAGTCGGTCATCGTCTGCGCCGGCAGGGGAGCGCGCCACGATAGGGGATCGGGCGGGATCTGGCGCGCGCGGGCGGTCTCATCCGGCGCGATCCTGACCGCCCGCGGCGCGGTGCGCCGGATCGAACCGGCGGCCGGAGAGGCGGGCCGACAGGCGCCGCCACAGGTCGTAGAGGCCGCCGACGCCCTTCCGGCCGGAAACCAGCGTGCGGAAGCGTCCGGGCTCCCGGCTGATCACGTCGGCGCTCAGGCGGTCGAGGGTTCGGGTCAGTTCGGATTCCAGGCGCGCGAGGCGCTGATCGCGCGGGAGCGCGGCGAGTTCGGATCCGGCGATCCCCGGCCCGAAGGCCGCGAAGGCTCCCGCGCCGCGCTCGTCCCAGAAGGTGTACTCGACGGCGAGCGGGACGAAGAGCGCGTCGGGGGCGATCTCGGCGAGCCGCGCGACGCCGGGACGGAGGGCCAGCGGCCGCGCGCGGGCATCGGCGAAGCGGCCCTGCGCGGTGATCCAGAGCATGCCGTCGGGGGCTCCGAGGATCGACCGTGCGGCTGCCAGGAACTGCGCCGCCCCGCGCGGGCTGTCGAGGTCGACGCCGAAGGCGCCGATCCGCTCGAAGATGCGGTAGCGTGCCAGCATCGCGGCGTCGAACGGCGCGCGGCTCGCCCGCTCCGGATAGAGCCGGCCGCCCAGCACGATGATCAGCGCGGCGTCCCACCAGGCCGGATGGTTGCAGTAGACCACGATCGCGCCGGGATGGTTCGCGTCAGGCGGCGCGCTCCAGAGGGGCAGCCGCAGGGCGTCGAGGTGGCGGTGCAGGTAGCGCTCGAACCACGCCACCATGAAGGCGCGGATCCGGGGCGAGACCGGGGGCAGGGGGGCGCCGCGCGCGCCTCTCGCACCCCCCGCGGCGGGGGGCGGAGATGGCGGCGTCGCGGTCACGCCGAGGCGCGCAGGGCGCCGCGCGCGTCCTGGTCATGCGCGTCGGCGGCGATCCAGCCCGACATCATCACCATCGGCATGCCGGGCCCCGGATGGGCGGCGCCGCCCGCGAGGTAGAGGCCGCGCACCTGCCGCGACCGGTTGCCGGGCTTGAACGCCCCCATAACCCGCCCGTGGGAGGCGAGGCCGTAGATCGCGCCGTTCAGGACCTTGTAGCGCTCGTGGATGTCCTGCGGCGTGAGGTGGCGCTCGACGACGATACGCTCTTCGAGGTCCGGCATGCCGGCGGTGCGCTTGAGCTTGTCGAGGATCGTGCGGCGGTAGTTCTGGAACAGCGGCCCGTCCGGGCGCCAGTCGTGGTGCGGCCGCAGATACGGCGTGTGCACGAGGACGTAGAGCGCCTCGCCGCCCTCGGGCGCCACGCTCGGATCGGTGGAGGAGGGAGCTGCCAGATAGGCGGTCGGGTCCGGGGCCGGCTCGCCCTTGTTGTAGATGTAGTCGAACTCCTCCTCCGGGTCGCGGGAGAAGACGAAATCGTGGTGGTTCAGGTGCTCGTAGCGCCTGTTCAGGCCGAGATAGAGCACCACGCCCGAGCAGGCCGGCTCGGGGTTCTTCTTGGCGTAGGCCTTGGCGGCCTCGCCGCCCACGAGCTCGCGGTAGGTGCGCACCGAGTCCATGTTGGAGATCACCGCGTCGTAGGGCGTGACCCCCGCGGCCGTCCGCACGCCCCGGACCGCGCCGTTGGCGGTCTCGATCCCGGTCACCTCGGTGTCGGTCTTGCACGTGGCGCCGAGTTCCTGGGCGAGCTTCGCCAGTCCCTCGGCGACGGCGCGGGTGCCGCCCATCGGGTACCAGACGCCGTCGGCCGTCTGCATGTGGGCGATGGCGCAGAGCACCGCCGGCGCGCCGTAGGGCGAGGAGCCGACATACTGCACGAAGTGGTCGAGCATCTGCGCGAGCCGCGCGTCCTTGACCTTGCCGCGGATCGTCGAGGCCACCGAGGCGTGCATGCGCAGCGACAGCACGTCGCGCAGCGTGCCCGGGTTCATGTTGGCGCGGATGTTGATCGTGTCGAACAGGTCCTCGACGGGCTTCCAGAAGAAGAATTTCTCGGAGACGCCGTGCAGATGCTCGGAGATCGAGAGGAACTTCTTGTAGCCCTCGCCGGTGCCGGGAGCGAAGCGCTCCATGTCGCCGGCCATCCGCTCGACGTCCTGCATTAGGTCGATGTGGGTTCCGTCGTCGAAGAAGCAGCGCCACTGCGGGTCGAGGCGGCGCAGGTCCATGTAGTCGTGGACCGAGCGGCCGGCCTCCGCGAAGATCCGCTCCAGCACCCGGGGAACGGTCAGGATGGTCGGGCCCATGTCGAAGCGGAAGCCGCCCTCGTGGAGCACCGCCGCCTTGCCGCCGAGCCAGCCGTTCTTGTCGTAGACCGTCACGCGGTGGCCCCGCGCGGCGGCGACGCACGCGGCCGCGAGTCCGCCGAGCCCGCTGCCGATGACGGCGACCGTGGAATCCTGGCTCATCCTGCTGGCTGGCTCCCCGGGCCGAGGAAGGCGTGGCCCGCAGAGCGAAGCTAGACCTGGGGCCGGGCGGGTCAACGCGCCACCCGGTCGCGGTCGCCTAGTGGCGGCGCTCGCCTGTGGACAGGCGCGCCAGGAAGTTCCCGATCTCCCGCCGGCGGAGCCCGGCCTCCAGCACCTCGGGCCCGACGCCGTGACGCCAGGCCAGGCGACGCGCGGTCTCCGGGTCGTGGCCCTGGAGCGTCGCGACTTCGTCGGCATAGGCGGCCACGGCCCGCGAGTTCTCGGCGAGTCCCGCCTCGACGATAGCGGTGTCGCAGAGGCGCAGCATCGCGGCCAACTCGTCGAGGTCGAGCTCGGGATGATACTGCGTCCCCCAGAACCAGCCGCGATCCCGGCGGATCTCGAGGGCCTGGATGCCGAGAACGCGGTTGCCGGCGAGCACGCGGGCGCCCGGGGGCGGCTCTAGGACGGCGTCGGAGTGGATCGCCGGGGCGTCCCAGGTCGCCGGCCGTCCGGCGAGCAGCGGGTGAGTCCGGCCCTCCTCGGTCGGGGTGATCGCCCGGGCGAAGCCGTATTCCGGCCCGCGGGGGTTCTCGGCGGCGCGCCCGCCCGCCACCGTGGCGGCGACCTGCACGCCCCAGCACGAGCCGAAGACCGCGCGCCCGGCCTCGAAGGCCGCGCGCATCAGGTCGAGCTGCCGGTTCACGGCCGGCGTGCCCTCCGAGACCTTGAGGGTCGAGCCGGTGAAGATCAGGCCATCGAACTCCGCGAGACCCGCCGGCAGGGCCGCGTCGGCGTCGGCGGCGTTGACGTGCCGGCAGACGGAGCCCGGCGCGAGGTCCCGCACCACCGCCGCGTAGGACTCGGCCGAGGTTCGTCCGGTGGCCGCGACGTGGCGGTCGCGGGCGGCGCGATCGTTGCCGTCGGCGATGAGCAGGCGGAGCATGCGGGATACCGGGGAGCGCGGCCGTAGCGGAGGCGCCTCTATGTCGGTGCGCACCGCGTCGCAGGAACGGCGCGGATCGTCGCGGGAGGCGGGCGCTGAAATCGGGCCCGACTCCTCCAAACGGGTGATGCGTCCCGCGAGGCCGGGTTTACCCCTTCCGTCTCGGACTCCGAGGAACGATCAGCGCGGAGGACAGGATGCCAGATCTCGCCGAGGTGGAGCTCTACTGCGCGGAAGGCCGGGATATCCTCGCTCACGCGGAGAACATCGTTGCCGACCTGGACCGGAGAGGTGCCTGCGAGGGGCACTGCCTGATGGCGAACCAGGGCCTCGCGGCGCTGCGGAACCTCGACCGCATCATCGAGCGGCACCGCAGGCGGCTGGCGTTCCTGGCCCTGCCCAACGCGGTCGGCTCGTCCCCACCTCCGTCCCCTCCGCGGAAGCGGAACTGGCTGCTCTTCCTCCGGCGGCGCGGCGGGTACGCGGGCCATGGCATCGAGGCGCATTCCTAAGGCTTCCCCGGAGGATCGGGCGAGCCACGCGAGGCGTGCAGATCCCCGGCTGCCGGCGACGCGGCGGTGCGACGGCCTGTCGAGGACCCTGCTGGTCGGGATCGTGCTGCTCGTCCTGGGGTTGGCCATCCCGGCCACCGCCCGGCGAGCACCCCCGCCGTTGCACCAGGCGGCCGAGATCGAGGCCCTGGTCAACAGGGCGGCCGACATGCTGGAGGCCGAGGGCGCGCGGGCGTTCGACGCGTTCCGGCGCAAGGGAAGCACCTGGCGATACGGGGACGTCTACCTGTTCGTCGTCGACCTGCGGGGGATCGTCCTCTTCAACGCCGCCCATCCGAACCGCGAGGGCCACGACCTGCTCCACGAGCGCGACGCCGACGGGAAGCAGTTCCACCACGATTTCATCGACGCCGTCACGCGGTTCGGGTCCGGATGGGTCGACTACATGTTCCCGAAGCCCGGCCAGTCGGCGCCGAGCGTGAAATGGAGCTACGTCTGCGCGACGCGCGTGGCCGGCGTGGAAGCGCTGGTCGGTGCCGGCGTCTACGTGGAGTAGCGCCGTCCGGATCGGCACGCCGGGACCTAGGCCGTCCGCCGCGCCGCCAACGCGAGGGCGAACGCGAGACCGGCCAGGGTCAGCGCCGCCAGGACGCCCAGGGCCGGGGCCGCGGCGGAGAAGCCCTCGCCCAGGGCGTTCTGGTAGGCCTCGATCGCCCAGGCGTTCGGGGTGAGCCATCCGGCCTGCTGCAGCCAGGGCGGCATCAGGAACCGCGGGACCATCGAGCCTCCGACCGCCGAGAGCAGCAGCACCCCGAAGGTCGAGGCGAGATGCGCCTGCTGGCGCGAGGCCGCGAGCGCGCAGGCCGCGAGCGCCAGACCGGCCGCCATCGCGGAGACCAGCAGGCAGGCGGCCAGGAAGGACGGCCAGTGCGGACCGATCTCGACGCCGTAGAGAAGCGCGGCGGCCAGGAAGATCAGTCCGGCCTGGACGAGCCCCTGCAGCGTCAGGAAGGCGAACTTTCCGAGCACCACGACGGGCAATCCACCCGGCCCGGCCATCAGCCGCTCTGTGAGGCCCGTCTCGCGCTCCTCGACCAGGGACATGGCGCCCTGCATGGCGGCGAAGAGCAGGAACACCGCGGTGATCGCGCCGGCGTAGTAGCTCACCCGGGCATTGGCGGTCCCGGACGCGGTGCTGCGGCGCTCCACCAGGGAGGCGAAGCTGAACGGTTCCTTCTTGGCACGCTGCTCGGCGAAGGCCTCGTCGAGGAACCGGCGCTCGTCTGGACCGATCTTGCCCGTACGCTCGACGTCGGCGACGACCCGCGACAGGACCACGTCGGGCAGCGCCTCGTTCAGGACCCGCTGGAGCTGGCCGAGGGCGATCGGTGTCGCCAGCGCCTTGGCGGGGTTCTCGACCAGCACCACCGGCTGGTCCGCGGAACCGGGCGCGGCCTCAGCAGGGGCGGCGATCAGGTCTCCACGCAGGACCAGCGCCACGTCGACCTCGCCGGCACGCACCGCCTGCGCCACGGCGTCGATGTCGGTCGAGGGCAGCCGCGTCACCCGGAGCGAGGGATCGGCCGCGAGCGCGTCGGCGAGGCGCTGTGTCGCCGCGGTGTGGACGAGGTCGGCCAAGCCGAGATGGATGCGGATCCGGTCGCCGATCGCACCGGAGAAGATCGCCGCGAAGATCGAGAAGATCACGGTCGGCAGCACGAAAGCCATCACCAGCGCGGCCCGGTCGCGCAGGAGGGTCAGGAGCATAACCCGGAAGGCGGCAGCGATCATCCGGCGGCCCCGACCCGGAGCGGGGTGGCCTCGGGATCCGTCAGTTCCCGCGGGCGGAGGGCGTCGAGGTAGAGCGTCTCCAGCCGCGGAGCCCGCACCCGGATCTCGGCCACCGGAACGTTCTGGGCGCGCAGGGCGCCGAGCAGTGCCGCGCCGTCGAGGCCGGCCCGTTCGACCGACCGCCAGACGAGGCCGCCAGCCTCGGCGGGCACGAAGCCGGCCCGGCGCAGCACGCCCTCGGCCTGTCCCGTCACCGGGCCGGTGAGGCTCAGCTCCCGCTCGGGCGCGCCCGTGCGCAACTGCGCGAGCAGGTCGGCGAGACGGCCGGCACGCACGACCCGGCCCTGGGCCAGGAACGCTACCCGGGAGGCGAGGCGTTCCGCCTCGGCGAAATCGTGGGTGGCAATCAGGATCGCAGTGCCGGCGGCCTTCAGGCGGTCGAGCACCGCGTGGATCGCGGCCCGCGCGGCGAGGTCGACGCCGCTGGTCGGCTCGTCGAGGAGCACCAGCCGGGGCCGGTTCATCAGGCTCGCGGCGATGTTCACCCGGCGCCGGTACCCGCCCGACAGGACGCCGACCGGGCGCCGAGCCACGTCGCCGATGTCGGCCATGGCCAGGGCGGCCTCCACGGCCGCCTTCCGGTCGCGGCGGGAAACCCCCGCCAGCTGCCCGAACACGCCGAGATTTTCCGACACCGTCAGCCGCGGGTAGAGGGCGATCTCCTGCGGCACCCATCCGATGGCGCGTCGGGCCTGTCCCGCGCGGTACGGGTCCGCTCCAGCCACGCGCACCGATCCCGCACTCGGGGCGAGGCGCCCCGCCACGAGGCGCATCAGCGAGGACTTACCGGCTCCGTTCGGTCCGAGCAGCGCCAAGGTGTCGCCAGTGCCGAGGTCGAGATCGACCTGATCCAGCACCCGTCGGCCGCGGAGGTCGAGGCCGACGCCCGCGAGGCGGACGAGGGGGGCGTCCATCGGTTCACCGACCCGGCAGGGCACGGCCGAGGCGCACCCGTACGGCGGCGCCGGGCTCCCGGAGGGCGAAGGCCGCCTCGGCGAAGTCGGGTCGCGCCCGCCGCCCGACGGCCCCCGAGAAGCCGTAGGGCTCGAGCGGCAGGCCGAGGCCGGTGCGGTCGAGGCGCCCGTTGCCGTTGGCGTCCTGGTAGGCCGCCACCGCGTAGGTTCCCGGCGGGACATCCCGGAAGGTGAACCGCGCCCGGTCAGTGGTTGCCGGCGCGTCGTCCCCCCTGAGACACGACGTCTCCGAGAGACCGCCCTGACAGAGCGCGACGCGCACCTGGCCGCCCCCGGGCTCGATGCCGTCGACCTCGACCTGGACGGCGGCGGCCCATGCCGGCACGGCCGCGGCGCAGAACCAGGCGGCCACGGCAACCGTCACGCGTCCTCTCGGCCTCCGGAGAAGGCTCCGGTCGGTCGCCGCGCTCACGAGGCCTCGCTGGAGGTGGCCAGCGGGGCGGTGTCGGGGATGCCGGCCGCGGCGGCGGCGCGGGCACCGGCAAGCTCCTCGATCAGCAGCCGGGCCGAGATGCGGGCTCCTTCGTAGATCACCGGCAGGCCCGAGCCCGGATGGGTGCCGCCACCGACGATGTAGAGCCCCGGTCCGAAACGATTGTGCGGCCGGAAATACAGCATCTGCATCAGATCGTGGGCGAGGTTGAAGGTGGCGCCCTCGTGGACGGCGAAATCCTCCTCCCACTGGGTCGGGTCGATGATCCGCTCGTAGCGGATGCGGGACTCGAGATCGTCGATTCCGAGGAGCTTCAGCCGTTCCAGGACCAGGGCGCGGTAGGTCTCCCGCATCGCCGCCCAGTCGATCCCCGCCTTCAGGTTGGGCACCGGCACCAGCACGTAGAGGGCTGTGTGTCCGGGCGGCGCCATCCCGCCATCCGTGTAGCCCGCGTGCTGCACGTACAGGGACGGCTGCATCGGCAGCGTGCCCTCCGTGATCTCGCGGATGTTCTTCTCATAGCCGTCGGCCAGGAGGATCGTATGATGCCCGAGGCTGTCGGGCATTTTCCCCTCGAGGCCGAGATACAGCATGAAGGTCGAGCAGGAGAGCCGAGCCTTCCGGATCTTGGCGTCGCGCCAGCGCGGCCGGTGCCGCTCCGGGACGAGGGCGCGCACGACCTTCGCGAAGTCACCGTTGATCAGCACCGCGTCGGCGTTGAAAGTCTCGCCGTCCGCTACCAAGCCGGTGGCGCGCTTGCCGTCGAACAGCACCTCCTCGACGTTGCTGTTGAGCCGGAGGTCCACGCCCATGCGACCGGCCAAGCCCGCCATCGCCTCGGAGACGGCGCCGCAGCCGCCCACCGGGTGATAGACCCCGTGCTCGTATTCGAGGAACGACAGGATGGTGAACAGGCTCGGGCACCGGAACGGCGACATGCCGAGATACTTGGTCTGGAACGAGAAGGCGAGGCGCACCCGCGGGTCGGCGAAGTGGCGCTTGAGGTCTCGGTCCACGCTCCGGCCCGGATGCAGGTAGGGCAGGGCGGCCAGCATGGCCGGGCTCGCCATGCTGCGCAGGGTGTGGAAGGCCTGTTCCAGGACCGGCTTGAAGTAGTTCAGCTTGGTCCGGTTCTCGGAGAAGAAGGCCTTGACGTTCTTGGCGTCGTCCGGCGCGAGGCGGGCGATCTCGCGCTCCAGGCGCTCGACGTCGCCGGTCGCGCGGATCGTTCCCGAGATCCCCTCCGCGCCCTCGAACACGAGGTGGTACTGCGGGTCGAGCCGCTCGAGCTTGACATGATCTTCCAGCCGCTCGCCGCAGCTCGCGAAAATATCCGCAAGAATCTGTGGATAGAGGAAGAACGTCGGGCCGATATCGAATCGGTAACCGCCGGGAGCCTCGACGGTCTTCGTCCGACCCCCGACCTGCGGGTCCTTCTCGAAGATGGTGACGTGGATCCCGGCCCGCGCGAGCAGCAGGGCGGCGGCCAGTCCGCCCGGTCCGGCCCCGACCACGGCCACCCGGCGTCCGGTCAGCGCCCGCAACCCATCCCCAGACTGAAGCAACGTCCCCGACTCCTCACAGAATCCCGATACCCCGTGCAGCCAAGCTAGCTTCGCATCATCGCGCGGCAATTGCAGCCGTTTGTCGCGCGCACAACGCTGTATACGATCATACCGTGGATACACATCCGCAAGGTTTCTCGAGGCGAGCCGCGTCGCGGGCCGCCCGTGGCCTCGCCGGCGGCCTCGCCAGCGCCGGATCGCGTGTCGGGCCGTCCTCGGTGGAGCGGGCGCCTCAGCGCTGGCCCAGACGCTCGTACCAGGCGTGGGCCTGGGCGGGCGTCTGCTCGAACGTCCGGGTGCCGTGGGGCCTCCGCGTCTGGCGCCATTCCCGCGGCGTCACCCCGAAACGAGTGCGGAAGGCGCGGCTCAGGTGTGCGGGATCCTTGAAGCCGTGCTCGCTCGCCAGGCGCGCAAGCGCCCGCGTCTCGAGCGGATCCTCCAGGGCGATCCGGATCGCCTCCAACCGTTTCTCCCAGACGCGGTGCATGACGCCGCCGACGTTCTGGAAAGCGCGGTACAGCACGGTCCGCGAGACGCCCGCCCCGTCGGCGAGCCGGTCCGGCGAGAGGTCGGGCGAGGCCAGGTGGAGATCCATCAGGCGCTCGACGAGGGCGACGAAGCCGGCATCCAATTCCGGGCCCTGCAGCACGTCCGAGGCCGCGGACGGATCGAACAGGCGGCGGACGAAACCGGTCAACTCACCCGCGATTGCCGGCTCGTCGTCGGCGGCAGCCGTCGGCAGCCGGCGGTACAGGGCGTGCAGCCGGGCGACGAGCAGACGGTTCCGCTCCCTGTCGAGGAAGATCGGGATCCGCTCGACCGCGCAGTCGGCCAGCAGGCGCCGCGGGATGGTCAGCCCGATCGCGCTGGAGCTCACCCCGCGGGCATCGAGTTCCCGGCCCATATTGGCGGCCATGATCCGGTTGCGCTGCTGCACCACCGGGCTGCCCGCGACGTCCCCGGACAGGCCACCCGACACGTAGAGCATGAACGTGAAGTGATCCGGCGTCGCCGCGGCGTGGCGGCGATCGCGGACCATGTGCTGGGCCGAGAAGACCATCCGGCTGGCGAGGATGTCCCCCAGGACCGTGCAGGACAGGTTCCCGCGCGGCACCGGAGCCCCTTTGATCTGCTCGATCCGAACGATGGGTGCCATCAGATCGCGCCAGGCCGCGAAGGCCTGCGCGGGTTCGAGGGGATCGGTGTTGAAGTGAAGCGTCGGGAGACTCGACATGCGATCCGGCGCGGCGTCGTGACGGTCTTGAGATCTCAGCTTGCGCACACCCGCGCGTGGCGTCGAGATGTCCATGTGTTGCAGGCGGACGATTGTGCGCCGGCCCTGTTCGGCGGCGTCCGCGCGGAGAATACTGAGTTCAGGAAACGGCCGGCCCGGGCGGAGGGAGCTGTCGTCGCGGCGCGTTCACGGCCTGCCGAGGCGCCCCTGGCCGCGCGCGATGGTGTAGAGGGCGACGCCCGCCGCGGTGGCGACGTTGAGCGAGTCGAAGCCGGCGGCCATCGGGATCCGGATCGGACGCGCCCGGGCCAGCGTCGCCGCATCGAGGCCGGGTCCCTCGGTGCCGAGGATCAGGAGCGCGCGCGCCGGGACGTCGAGCGTGTCCAGAGTCTCGGTCGCCCCCGGGCTGAAGGCCAGCGGCTGGAGATCGAGGGTTTCGGCGAGCCGCAGCCAGTCCTGCCCTTCCGGCAGCCGCGCGAAAGGCTGGATCAGGGCGGCCCCTGTGGAGACGCGGATGCTCTTGCGGTAGAGCGGGTCGCAGCTCGCCCCGTCGAGGAGCACGGCGTCGGCCCCGAAGGCCGCCGCGTTGCGGAAGGCGGCGCCGACATTGTCGTGATTGGTCAGGCCCGCGAGGCCGACCACGAGGGCGGGGGCGGGCGGCGGCGGTACGAGGTCGGCCGCGCCGGGCTCCGGCCCGCGCAGGCCGACCGCGAGGACCCCGCGGTGGATCGGGAAGCCCGTCACGGCGCTCATCACCGCCTTCGAGGCGCCGAACACGGGCGGCGGCTCCGCGGCGGCGGCGACGTCGGCGGCGAGTCCGGGCCAGCGCTCAGGCGCGAGGAGGATCGATTCGGCGCGGAAGCGGCTGCGGCGCCCGAGGAGCAGCCGCAGGGTCACCTCGCCCTCGACGATGAAGCGCCCGGCGCGGCCCACGAGGTCGCGCTCGCGCATCCGGGTGTAGGGCTCGAGGCGGGGATCGTCCGGGTCGGCGAGGAGCTCCGGGACCGGAGTCACCTCAGCCCTGGGACCGGTCGGAGCGGTTCGCCAGCGGGTCGGCCTCAGCCTTGGTCGGCACCTTCACCAGGGCCTCGCCGTCGAGGACTGTCTCACCGCCCACCGAGCACTTGCAGGCGAGGCGCGCGCGCCGCCGCTCGGGCATGAGTTCGGCCACCGTCACGGTGACGTCGACGACGTCGCCGATCCGCACCGGGGCGCGGAAGTTCAGGGTCTGGGAGATGTAGACGGCGCCGGGCCCCGGCAGGCGGGTGCCGAGCACCGCCGAGATCAGCCCGGCCGTGTAGAGGCCGTGGGCGATGCGGGTGCCGAACGGCGTGCGCGCGGCGAAGTGCTCGGACAGGTGGATCGGGTTGCGGTCGCCGGTGATCTCGGCGAAGCCCACCACGTCCGAGGAGGCGATGGTCTTCGAGAGGGTCTCCGACAGGCCGACCTCGAGATCCTCGAAATAGAGCACGCGCAGTTCGGGCAGCATGACGCGGCAGACCTCCGGTTCCGGCCGGTCATTCGTCTCGTGCAGCCGGCTCCGGCAACGGCGTCGCACGATCCAGGCGGCGAATCCACCCGGACAAAGGCGTAACGGCGTCGAACTTTCTTGAGCCGCGGACAGGCTTTTCTCAACGGCCGCTCGACAGCGCCGCGCGCGTCGGCGAAGAGGCGTCCCGTGATCGCCGATGATGCGCCCCGGCCCGCGCCGCCCGCCCTCCGCCCGGTCGTCGCCCGCGTGGCGGCGCTCAACCTCGGCTATTTCGGCATCGAGATCGCGGTGGCGCTCGCCATCGGCTCGGTGGCGCTGATCGCCGACAGCCTCGATTTCCTCGAGGACGCGGCGATCAACCTGCTGATCTTCGCGGGTCTCGGCTGGAGCGCGCGCAACCGCGCCCGCCTCGGGACCGCCATGGCGGGGATCCTGCTCCTGCCGGCGCTGGCGGGGGCCTGGGCGGCCTACGGCAAGATCGCAGATTTCACCGCCCCCGCGGCACTGCCCCTGACCCTCGCGGGGCTCGGCGCGCTCGCCGTGAACCTCACCTGCGCGCTCATGCTCGCCCGGCACCGCTCCGGCTCGGGCAGCCTGACCCGGGCGGCCTACCTCTCGGCGCGCAACGACGCCGTCGCCAACCTGGCGATCATCGCCGCCGGCCTGGTGACGGCCCTCCACCCGTCCCCCTGGCCCGACCTCGTGGTGGCGGCCGGGATCGCGATCCTCAACGCCGACTCGGCCGCCGACATCCTCAAGGCCGCCGCGGCCGAGCGCAGAGCCGCGCGGTAGCGGTCCCGAGCGGCGACACGGCAGCGACCATCATGCGCATCTTCCCCATCTCGGACCTGCACCTGGAGCGGCGCCGCCTCGACCGGATCGCGCCGCCCGCGGAGCCGTTCGACCTGCTCGCCTGCCCGGGCGACCTCCACGAGGGACATCCCGAGCGGGGGCTCGCGGCGCTGCTGCACCTCGCGCAGAGACGGCCGATCGTGCTGGTGCCGGGCAACCACGAGCGCTACGCGCCGACCGGGGACCGGCGGACCGCGCCGGAGCTGATCGCCGCCCTCGAGGCCGAGGTCGGTCGCCTCAACCGGCTCGGCGCGCGGATTCATCTGCTCCAGCACGCGCGGAGCTGCGTCATCGACGGTGTCCGCTTCGTCGGCACCACCCTGTGGAGCGACTGGACCCTCGCGGGGCGCTGGCTCGCACCGGACGCGCCGAACCGGCCCGACGATCCGGTGGCCTACGCGGCGTCGCGCATGACCGACCCGGTGACGGGCTCGCGGGAGTATCTCGGCTCGATCCGCAAGGCCGACGGCAGCCCCTGGCAGCCGGCGGACGCGATGGCGGAACACCGGATCGAGCGGGCGGCCCTGCACGCGGCGCTCCGGACCCCGCACGACGGACCGACCGTGGTGGTGACCCATCACCCGGCGAGCCCGCTCGCGGCCGACCGCTTCCGGGACGCGCCCGGCGTCCCCTGGTGGGTGCCGGCCTTCTACGCCAGTACGGCCCTCGACGACCTCGCGGAGGTCGAGCGGCCGGAGCTGTGGATCTCCGGGCATTTCCACGCCGGCCACGACCTGCGCATCGGCCGTTGCCGCTGGATCTCGAACCCGGTGGAGGGCACGACCTACCGCGGCGACTTCGTCGTCGAAGTCGAGGATCCGTGATTTAGTCCTCCCGCCAAGAGAACGGTCTGTCGACGCCGTGCGATCGCGCACGGCTTGGCCGTAACGGCGGGATGCTGTCGGAGTGAACGCCCGTCAAACCCTGATCGGCCCCGAATGACGGGGCTCAGGTTCGGGGTTTTCATGGCCGGATTTAGCCTGACGTCACGTTGGGTCGCGGCGGCGGCTCTCGCCGTCTCGGCCCCGATCGCCGCCGCGTCGACGGCCACGACCGCGCGGGCGGCGTCCGCGGCGCAGCCGGGACAGACGGTCGGCCTGCCGGTGGGCGACCAGCTGCCGGTCGGCCTGTATTTCGTGAACCTGTCGAGCTTCGGCGTGCGCGGCACGCTCCCGCGCGACTCGTCGACCAACGTCAACCTGCCGACCTTCGCGTGGGCGACGCCCTGGGATGTCGCCGGTGCGCGCCTGCAGTTCTTCTTCACCCAGCCGGTCGCGGCGGCGAGCAGCCAGGGCGCGCCCTATCAGAGTGGCGTCGGGCAGCAGCTGCTGGCGGCCCAGCTCGCCTGGGACCTCGGCGGCGACGTCGGCTTCAGCTACCTGTTCGGCGGCTACCTGCCGATCCAGACGCGATTCCTGACGCAGTCGGCCTCGCTGACCCACCGCTTCGCGCTGAGCTACACCGGCCAGGGCTGGAACCTCACGGCGAACCTGCTCTACGGCGTCTTCCTCGACACGCGCTCGCCCAGTGGCACCCTCTATCCGGACTACATGAACCTCGACCTGACCATGACGAAGAAATTCGGTTCCTGGCAGATCGGCGCGGTGGCCTTCGGGTCGACGGACCTTCCTACCGGCGTGGCGAGCTACCGTCCGCAGGGCCAGATCGCGGTGGGCGGTCTCGTCGGCTACAATTTTGGGCCCGTGAACCTGCAGGCCTACCTCACGCACGACGTGGTCGAGCGCAATTACGGCGGCCGCGAGGTCCGCGGCTGGCTGCGCGCGATCGTGCCGCTGTACCAGGACAAGAACGAGGTCGAGCCGGGCCGCACCCTCGTGACGCGGCGGCAGGCCGAGTAGCCGAGCCGGCTGAAACTCTCCGGGCCGGTGTCATCCCTGGCATAGGCCGCGGGGCCGGGCGGGGGGACGTACGAACGGGGCCTCCGAGATCGTCGCATCTCGGAGGCCCCGTTCGTGCGTTCAGGACGGCGCCGCCGATCCGGCGCGGATTCGCGCCCCGACTGACGGGGCGCGGCGGAAGCCTCAGCCGTGCACCAGCACGTTGCGGAACTGCCAGGGATCACTGGTGTCGATGTCCTCCGGGAACAGGCCCGGGCGGTCGGTGAGCGGCGTCCAGTCCGTGTACACGCCCACGACCGGGCCGAGATACGGGGTCTGGACCTCCAGGCAGCGGCGGAAGTCCATCTCGTCGGCCTCGACGATGCCGGCCTCCGGATTCTCCAGGGCCCAGACCATGCCGGCGAGCACCGCCGAGGTCACCTGCAGGCCGGTGGCGTTCTGGTAGGGGGCGACCCGGCGGGTCTCCTCGATGGAGAGCTGCGAGCCGTACCAGTAGGCGTTCTTCGCGTGGCCGTAGACGAGCACGCCGAGCTCGTCGATGCCGTCGACGATCTCGGTCTCGTCGAGGATGTGGTGCTGCTCCTGCACCTGGGCCGCCTTGCCGAACATCTCGTGGAGCGACAGCACGGCGTCGTCGGCCGGGTGGTAGGCGTAGTGGCAGGTCGGCCGGAAGACCGGCTTATCGCCCTCGCGCACCGTGTAGTAGTCGGAGATGGAGATCGCCTCGTTGTGGGTGACGAGGAAGCCGAACTGCGACCCGGCGGTCGGCACCCAGGTGCGCACCCGCGTGTCGGCGCCCGGCTGCAGCAGGTAGATCGCGCAGCGCGACCCCTTCTCCTGCTCGCGGGCGTTGGCGGGCTTCCAGGTCTCGTGCGTCCCCCAGCCGAGCTCGGCCGGCTGGTTGCCCTCGGAGACGAAGCCCTCGACCGACCACGTGTTCACGAAGACGCCCCGCGGCTTCGGATTCTTGGCGCGCTGCGTGTCCCGCTCGGCGATGTGGACGCCCTTCACGCCCAGATCCTTCATCAGGGCGGCCCACTCGGCCTTGGTCTTTGGCTCGGGCCGCTGCAGGCCGGTATCCTGGGCGATGTTCAGGAGCGCCTGCTTGACGAACCACGAGACCATGCCGGGATTGGCGCCGCAGCACGACACGGCCGTGGTGCCGCCGGGCTTCTGCGCGCGGGCGTCGAGGATGTTCTCGCGGAGCGCGTAGTTGGTGCGGTCGCCCTGGCTCTTGGTCTTGTCGAAGTAGAAGCCCGGCCAGGGCTCGGCCACGGTGTCGATGTAGAGGGCGCCGAGCTCGCGGCAGAGCTCCATGATGGCGCGCGAGGAGGTGTCGACCGACAGGTTGACGCAGAAGCCCTGGCCGCCGCCCTCGGTGAGGAGCGGGGTGAGCACGTCGCGGTAGTTCTCCGGCGTCAGGGCCACCTTCTCGAAGCGCAATCCGTGCTTCTCGGCGAGGGACCGATGCGTGTCGACCGGGTCGATCACGGTGAAGCGGGCGCGGTCGTACTCGAAGTGGCGCTCGATGAGCGGGAGGGTGCCGCGGCCGATCGAGCCGAAGCCGATCATCACGATGGGGCCGGTGATCCGGCCATGGATCGGGTGATGGGTCGGCTGGTCGGTCATGCGGGATATCCTCGTCTGGCGGACGCCGGGCGCGTCCGCTCATCTGCTCGCGGGCGGGTTATGGCGCGCGTGTGACAGTGCGGCGACAGGCCCGCGCCGCCGGAGCGGTGCCGGTGCGGTCCAGGGCCCGAGTCGCCTGAAACGCGCTCAATGGCGGCTTGCCCGTCGCCGGTCAACCGCGCCCCCATTACCCTTCGTTAACGCGCCCTCACCGAAACGTCGCGCGAAGTATGAATCCAGCGCATGCGTACCCCATCATCTGCTCAGTGGCAGTCCCTTGGCGCGGGCCTCATATTGCAATGCAGCAAGGCCGCGCAGAGGGCCGCAGAGTTGGGGAGCGACGAAACGCCCGGGATCTCGCACCTGGAGTCCGTCATGCTCGCGCTCATCACCGCCCGGATCCCCGGCCCTGCCGTCGAGACCGCCGATCGCGATCCCGGCTTCCTGACCCTCGTCTTCGCGGTCGCCCGCACACTGCGCGTCGGCGCGGAGAGTGCCTTCGCCCGCCGCTGCGCGCTCGCGCGCTCGATCGGTGGCCCGAATCCTCTCTGAGACGCGCGCAACCCACCGGCGCCGCCTCCGGCGATTGCGTCGCCCCGGCTTGGGCATTAGGCGGCATTGCCGCCCAATGGCTCTCCGGGGGATCGTGATTCCATGTCGACATTTCGTGCGCTTCTGCGTCTCAGCCTGATCGCGACGTCGCTTGCGGCGGTCCCGAACCTGGCGGCGCGCGCGCAGGATGCCGAACCCGACGCCGCTCCGGCCGCCGAGGCGCCCGCGAAGCCGAAGCCCAAGCCGCGGCCGAAGCCGGCTCCCCACAAGGCGGCCAAGCCTACCGAGGCGGCGAAGCCCGAGGAGGCCGCGACGCCGGCGGCCGCTGCGGCGCACGCCGTGTGGCCCGCCGGCGCCAGCACCGTCAGCGAGAGCTACGGCGACTGGACGATGACCTGCACGCGCCCGAGCGACAAGGTCACCTGCATCGTGGCCCAGTCCCAGGGCGATTCGCGGACCGGCCGGCGCAAGTTCGGCTTCGAACTGCAGACGCCCGCGAACGGCCGGGCCGAGGGGATCGTGCTGATGCCCTTCGGGCTCGCCATCGAGCCGGGCGTGACCTTCAAGCTCGACGAGCAGACCCTCGGCAAGGGCGCCCCCTACACGACCTGCAGCGCCGAGGGCTGCATCGTGGCGATCAGCTTCCCGACGCTCGCCCTCGACGGCATGCGCACCGCCAAGGCCCTCACCGTGACCGGCGAGAAGGCGGGCGGGACCGAGCCGGCCACCGTCACGGTGCCCCTAACGGGCTTCTCGCAGGCCTTCGATCGCGCCGTCGCCCTCGGCGGCTGAGCCGCGCGGCGGCCCGCGGCCTTTTCCGGTTACGGTTAAGCCAGCGTTAGCCGCGGTCGAGCAGGATCCCGCCGAGAAGTGGCGCCGCGCGCCGCGGTCCCTCGGGTGCCGCGCGCCGGGTTCGGATCGGCGAGGCGATGGGATCGGTGGGCGGGCGACCCCGGAACGGTCGAGGACGCGGCGCGCGGGTGCTGACCGCGGCGCTGGCGCTGCTCGCCCTTCTGGCAGGGATCGCGCCCGCGCTGGCCGCGCGGCTCGTCAGCACCAAGGGCAGCGAGGTCGGCACCGGGGCCGGCGGCTACGGCCGGATCGTGCTCACCTTCGACAAGCCGGTCGCGGTCAAGGCGAAGCTCGCCGGCGGCGTCCTGCTCTTGAGCTACGGCGAGCGGGTGGCGCCCGGGCCCGAGCACCTCACGGACGAGATGCCGGCCTTCATCGCCAGCGTCCGCCGCGATCCCGACGGCACGGGGCTCCGCCTCGCCCTGCAGCGCCCTTACCGGGCCAACGTCCAGTCGGCCGGCGAGCGCGTGTTCGTGGACCTGCTTCCGGAGGGTTGGTCCGGCCTCATGCCGCCGCTGCCGGCCGAGGTGATTGCCGACCTCGCCCGCCGGGCCCGGGCGGCCGAGGAGGCGCTCAGGGCGCGCACGCCGGAGCCGGTGCGCCGGGCGCTGTCGCTCGAGCTCGCGCTGCTTCCGACCCTGACGCGGCTGTCGCTGCGCCTCCCCGCGGAGGCCGTCTCCACGGTGACCGCCGAGGGACCCGTGACGCGCGTGCGGGTGATCGGTGCCTGGACGATCGATCCGAGCGGCACCCGCGGCCGTCCGCGCCCCGGAATCGCCAAGCTGGCGACGGAGACCGACGCGAACTCGGCGAGTCTGCTGATCACGCCCGAGGACGGGTTCAGGATCGGCACCGAGCGCGAGGACGGCGCCATGTACGTGGACGTGGTCCGCCCCAAGCCTCTGGAGCCGGCCGCGACCGCCGTCGACGTGCCGGGTCCCGCCGCCGCGAAGCAGGCGCCGCCGCTGCCGGTCGCGCCGCGCCCGGCCCAGGCCAGTGCGCCAGTCACTGTGCCAGTCACGGCGCCCGTCGCTGCGCCAGTCACTGCGCCGGCGGTCGCGCCGCGCTCCCCCGAGCCGCCGCCGACGCGCCGGGCCGGCGGAGGCTTGCTCTTCCCGTTTCAGACCCTCCCGCCGGCGGTCCTGTTCGAGCGCGGCGGGATCGCGACGCTGGCCTTCGAGACCGGCGAGCCGGTGGTCGTCCCGCCGTCGAGCCAGGGCCTCGCGCCGATGGGCGCACCCGCCCGGACGGGGCCGCTCACGGTCGTGCGGTTCCCGGTTCCGCCGGGTCGGCTCGTCGATCTCAACGCCGTCACCACCGGGACCGGCGTGGCCTGGGAACTCTCGGCGGGCAGTGCGCTCAGTCCGAGCGACACGATCGATCCCGTACGCAAGCCCGATCCGTCCGGCCGCATCGCCGTCACCCTGACGCTGCCGCATCCCGGATCGGCGACGTGGCTCGCCCTCGACGATGAGCGGATCGCGGTGGTCACGTCGGCCGCGCAGCGCCCCGTCGGCAATCCGAAGAACCGTCGCTTCGTCGATTTCGAGATCCTGCCGAGCCGGCACGGCCTCGCGGTGCTCGCCGGCGCCGACGATCTGGCGGTGCGGCCCGAACTCGACGGGGTCTCGATCGGCCGCGAGGGCGGGCTCGCCGCGTCCATGGCGGCGCGCAAGCCGGACGTGGCGCTCGTCGACGCGGGGGCCCTCGCGATCGCGAAGGAGCCCTGGGAGCGCGCCAGGATGGGGAATGTCCGCGCGACCCTGCGCGGACTCTTCGACGCGGCCGTCGCGGCGACGCCGACCGAGCGCGGTCCGGCCCGCTTGGCGCTGGCCCGCGCGGATCTCGCCAACGGCCTCGATTACGAGGGCCTCACCGCACTGGAGATCGCGGCCGCCGACGATCCGCTCCTGGCCATCCAGCGCGATACTGCCGTCCTGCGGGGCATCGCCCTGGTCCGGATCGGCCGGAGCGCGGAGGCGCTGAAGGCCCTCAGCGTCCCGCTCCTGAGCGACGATCGCGAGGCCGCCCTGTGGCGCGCGATGGCCTCGGCCGGGGCCGGCGACTGGAAGACGGCGGAAACGGGCTTCCTCAAGGTGCTGCCGCTGGCCGACGGCTATCCCGCGGACGTCGCGCAGACGATCCGGGCCCGGGCCGCCGAATCGGCGATCGAGAACGGCGATGCCGAGACCGCCGCCGCGCGCGCCGAGGCGGAGCGCGACCTGCCGCCCTGGATCCGTGACCGGCTGGCGATGGTTCGCGCCCGCGTGGCCGAGGCGACCGGCCAGACCGAGGCGGCCCTGGACGCCTACGCGCGCCTCGACAACTCGGCCGTCCGTCCGGTCGCGGTCGAGGCCGCGCTCAGGGGCGCGCTCCTGGCGCAGGCCTCCGGCAAGCTCGCGCCCGACGCCGCCATCGAGCGGCTGGAGCGGCTCGCCCTGACCTGGCACGGCGGCCCGGTCGAGGACGGCATCACCGCCGGTCTCGCCCGCCTCTATCTCGCCGCCGGCCGGTGGCGCGACGCTTTCACAGTGGTGCGCCGGGCCAACGTCTTCGCGCCGAACGCCCCCGCGACCGCGGCCCTGGCGCGGGACGCGCAGACGGCCTTCGAGAACCTCTACCTCACCGACAAGGGCGACAAGCTCTCCGGGATCGAGGCCGTGTCGCTCTTCTTCGATTTCCGTGAGCTGAGCCCGATCGGGCGGCGCGGCGACGAGGTGGTGCGCCGTCTGGCCGACCGCCTCGTGACCCTCGACCTCCTCGATTCGGCCGCCGACCTGCTGCAGTACCAGATCGACAACCGCCTCACCGGCCCGGCGCGATCCGCGGTGGCGGCGCGGCTCGCGACGGTCCGGCTGATGGACGACAAGCCGATGGAGGCCCTGAAGGTCCTCGACGCCACCGAGCTGCCCGAGCTTCCGGGCGAACTCAAGCGCGCCCGCGGGCTGGTCCGCGCCAGGGCCCTGTCGGACCTGACCCGCACCGACCTCGCGCTGGAAACGATCGAGGACGAGAGCGGTCCGGATATCGAGCGTCTGCGCGCCGACATTTACTGGGGCGCGCGCCGCTGGCGCGAGGCCGGGGAGGCCCACGAGGCCCTGCTGGGCGATACGTGGCAGTCCGGCCAGCCGCTGGACGATCAGGCGCGCGCCGACATCGTGCGCGCCGCGATCGCCTACGATCTCGCGCACGAGGCCGTGGGCCTGGAGCGGCTGAAGGCGAAATTCTCGGAGGGGATGGCGGCGAGCCCGGACGCCCGCACCTTCGCGCTCCTGACCGGCACCGACCCGACCCGGGCACCGGGCTTCCGGGACATCGCGGCGCGCGCCACGAAGGTCCAGACGCTGTCGGCCTTCCTCGCCGAGTATCGCAAGCGCTATCCGGATGCCGCCGCGCCCGCGCGCGGTCGACCCGAGGCGCCGGGTGCGGGCGGCGAGGCGCCCGCCGCCGGTGCCCAGGGCGGACAGCAGCAGAGCAGCGCCGGGACACCCGGTGCGCCGCCCGGGTGAGCGCGGCGGTCGTCATCGACCCGGACGCCTTCCTCGAGACCGAGCGCGGCCGCGTCTGGACGCCCGAACGGAACGCCGAGGCGTGGCGGCTGGCCCTCGCGGCGCTGCGCGCGGCGCTCGCCGCGGACTCGGTCGAGCGGCTCGTGGTCGTGTGCGGGCTGCAGGGGGCCGGCAAATCGACATGGATCGCCCGGCAGCGGCCCCGGCTCGGCCGCGTCTACTTCGACGCCGCCTTGCCCGGCCGGCGGCACCGTGCGCCGATCCTCGCCATCGCGAGAGCCTGCGGCGTCGCCGCGGAGGCGGTCTGGATCCGCGCGCCGCTCGCGGTCGCCCTCGAGGGGAACCGGCGGCGCGCCGCCGACCGACAGGTTCCCGAGGAGAGCATCCGCTCCGTCGACCGTCTGTTCGAGCCGCCGTCGCGCGCGGAGGGCTTCGCGGCGGTCCGGATCGTCGACGCGACGTCCCGCGCCGGATGACGGCCCGGCACGGCCGCCGTCAGCCGCCGTAGCTCTGGACCAGGGAGCCGGCCACCAGGGTCCAGCCGTCGACCAGCACGAAGAAGATCAGCTTGAACGGCAGCGCGACCGTGGCCGGCGGGACCATCATCATGCCGACCGCCATCAGCACCGAGGCGACCACGAGGTCGATGATCAGGAACGGGATGAACAGCAGGAAGCCGATCTCGAAGGCGCGGCGCAGCTCCGAGATCATGAAGGCCGGCGTGACGATCTCCAGGCCGACATCCTCGGGGCCCTTCGGCGTCGGCACCTTGGCGAGGTCGAGGAACAGCTTCAGGTCCTTCTCGCGGACGTTGCGCAGCATGAAGGTCTTGAACGGCGCCGAGGCGCGCTCGAACGCCTGCGCCTGCGTGATCCGGCCGGCGATCAGCGGCTCGATACCGGCGCTGTAGGCGGCGCGGCCGGTCGGGGCCATCACGAAGGCGGTCAGGAACAGCGCGAGGCTGACGAGCACCGCTGTCGGCGGCGCCGTCTGGGTGCCCAGCGCCGACCGCAGGATCGACAGCACGACGACGATGCGGGTGAAGGCCGTGGCCATCACCAGCACCGAGGGGGCCACCGCCAGGACGGTGATCAGCGCCACGAGCTGGAGGGCGCGCTCGGTGGTGCCGCCGGCACCGAGATCGAGGGTGACGCTCTGCGCGAGGGCCGGACCGGCCGCGAGCACTCCGCCGGCCAGCGCGACCAGTGCGGCGAGCGCGACCGGCGGCAGGCGCAGCTTCGGGACCTGGCGCATCGGGCGTGTCGGCACGGGAAGGTCTCGGGTCACGGACGGTCGCAGGTGGGTGTGGCCGGGCGAACGCCGGCGCGGCGGGCCTCGAGATTCTGCCAGACGAGCAGGGCCGGCAGGCCGAGCACCACGTCGGGCACGCGGCGCGCGAGCGACAGGGCGAGGGCGGTTCCCGCATCGATGCCGAACAGGCCGCAGACCAGCACCAGTCCGCCCTCCTGGACGCCGAGCCCGCTCGGGACCACGAAGGCGGCGGCCTTGATCGCCTGGCTCAGCGCCTCGATCACGAGAATGTCGGCCCAGCCGACATGGTCCACGCCGATGCAGGCGAGGACGACCGCGACCTCGACCGTGCCGAGCAGCCAGGCCAGGGCGTGGAGCGCGAACGATTGAGCGAGGTGTCCCCGGCGGCCCGGAGCCCAGACCGTGTCGAGGGCGCCCTGGATCCGGCGGTTCGGCTCGGGGCGCGCCTCGGCGTCGCGCACGAAGCGCCGGCCGAGGGCGGCGAGGCGATCCTCGAGCACTCGCACGATGCCGGTCCGCTGGAAGGCGAAGAAGGCCGCCACCGCCAGCCCGGCCACGACGAGCGTCCGCAGCGTCCAGCTGGCGAGGGCGGCCGCCTCGGCGCCTTCGACCCGGCTCAGGAGGCCGGCGCCGAGGCCCGCGAACAGGGCGAGCGTTCCCACCTGAAACAGCATGTCGGCCAGCACGGAGGCGGCCGCCAGGGAGCCGGCGACGCCCCAGAAGGTGAGGAGGCGGGCGCCCAGCACGTCGCCGCCCACCGAGGCCACGGGCAGCAGCACGTTGATGCCTTCCCGGACGAAGCGCAGGATCATGCAGGCCGAAGTCGTCGCGGGCGCCAGCCCGTCGAGAATGCGCGCCCAGGCGAGTCCGCAGAGCAGGATCACCACGATCCGCACCAGCGTGACGCCGGCGAAGCCCGCCACGCCGATCCGTCCGAAGGCCGCGGCCACCGCGGCGAGATCGTTGGTCGCCACGAGCCAGACGGCGAGGCCGAGGCCGATCAGGGTGCCGAACAGCGGCAGGCGACGCAGCACGGCGTGGGCCGCCCGCCGCTTCCGGGAAACAGGGTCGCCGGTCACGGTGTGCGGGCCTCGCGTCGAGAGGCGGGCAAGAGCGCGCTCCAGGTTGTGCCGGTCAGCGGACCGGCGGCGATTCGTCGGGTGGTATCGCCGCTAGAGCGGTATTGGGGCCGAATTCGGGGACCCTGCGACGCGGCAGGACGGGATTGAGCACCGCGGCGAGCGCCTCGGCGGGCCCGGCGGCGGGATCGAGCAGGACGACCCGGCCCTCGGCCAGGCTCGCGCCGGTCGCGACCGCCACGGCGCGCTTCGGACAGGGGCCGAGGCAGCCCGATTCCACGATGCACAACTTCTGCCGGCGTCCGCCGCCGCCGCCGTCGCGGGCGGCCCGCTTCCCGGCCTTCTTCAGCGCCGCGCGGAGGTCCCGCCCGCGCAGGCCCTGCCGCTTCGCGCATTTCGAGCAGACGACGACGATCTCGGAGAGTTTGGTCTTGGCCGTGCGGCCGGTCGGGCAGCCATCAGGGGAGCCATCCGGGGCCGCGGCACGCGGTTCTGTCATCATTCGGAGACTGTAGGACGCGATACTGACCCCGGGCTACGGCGCCCGTCGCCGCGGTGCAGCAGCCGGGCGGCGGGCGGGCTGGGCGCCATAAAAAGGGCCTAAAAGAACGGGATTCCGGTAACCGCGCACGGGCCGCCCCTCGGCCGGCGCCGCAGCAGCGGAACCGGCGCAGACCCAGGAACAAAGAGCGGATGAGCTTCGACGACGTCAAGGACGACACGCGCGAAGGCGAGATCGTGACGTTCGCCGCTCCGACCATGACGGAGCTGCGGCGCAGCGCGGAGACGATCCGGCCGGTGCCGGAGAAGCGGACCGCCCGGGCCCTCGTGGCGACCGTGCGGCAGCGCCTCGACTGGAGCCGTCTGCCGGGCCTGCGTCCCCGCGAGGAGGACACCTCGACCTACGGCGCGCGGATCATCCGCCGCGTCGGCCTGTTCGTGCTCCTGCCGACCCTGGTTGTCGGCCTGTACCTGTTCGCGTTCGCGTCCAATCAGTACGTCGCGGAAGCCCAGTTCGCGGTCCGCGGCAACGTCGAGCCGATGGAGAACATCTCGCTCGGCCAGTACACGAACCTCATCCAGAAGCACAACAGCCAGGACAGCTTCATCGTCCGCGACTACATCAACAGCCAGACGCTGGTCGAGGCGCTGGAGAAGAGTATCGGCATCTCCAAGATGTTCTCGCGGTCCGAGGCGGATTTCTGGGCCCGCTTCGACCCCAGTGATCCGATCGAGGACCTGACCAAATACTGGCGCAAGCACGTCGAGGCGCATATCGACTCGATCTCGGGCGTGATCCGCCTGTCCGTGCGCGCCTTCACGCCGGAGGACGCCCTGACCATCGCCCAGGCGGTGGTGTCGCGCTCCGAGGCGCTGATCAACGACATCTCCAAGCGCGCCCAGGCCGACATGGTCGCCCAGGCCGAGGCCGACGCGAAGGTCGCCCAGGACCGGCTGCGCAAGGCGCACGTGGCGCTGCAGGCATTCCGCAATCAGTGGGGTGTGATCGATCCGATCAAGACCGCCGAGGGCACGCTGACCACGCTGACCCTGCTGCGGAAGGACAAGCTCAAGGCCGAGAACGACCTGCAGGTCCTGCGCGGCTCCAGCCTCGACGAGCGCTCGCGCTCGATCCAGACGCTGGTGGCCAACATCGCGGCCATCGACCAGCAGATGAAGTCGCTCCAGGACGAGCTGACGAGCGCCAACGCCGCCGCCGGCGGCCAGAACATGACCGAGGCGCTGCTCCAGTACGAGGGCCTGCTGGTCGAGCGGACCATCGCCGAGAAGCTGGAGGAATCGGCCCACAGCCTGCTCGACCGGGCGCGCATCTCGGCGAGCAAGCAGCACATCTTCCTGGCCACGTTCGTGCCGCCGGTCCTGCCGACCGACAGCCTCTATCCCGAGCGGGGCCACTCCCTCCTGGTGTCGTTCTTCTGCTTCCTGGTGATCTGGAGCTCGTCCGCGCTGCTGATCGCCGGCATCCGCGACCAGAGGATGTAGCGGCATCCGCAGCTCCCGGGATCTGGATCCCGGGCCGCGCGATCTGTAGAGGGAGGCGGCCCGGCCAACCGGGCGCACCTGGATGAGCGAAGTCTAACGGTCCATGTCGGATTTCTCCGATCTCGTCGCGAAGGCGATCCAGCCGTCGATGACCCGTGAGGAGCGCGAGGCGGTCTACACGGTCGTGCGGCAGGCCGTGCTCCGGCTGCAGGAGCGGGAGGCGTTCCCGCCGGACGACCCGCGGGTCGCCCTCCAGCGCCACCTCGTCGAGGAGACGATCCGCGACGTCGAGGGCGACGTCGCCCGCTACGAATCCCTGCGCAAGCTCGACGCGGCTTTCGCGGCCCAGGCCGAAGCCCACAAGGCGGCCCAGAGCGGGCGGCGCTAGGGCGTCACCGCCGGTCCGCCCCCGTCACGGCACGGGTACGCCCGGCCCTTCACATCCGTGACGTTCGCCGTCGTCCGGCGCGTCCGCGCCGGGGCCGCTCCGTGGATGCGCGTCAGCCGCAGGCGACGCTCGCCCGGACGCTGCCGGGCTCGGCCACGTCCAGGCCCGCCGACACGTACTCGTTGAGCTTGTTGCGCAGGGTCCGGATCGAGATGCCGAGGATCTTGGCCGCGTGGGTCCGGTTACCGAGGCAGTGGTCCAGCGTGTCGAGGATCAGGTCGCACTCGACCTGCGCCACGGTCCGGCCCACCAGCCCGCGGGTGGCGGCCTCGGCGACCTGGGCGGCGCGCGCGGCCGGCCCCTCGACCGCGAAGGTCTCGCCCTCGGGCGACAGGATCGCCTCCGGGCCGATCGCGTCGCCCGAGGCGAGCAACACCGCCCGGTGCAGGGTGTTCTCCAACTCGCGCACGTTGCCGCGCCACGGGTTCCGCAGCACGAGCGCCCGGGCCTCCGCGGAGAGCGGCCGGACCGGCATTCCGTTCACCGCGGCGTATTTCCGGGCGAAGTGGGTGGCGAGTTCGAGGATGTCGGCCGGGCGCTCGCGCAGCGGCGGGAGCCGCAGGCCGACGACGTTGAGCCGGTAGAGCAGGTCCTCCCGGAACGTGCCCTTGCGGACCTCCTCGGCGAGGTTGCGGTTCGAGGTGGCCAGCACGCGGATGTCGACCCGCACCGGGGCGGTGCCGCCGACCCGGTCGATCACCCGCTCCTGAAGCGCCCGCAGCAGCTTGGCCTGCAGGCGCACGTCCATCTCGGAGATCTCGTCGAGGAGCAGCGTGCCGCCGTTGGCCTCCTCGAACCGGCCGATGCGCCGGGCGACCGCGCCGGTGAACGCGCCCTTCTCGTGGCCGAACAGCTCGGATTCGAGCAGGGCCTCGGGGATCGCCGCGCAGTTCACCGAGACGAAGGGCTTGCCCGCCCGATTGGACTTCTGGTGAACGTGCCGGGCCAGCACCTCCTTGCCGGTGCCGCTCTCGCCGGTGATCAGCACCGAGGCCTCGGAGCGGGCGACCTGCTCGGCGAGCTTGACCACCCGCTCCATGGACGGATCGCGCCAGACGAAGGCGGCGCGGTCGGTGGCGACCGCTTCCAGCACCGCCGCGATCATCTCGGGATCGGGCGGGAGCGGGATGTACTCCTTGGCGCCGGCCCGGATCGCCGCCACGGCGGCCGAGGCGTCCGCCGAGACGCCGCAGGCGACCACCGGCGTGCGGATCCGCTCTCCCTCCAGCGCGGTGACGAGGTCGCGGATCGGCAGACCCACGTCGATCATGATGAGGTCGGCGCCCCGCGCGCGCAGGACGGTGAGGCCCTGCGGCACGGCGTCGGCCTGCGTGACGGCGGCGCCGCGCTGCATCGCGATCTTCGAGGCGGTGATCAGCTCGCCGTTGAGCCGCCCGATCATCAGGAGCCGCATGGTTCGTCCCTCTCAAAACCCGCGCGCGGACAGCACATCGGCGTCCGCGGCTGAAATTCACTCACCCTTGACGATCTCGGTCATCGTCACGCCGAGCCGGTCCTCGACGAGGACGACCTCGCCGCGGGCCACCAGCCGGTTGTTGACGAACACGTCGATCGCCTCGCCGACCTTTCGGTCGAGTTCGAGCACCGCGCCGGGCGCGAGCCGGAGCAGGTCGCCGATCGGCATCCGGGCGGAGCCGAGCACCGCCGAGACCATCACGGGCACGTCGAAGAGCTGCTCCAGGTCGGCCGCGGTCTTCGGGGTGGTGGGCGCGTCGCGGATCGAGCCCGCGGCGTAGTCGGTGTCGTGCTCACCGAGCTGGGGCAGGCTGAAATCGTCGGACATCAGGATCTCCTCACGGGCCCGTCGGCAGGCCGAGGGCGTCGAGCACCGCCGCCTCGATGCGGGCGCGCTCCCGCACGATGCCGCCGTCCGCCCACTCGATGCGGGCGTCGCCCGCCGCCATGTCGGGGTCGCCCAGCACCACGAGCCGGCCCTCGTAGCCGCGCTCGCGCGCGAGGCGCTTCACCAGGGTCTCGGCCTCCTCGACCAAGCCGTCGTGCACCCGCACCACCAAGTGCGGCACGCCGCGCAGGTGCTGGAGCGCCGTCCGGGCCGCCTCGCCGATGCCGGCGAGCGGGGCGGCGTCGAGGGCGTCGCCCGCGACCTTGCGGGCGATCAGCATCGCCACCTCGACCGCCTGCGCCTCGCGCTCGGCGTCGCGCGCGTCGGCCTGGGCGATCAGGCCCGCGGCGGCGAGCGCCAGGCGGGTCATGGCGTCGGCGAGCCGGCCCTGGACCTGCGCCTCGGCCTGGACCCGGCCCTCCTGCATGCCGCGGGCATGGGCCTCGGCCTCGGAGCGGGCCGCGGTCTCGGCGGCGCGCAGGGCCTCGGCGCTGGGGCGGCCGCTGCGGAAGTCGGTCTCGAACAGGAACGGCTTCGCGCTCCGGGCGGATTGGGCGCTCAATAGACCAGCTCCTCCTCGGCGCTATTCTTGGCGATCATGATCTCGCCCTTCTCGGCGAGGTCCTTGGCGATCTCGGTCATCTTGGCCTGCGCCTCATCCACCTCCTTGAGGCGGACCGGCCCGAGCGAGGCCATCTCGTCCGTGAGGTTCTTGGCCGCGCGGGTCGACATCTGCCTCAGGAAGAAGCCGCGGGTCGGCTCGTTGGCGCCCTTGAGCGCGCGGCACAGGGTCTCGTTGTCGATGCTGCGCAGCAGGGTCTGGACGCTGCCCGGATCGAGTTTCAGCAGGTCCTCGAAGGTGAACATCAGCTCGCGGATCCGCTTGGCCGAGCCGCGGTTCGCCTGGTCGAGGGCGGCGAGGAAGCGGCCCTCCGTCTGCCGGTCGAAGGCGTTGAACACGTCGGCCATCATCTCGTGGGCGTCGCGGCGCTGGGTCTGGGCGATAGTCGACACGAACTCGACCCGCAGCGTCTCCTCGATGTGGCGCAGCGCCTCCTTCTGCACCGTCTCCATGCGCAGCATCCGGTTGAGGACGTCGATGGCGAAGTCCTCCGGCAGGATGGTGAGCACCTTCGCGGCGTAGTCGGCGCGCACCCGCGACAGCACCACCGCCACGGTCTGCGGGTACTCGTTGCGCAGGAACGATGCGAGGATCTCCGGGTCGACCTGGGCGATCGAGGCCCAGACGCGCTTGCCCGACGCGCCCTTGATCTCCGCCATGATCAGCGAGACCTGATCGCTGGGGAAGATCTTGAGGAGCAGCGCCTCGGTCCGCTCGAAGTTCGACGAGATGCCGCCGCTGTTGCCGAGCTTGGTCACGAACTCGATGATGAGCTTCTCGACGGTCTGCGCCTCCAGCGTGCCGAGCTGGACCATGGCGGCGCTGACCTTCTTGATCTCCTCCTCCTCGAGCATCTGCCAGATCGGAGCGCCTTCCTCCTCCCCGAGCATCAGCAGGAGCGCGGCGGCGCGCTGCGGCCCGGGCATCGACGCGAACGAATCGCCGCCCGCCGTCGCCAGCGTGTTCGCCAGACCCAGTGCCGCACCTGCCGCCATCGTGTCGCCCTCGACGCCCTACGCTTCACTCTTCCTGGATCCAGGTGCGCAGCACCTCGACGGTCTCGGACGGGCTCGCCCGGACCATGTCGACCACGCGCTGGACCGTCTCGGCCTGGACCTGGCCGTTGATCTTGGCGAACTCCATCAGCCGCGCGGTCGGGTTGTCGCGGTCGATGACCGTCACGGTCTGGCCCGGACCCGCGACCGCGGCGGCGTCGCCGGGGAGCGCCATTCCGGACGCCGTCAGGACCGGGGCCTCTGGGACCGGCGCGAGCACCTGGCGCACCAGGGGGCGGACCACCGTGAGCAGGACGATGAGCGTCAGCAGCGCCAGGACGGCGAGCTCGGCCATGCGCAGCACGTCCTCCTTGGTGGGGGCGAGCAGCGACTGGATCAGCGTGGGCTCGGTGAATTGCGGCACGCTCGGCGCCTCCGCGAAGCGCAGGTTCACCACCTCGATCTGGTCGCCGCGGGCCTTGTCGAAGCCGACGGCGCCGCGCACCAGCGCGGTGATCCTCTCGATCTCGGCGGGCGTGCGCGGGCTGTAAGTCTGCTTGCCGTCGGGGGCGGTGGCGTAGACGCCGTCGAGCACCACGGCGACCGACAGGCGCTTGATCCGGCCGCTCTCGGCGATCTCGGTCTTGGTGACCCGCGAGATCTCGTAGTTGGTGGTTTCCTCGTTCTTGTTGGTCGCGTCCTTGGGCGTCGGCGTCTTGTCGCCGCCATTGGCGCCGGGCAACTCGTTGCCGACGCTGACCTGTCCCTCGGCATTGCCGGTGACCGCCGATTCGGTGCGGGTCTGGGCGGAGCGCACGACCCGGCTCTCGGGATCGAAAGTCTCGGAGCGGCTCTCGACCCGGTTGAGGTCCAGTTCCGCGTTGACCTGGACGCGGGCCCGGCCCGGGCCGACGATTCCGGCGACGACGTCCTCGATCTGGCCGCGCAGGCGCCGTTCGAGGCCGACCTGCCGGTCCTCGAACCCGCCGGCGACGTCGGCCGCGGCGTCCCGGGCGCCGTCGGCCAGAAGCCGGCCGCGCTCATCGACGATCGAGATCCGTTCGGGCTTGAGGCCCTCCACCGCGGAGGCCACGAGATGGCGGATCGCCCGGACCTGCCCGGAATCGAGATCGCCCATCAGCTTCAGCACGATCGCCGCGCTCGGGCTCTCCCGGTCCCGCTCGAACAGGCGGCGCTCCGGCAGCACGAGATGGACGCGGGCCGCCTGGACCCGCCCGATCGCCCGGATCGAGCGCGCCAGTTCGCCCTCCAGGGCGCGCAGATGGTTCACGTTCTGAACGAAGTTGGTGGACGAGAACGCGTCGCCCTTGTCGAAGATCTCGTAGCCGACGCCGCCCTGGGTCGGCAGGCCCTTGCCGGCGAGGTCCATGCGCAGCTTGGCGAGGTCCGGGCGGGGGGCCAGGATCGTCTGCCCGGCATCGCCCCGCGTCTCGTAGCGGATGCCGCGGCTGTCCAGCTCCCGGACCACGGAGGCCGAGTCCTGCATCGACAGGTCGGAAAACAGCACGCCCATGTCGGGGCGCGAGACCCGCAGGATGATGAAGGCGAAGAAGCCGATTAGCGTCAGCGTCACCGCCGCCATGGCGGCGATTCGGGCCGGTCCGAACTTCGTGACGAGATCGAGAACCGGCTTCACGGGAGGATTCGCTGCACTCTAACGCTGGCGGACCCCGGCGGCCCGCTCGGCAGAAATTGCCCAGGTCGTGGTTAGCGGGTCGTTAATGCGGAGGCGTCCCACGGGCTCGGATGCGGGCGCCGGAACGACCGAAGCCGCGCCCGGGGTCCGGACGCGGCTTCGTGAGTCCTCGGATTCGAGCGGGCCAGCCCCTCGGCGCCGTCTGAGGTCGTCGCTGCGGGCGGGTGGCCTTCGCGTCGGTCCGGGGCCGCGAAGCGGGTCCCTCGACCAGAGTCGCCGAGGCGCCGGGTCCGGCACCCGCGGCCTCGATGAGACCCGGAAGCGCCGGCGGCGTCCCGGGATAGGGGCGCCCGGCACGGGCGCCGCGGATCAGTGACGGTAGTGCTGGATCCGGGTCGTCCGCAGGCCGGCGAGGCCGTGCTGGTCGATGGAGAACTGCCAGCTGAGGAATTCCTCTGTGGTCAGCGTGTAGCGCTTGCACGCCTCCTCCAGGCTGAGGAGGCCGCCGCGCACCGCGGCCACGACCTCGGCCTTGCGCCGGATCACCCAGCGACGGGTGCTCGGGGGCGGAAGGTCCGCGATCGTCAGGGGGCTGCCGTCGGGCCCGATCACGTACTTCACTCTCGGGCGGCTCGGTTCGGTCATGATACGCTCTACACTCGACTGACCTGTCGAGCATTGAAGGTACTTGTGCCCGCTTAAGAGATGTTGAAGCGAGTCACTCGGATGTGATTCGTTAAGTGCCACTTGTGGACAACCCGATGGTCTGGACGCTGGACAGCGGCACGCGCTGCGAACCGATCACCAGCACCGGCGACGTTCCGCTGAGATCGACCTCGTCGACCGTGCCCGTGAGGCTCGTATCGACCGAAACGCTCGAGCCGGTGGCATCCGTGGCCGCCACCTTGATCGAGTAATTCCCGCCGGGCGCGGTCAGGCCGGCCGAGGTCTTGCCGTTCCACGTGTAGGTCTGGCTGCCGGCATTGAGCGCGGTGGTCTGCGTGGCCACGACGTTGCTCTTCGAGTCCAGGACCGTGATCACCGCCTTCGAGGCGGCCCGGGCCGGGTTCAGCGTCCAGGAGGCGGAGCCGCCGGACAGCTGCGAGGCGCTGCCGTCGGCCGACACGGTCTTCCCGATGTAGCTCGTGGCCGAGGCCGAGCTCGCCGATTGCGAGGCGCTCAGGATGCTGTCGAGGCGGTCGTTGGTCTTGAGCTGCTGCTCGACGCCGGCGAACTGCACCAGCTGCTGCGTGAACTGGTTGGTGTCCATCGGGTCGAGGGGGTTCTGATTCTTGAGCTGCGTGGTCAGCAGCGTCAGGAACTGCGTGAAGTTGCTGGCGATCTCGGTGGCGTTGCCGCTGCTGCTCGTGGACGAGCCCGTCGTGTTCGTCGTGCTCGTCAGGCTCGATATACCGCTCGTCATGCTGATCTCTCCTGTGCCGCGTCCTGGCGCAGGGGCCGGATGCGCGTCGTGTCTGTGTGGGTCCGCGATGCGGGCGCCGCGCGTACCGCCTAGATCCTCATGTCGAGGCCGCCGTAGCCGCGCAGGACGCGGATCGGGGCGACCTCGTGCGGGGCTTCCGCCTGATCGCGCGACCAGCCCGTGCCGCCCCCGCGCGGGGAATCGCCCGGCTGACCGCCGCTGCCGCCGCTCTGGGCGCTTCCGTCGCCCCGCAGCGACAGGTTGATCCCGCCGGCCGAGGGATCGAAGCCGGCCTGGGTCAGCGCCTGCTGCAGCTGGCCGGCGTCGCGCTGGAGCAGCGCGAGGGTCTCGGGCCGGTCGACCACGAGGTGGGTCATGACGCGGCCGTGTGCCTTGTCGATCTCCAGCTTAACGTCGATGCGCCCGAGCTCGGCCGGGTCGAGCCGGATCTGGAACTCGTTGGATCCGCGCAGCGACCTCAGGCCGATGGTCATCGGCACCTGGCCGATCGGGATGGGTGGGTCGGTCTGGAGCGACGCGGTCTGCGTCGGCGCGGCGGTCTCCTGGGCGGCGCGCGTCGTGTCCACGGCCTGGCCGGATGTCGCGGGCGGCGCCGGACCACCCTGCGCCGCCGCGGGCAGCGTCTGAAGCGGACCTGCGCCCTGGCCAACGTCGGTCAGGGCGGTGAGGAAATCCTGGGCCGCCGCATCGGACGTCGCGGCCGCCGCGCCGCCGGCCGTCAGGCCGTCGACCGGGACGCTGCCCGGTCCGACTTTGCCGGGTTCGTGACCGGCGCCCGCCGATGCCGGAGCGGTCCCGGCGATGCTGGGTACGGTTCCGGCCGCGCGGCCGCCGCCCTGAGCGTTCGTGCCGGAAGGGCCCGCGGTTGCGCCGGTTCCGGAGAGAGCCGCCGAGCCGTCCTGCGCTGGCGCCGTGCCGCTACCCGCATCCGTCTCAGCCTCGGCCTCGGTCTTGACCGTCCCGGTCGCGCCGCCCCCCTCGGACAGCGCGGCGATGAGGGCCAGCAGGGAGGCGGACGGCCCCGAGGCCGCGGGCTGCGCGGCGGGCTCGGCCTTCTGCGGCGGCACTGCCGCGTCGGCCTCGGGGCCTGCGGTGCCGGCCGCCTCGGCGGCCGGATCCTGCCCGGCCGCGACGGCCTCGGAATCCTGCTGCCCGGCGGCTCCCGTCCGGCCGGTCTCGGCGGTGCGCGCCGCGCCCGCCTTCGGAGCCTCGGCGCGCGCGCCCGCGGCGGAGGGCGGTCCCTCGGCCCGCGCGGCCGAGGCCGGCGCATCCGCCGGCTTGGCGAGGCTGACCCTCTTGTCCGCGACCCGGGCCTCGGTCTGAAGCGCCGCATCCCGGGCGCGGTCGCCGGCCAGCCGCGCGGCGTCGGCCTGATCGCGCAGGTCGGCCTGACGGGCGCGGGCCGAGGCGGCGACGTCGCGCTGATCGGCGGCGCGGGCCCGCGCCGTCGCGGCGTCGTCGCGGGCCTGGGCCGCGCTCAGGGCGGCGCCGAAGCGGTCCTGCGCGGAATTGCCGGCGCGGGCCGCCACGCCCGCGGCCTCCCAGCCCGAACGCTGCGCCTGCGCGTTCCGCGCGGACGGAATCCACGTGGTGACATCCAAACGATCCGCCGCGCCGCTCGCCATTCCGGACTCCTCTGGGCCGCACAGCAGCAAGGCGCGCGCCACCGTACCGGACGGATAAGTCTCTAAAAAATATCGTTCTCTGCTTGCAGCGCGCGGGTCGGACCTGATCGAAGCTGCCGCCCGCCCGGCAGGATCTGCCGAGTGTCCGATCCCGCTGCCCTGGAAAGCCGGGCGAAGTCCCGCTATAGACGGCCCGTGCAGCCAGGGAGCTTTCGGGCCGGCGGCTGCGGACCCTCGCGATGAACGCCCTCGATCTTCCCAAAGCCCCCCACGAGACGCGCGTCGTCGTCGCCATGTCGGGCGGCGTCGATTCCTCCGTGGTCGCGGGCCTGCTGAAGCGGCAGGGCTTCGACGTGGTCGGCGTCACGCTCCAGCTCTACGACCACGGCGCGGCGAGCCACCGCAAGGGCGCGTGCTGCGCCGGCCAGGACATCCACGACGCCCGGGCGGCGGCGGAGCATCTCGGCATCCCGCACTACGTCCTCGACTACGAGGATCGCTTCCGCGACGAAGTCATCGAGAAGTTCGCCGAGAGCTACCTCGCGGGCGAGACGCCGATCCCCTGTGTCGAGTGCAACCGCACGGTGAAGTTCCGCGACCTGCTGGGCCTCGCCCGCGACCTCGACGCCGACGCGCTCGCCACCGGCCACTACGTGGCCAGCCGGGCGCTCCCGGGCGGCGGCCGCGCGCTCTACCGCGCCCTCGATCCCGCCCGCGACCAGAGCTACTTCCTCTACGCGACCACGGCGGAGCAGCTGGACTTCCTGCGCTTCCCCCTGGGCGAGATGGAGAAGACCGAGACCCGCGCGCTCGCGAAGGATCTCGGCCTGTCGCTCGCCGAGAAGCCGGACAGCCAGGACATCTGCTTCGTACCGCAGGGCCGCTACAGCGACGTGATCGCGCGTCTGCGCCCCGACGCGGCGCGGCCCGGCGAGATCGTCGACCTCGCCGGCCAGGTTCTCGGCCGGCACGACGGGATCGTGCATTACACGGTGGGCCAGCGGAAGGGCCTGGGCCTGTCCGGGCCCGAGCCGCTCTACGTCGTGCGGCTGGAGCCGGACTCGGCCCGCGTTGTGGTCGGGCCGCGCACGGCGCTGGCCACGACCCGGATCCGCCTCTCGGACCTGAACTGGCTCGGCGAGGGGCCGGTGGCGGCCGTGCGCGACCTGCCGGTGGCGGTCCGCGTGCGCTCGACCCGTCCGCCGCGCTCGGCAACGCTGACGGTCGGGCCGGACGGCGCGGCCGAGGTCGTGCTCGCCGAGCCCGAGGACGGCGTGTCGCCGGGCCAGGCCTGCGCGATCTACGCGGATGACGGCCCCCGGGCCCGGGTCCTGGGCGGCGGCACCATCCGGCGTGTCGACGCGTTGTCGGCCCGGCCCCGCGAGGCCGCCTGATCTCAACCTCTGGAAACTTCGAACGATGCTGAGCGAGCCGCAGATGGCCGGGCCGAGCACGGCCCTGATGCGCAAGGCCTATGCCCGCTGGGCCCCCGTCTACGACGTGGTCTACGACAAGCTCACCGAGCCCGCGGCCCGCGCCGCCGTCGAGGCGGCGGCCGAGCACGGGCCGCGGATCCTGGAGGCCGGCGTCGGCACCGGGCTGGCGCTGGGCTACTATCCGAAGGCCAGCTTCGTCTGCGGCGTCGACCTCTCCGAGGACATGCTCAAGCGCGCCCGCGCCAAGGTCCGGCGCCGGAACCTGGCCCACGTGAAGGGCCTCCAGGTGATGGACGTCTGCCACCTCGGCTACGCCGACGCGAGCTTCGACGCCGTCGTGGCCCAGTTCCTGATCACCCTGGTGCCCGACCCCGAGGCCGCGATGTCGGAGTTCCTGCGGGTGGTGCGCCCGGGCGGCGGCATCGTCCTCGCCAACCATTTCGGCCAGAGCGACGGCCCTCTGGCCCGGGTCGAGGAAGTCGTGGCGCCGCTCTGCACGAAGATCGGTTGGTCGTCGGACTTCAAGGCGACGCGGATCGAGGCCTGGGCGCGGCGCAACGGCGTCGAGGTCCTGGGGTTGAAGCCGACCTTCCCGGGCGGGTTCTTCAAGATCCTGCGGATGCGCAAGCCCGGGTGAGCGAGACCGGCAACGCCCCCGTCGCCGAAGGCTGCGTCGAGAACCGCGAGGGGCGCTGGAAGCGCCTGCGGCGCTGGCTCCCGCTGGCGCTGCTCCTGACGGTGTCGGCGGTGGTCCTGGTCTCGGGAGCCGCGCAACTCCTCAGCCTCGACCGCCTGCTCGCGTCCCGCCTCTGGCTGCGCGGCTTCGTCGAGGCCGGGTATCTCCGCGCGCTGGTCGCGGCCTACTGCCTCTATGTCGGGGCCGTCGTCGTGTCGGTGCCGGCCACGCTGATCCTCACGATGGTCTGCGGCTTCCTGTTCGGCATCGTGCCGGGGGCCCTCACCGCGGTCTGTGCGGCCACGACCGGGGCGGCCATCGTGTTCGCGATCGGCCGCGGGCCCGGCGCCGACCTGCTGCGGCGCATGGGCGGCACGCGCCTGGCCGGGCTGGCCGAGGGCTTCCGCCGCGACGCCTTCGGCTACATCGCGGTGCTCCGCCTCCTGCCGCTGTTCCCGTTCTGGGTGACCAACCTCGCGCCCGCCGCCTTCGGGGTGAAGATGCGGGTCTTCGTGCTCGCGACGTTCCTGGGGCTGCTGCCGGGCGCGGTCGTGTACGCCACCACGGGCGCGGGCATCGAGGACGTCGTCGCCGCCCACGAGGCCGCCAGGGCCGCCTGCCTCGCGACGGGGTCGGGCGGCTGCGACCAGGCCCTGACCCTGCGCGCCCTGGTCACGCCCAAGATGGTTGCAGGTCTCGCGATGCTGGCCGTCTTCGCCCTGGTCAGCATGCTGCTGAGCCGCCGCGCCCGACGCGGCTGAGATGCGCCGCCGAGACGCGCGATCCGCCACCGGCTGTGTTTTTCGGTGTCTGAGGGCGCGTGCAACCGCTTGGAGGGTGATATCGTATAGTGCTCGCCGCCGGGAGCCTGTATTCCCGCCTGCGAATCTGTGGCTTGCGAACATGTATCCCGCGAAGGCCGAACCCGGCTCGAGCTTTCTCAATCCTCTCTCCGCCGATCCTCATCCGCGATGCCGGCGCGGAGCGTGACCGGCGTGTCCCTCGAGTCCCATCAGGCCGCGGCACCGGCAACGCCGGCGCCCGCACCGGCCCGCGACGTCCCCGAGCGGCGCACCGCGCGCCTCGGCCTGTCCGGGCGCCTGTTCCTCGTCACCGTCGCGTTCGTGGTGGTGGCCGAGGTGCTGACCTACGTGCCGGCGGTGGCCAATTACCGGATCGAGTGGATGTCCGACCGCCTGGCGGCCGCGCAGGTCGCCGCTCTGGTGCTCGACGGGCGGACCGGCGAGCCGGTCTCCGAGCCGCTCGAGAGCCGGCTCCTGGCCGGCGTGAACGCCCGCGCCATCGCCGTCCGCGGCGGCGGCGCCCAGCGTCTGCTCGCCATCGAGCCCATGCCCGAGCAGGTCGCCGACACCGTCGACCTGCGCGACGTCACCGCCCTGTCGGCGATCCGGGGCGCGTGGCGCACCCTCGTGGCGCCGGTCCACGAGCCGATCCGCGTGGTCGGGGAGGGCGGCATCGGTTTCGACCGGGTCGAGATCCTGCTCGACGAGGCGCCGCTGCGCACCGCCATGATCGACTACGCGCTGCGCCTGCTGGTCTCCTCGCTGATCATCGCGGCGGCCGCCGCCGGTCTCGTCTTCGTGGTGCTGCAGGTGCTGATCGTGCGCCCCGTGCGGCGGCTCGCCACCAGCATCACGGCCTTCGCGGACGATCCGGAGGATGCCGGGCGGATCATCGCGCCGTCCCGCCGCAGCGACGAGATCGGCCAGGCCGAGCGGGCGCTCGGGCGGATGCAGCGCAGCCTCGCCGATCAGCTCCGGCAGAAGCGGCGACTCGCCGAACTGGGCTTGGCGGTCAGCAAGATCAGCCACGAACTGCGCAACCTGCTGACCGGCGCGCAGCTCCTGGGCGACCGCCTGGAGGGGACCGAGGATCCGACCGTGCAGCGCGTGGCCCCCCGCCTCGTCGGGACGCTGGCCCGCGCGATCCGCTTCTGCGAGGCGACCCTCGCCTACGGGCGCGTCTCCGAGCGGGCGCCGCTCCTCACCAGCACGCCGCTGGCACCGGTCTTCGCGGAACTTCCGGATCTCGCCGCGCTGGCGGCGCATCCGGTCAGCGTCCAGGTCGCGGCGGGCGATCTCTCCGTGCAGGCCGATCCGGAGCAGCTCGGGCGGGCGCTGGCCAACCTCGTGCGCAATGCCGTGCAGGCGCTGGACGGGGCGGCCGTGCCGGAGGCCGCCGTGAGCGTGGTCGCCGCCCGCGCGGCACCGGGCCGGGTCACGATCCTGGTCGCCGATAACGGTCCCGGTCTCCCGGCGCGCGCGCGGGAGAACCTGTTCGCGCCGTTCCAGGGATCCATGCGGTCCGGTGGCACGGGCCTCGGGCTGCCGATCGCCGCCGAGCTGATCGGGATCAACGGCGGCACCCTCACCCTCGACGATTGCGAGGCCGAGGGGCTGAGCGGCGCGCGCTTCCGGATCGTGCTGCCGGAGGGCTGACGGGACCGGACCCGCGAGACGGTGCCCCGCTGCCGCTACTCGGCCGCGGCCCGGACGGGCTCCCCGACCCGGATGCCGAGATCGGCCAGCAGCGCCGCGTCGTCGTCCTGCCCGTTATTGGCGGTGGTGAGCAGCCGCTCGCCGTAGAAGATCGAGTTGGCGCCGGCGAGGAAGCACAGCACCTGGGCCTCGCGGGTGAGGCTCTTGCGGCCGGCGCTGAGCCGCACGCGGGAGCGCGGCATCACGATCCGCGCCGTGGCGCACATGCGCACCAGATCGAACGGGTCGACCGCCGGCTGGTCCTCCAGCGGGGTGCCGGGCACCGCCACGAGGGCGTTGATCGGCACGCTTTCCGGATGGGGGGCGTGGTTGGACAGAACCTGGAGCATCGCGGCGCGGTCGGTGACACCTTCGCCCATCCCGACGATACCGCCGCAGCACACGCCGATCCCGGCCTCGCGGACGTTCGCGAGGGTCTGCAGGCGCTCGTCGTAGGTCCGGGTGGAGATGATGTCCTCGTAGAAATCCGGGCCGGTATCGAGGTTGTGGTTGTAGGAGGTCAGCCCAGCCTCGGCGAGGCGTCCGGCCTGCGAAGGCGTGAGCATGCCGAGCGTCACGCAGGCCTCCATGCCGAGGCCGCGCACGCCGCGCACCATGGCGAGCACCGCGTCGAATTCCGGGCCGTCCTTCGGCTGGCGCCACGCGGCGCCCATGCAGAAGCGCTGGGCGCCGGCGGCCTTGGCGGCGGCCGCCTCGGCCAGCACCGTCTCCACGGGCATCAGCCGCTCGCGCGCGACGCCCGCGCCCTTGTGATGGGCCGATTGCGGGCAGTAGGCGCAATCCTCCGGGCAGCCGCCGGTCTTGATCGACAGGAGCGAGGCCCGCTGGATGTCGGCGGGGTCGTTGTGCCGGCGGTGCACCTGCGCGGCCCGGAACACGAGGTCCATCAGCGGCAGGTCGTGGATCGCGCGGATCTCCGCCACGCTCCAGTCGTGGCGGATGTCGCCGAGGTCGGGCTGCTGGGAACCGGGGAGGGAAGTCGCGCTCATGCGGTGTTTGAGCCGGATCGGCGGCCAGAAATCAAGCGGGCCTCGCGCCCGAACCTCCGACCGAGGGGTCGGTCTGGACGATCATGCCGTACCAGCCCAGCCCGCGATAGGTCTCGTATCCCGGTGTCCGATGGAAGGCCGTGACCGTGCCCGACCGCGGATCCCGCACGACTCCGCTCGTCTCGCCGTCCATCCGGCAGGAGACCCGCTCGGTCAGGAGGCCGACCTGATCCGAGGCGGCCAGCACCCGGCCGCCGGCATCGACCAGCAGGGCGCGGGTGCGCCCCCGATCTTCCGGCGCGACCCGGATCCCCGAAACGATGGCGTGGGCCTGCGGTGCCCAGTCGAAGTGGATCGCCAGGACGCCGAGCGGTGCGCCGGTCGCCTGACCGCCCGCCCGCACGCTCGCCGCGTAGGTGGCGACCTGCGCGCCGCCCAGCGCATCCTCCTGCCGCACGTCGGCGCAGACGAAGGCGTCGCCGCTCTCCAGGGCGAGCGCCTCCCGGAACCACGCTTCCCCCGCGACGCTCCGGCCCTGCAGTCCCGGGTAGCGATCGGCGCGGCCGGTCGCGAGGATGCGGCCGTCCAGGCCGCAGATCCAGAGATCGAGATAGACCGTGTAGGCCGAGAGGATGATGCCGAGGCGGTCGCCCGCGAAGGCCGCCGCGGCCGGGCCGGGATCGGCCGCACAGGCGACGACGGCGGCGTCGGTCGCCCACCAGCGCACGTCGCAGGTCCGCTCGTAGAGGTTGCGATCGATCAGCTCGACCGCGTTGAGCGCGAGATCGACCAGGCGTTCTCCCTGGACGCGGCCCGCCATCGTCTCGACGGTGCGCTGCAGCTCGACGATGCGGCCGGACAGGTGAAGCTCCAGCTCGCCGGCGATGACGTCCACGGACTCGCCGAGGGCGCGCACTTCCTGGGCGACGACCGCGAAGCCGCGTCCCTCATCTCCGGCGCGCGCGGCCTCGATGAGCGCGTTGAGGGCGAGGATCTTGGTCTGCGCCGTGATCCGCCGGATCCGGCCGGTCTTCTCCTGCGCCGCCTGCTTGACGGCATCGGCCAGGATCTCGATCGACCTGAGCGTCGGTGGCTCGGACTCCGATCCGGAGGTCCGGTCATTGGGGAAATCAGTTTTCGCAGTCATGCCGGGCCCGATCGACGAGGCGGGCATTTTACAGCTATAATATAATACAGTCTTAACCGATCAAGGTCGACGATATAACTTACAATAATAAAATCAATCCATAATTCAATCGAGAGTATATAAATCCCGTCGGTCGCGGGTGCCGGGCGCTCGCCAATATCGATGACGTTGCCTGGACGCGGGGCCGCCGCCCGGACGCGGGCGGCAGCCCGTCTGTCAGCCCGTCTGTCAGTGCGTCGGCTCGCCGGACGAGACCTTGGCGGTCCAGTCGTCGAAGGCGATGACCTTCTGTCGCTGCTCGCCGAGCCGGTCGATGCGCAGGACCATCTCGTCCCCGGCCTTGAGGTAGTGCGGCGGCTTCATGCCGAGGCCGACGCCCGGCGGCGTGCCGGTGGTGATCACGTCGCCCGGCTCCAGCAGCATGAAGTGCGACGCGTAGGCGACGAGTTGGGGAACGTCGAAGATCATCGTTGCGGTCGAGCCGGTCTGACGGCGCTCGCCGTTCACGTCGAGGCTCATGGCGAGGTTCTTCAGGTCGGGAATCTCGTCGAGGGTCACCAGCCAGGGGCCGAGAGGGCCGAAGGTCGGCGCGCTCTTGCCCTTGGTCCAGGTCGGACCGCGGTTCATCTGCCACTCGCGCTCGGAGACGTCGTTGCAGATGCAGGCGCCCGCAACGTAGCTCAGCGCCTCGTTGGCGTGGACGTAGCTGGCGCGCCGCCCGATCACCACGGCGAGTTCCACCTCCCAGTCGGTGCTGTGCGACCCCTTGGGAATGATGACCGTGTCGTTCGGCCCGCACAGGCTGGACGGGGCCTTGTTGAAGATGATCGGCTCCGCGGGGATCGGCGAGCCGGTCTCGGCGGCGTGGTCGGCGAAGTTCAGGCCGATGGCGACGACGTTCCGGGTGCCGCCGACGCAGGGGCCGAGCCGCACGTCCGGGGGCAGCTTCGGCAGGGTCTCGGGATCCAGGGCGCGCAGCCGCGCCAGCGAGTCGGGCGCGAGGGCCGGCCCGGCGATGTCGCGCACGATGCCCGACAGGTCGCGTAGCCCCCCGCTGGCATCCACGAGGCCGGGCTTCTCGTCGCCGCTCGGGCCGTGCCGGAAGAGCTTCATGGCCGCACTCCTCATCCTTCCCTGAACCGGTCTGCGCCGGACGCCGGGACCATGGCCGGGCCTCGACCCGGGTGCAAGGCCGGCCGCGTCGGCGTGTCGGTCCGCCGGGTGTCGCCGCAGGGCAACAGGACTGCGGAAAAGTGCAGGGTCGGCGACGTTCGGATATATTGTTCCTGCCGCCATCTCGGTGTGACAGCTCGGATCAAGACTGAAAAATCTCGATCATCACGGGCTTTCGCTCGTGAAGGTGCCGTTTACCGCTCCTTATCTACTACTATTCCTCTCGGTGTCGAAAATGGTCGGGGTCATTGCGGTTCCGCACCCGAAACCGGCACCATGCATGGAAGGTCGCCGCATAACCGGTCTCGAACAATCGACGGCGCCCAGCAGAACGAAGGTTTGGGGGAAGAGATGGGCGGGACGGTTCGCGCTGCGATGCTGGCGGCGACGGCGGTGGTCCTCGGCGCCGGGCCGGTGCAGGCGGGGGCGTTCGGGATCCGGGAGCAGAGCACCGAGGCCCAGGGGCTGGCCTTCGCGGGCGCGGCGTCGGGATCGGGCGGCGTCTCGTCGATGTTCTGGAATCCCGCGACGATCACGATGAACCCGGGCTTCGTCGCGGAGCAGAACTTCACCTATATCGGCCTGTCCTCGGAGATCCGGCCCGCGCCGGGCACCAATCCGGGCTTCGCGCGGCTGGGCGGCTCGGGTGAGCTGGGCCAGGGCGCCGTCGTGCCGGCGGGCGCGACCTCGTACCAGTTGAACGACCGCCTGTGGCTCGGCCTCTCGACCGGCGCCCCCTTCGGCCTCGTCACCAAGCCGCGGGACGTGTGGGCCGGCGAGGTCTACGGACGCTCGTCGCGGATCTTCTCGCTGGCGATCAACCCGGTCATCGGCTTCAAGGTCAACGAGTGGCTCTCGATCGCGGCCGGCCCGAACATCGAGTATTTCCGCCTGACCCTGCGGCAGGCGCTGCCGATCCCCGGCATCCTGCCGACCTCGTATCCGAGCTCCTTCCTCAAGGGTGAGTCCTGGGGCGCGGGCTTCACCGCCGGCGCCACGCTGACGCCCCGCGACGGGACCGTGCTGGGCATCGGCTACCGCTCCTCGGTGCACCACGACATCGACGGCTCGATCGGCGTCCCGCTCGTCGCCCTGGCGCCGCTGGCCGGACAGGTCCGCGCCAAGCTGAACACGCCCGAGAAGCTGAGCGTCGGCCTGACCCAGGCGGTCTCGCCGGTGGCGCGGGTGAATCTCGGCTTCGAGTGGGACAACTGGTCGAGGCTCGGCACCATCGGCATCGTGTCGAAGACGATCGGCCTGCCGGTGAACAACCTGCCGCTCAACTACAAAGACGGGTTCACCTACGCGATCGGCGCCGAGTACGACGCGTCGCCGAACCTGACGCTGCGGACCGGCTTCGCCTACGAGACCTCGCCCATCGACTTCCGGAACCGCTCGGTGCGCCTGCCGGACGGCGACCGGTACAACGTCTCGGTCGGCGCCAGCTACCGCTGGAGCCAGCAGCTGACGCTGAACCTCGCCTACTCGCACTTCTTCCTGGACCGCTCGCGGATCCTCGCGGGCATCGGCCGCGACTACAACATCAGCAACATCGCCTTCGCGGGCGTGGTGGATTCCAGCGCCGACATCGTCTCGGTGGGCTTCCGCTACGTCTTCGGCGCGCCGCCGGCCCCGGCCCCGGCGCCGCTCGTGCGGAAGTACTGACGGGCAGCTCCGGTCGTGTCCCGCGCTGCCGCCGTCTTCGCGAGCGGAATGAAGGGATCCAGGGCAGCGCCACGCCGACAGGTGTCGCGCTGCCCCGGGTCACGTCGCTCCGCTCGTGATGACCGGGCGGCTCCGTGATCGTCGCGGCTGTTGACCCATCGATCCGCGTACGTCGCGCACCTCAGGCGCGTATCCGCACGTATGTGCCGGGCGCCGGCCCTAAGGATTGCAGCGCGTCGCCGCCCGGCTGCCGGGCCGGCACCCGCTCCGGGGCCTGCGCCTCGATCCACTGGAACCAGTAGGGCCACCACGAGCCCTTGGTCTCGACCGCGGCCCTGATCCACTCCTCGAGCGTCCCCTTCACGGGGCCGCCGGTCCAGTAGCCGTATTTCGGCTTGGACGGCGGGTTGATCACGCCGGCGATGTGGCCGGAGCCGGCGAGGACGAAATCGACCTTCCCGCCGAAGACCTTCGAACCCTCGAAGACCGACAGCGCCGGCGCGATGTGGTCCTCGCGGGTCGCGAGGTTGAAGATCGGCACCTGGACCTTCCTGAGGTCGAGGCGGACGTTGCCGAGCACCATCCGCCCCTGCGCCAGCGTGTTGTCGAGGTAGCAGTTGCGCAGGTAGAACGAGTGGTTGGCCGCCGGCATCCGGGTGGCGTCGGAGTTCCAGTACAGCAGGTCGAAGGCCGAGGGTGCCTTGCCCTTGATGTAGTTGTTCACGACGTAGGGCCAGATCAGGTCGTTCGGCCGGAGCATGTTGAAGGCGTTCGCCATGCGGGCGCCCTCCAGGTAGCCCTGCTCGGCCATGCGCGCCTCGACCTGGCGGATCTGCTCCTCGTCGGCGAAGACCTTCAGGTCGCCCGCGTGGGTGAAGTCGACCTGCGTGGTGAGCAGCGTCGCGCTCTTGATCCGCCGGTTGCCGGTGGCCGCCTGCATGGCGAGCGTCACCGCGAGCAGCGTGCCGCCGACGCAGTAGCCCGCCGCCGTGACCTCGCTCTCACCGGTGGCGACGCCGATCGCGTCGATGGCCGCCTCGATCCCCTCGCGCATGTAGGACTCGAAGTCCTTGTCAGCGTGGCGGGAATCGGGATTGACCCAGGAGATGCAGAAGACCGTCAGGCCCTGGTCGACCATCCACTTCAGGAAGCTCTTCTGCGGATTGAGGTCGAGGATGTAGAACTTGTTGATCCAGGGCGGGACCATCAGGAACGGGCGCCGCAGCACGGTCTCGGTGGTGGGCGCGTACTGGATCAGCTCGATCAGGTCGTTGCGGAACACCACCTCGCCGGGGGTGACCGCCATGTTGCGCCCGACCTCGAACCCGCTCGGGTCGGTCTGGCGCACGCGCAGCTGCCCGCCGCCGGCCGCCAGATCCTCCTCATACATCTTGAGGCCGCGGACGAGGTTGGCGCCGTTCTCCTGCAGGGTGTGGCGGATCAGCTCCGGGTTGGTCGGCAGGAAGTTCGAGGGCGACAGCATGCTGGTCACTTGGCGCAGGTAGAACTGCGCCTTGTGACGCGTGTGCGCGTCGAGCCCCTCGGCCTCATCGACGAGGCTCTCCGCCCAGCGGGTGGCGAGCAGGTAGGCCTGCTTGAGGAAGTCGAAATACGGGTTGGTCGTCCACTCGGCGTGGGCGAAGCGCGCGTCCCGGGGCTCGGGCAGCGCCACCGGATCGGCGGGCTGGCCCTGCAGGCGCAGGTAGGTCGAGCCCCAGAGCGACAGGAACGCCTGCGACAGGCGCGCCTGCGCCTCGGCGCTGCGGTTCGGATCGGCGAGCCAGGCCTCGGCCACCTGGCCGAGCACCTTGGCCGCCTCGTTCATCTCGCTGCCGGGTGCGCCCGCCTGGCCCTCGGGCCCGAGGAGGCGGGCGACGTTGCGCCCCATCGCCTCGACGAACTGACCGGCATTGCGGGAAATCGCCTCGAAATCCGGCATCGGGGCGACCGTGCCGTCCGGCATCGCGCCGTTCGAGACCGACTTCGGAGGGGCGGTCCGATCCGGCGCCTGCGGGCTCGTCAAACGTGCCTCCCTGTGCTTCATCTGTTGACCCGATGGCGCGGGCCTCGTTTCCGACAAAATAAGGAGCGAGCCAGAGTTTTCGCCAGCCCGGCTCAGGACGTCGCCGAAACATCCGGCCGATCTTTTCATACGCATGTGACGATGGATCGTGCCATTTTGAACCCCGCTATCCGCCCGCATCGCGCCGGTCCGCTGCGCCGCCTGACGCGCGCGGCCGGCCTGGGCGTGCTGGTCGGCGCGCTCGGGGCCTGCTCGGGCGACGTCGTCCGCTCGCTGGCCTCCGATGCAGGCTACGGGCCGCGGGTCGTCGCGGCCCCGGATTTCGTCACGGACACCCGCAGCAAGGCGCAGCCCGACTTCATGCCGGTGGGCGTCGACGCGCCGAAGCGGCCGGTCCGGGCCAAGTCGGTCACGGGCCAGAAGGCCCTGGAGGCGGAGCTGGAAGGTGCCCGCGGCCGCAACGAGGCCCGGGGGCGGGCCGCCGAGAGCGCCGGGCGGGGCGCGGCCGCCACCGTCAAGCCGGCTCCGGCGGCGTCGCAGTAGCGGCCCTTTTTCAGGGTCGGCGGCGGCCCGCAACTCTGGTAGAGCACGTGGTTCGCCCGACCGGCCCAAACGAGAGACGCCGGATCCGGGACGCGCCGATGGACACGCCCATGACCGACTTCCACCGCATCAAGCGACTGCCGCCCTACGTCTTCGAGCAGGTCAACCGGATCAAGGCTGCCGCCCGCGCGCAGGGCGCCGACATCATCGATCTCGGCATGGGCAACCCGGATCTGGACGCGCCGAAGCACGTCATCGCCAAGCTGTGCGAGACGGCCGGGCGGCCGCGCACGGATCGCTACTCGGCCTCCAAGGGCATCGCGGGCCTGCGCAAGGCCCAGGCGGGCTATTACCAGCGGCGCTTCGGCGTGACCCTGAACCCCGACACCCAGGTGGTGGCGACTCTCGGGTCCAAGGAAGGGTTCGCCAACATGGCCCAGGCGATCACCGCGCCGGGCGACGTCGTGCTGGTGCCGAACCCGAGCTACCCGATCCACGCCTTCGGCTTCCTGATGGCCGGCGGCGTCATCCGCTCCGTGCCGGCCGAGCCGACGCCGGCGATGTTCCCCGCCCTGGAGCGGGCCATGCGCCACTCGATCCCGAAGCCGGTGGCGCTGGTCGTCTGCTACCCGTCGAACCCGACCGCCTACGTGGCGAGCCTCGACTTCTACCGCGACCTCGTGGCCTTCGCGAAGCAGCACGAGCTGATCCTGCTGTCGGACCTCGCCTACGCGGAAGTCTATTTCGACAACAACCCGCCGCCGTCGGTGCTGCAGGTGCCCGGCGCCATCGACTGCACGGTGGAGTTCACCTCGCTGTCGAAGACCTACTCGATGGCCGGCTGGCGGATGGGCTTCGCGGTGGGCAACGAGCGCCTGCTCGCGGCGCTCACCCGGGTGAAATCCTACCTCGATTACGGCGCCTTCACGCCGATCCAGGTCGCCGCGACGGCCGCCCTCAACGGCCCGGACGACTGCATCCACGAGATGCGCAGCATCTACAGGAAGCGTCGCGACGCGCTGGTGGAGTCCTTCGGCAAGGCCGGCTGGACCATCCCGTCGCCCGCCTCGTCGATGTTCGCCTGGGTGCCGATCCCCGAGCGGTACCGGGAACTGGGCAGCCTCGAATTCTCCAAGCTGCTCCTGGAGAAGTCCGACGTGGCGGTCGCGCCCGGCATCGGCTTCGGCGAGTTCGGTGACGAGTACGTCCGCATCGCGCTCGTGGAGAACGAGCAGCGCATCCGGCAGGCGGCGCGCAATATCCGCCGGTTCTTCGACGGCACCGACAAGACGCTGCACAACGTCCTGCCGATGGCCCGGACCGGCTAGACCGGCCCGCGCAAATTGTTGCCGCGGGGCGACAGACGCCGTCAAAGGTGTCGGCGCCCCGCGCCGGCGCTTGTCAGCGCGGGGCGCGATGGCCAGGGTCAGGTGCGGGGGTCTTCCCGCGTCCCGAGTCTCGCATGCGCCGCCTGAACCTCATCGCCGCCCTGCTGCTCGCCGCCGCGGCCTCGGCCTGCGCGCCGAACCCGATCATCGCCCGGGACCCGATCCCTGCGCCAGGGCCGGCGGACGTGTACGCGTGCGACTCGAAGCCGTTGCCGGTCAACGCCTTCACGACCGATTGCCGCCCCGTCCCGGCGAGCCCGCAGGTCGTGCTGCGCGCGCGGGGCTGAACCCGCCCGGAATTTCGGTAACCGGTCGATTCGGACGGGCCGGACAAGCCGCCCGCGATCAGCTAGACTGTAGGCCAGATGCCGGCCCGCCCGGCCCCCTGACGGAGCATCGCGTGAGCACCAAGATTCTGATCGCCGCCGGATTGCTCGCCCTCCTGGCGGGGCAGGGCGCCTCGGCCTCCGACGCCGCCTACCCGCCGGCGCCCTACCAGCCCCGCGCCTTCGTGTTCACCGCCCCGAACGGCCCGACGGTCCTGCAGACCGAGGGCTGCTGCCAGGTGGTGGTGCCGCCGGGCCGGCCCGATCTCGCCCAGCCCGCCGTGCCGGTGGCCGAGGTGATGAACGGCGGCGGCTTCGGCTACACCGGGTTCGACTACTACAACGACCAGATCACCGAGGGGCGGTTCGGCGCGCGCAAGCGGCCGCGGGAGTACGTGATCGCTCCGTCCTACATCGTGCCGCCGCGCTACTGAGCCGCCGGGCGTTCCGGGGCCTCAATCCTTCTGCGGATCGTGGCCCCAGTTCATCAGCGACATCCGCCACGGGGAGTCGGGGTCCTTCCGGGCCTCGCCGCCCTGCTTGAGATGGCGGTGGACGTAGCCCACGACCTTGCGCATGGCGGCGTAGTCGTCGTCCGTCAGGTCGGCCTTCTTGGTGTCCTTGATCGCCAGGATCCGCCGGCCCATCTCGTGCCCGGTCGACTCGCCGCCGTCCTTCTTCTGGCCGACCTCCCGGCTCGCCGCGCTGTCGAGGTGCTTCCTCAGCGCCGCCGGCGTCATGTTGACGGCCTCGTTGAAGTCCTTCCACGTCGCCGCGTGATCGTCCGCCATCCGCCTGCCTCCCGGGCCGTCTCGCTCGTCCCCGACAACGCGCCCGAGGCTCGCCGGCTCGCCGCCATCCCTGCGGTTGGGCGCCGCACGGGCAACGGGCGACGCGGCGGGCGACGTGGCGGGGAAGCGTTTACAGGCCGGGTCACGGGGGGTATCACCCCGACCCGACGAGCTTCCATTCTCTCCCCACACCCCATTCCCGAAAAGCCAGATGCGCGCCGAGATCGAGCAAGCCTCGGATGCCGCCAAGCAGTCTATAGGGCTGCTGAGGAGGCATCTTTGACTGGGACACAGTCGATAAACGCCTCGCGGAGCTGAACGCGGCTTCCGAGGACCCCGACCTCTGGAACGACGCCGAGGCCGCCCAGAAGGTCATGCGCGAGCGGCAGCAGCTCGACGAGGCCGTCACGGCGATCAAGAAGCTCGAGCGCGACCTCGAGGACGGCGCCACGCTGATCGAGCTCGGCGAGATGGAGGGTGACGAATCCTCGATCCGCGAGGGCGAGGCGGCGATCCTGGCCGTCGAGAAGGAGGCCGCGAGCCGGCAGGTCGAGACGCTTCTGTCGGGCGAGGCCGACGGCTTCGACACCTATCTCGAGGTCCATGCCGGGGCCGGCGGCACCGAGAGCCAGGACTGGGCCAACATGCTCCAGCGCATGTATGCCCGCTGGGCCGAGCGCCGGAAGTACAAGGTCGAGGTCGTCGAGATGACCGACGGCGAGGAGGCCGGGATCAAGGGCGCCACGCTCCTGATCAAGGGCCACAACGCCTACGGCTGGCTCAAGACCGAATCCGGCGTGCACCGTCTGGTCCGGATCTCGCCCTACGATTCCAGCGCCCGGCGGCACACCAGCTTCGCCAGCGTCTGGGTCTATCCGGTGATCGATGACCGGATCGAGATCGAGATCAAGGAATCCGACTGCCGGATCGACACCTACCGGTCGTCCGGCGCCGGCGGCCAGCACGTCAACACCACCGACTCGGCGGTGCGCATCACCCACAACCCCACCGGGATCGTGGTGGCGTGCCAGCAGGAGCGCTCCCAGCACAAGAACCGGGCGACCGCCTGGAACATGCTGCGCGCCCGCCTGTACGAGCTGGAGCTGAAGAAGCGCGAGGAGAAGGCCAACGCCGAGGCCGCCGCCAAGACGGATATCGGCTGGGGCCACCAGATCCGGTCCTACGTGCTGCAGCCGTATCAGCTGGTGAAGGACCTGCGCACCGGCACCCAGTCCACCGATCCGGACGAGGTGCTCGACGGCGACCTCGACCCGTTCATGGAGGCCTCGCTCGCGCAGCGGGTCTACGGCGGCGGTGAGGCGGTCGAGGATATCGACTGAGGCGGCGTGAGCTGCCTCCCCGTCATCACGAGCGCAGCGAAGTGACCCAGGGCGGCGCGCGATCGATCAGCGTGGCGCGACCCTGGATTGCTTCGCTCCGCTCGCAATGACGGCGGTGCTGACAGAGAGCGCCGTTGAGGCCGCCAAAGGATGAGCGCCGGCGGCGCCCATCCTCCCACGCCTCTCAATACCCCAGCGCCGCCCCGTCCTTGCGCGGGTCCGAGCCGGCCGCCAGCGTGCCGGCCTCCCGGTCGATCCAGATGACCTGACCACCGCCGAGCGGCAGGGGTGCCCGGATCGCCGGATGGCCGCGTTCCTTCAGCCCCGCCATCACGCTGTCCGGGATCCCGCCCTCGACCTCCAGGCTGCCGCCGTAGGCGAAGCTGCGCGGGGCATCGAGGGCCTCCTGCACGTCGAGGCCCCGGTCGAGCAGGCCCGACAGCAGCTCGACATGGCCCATGGCCTGGTAATGGCCGCCCATGACGCCGAACGGCGCGACGGCCTGCCCGTCCTTCATCAGCATGCCGGGGATGATCGTGTGCATCGGCCGCTTGCCCGGCCCGACGCTGTTCGGGTGGCCGCCCTCGGTGCGGAACGACAGGCCGCGATTGTGCAGCAGCACGCCGCTCTCGGGCGCCAGGATGCCGGAGCCGAAGCCCTGGAAGATCGAGTTGATCAGCGACAGCGCGTTGCCGTCCCGGTCGACCACGCAGAGGTAGACCGTGTCCTTGTGGGCGCGGCCCTCGGCCATCTCGCGGGCGATCTCGGGATAGATCTCCGGCTCGCGGGCCCGGCCCATGTCGATCGCGCCGTGGGCGGCGGCCCTCCAGGCGTCGGAGAGCAGGTGCTCGACCGGCACGTTGGCGAGGGCCGCATCGCCGAACAGCACGTCGCGGTGATGGTAGCCCTGCTTGCAGACCTCGGCGAAGAGGTGGAGCCGGTCGAGGTCGGAGAGCGCGCCGACATCGTAGTGCGACAGCACGTTCAGCATCATCAGCGCCGCCAGACCCTGGCCGGCGGGCGGGCACTCGTAGACGTCGTAGCCACGGTAGCGGGTCGAGACCGGCGCGACCACGTCGGGCCGCGCGGCGGCGAAGTCGTCCAGCGTGTGCAGGCCGCCGAGGGCGTTCAGCCGGCTCACCATGTCCTCGGCGACGGGGCCCTCGTAGAAGGCGCGCGCCCCCGCCTCGGCGATCGCCCGGAGCGTCGCCGCGAGCTTCGGCAAGCGGACGACGCTGCCGATCGCCGGCACCTCTCCGCCGGGCAGGTAGGTCGCGGCGGCGTGGGGATCGGCGGCGACGCGCTCGGCGCCGCGCAGCCAGTCCCAGCCGACCCGCTGCTGGACGACGAACCCGTCCTCCGCGTAGCGGATCGCCGGCTGGAGCAGCTCGCCCATCGACCGGGTGCCGTGCTCGCGCACCAGCAGATCCCAGGCCGCGACCGCGCCCGGCACCGTCACGGCGTGGGGGGAGGTGGGCGTGATCGCGACGCCGTGCTCGGCGTACCAGTCGGGCGTCGCGGCGGCGGGCGCGCGGCCCGAGCCATCGAGGGCGATGGGCTTGGTGGCGCCCGCGGGGGCGTAGAGCGCGAAGCAGTCGCCGCCGATCCCGGTCATCAGCGGGTCGACCACGCACTGCACGGCCACCGCCGCGATACCGGCATCGACGGCATTGCCGCCCGCGCGCAACACCTCGATGGCGGCGAGCGTCGAGAGCGGGTGCGAGGTCGCGACCGCGGCGTTGGCGGCGTAGACCGGGGAGCGGCCGGGGGCGGAGAAGTCTCTCACGGGATGTCCTGCTCTGCTGGGTGACTTAAAGAATCACCGCTCGATGCACATCGCCACCTCGGGATGAGGCGGTGACGCAGATGACGGCGCGGCCTCGGCCATGACGGATGGCTTCGCCGCCTCGTCTCTGCGAGCGCAGCGGAGCAATCCAGTCGGCGCAACGCCGGGCAACCTCGCGCTGCCCTGGGTCACTCCGCTGCGCTCGTGATGACGGCGGAGGCCGGGCTGACCGGTTGTTCCGATCGAGGATCGCCTGGACGATCACGCGTGCTGCCCTCTCGGCAGCGCCACCCAGTGCCCCGGCGCCACCTCGGTGAGCGGCCCGTCGGGCGGCTGGTCGTGGCCGGCGAGGTCCCGCGCGGCGAGGCGGGCGCGCTCGTCGGCCGGGTGCGGCACCGGCACCGCGGCGAGCAGGCGGCGCGTGTAGGGGTGGCGCGGATCCTCGTAGAGCGCGTCGGCCTCGGCGAGCTCGACGATCCGCCCGCGCCAGAGCACCGCGACCCGGTGGCAGAGGTAGCGCACCATCCGCAGGTCGTGCGAGATGAACAGGTAGGACAGGCCCATCTCGTCCTGCAGGTCCTGCAGCAGGTTCACCACCTGCGCCTGGATCGAGACGTCGAGCGCCGCGATCGGCTCGTCGGCGACGATGAAGCTGGGCTTCAGGGCGATCGCCCGGGCGATGCAGATGCGCTGGCGCTGGCCGCCCGAGAACTGGTGCGGGTAGCGCCCCATGAACCGCGGATCGAGCCCGACTCGCTGGAACAGGGCCGCCACCGCCTCCCGCCGCTCCGGGCCGCGCATGTCCCGCCGATGCAGCTTGAACGCCTCCGCGACGTACTCGCCGGCGCTCATCCGCGGGTTGAGGGCCGCGTAGGGATCCTGGAACACGGTCTGGATCCGCGCGCGCATCTTGCGCATGGCGCCCGCCGAGAGCTTGGCGAGGTCGGTGCCCTCGAAGGCGATGGTGCCCGAGGTCGGCGGGTTCAGCATGGTCACGGCCCGGCCGATGGTGGATTTGCCGGAGCCGGACTCGCCGACGAGCCCGAGGGTCTCGCCGGGGCGGATGTCGAAGCTCACGCCCTCGACGGCGCGGAACACCGCGCCCTTGCCGCCCCACCAGGAGCGGAGGGGATAATGCTTGGACAGGTCGCGCACCGAGACGACCGGCTGCTGCGACGCGTTCATCGCGCGGCCTCCTCACCCAGGAGCTTCGGCAAATCGTACCAGGCGGCGACGAGGTGGCCCGGAGCGGCGCCGGGCGCCTGCGCCAGGGGCGGCATCTCGGCCCGGCAGCGCGGCGTCGCGTAGGCGTTGCGCGGCGCGAACGGGTCGCCCGGCGGGAGATGGCGCATGTCCGGCGGCGCGCCCTCGATCTGGTGGAGGCGCCGCCGCCCGGCGCGGCCGCCGGAGAGATCCGGCAGGGACCGCAGCAGGCCGAGCGTGTAGGCGTTGCGGGGATCGGCGAAGATGTCGTCGACCGGGCCGCGCTCCAGGATCCGGCCGGCATACATCACCTGCACGGTGTCGCTGATGCCCGCCACCACACCGAGGTCGTGGGTGATCCAGATGATCGCCATGCCGAGCTCACGCTTCAGCTCCTGCACCAGGGAGACGATCTCGGCCTGGACGGTGACGTCGAGCGCCGTGGTCGCCTCGTCGGCGATCAGAAGCTTCGGCCGGCAGCTCAGGCCGATCGCGATCATCACGCGCTGGCGCTGGCCGCCGGAGAACTCGTGCGGGTACTGGTCGAGGCGCGCGGCCGCGTTCGGGATGCGCACGAGGTCGAGCAGCTCCCGGGCCCGGGCGCGGGCCGCGCGGGCGTCGAGGCCGAGATGGATGCGCAGCGGCTCGACGATCTGCGCCGCCACGGTCATGCCGGGATTGAGCGAGCTCATCGGGTCCTGGAACACGAAGCCGATCGCGCCGCCGCGGATCTTGCGCAGGTCCCGCTCCTTCAGGGCGAGGAGGTCGCGTCCCTCGAACAGCACCTGTCCGCCGGTGATGCGGCCGGGCGGGCGCGGGATCAGGCCCAGCATGGCCAGCACGTGCACGCTCTTGCCGGAGCCGGACTCGCCGACGATCCCCAGCGTCTCGCCCTCGTGCAGGGTGTAGGACACGCCGTTGACCGCGTGGACCGCGCCGCCGTCGGTGTCGAAGGCGACCGCGAGGTCGCGGACGTCGAGGAGGGGCTTCGTCATCGCGGCCGTCATGTGCGCTGCCTCGGATCGAGGGCGTCCCGCAGGCCGTCGCCGAACAGATTGAAGGCGAGCACCGCGAGGAAGATCGACAGGCCGGGCCAGATCGCCATCCAGGGCGCCTCGTCCATGAAGTTCTTGGCGGTGTTGAGCATCGCCCCCCAGGACGGCTCGGGCGGCTGCTGGCCGAGGCCGAGGAACGACAGGCTCGCCTCCGCGATGATCGCGGCCGCGATGGTCAGCGTCGCCTGGACGAGGATCGCCGGGACGATGTTGGGCAGGATGTGGACGCGGGCGATCCGCCAGGGCGGGTTGCCCATGGCGCGGGCCGCCTCCACGAACTCCTCGGCCGCCACGGCGCGCACCTGCGCCCGGGTCAGGCGGATGAAGGTCGAGGTAGCCGACAGGCCGATGGCGATCATCGCGTTGACGAGACTCGGGCCCAGGAAGGCGGCGAGCGCGATCGCCAGGATCAGGAACGGGATCGCCAGCAGCGCATCGGTGAGTCGGGAGATCGCGCCGTCGATCCAGCCGCCCGAGTAGCCGGCGAGCAATCCCAGGGGCAGGCCGAGGGAGACGGCGAGCGCCACCGAGACGAGGCCGGCGCCGAGGGAGGCCCGCGCGCCGAAGATGATCCGCGAGAGCACGTCGCGCCCGACCTCGTCGCCGCCGAACGGGTGTGCGAGGCTCGGCGCGCCGCGGACGTTGGCCCAGTCGGTGGCGGTCGGATCGTAGGGGGCGATCCAGGGGGCGAAGGCCGCCATCACGATCAGCAGGCCGACGATGACGAGGCCGGCGACGGCGCTCTTCCGCGCGCGCAGGCGCCGCCAGAAGGCCGCGAGCGTGCCGGGTTCCTGGATCAGAGCCGGGGCTCCGGCGGGGGCGCCGAGGCCGGCCGCCTCGGCGATGGGGGTGCCGGTGCTCATGCCCGCCTCAGCTTCGGATTCACGGCCGCGGAGAGCAGGTCGGCGGCGAGGTTCAGGGCGATGTAGGTGGCGGCGGTGCAGATCACGACGCCCTGCACGGTCGCGAAGTCCCGGTTGAACACCGCATCGACCATCAGCTTGCCGAAGCCCGGCACGGAGAAGACCTGCTCGGTGAGCACCGCCCCCGACAGGAGCTGCCCGAATTCCAGAGCCCCGAGCGTGATGATCGGGATCGCGGCGTTGGGCAGGGCGTGCCGCAAGGTGACGCGCAGTGGCGAGACACCCTTGGCGCGGGCCGTGCGGACGTAGTCGGAGCCCAGCACGCCCAGCATCGCCGCGCGGGTGTGGCGCATCATCACCGCCGCGATGGCGTTGCCCAGCACGAAGGCCGGCATCACCATGGCGGCGAGGTTTTCGGAAAAACTCTCGAACGGCGAGACGTAGCCCGAGGCCGGCAGCCAGCCGAGTTCCACCGAGAACAGCAGGATCAGCAGGATCCCGAGCCAGAAGTTCGGCACCGACAGGCCCCAGAGCGCCACGCCGTTGGCGATCGTATCGGCGGCCTGGCCGCGCTTGACCGCCGAGAGCACCCCCATCGGCACGCCGATGGCGAGCGCCACCAGCATGGCGAGGCAGGCGAGTTCGAGCGTCACCGGCAGCTTTTCGACGATCAGCTCCGAGACCGGCTTCTGCAGCCGGATCGACTCGCCGAGATCGCCCCGCAGCACGCCGCCGGCCCAGTAGGCGTAGCGCACCGGCAGGGGCTCATCGAGGTGGTATTTTTCCCGGATGAAGGCGATCACCTGCGGATCGCGCTCCTCCCCGGTGAGCGCCGTGGCGACGTCGCCCGGCAGCAATTGCTGCAGGGCGAAGATGATCATCGAGGCGAGGATCAGGGTCGGGACCGCCAGGGCGAGGCGTCGCGCCAGAAACCGGAGCATCAGTTGAGCTTCAGCCCGGTGAAGCGCACGAGCCCGTCCGGATAGGGCACGAAGCCGGTGATCTTCTGGCTGTAGGCCCAGAGCAGCTTGCGGTGCAGGATGTAGATGCCCGGCCGGTCCTTCAGCACCTGATCGGCCAGGGCCTTCCAGGCGGCCTTGCGCTTGGCCGGGTCGATCGTGCCCCGCTCGGCCTGGAGCGCCGCGTCGGCCTCCGGGCTGCAGTACTTCGGGTAGTTCAGCGCCGCCTTGCAGGAGAGAAAGCTGAACGTGTTGCCGTCCGGGTCCGAGCGGCCGCTCCAGGAATAGAGCTGCGCCTCGTAATTCCCCTTGTCGGCGGCATCGAGCGCCGTGGTGAAGTCCACGGCCTGGATCTTCACGTCGAAGCCGGCCTCCTTGGTCATCGCCTGGATCACCTGACCCACCTGGGGCGACTCGCTGTTGGCGTAGACGGTCAGCGTGATCTGCGGGTTCGGCTTGCCGGCCTCGGCGAGCAGCGCCTTGGCCTTGGCGACGTCTCGCTTCGGGATCGGGTACTCGGCCACGTAGTTCGGGTTCTTCGGGTTGACCCACTGGTTCCCGGCCAGGAACTCGCCGTTGTAGACGACCTGATTGATGGCGTTGCGGTCGATGGCGGCCTCGAAGGCCTCGCGCACCTTCGGGTCGGCCACGGCCGAGCCGGCCTTATGGGGGTTGAACAGGATCTCTTGGAAGCCGAGTTCGGTGGTCGAGTCGAGCTTCAGTTTGGCGTCGCGCTTCACCTGCGCCACGTCGGTGGGGGCGAGCCGCTCCAGGAGGTCGAGCTGCCCGGCCCGCAGGTTGGTGAGCCGCACGGTCGCGTCGGGGATCGGCCGGAACTCGATCCGCGGGATGTGGATCGCATCCTTGTTCCAGTAATCGGGGAAGCGCTCGACCACGATCCGGTCCTGCGGCACCCGCTCGACGAACTTGTACGGCCCGGCGCAGACGGGCCCGGAGGCGAATTTGTCGCCCAGCCGCTCGGCGGCCTTGGGCGAGACCATCATGCCGGCGCGGTCGGTGAACTGCGCCAGCAGCGGCGCGAACGGCTGCTTCAGGTTGATGCGGAAGGTCAGGTCGTCGACCACGTCAACGGTGTCGATCGGCGCGATCTCCGAGCGGCGCTGCGAGCCCGGCATCTTCATGTGCCGCTCGATCGAGTACTTGGCCGCCGCGGCGTCGAGCTTCTCGCCGTCGTGGAACAGCACGCCCGGACGCAGGTGCATGGTCAGCGCCTTCTCGTCGGGCGACAGCTCCCAGGAAGTCGCGAGCTGCGGCACCGGCTTCAGGTTTGGGCCGATATCGACGAGCTTGTCGCAGAGCGCCGCGAACACCATCCGGCTCGCGAAGGTGCGGGCGAGCGTCGGGTCGAGGGCGTCCGGATCCTCCATCATGCCGTAGCGCAGGGTCTGCGCGGCGGCGGGCCCGGTGAGGGCGAGCCCGGCGAGGAGACAGGCGGCGTAACGCAACATGAGACCGATCCGGGTGGAGGCGGGAGAAGCGGAGCGGACCGGCCGGTCCGTTCCGGAGGCGGCCGGCAGTGTTGCGCGGCCGTTTGGCATGCACAATCCCAGGCAGCATCCATGCCATACAATCAGGATGCATCTTTTATTCAATCCGCGCCGCGAGCCTCTGAGGCCACCGTTTCGAGCCGGCCGGCGGCGTTCGATGACGGCGCGACCGCGCCAAGGTCGAGATCGGCCTGCGAACAGCTTCGTGAGCGCCGGATCTGAGGTGCGACTTAGATCGGGATAAGTCCAATTTTACGCATTGCCTGAACAGGCCAGAAGAAACTTCGGCCCCAGAAGGTCGCCGATGTATTCTTTATGATGATGCGGGTGTGATGGTCCGGCGGCACATCGTCATGTTGCCCGCGTTGTGCTGGAACCAGCGGCGTCGCGATTTCTACGCCGTGACCGCCGACGTCTCGACCGAGGGCATCCGGTTCCGCTCCTCGTCGCTCTTGGTGCCGGGTGAGCATCTCACCTGCAGCATCCGCCATATCGGCACGCTCGAGGCCCGCATCGCCCGCGTCGCCGGTCAGGAGTTCGTTGTCTGTGTCCGCGGTGGACGCGCGATTCTCACTCACGTCGCGCGTCAGTTCGTGACGCTGGCAAAGGCCCAGGACCTGCAACCCGAACCGATCCGCGCGCACCGTCGGATCGTGCCGAAGCAGAAGATCGTCCAGATCACCACTGCATCGGGCGAGGCCCTCCAGGGACACGTCCTCAACGTTTCGGCCTCCGGCGTCGCCCTGCTCGTCGACCACGCGCTGGAGATCGGGGCGATGATCCGGGTCGGGCGAAAGACCGCCACCGTGATGCGCCACTTCACCCACGGTGTCGGGGCCGCCTTCTCGGAGCCGTTCGCGCCGTCCGCGGTCCACGAGGCGATGTCGCTCTGAGGGCCGCCCGCGAAACCGGGCGCCGCCGCGGTGCGGCGATCATCGGCCACCCGCCCCTCGCAGAGGCGGCGGAAGGGCGCTACAACTTCGCGGGTCCAGCGAAGGATCACCGATGAAGCGACCGCTCTCCGCCCGTTCCGCCACATGCCTCGCGCTCCTGCCGGCCGCACTCGCCCTGCTGCCCCAGGCGGCCTTCGCCCATCCGGGGCACGGCACCGCGACGGGCGCGGAGGCGGGGTTCCTCCATCCGCTCCTGGGCGCCGATCATGTTCTCGCGATGGTCGCGGTCGGCCTCCTCGCCAGCCTGCGAGGCGGACGGGCGCTCTGGGCGCTGCCCCTGTCGTTCCTGGCGTTGATGAGCGTGGGGGCGGGGCTGGGTATGGCCGGCGCGGTGCTGCCGCATGTCGAGCTCGGGATCGCGCTGTCCATCGTCGTGTTCGGCCTCGCCGCCATCGTCGGCCTGCGCGCGCCGGTGGCCCTGCTGGCTGCCCTGGTCGGCGTCTTCGCGGTGTTCCACGGCTACGCCCACGGTGCCGAGATGCCCGAGACCGCCTCCGGCCTGTCCTTCGGCCTCGGGTTCCTCGCGGCCACCGCGCTCCTGCACGCCGCGGGGATCGGACTCGGCGCCGCGGCGTCGCGGATCGGAGCGACGCGGGCCGCCCCGGCCCTCGGTGCCGGCCTCGCCGCGGCCGGTCTCGCGCTGCTGGCGCTCCCCGCCTGAGCGCCGTACCCGACCCGCTCCGGAGCCCCGCCCGGGCCGCGGGCGCGGCGCCCCGGCTGAGCATCCGCATCGATCTCGGGCCGGGGCACCGCCTCGGCCCCGGCAAGGTGCGGCTCCTGGAGATGATCGCCGAGCACGGTTCCATCGCGGGCGCCGGCCGCGCGCTTGGCATGTCGTACCGCCGGGCCTGGCTGCTGGTCGAGGCGATGAACACCGGCTTCGGCCGCCCCGTGGTCGAGGCGCAGACCGGTGGCCGGGCCGGCGGGGGCGCGCGCCTCTCGGCCTTCGGCGCCGACGTGGTGCGGCGCTACCGGGCCGTCGAGGCGGCCGCGGAGGCTGCGGCCGCGCCGTTCCTGATCTGTCTGGGACAGGCCGGGGACGCGTAACCGGGCCGGGCACGGGCGCGAACCCGGATGCGATGTCACAGGCCCTCGTGGGCTGACGTCCCATCATCCCGCCCCACGTCCAGCCGGTCGCGACAATCCCGGCACCAGGAAGAGAACCCCCATGGCAAAACTCACGACGCTCGCCCTGATGGGGCTGCTGGCCGTCACCACCGGTGCGCAGGCGGCGCCGAAGGTCGAGCGCCTGCGCGGGACCGTCGAGGCGGTCGCGGGCGGCGGCTTCACGCTGAAGACACGGGACGGCGCGTCGGAGACCGTGGTGCTCGCCCCCGACGCCAAGGTTTCCTGGGTGGTCCCGTCAAGTCTCGACGCGATCAGGGACGGGGTCTTCATCGGCACGGCCACGAAGGGCGAGCCGCCGGTGGCCCTGGAGGTGGTGCTGTTTCCCGAGGCGATGCGCGGCACCGGCGAGGGGCACTACGACTGGGACATGATCCCCGACCACACGGCGGGCGGGGCGCCGGTGCGGAGCGCCATGACCAACGGAACCGTGAAGGCGGACGTGCGCTCGACCGCTCCCGACGCGCCCCGCGTGAAGAGCGCGATGACCAACGGGACGGTCAAGGCGAGCCGCGGCGGGGCGGAGCGGACCCTCACGGTCGATTACGGTCAGGGCCAGTCGCTGCAGATCCTGGTGCCGCCACAGGCGCCGGTCGTCAGCTTCGAGCCCGCCAGCGCCGCGGCCGTAGCGCCCGGCGCCAAGGTCTTCGTGATCGCCGCGCGCGGGGACGACGGCCGCATCACGGCGCGGCGCGTCGCCGTCGGAAAGGACGGGCTGACGCCGCCCATGTAAGGCGCCCGTCCGGCGCCGGCGAATCGGCTGGGACGGCGTGAGCCGCCCGGTCCCGGGTCGGGGCCGGGCGAAAGGCTGCCCGTCGGCGCGGCAGCTCAGCCGCTCAGGACAGCATTCGTGCACATTCGGCGGACCGTTGCCGACTAAAGCGCCCCGAGAATGTTGCCAGGCCGCAACATCGCGCTGGAACTGCCAAGGCAGCCGCGAATCCTCGTTGCTCGCGGAAACCCGTTCGCACATGGTGATCGTGCACGGGGGCATCGCCAAGCGAGAGCCCGCAGGAGCCTGCCACCTAAGACGCAGGCCAAACCTACAGAACGTGCGGCTAGACCCGGATAACCGGGCAGGTCCGCATCATTGGGTCTCGAAGCTTTGGAGATGTCTATGAAGCTCTTGAAGAGCTCATTGCTCGGGTCTGCTGCTGCGTTCGCGGCGGTAGGCGCAGCCCACGCCGCCGACCTCCCGGTCAAGAAGGCGGTCCCGATCGAGTACGTTCGCGTCTGCGGCGCCTACGGCGCCGGCTTCTTCTACATCCCCGGCACCGACACTTGCCTGCGTCTCTCCGGCCGCGCCCGGTTCGAGGGCGGCTACATGACCAGCTACTCGCGTCAGGGTAGCAACGGCGACACGTCGGGCTACCAGGGCCGGATGCGCATCAACCTCGATGCCCGCACCCAGACCGCCTACGGCACCCTGCGCGCCTTCGTGCGCCTCGATGCCGGCTCCCGCACCGGCTATTCCGGCGTCGGCACCTCCGGCACCCAGCAGCGCATCGGCCAGGCCTTCCCGGGCCTCGGCATCGACCAGTTCGGCCGCGCCCAGCAGTTCGTGAACGTCGACAAGGCCTTCATCCAGTTCGCCGGCATGACCGCCGGTCGCGCCTCGTCGTTCTTCGACTTCTACGCCCACGACTTCGAGTTCGCCGGCGCCACGCTCGGCTCCGACATCGCCTCGACCAACCTGCTCGCCTACACGGCCACGCTCGGCAACGGCCTGTCCGCCACGATCTCGGCCGAAGACCCGGTCTTCCGCCGCAGCGTGATCTTCTCGCAGACCAACAACCCGGGCGGCGTGACGGTCAACGCCAACCTCGCCAACTTCGCGCAGTCTCAGTCGCCGGCCGAGGTGTTCATCGGCTACACCAACGGCGTGCCGACCCGGTACAGCTTCGTCGACGTGATCCAGCGCTCGCGCATGCCCGACTTCGTCGGCGCCCTGCGCCTCGACCAGGCCTGGGGCTCGGCTCAGGTCTCGGCCGCCGTCCACGAGCTGAACGTCGGCAACGTGGCCAACGGCGCCGGCACCGGCACCGGCTCGAACATCAGCATCCCGCACGCCAGCAACTCGTACGGCTGGGCGGTGCAGGGCGGCCTGAAGATCAACACGCCGTTCATCGCGCCGGGCGACGCCCTCTACCTGCAGGGCGCCTACGGCTCCGGTGCCCAGATGTACACCGGCTACTGCGCCTTCAGCGGCTGCTACTCGCAGAACCCGGCCACCATCCAGGGCCAGAAGTTCGCGCAGTACATCAATGACGCGACGCTCAACCCGTTCACGGGTCAGCTGGAGCAGTCCACGAGCTTCACCGCGACGGCCTCGTACCTCCACTACTGGTCGCCGGAGTGGCGCTCGGCCTTCTTCGGGTCGTACGGTGAGATGAGCTACGGCAGCGGCGCTCGTCTGGCCCAGGGCGCGGCCTTCGCGCTGGCGAACAACACCGGTGGCAACTCGTTCGGCGTGAACGGCGTCGGCGTGCCGGGCAGCCGGTTCTACCAGCTCAGCGAGGCGCTGCGCGACACCTACCAGTTCGTGGCGGGCGGCAGCATCATCTGGTCGCCGGTCAAGGATCTCGATATCGGTGTCGAGGGCTTCTACACCCAGATCGGCGTCAAGAACGGCCGCGTGATCGACCGCGACAAGAGCCCGACGGCCTACGCGAACGTCGCCGGCATCAACAACGGCACCTTCGTGCCGCGGACCACGACGGCGGACAGCGTGTCCACCTTCCGCTTCCGCGTCCAGCGCGACTTCTAAGCCACTCCACCGGCGCCGGGGCCTCGGCCTCCGCGCCGGTCCCCGTGCTTCAGGAACCTCAAGGCTCGGCTTCGGCCGGGCCTTTTTCGTTGTGCCGGGCCGCCCTGGATCCGTAACGCCTCCGGCCGCCAGCGCGCGGTCGGCACGCGACCCGGTGCGTTCCGCGCCGCGATCCCGCCCGCTCCCGGCCGGTCCGTTGACCGACCCATGATAGGGGCCGGCGATGCGCGGCCCCGCGCGCAGGGTGCCGCCGATGCGCGCCATCATTCGTTCGGACCCGCTTTCCGGGCGCGCGCCGCGTCCATCGAGCCGGGCAAACGCCGCCGCGCCGTGCGACACGTGCCGTCCCGCAAATGAGCCGAGCCTCCGGCCGACGCGTCGGACGGGCAGGACCCGCGCGTCGAATCGCTCGCCGGCGACCGCGTGCCGTTCGCGGGGCACCCAGGCGGTTCTGACTGCATCCGCCACGCCTGTCCGGTCAGAGACGGCCCGCAAGACAGCTCCGAGTCGACTTCCGGGCCGTCGCCTCTCGATTGGTGCTGGTCGTTCGAACGAGCCGGTTTTAGCAATATTTCATCCGTCCGGATAACCTGATAATATATAGATATACTGAGTAATTATCTCCGATTTTGCATTATTAGATAATATTTTGTTGCGGACGCGCAACGTTCATCTGCAAGATTGAAGATAAATCTGAATCTTTGTTGCGCGCGGTGGGGCCTCTGCACATCGTCGCCGGGCAAATGGGCCTCAAAACCGCCGTGGCGAGCGAGAACATGCCAATGATCTGCGAATAACTCGTGGATTATATTTGGTGTGTCCGGTTTCGCTCATCCGTTTGCGAGAATTGAGCTTCAAATTCCGGAGACATCGATGACATTGCTGAGATCATCGCTGCTGGCGACTGCCACCGCGTTCGCGACAATGGGCGCTGCGCACGCCGCCGACCTGCCGATCAAGAAGGCTGTCCCGGTCGAGTACGTCCGCGTCTGCGGCGCGTACGGCGCCGGCTTCTTCTACATCCCCGGCACCGACACCTGCCTGCGCATCTCGGGCCGCGCCCGGTACGAGGGCGGGTACATGACGGCGTCGACGCGGCAGGCCGGCACCAACGCCGGCGACAGCGCGGGCTATCAGGCGCGTCTGCGCATCAACCTCGATGCCCGCACGCAGACCGCTTACGGCACCCTGCGCGCCTTCGTCCGCCTCGATGCGGGATCCCGCACCGGCTACGCGCGCTCAGGGACGCAGGCGCGCATCGGGCAGGCCTACGACGCCACCGGCGTCGACCAGGCCGGGCATGCGCAGCAGTTCATGAACGTCGACAAGGCGTTCATCCAGTTCGCCGGCCTGACCGCCGGTCGCGCGGCGTCGTTCTTCGACTTCTACGCCCACGACTTCGAGATCTACGGCGCGACCGCGGGCTCGGACGTCTCCTCCACCAACCTCCTCGCCTACACGGTGACGGCCGGCGACGGGCTGTCGGCCACGCTGTCGGTCGAGGACCCGGTCTTCCGGCGCAGCCCGATCTACGCGCCGGCCGGCACCGCGTCGCCGGTCAGCCCGGTCTTCGTCGGCTACTTCAGAGGCGCACCGATCGGGGTCAGCGGTGTCGACAGCATCCAGCGCGAGCGGCTGCCCGATGTCGTCGGCGTCCTGCGCGTCGATCAGGGCTGGGGCTCGGCGCAGCTCTCCGCCGCGGTTCACGAGCTGAACGTCGGCAACATCGCGGCGACGCCCGCGGCGGGCGCCAATGTCAGCGTCGCGCACACCAGGAGCGTCGAGGGCTGGGCGGTGCAGGGCGGCCTGAAGGTCAACGCCCCCTTCGTCGCGCCGGGGGACGCCCTCTATCTCCAGAGCGCCTACGCCGACGGCGCGCAGATGTATACGGGATACTGCGCCTTCACCGGCTGCTACACGCAGCTCAACAACGGCTTCCAGGGCCAGAAGATCTACCAGAGCTTCTCGGACGCGACGGTCAACCCCTTCACCGGCCAGTTGCAGACATCGCAATCCTTCTCGGCGGTCGCGTCGTTCCTGCATTACTGGACGCCGGAATGGCGCTCGGCGGTCTTCGGCGCCTACGGAGAGCAGGACTTCTCCCGCAACGCGCGCCTCGCCCAGGGCGCGCTCTACAACGTCCTGAGCTTCAACGGCGCCGCCAATCTCGGCTCCAACGCGGTCGGCGCGCCAGGAACCCGCTTCTACCAGTTGAGCCAAGCGCTGCGCGACACCTATCAGTTCGTCGCGGGCGGCAGCATCATCTGGTCGCCCGTGCGCGACCTCGATATCGGCGTCGAGGCCTTCTACACCCAGATCGGCGTGAAGCACGGCCGCGCGATCGACACCGACAAAAGTCCCACCGCCTACGCCAACGTCGCCGGCATCAACAGCGGCACGTTCGTCCCGCGCACCGTGACGCAGGACTCGGTCTCGCAGGTCCGCTTCCGCGTCCAGCGCGACTTCTGATCGACGATCCCGGCGGCGGGGCCTCGGTCCCGTCGCCTGTCCCCGTCCGATGCCGTCATGGCCCGGTCGGCCGCGTGGCCTATTCTCTGAACTGTGATCACGACAGAGGCGGGATCTTAATCCCGGCCGACGGGACAGGTCGCGTCCTTTGTTCCCTGGATCGCGTTGCCGCCCTTCATCCGCGCTGATACGCCGGATGTCACTTTATCGCCGCCGATCGTGCGCGATCCGATGGATCGCGGCCCGGCGCGCGGTCGCGAGGGCGCGGCGAAGCGGCCCGCGAGCGGTCAGAGATCCGGGGGGACGCCATGACCAGCACCGTTTCACCGAGCCCGATCCCGTCGCCGGCGGAGGGCCGGGCCGAGGACGGGCGCGCGGCCCGGTTCTGGCCGTACGTCTGGTGGCGGCTGATCGACTTCAAGATCGGCATCATACCGCTCCCGATCTTCGTCGTGCTGGCGATCCTCCTCACCGTCCTGGTCCAGGAGGGCGAGATCAAGCCCGACGGGCCGACCATGATCGCCGTGCTGGTGATGGGCGGCTTCACCTGCGCGGAGATCGGCAAGCGGATCCCGATCCTGAAGAACATCGGCGCCGGGGCGATCTTCGCGACCTTCATCCCCTCGGCGCTGGTCTACTACGCCCTGGTGCCGCCGCAGATGGTCAAGGCGATCACCGATTTCACCAAGTTCACCAACTTCCTCTACATCTACATCGCCACGATCATCGTCGGCTCAATCCTCGGGATGGACCGCGAGGTCCTGATCAAGGGCTTCCTCAAGATCTTCGCGCCGCTCGCCCTCGGCTCGGTGGCGGCGGCCCTGGTCGGGACGCTGGTCGGCACGCTCCTCGGCCTCGGCCCCTACAAGACCTTCTTCTTCATCGTCGTGCCGATCATGGCGGGTGGCGTCGGCGAGGGGGCGATCCCGCTCTCCATCGGCTACGCGGCGATCCTGGGGATGCAGCAGGGCGTGGTCTTCGCCCAGGTGCTGCCGCCGGTGATGCTGGGCTCCCTGACCGCGATCATCCTGTCGGGCACGCTCAACTCTGTGGGCAAGCGCTACCCGCACCTCACCGGCGAGGGCCGACTCCAGCCCGATTCGGACGGCATCAAGTCGAGCGACGCCCAGGCCAAGGCCGAGGCGGCCAAGGGCCAGATCGATCCCGCCACGATCGGTGCGGCCGGGCTCACGGCGATCACCCTCTACCTGCTCGGCGTCATGGCCCACCACCTCGTCGGCCTGCCGGCGCCGGTGGCGATGCTGTTCCTCGCCGTCCTGGCGAAGCTCGCCAGCGCGGTGTCGCCCCATCTCCAGGCCGGCGGCTTCGTGGTCTACAAGTTCGTCCAGGTCTCGATGACCTACCCGCTGCTCTTCGCCATCGGCGTCGCGCTGACGCCCTGGCACGAGCTGATGGCGGCCTTCACTCTGGTGAACCTGATTACCATCGTGTCGACCGTCGTGACGCTGATGACAGTCGGCTTCTTCGTCGGCCGCTGGCTCGGCATGTACCCGATCGAGACCGCCATCGTGAACGCCTGCCACAGCGGCCAGGGCGGCACCGGCGACGTGGCGATCCTCACGGCGGCGAACCGCATGGCCCTGATGCCCTTCGCGCAGATCGCCACCCGCATCGGCGGCGCGCTGACGGTGACCGGCACGATCGTCGCCATGAAGTGGATCGGTGCCTGACGGGCACCCGCAAAGGACGTCGTCATGGCCGGTGATCCCGGGGCCGTCGGGGCCACGCTCAAGTCGCGGATCGGCGCGATCCTCCGCTCGACGAGCGGCAACTTCCTGGAAATGTTCGACTTCTTCCTGTTCGGGTTCTACGCCACCTACATCGCGCGGGCGTTCTTCCCCTCGGGCAACGAGACCACCGAGCTGCTCCTGACCTTCGGCACCTTCTGGCTCGGGGCGCTGATGCGGCCGCTCGGGGCGATCGTGCTCGGCGCCTATATCGACCGGATCGGCCGCCGGAAGGGCCTGATCATCACCCTCGCCATCATGGCGAGCGGCACGGTGCTCATCGCCTTCTGCCCGAGCTACGACACGATCGGGGTCGCGGCCCCGCTGATCGTGCTGGCCGGGCGCCTGCTGCAGGGCTTCTCGGCGGGCGTCGAGATCGGCGGCGTCTCCATCTACCTGTTCGAGATCGCCACGCCGGGCCGGCGCGGCTTCTACACGTCGTTCCAGTCGGCGAGTCAGCAGGTGGCGATCATGTTCGCCGCCCTGATCGGCTACGGGCTGAACGCGTTCCTGACCAAGCAGCAGCTCGGCGATTTCGGCTGGCGCATCCCGTTCTTCATCGGCTGCCTGATCGTGCCGTTCATCTTCTTCATCAGGAGGTCGCTCCAGGAGACGCAGGACTTCGCCAAGCGGACCCGCCACCCGACCACCCGCGAGATCCTGACCACGGTGGCCGCCAACTGGCGGATCGTGCTGCTCGGCATGATGCTGACCACGATGACGACGGTGACGTTCTACATGATCACCGTCTACACCCCGACTTTCGGCAAGAACGTCCTCAAGCTCACCGAGACCGACAGCCTGATCGTGACGCTGTTCGTGGCGATCACCAACTTCGTCTGGCTGCCCGTGGGCGGAGCCCTGTCGGACGCCATCGGCCGCAAGCCGGTGCTGCTGACGATCTCGACCCTGTCGCTGCTGACGACCTACCCGGCGCTGCACTGGCTCGTGGCCGATCCGACCTTCGGCAAGATGCTCGCCGTCGAGCTGTGGTTCTCGTTCTTCTTCGGAGTCTACAACGGCGCGATGGTGGTCTCGCTCTCGGAAGTCGTGCCGGCCCATGTCCGCGCCAGCGGCTTCTCGCTGGCCTACAGCCTCGCCACCGCGCTGTTCGGCACGGCGACGCCCATGGTCTCGACCTTCCTGATCGAGAAGACCGGCGACCGGGCGGCGCCGAGCTACTGGCTGATGGCGGCGGCCGCCTGCGGCATCGTCGCGACGCTCGCCCTGTTCCGCGGCCGGCCCAGTCTGGAGCGCGTGCCGGCCCACGCCTGAGGGTCGGGGGCCCTCAGCTCTCCTGCCAGATCCGGATCCGCGCCTTGAAGGCGGCGCGGATATGGGCCCGGGCCGCGGCCTCGGCGGCATCCCCGTCGTGGGCTCGGATCGCCGCCACGATCGCGGCGTGCTCGGCGAGCGATTCCGCGGCGCGGTCGGGCGCCGCCAGCGTGGTGGCGCCCGGGAGCAGCACCAGCGACAGGCGCATCGTCTCCAGCGTGCCCTGCAGGAAGCGGTTGCGCGCCGCCCCGTGGATCTGGCGGTGGAACAGCCGGTTGGTCCGTGCCAGCGCGGGCGCGTCGCCGAGCAGCGTCCGGTCCCGGGCGACCATCTCCTCCAGGATCTCGGTCTCGACCGTGCTGGCGTGGATCGCCGCGAGGCGCGCGGCCGTCCCCTCCAGCACCTCGCGCAGGTCGTAGAGCTCGCTCACCTGCCCGTAGTCGAGCTGCGCCACGCTGGCGCCCCGGTGCGGCTCGTGGGCGACGAGTCCCTGCGCCTCCAGCCGGCCGAGCGCCTCGCGGACCGGCGTGCGGCTGATCTGGAACCGCTCGGCGAGCTCCGCCTCGCGCAGGCGGCTGCCGGGGGCGAGCTCGCCCTCCTCGATCGCCCGCAGCAGCCGCTCGTAGGCGCCGGCGCCGCTGGAGCGCTCCGCTTCGCTGGCCTTCATGTCCGGCTCTCCTCGGCTCGGCCATAGCGCGAAAGCGTGACGCCTGAAACGCTTGCGTGAAATTGCATGCAGACGTATACAATGCGCTGAGATCGGCCACTGGAGAGGAGGCAGGCATGCAGCGTCCGGACGATGCGCCGTGGGATGTGGTGGTGGTCGGCTCGGGCAACGCCGCCATGAGCGCCGGTCTCGCCGCCCTGGAGCGCGGCGCCTCGGTGCTGATGATCGAGAAGGCCGAGCGGGACCTCGCCGGCGGCAACACCGCCTACACGGCCGGGGCCATGCGCTTCGTCTACGCGGGCAACGACGACCTGATCCCGCTGCTGGTCGATCCCGAGGACCCGCGCCTGCCGCGGACCGATTTCGGTGCCTACACGGCACAGAAATTCGAGGCGGACCTGCTCGGCTTCAACGACGGGCGGCCGCTCTCGCGCGAGCAGCGCATCCTGATCGACGAGAGCGGCGCGGCCCTGCGCTGGCTGGCGACGCAGGGGGTGAAGTTCGAGCCGATCTACTCCCGTCAGGCGTTCGAGAAGGACGGGCGCTTCGTGTTCTGGGGCGGCCTGACGCTGGCCACCCACGACGAGGGGTTCGGCCTCGCCCGGGCCGAGCTGGAGGCCTTCACCCGGGCCGGCGGCGAGATCCGCTACGGCTGCCCGGCCCGAGGCCTGATCGTGGAGGACGGGCGCGTCGTCGGCGTGGAGACGCCGCAGGGTCCGGTCCGGGCGACGTCCGTGGTGCTGGCCTGCGGCGGCTTCGAGTCGAACGCCGCCCTCCGGACACGCTTCATCGGCGAGGGCTGGGACAAGGCCCGGGTACGCGGCACGCCCCACAACCAGGGCGACGGGCTACAGATGGCGCTCGACCTCGGCGCGAAGGCCCACGGCTTCTACGGTGGCTGCCACGCCACGCCGATGGACCTGCACACCCCCGATTACGGCAACCTCGAGCTGCCGCACGGCGAGCGCAAGCACTACCGGAAGATCTGCTACTTCCTGGGCCTCATGCTGAACGCGGACGGCGAGCGGTTCGTCGACGAGGGCAAGAATTTCCGCAACTACACCTACGCCCAGTTCGGCCGCTCGATCATGGAGCAGCCCGGGCACGTGGCGTGGCAGATCTTCGACGCCAAGGTCGATCACCTGCTCTACAGCGAGTACCGGTTCCACGACGCGCACTTCGTCGAGGCCGACACCCTGGACGGGCTCCTCGACAAGCTCGAGGGCATCGACCGCGCGGCGGCGCGGCGGACCATCGCGGCGTTCAACGCCGCCGTGGACGAGAGCGTGCCCTTCGACCCGACCGTGAAGGACGGGCGCGGCACGAAGGGGCTCGCCCTGCCGAAGTCGAACTGGGCGCAGAGGATCGAGACCGGGCCGTTCAAGGCCTACCCGGTCACGGGCGGCATCACCTTCACCTACGGCGGCGTCGAGGTCGGCGACGACGGCGGCGTGAAGCGCGCGGACGGCGGCGCGATTCCCGGCCTCTACGCCTGCGGCGAGATGGTCGGTGGCGTGTTCTTCAACGGCTATCCCGGCGGCTCGGGGCTGACCTCCGGCGTCGTGTTCGGCCGCCGCGCCGGCTACGGCGCCGCCGCGAGGGCGAGGGGCTGAGGTCAGCGGCGGAGCGCGACCGAACTCCTCCGATGCGGGGAGGGAAGCCGCGCGATCGTTCCCCAGCGGCCCATCGTCCCCTGTCCGCCGCCCCGGCGCGGGCGTAGAAGCCCAGCCATGCCCGCCCGACAGGCCGTCTTCACCATCTCCCGCGGCGTCCCGTTCCTGCCGACGCTCGCCGAGGCGCTGCTCTCCGGCCGCCTCGTCGGGCCGGTGGCGGACGATCCGCTGGCGCTCGCCTCCGTCACGATCTACCTGCCGACCCGTCGCGCGGCTCGGGCGCTCGGCGCGATCCTGGCCGAGAGGCTCGGCCGGGACGCGCCCGGCCAGGCGACGCTGCTGCCGCGGATGGTGCCGCTCGGCGAGGCCGACGAGGCCGAGCTCGACCTCGCCGCCGAGCCGCTGCTGGAGGAGAACGCCGATCCCCTGAGCATCCCGATGCCGCCGCTGGAGCGCCGGCTGATCCTGGCCCGCCTCGTCCAGGCCTGGGCCAGGACCGTCGACCGGACGCTGCTGCCGCTGGACGCCGAGGTGCCGTTCCTCGTGCCGTCCTCCCCCGCCGACGCGGTCGGGCTCGCTGGCGATCTCGAGCGCCTGATGGACGCGCTCACCGTCGAGGGCCTGCCCTGGTCGGAGATCGGCGCGGCCGTCGAGGCCGAGTATTCCCGCTACTTCGGCCTGACCCTCGACTTCGTGAAGATCGCTGCCGAGAACTGGCCGAAGCTCCTGGCCGAGCGGGGCCTCGCCGATCCGGTCGCCCGCGCCCGCGGGCTCGTGCTCGCCGAGGAGCGGCGCCTGTCGCGCGGCGCGACGCCGGACCCGGTGATCGTCGCTGGATCGCTGGGCTCCGTCCCCGCCACGGCCCGGCTCATCGCCGCCGTGGCCAAGCTGCCCCACGGCGCCGTGGTCCTGCCCGGGCTCGATCTCGACCTCGACGCGGCCGGCTGGGACGGCATCGACACCGGCGAGGGTTTTTCCCGCGTGATCGCGCACGGCCATCCGCAGGCGGTGCTGCACCGGTTGCTCGGACCGGAGAACCTCAACCTCGACCGCGCCGAGGTCGTCGCCCTCGGCGAGCCCGACCCCGGCCAGGCGGCGCGAGCCGCGCTCCTGTCGCAGGCCCTGCGGCCGGCCGATACCACCGACGCGTGGGCCGCCCTCGACCCGGCCGCGCGCGACACCGTCGCCCGCCTCGGCCTCGCGGGGCTCGCGCTCGCCGAAGCGGCCGACGAGCGCGAGGAGGCGCTGGTCGCGGCGCTGGCGCTGCGCGAGACCCTGCAGACCCCCGGTGCCACCGCGGCGCTCATCACGCCCGACCGCGGGCTCGCCGGCCGCGTCGCCGTCGAGCTGCTGCGCTGGGGCATCGTGGCCGAGGATTCCGCCGGGCTGTCCCTGGCCGTGAGCCCGGCCGGGCGGCTCGCCCGGCTCGCGGCGGAACTCGCCGCCGACCTCGCCCGCGATCAGGCCGACGCGATCCCGGCCCGGCTGATCGCGCTGCTCTCCCATCCGATGGTCCATCTCGGCCTGCCGCGTCCCGACGTGGTCCGGGGCGCGGCCGCCCTGGAGATCGGATTGCTGCGCGGCCCCGTTCCGGCCCCGGGCTTCGACGGCCTGCGCAAGGCCCTCGCCGCCGAGCGCGCCGGGCCGCCCGAGCACCGGCCCCGGGCCAAGCGCCGCCTGAAGGACGTCGACTGGGAACTGGCCGCGGACCTCCTGGACCGGCTGGATCTGGTGTTCCGGGATTTCCCGGGCCCGGACGGCGCGGGCGATTGCGACCTCGTCACCACGGCCACGGGTCACCGTGAGGCGTGCGACCGGCTGATCGCCGGGCCGGAGGACGGTCCCCCGGTCGAGACGGACGGATCCCTGTCCTGCCTCGACGCCCTGTTCGACGACCTGGAGATGGCCGAGCCCGGCCTGATGCCGGGGCGGTTCGACGATTACGCCACCTTCTTCACGTCGCTCGCCCGGGAGCGCAAAGTCGCCTGCTCGGGCGAGGCGCCGCATCCGCGCCTGCGCATCCTCGGGCTGCTGGAGGCGCGCCTGCTCTCGGTGGATCGCGTGGTGCTCGGCGGGCTGGACGAGGGCGTCTGGCCGGTGCGCACGCTGACCGACTCGTTCCTCAACCGGCCGATGCGCGAGCGGGTCGGCCTCAACCCGCCCGAGCGGCGGATCGGGCAGATGGCCCACGACTTCGTGCAGTCGCTCGGTTGCCGCGACGCGGTGATCACCCGCGCGCTGAAGCGGGAGGGCGCGCCGACCGTGCCGTCGCGCCTGATCCAGCGCCTGCGCGCCCTCTCGGGCGACGCCCGCTGGGACAGCGTCCTGCACGCGGGGCGCCGGCTCACGGGCCTCGCCGCGCGGCTCGACGCGGCGCCGCCGGAGCCGCGGCTGAAGCGCCCCGCGCCGAAGCCGGACCCGGCGCTGTTCCCGCGCTCGCTCAGCGTCACCGAGATCGAGACGCTGGTGCGCGATCCCTACAGCATCTTCGCCCGCCACGTGCTCGGACTGGACCCGCTCGACCCGCTGGCGGCGGCGCCGGGCGTCGCCACCCGCGGCTCTCTGGTGCACGACGTCTTCGCGGAGTTCGCCGCCCGCCATCCCGCGGACCTGCCGCCGGACGCGGCCGAGCGGCTGCTGAACCTCGCGGTGAACGCCTTCGGCGACATCGAGGCGGAGTACCCGAACCTCTACGCCGAGTGGTGGCCGCGCTACGAGCGCATGGCCTCGGCCTATCTCGACTGGGAGGCGCAGCGCCGGCCCGGCCTGACCCGGGTCTACCCGGAGGTCTCCGGGCGCTGGGCGATCCCGATGGGGCGCGAGACCTTCACGCTGCGCGCCCGGGCCGACCGGATCGAGCTGCGGCCGGACGGCACCGCCTGCATCGTCGATTACAAGACCGGGACGCCGCCCTCGGGCAAGATGATCTTCTCCGGGTTCTCGCCGCAGCTCACCCTGGAGGCGGCGATGCTGATGCACGGCGCCTTCGCGGAACTGCCGGCCGTGAAGACGACGCCGGACCTGCTCTACGTCCACGCCTCGGGCGGCCGGAAGCCCTTCGTCCCGATCCCGGTGAAGCCGCCCCGGGGCGAGGAGCGCGGCGTGGAGGCGATCGTGGCTGAGCACGCCGCGCGGCTCCGGGGGCTGGTGGCCCGGTTCATGACCGGCGAGGCGGCCTACACGGCGCGGCCCTACCCGCAATACGCCAGCCGGTACGGCGCCTACGACCACCTCGCCCGGGTGCTCGAGTGGTCGCTCGCCGGGGACGAGGGCGGGGAGTGACCCCGCCCGCGCCCTCGTCCTGAGGTGCCGAAGTGCAGCGGAGGTCTCGAGGAAGCCTCCCGATATCGCCGCGGTTCCGGGGGACTTCTTCGAGGCGACTGCGCCGCACCTGAGGATGAGGTGACCCGGTGGGAGGCGCGTCCTCCGCGCCTCAGAAGAACGCCTGCAGCCCCGTCTGGGCGCGGCCCAGGATCAGGGCGTGGACGTCGTGGGTGCCCTCGTAGGTGTTCACCGTCTCGAGGTTCTGGGCGTGGCGCATCACGTGGTACTCGCCCATGATGCCGTTACCGCCGTGCATGTCCCGGGCGGTGCGGGCGATGTCCAGCGCCTTGCCGCAATTGTTGCGCTTGACCAGCGAGATCATCTCGGGCGCCATCTTGCCCTCGTCCATCAGCCGCCCGACCCGGAGCGAGGCCTGGAGGCCCAGCGCGATCTCGGTCTGCATGTCGGCGAGCTTCTTCTGGACGAGCTGGGTCTGCGCCAGGGGCCGGCCGAACTGCTTGCGCTCCAGCGTGTAGGTGCGGGCACGGTGCCAGCAATCCTCGGCGGCGCCCATCGCGCCCCACGAGATGCCGTAGCGCGCCCGGTTGAGGCAGCCGAACGGCCCCTTCAGGCCCGAGACGTTCGGCAGCAGCGCGTCCTCGCCGACCTCGACGCCCTCCATGACGATCTCGCCGGTGGTGGAGGCGCGCAGGGACAGCTTGCCCTTCAGCGTCGGGGCGGACAGGCCCTTCATGCCCTTCTCGAGGACGAAGCCGCGGATCGCGCCCTCGTGGGCCTCGGACTTCGCCCAGACCACGAAGACGTCCGCGAAGGGCGCGTTCGAGATCCACATCTTGGCGCCGGTGATCCGGTAGCCGCCGTCGATCTTCTCGGCCTTTGTCTTCATGCCGGCCGGGTCCGAGCCGGCATCCGGCTCGGTGAGGCCGAAGCAGCCGATCCACTCGCCCGAGGCGAGCTTCGGCAGGAACTTCTCGCGCTGCTCCTCCGAGCCGTAGGCGTGGATCGGGTACATCACGAGGGAGGATTGCACGCTCATCATCGAGCGGTAGCCGGAATCCACCGCCTCGACCGCCCGCGCCACGAGCCCGTAGGCCACGTAGGAGGCGCCCGCGCAGCCGTACTCCTCGGGGAGGGTCACGCCGAGCAGGCCGAGCTCGCCCATCTTCCGGAACAGGCCGGGATCGGTCTTCTCGGAGGCGTAGGCCTCGACGATCCCGGGAAGAAGCTGCTCCTGCGCGAAGCTCTGGGCGACGTCGCGGATCGCCCGCTCGTCCTCGGTGAGCTGATCCTCCAGCAGGAAGGGATCGTCCCAGACGAAGCGGGCCGAGGCCGGGGCCGACGGGGAGGCGCTGCCCGGAGGGCGCATCGGAGCGTTCATCGAGATTCCTCGCCTGCAGGGTGGCGCGGGTCTTCGCGGCCCGCGCGCTTGACCCTACCCTAGACCCGCGCGCCGCCCGGTCCAACGCGCGCGGTGACGCCGGGGCGCCGCCGTCACGCCCGGCCGAGGAGCATGAGCCAGAGCAGCGTGGTGAGTGGCGCCAGCAGCGTCGAGACCAGGACCGAGGCCGCGACCATGCCGGTCTCGGTCCGGTAGCGCGCCGCCAGCAGGTAGGCGTTGATCCCCACCGGCATGGCGGCGAACAGGGTCGCGACGCCCGCGTAGGCGGCCGGCATCGCGAAGACGTGGAAGGCCAGGACCCAGACCGCCAGCGGGTGCAGGAGGTTCTTCAGGAGCGCGATCACGAGCGCACCCTTGAGGTCGAACAGCACCCGGTAGCGCTTCAGGCCGGCGCCCAGCGCCACCAGGGCGCAGGTGGAGGCCGTGCCGGCGAAGGCGTCGATCAGCGACTGGGCGATGCCGACCGGCGCGAGGCCGAGGGCCTTCATGGCCATGCCGATCAGCAGCGCCACGAAGATCGGGTTGCGCAGCAGCACCAGGGCGAGCCCGCGGATCCGCGCCAGGACCGGCAGGCCGGAATCGGACTCGATCAGGAAAGTGGCGCTGCCCATCATCAGGGGCAGGTGGACGGCCAGCAGCATGAACAGCGGGAAGGCGCCCTCCTCGCCGTAGGCCTGGAGGATCATCGGGACGCCCACGAACACCGTGTTCGACTGGCTCGCCGCGAAGCCGTGGAGGATCGCGCCCCGGCGCTCGATCCCGGCCCGCCGCCGGGCGATCAGCGTGCCGACGGACCACGAGATCGCCGCGCCGCCGAAATACGCGACCCAGTAGGACCACGCGATGGTCCCGCTCATCCCGGGCTTGGTCAGCGTGGCGATGATCAGCGCCGGGACGGCGACGGCGAAGACGTATTCCGACAGCCCGTCGCTGACCTTGTCGGAGAGGAGCCCCGCGAGGGCGGCGGCCCAGCCGATCAGGACGATCCCGAAGATCGGGGCGATGATGGCGAGGGCGTTCACGGGGCCGGCGGGAGCGGGGGCTGGTGCGCGGGGGGAGGACTCGGCCCATAGCACGCCCGCGCGCCGCGTCGCGCCCCGTCGGAAGCCGTGCTGGCATGCCGGACGAGAGGGGGAGGATCACCGCGCCGCCGAGCGCCCCGCGGTCGCCGTGGCGGTGCGGGCCCTCATCGCCGGCGCCCGGCAACGCGCCGGCCGCGAGACCGTCGACCTCCCCTTCGTCACCACGGCCGACAGCGGCGCGTGACGGCGCCCGCGCCGCCTACTTGTTCTCCAGCACCTGGATCGGATCCGTGCGCTGGCTCGCGGGCGGTTCCTTGGTCAGGTTGGCGCCGCCCTCCCGCTGCACCTTGACGTCCTTCGGCGCACCCGGCCCGCCCACCGCGCGGCCGCCCTCGGCGCTCTGGGTCGGCACCGTGCCGGACGCCAGTTCCAGGCAGGTCACCATCTCGACGTAGGAGGGGAAGCCGCCCGCCTTGAACTGGTTCTGGCACTGGCTCTTCGCGGCGGGCGTGTAACTGCTCCAGTGGCGCTCGGCCTCCTTCTTGGCGTCGCGCTCGGAGCGGATGCAGCCGACGTAATTCGCCTTGTCGCTGATGCTCGTGTTGGCGACCTGAGCCGACCGGCAGGTCCGCTCGACGTCGAGATCGGGCACGGCGTCGGCCCGGGCGGAGGCCGGCGCGAGCGCCAGCATGAGCAGCGCGAAGGTGCCTGGGACCATCGTGCGGGAACGGGTCGTCATGTCGTCAGACTCGCGATCTGTGGCGGTTCGCGCCGCCGGAACTGCCGGCACAACGCGCCAGGAGCCGGTTCGGCACCAAGCGCCCGCGACGATCAGCCCGCGTGGGCGCCGCGCAGGGCCTGGTCGAGATCGCCGTACAGGTCGTCCGTGTCCTCGATGCCGGTGGACAGGCGCAGCAGGTCCGGCGGGCAGGGGCTGCCCGGGCCTTCCACCGAGGCGCGGTGCTCGATGAGGCTCTCGACGCCGCCGAGCGAGGTCGCCCGCTTCCAGAGCCGCACCCGCGCCGCCGTGGCGATGGCGCCGGCCTCGCCGCCGGCGACCCGGATCGACAGCATGAAGCCGAACCCGTCCCGCATCTGCCGGCAGGCGACCGCGTGGCCGGGATCGTCCGGAAGGCCCGGGTAGAGGACGCGTGTCACGTGCGGGTGCCCGCTCAGGCGCCCGGCGAGGCGCAGGGCGCCCGCCGCCTGCGCGGCCGCCCGCAGGTGCAGGGTCCGGAGCGAGCGCATCAGCAGGTAGGCCTCGAACGGCCCGAGGATGCCGCCGCTGCCGGCGCGGATCCCCCGGATCCGTTCCCAGAACGCGTCGGCCCGCGCGCCCGCCAGCACGCCCGCCACCACGTCGGAATGGCCGTTGAGGATCTTGGTGGCCGAGTGCATCACGATGTCGGCGCCGAGTTCCAGGGGCCGCGTGTGCACCGGCGAGGCGGCCGTGGAATCCACGGCCAGCCGCGCCCCCGCCGCGTGGGCGATCTCGGCCGCCGCGGCGATGTCGGTGACCGTCCAGAGCGGGTTGCCGGGGGTCTCGATCCAGACGAGCTTGGTCCGGCCGGGCTCGATCGCGGCGCGCAGGGCGTCCGCATCGTCCGTGTCCACGAAACTCAGTGTGAGGCCGCGCCGGGGCGCCTCCTCGCGCAGCCAGCGCTTGAGCGCCCAGTACATGACCGTGCCGGCGACCACGTGGTCGCCGGGCTCCAGCGCGCCGAACACCGCGGTCGCCGCCGCCATCCCCGAGCCGAACAGCAGCGCGCCGGCGGCGGCGCCCTCCAGCATCGCCAGGACCGACTCCGCCTCGCGCACCGTGGCGTTGTCCGGCCGCGCGTAGCTGTAGCCGGAGCTGTAGCCGTTGTCGGGATCGCGGATGAAGGTGGTGGCGACGTGGAGCGGCATCACCACCGCCCGCGTCTCCGGCTCGATCCGCCCCATGGCCTGGGCGGCGAGGCTCCGGCGCGTGTATTCCGGCTCGGCGTCGCTCCGGGTATCCGACGGACCCTGCGGCGCGTAAGGCTGTGACATCTGGCGATTCTCGGCGGATGGAGACGGGCGCGTGCCACGGCGCGCGGGTGCCGGCAAGCCGCGCCACATGCCGGGCCACATGCCGCGCCCCGTGGAGACAGACGATCATGACCGCCGCCACACAGGTCCCCGAGGGATCGCCCCTACCGCGCTCGCTCCGCCTCGCCGCCGCGATCCTGCCCGTCGCGGCCACGGCCGCCGTCGGCTCGGTGTCGACCCAGGCGGAGATCCCGGGCTGGTACGCGAGCCTGAACAAGCCGGCCTTCAACCCGCCGAACTGGGTGTTCCCGGTCGCCTGGACGATCCTCTACACGATGATCGCGGTCTCGCTCTGGCGCCTGCTCGGCGCCATGCCGCGCACGGGACCGAGCCGCCAGGGCTGGTGGCTCGCCCTCGCGGCGTTCGTGGTGCAGATCGCGCTCAACGCCGCCTGGACGCCGGTCTTCTTCACCGCCCACGCGATCGGCGCCGGCCTGATCGTCGTCGCGATGCTGCTGGTGATGGTGCTCTGGACGATCCGGCTGACCTGGCGGTTCGACCGGCTCGCGGCGTGGCTCCTCGTCCCCTACGCGGCCTGGGTCGCCTTCGCGACGCTCCTCAACGCCGCGATCCTGCGGATGAACTGATTTCCAATTCCGGTTCGGTTTCCCTCCGTCATCGCGAGCGAAGCGAAGCGACCCAGTGCAGCGTTACCTCGGTCGGCGTGGCGCAACTGGATTGCTTCGCTGCGCTCGCAAGGACGGTCAGGGCAATCCGGACGCCGTCAGGCGTACGGATCAGTGCAGGTCCTTCGTGAACGCCGCGAAGGCGCGCGGATCTCAGGACACGTGCTCGGGCTTCTCCTCGCCGGCCGGCTTGCCGTCGTCGCGGGCGCGGTGCAGCAGGAAGATCGCGAACACCATCGTGAGGATCAGACCCGCCAGCACGCCGAGCTCGATCATCGAGGCCTGGAACAGCGCCTGCTTCTCCGGCGACCAGTCCTTGGCGTGCATGATCTCCGACGATTGCAGGGTGATCACCAGAACCCGCCGGATCGAGGCGATCAGCCCGACGATCAGGAACGGCTCGCAGGTCAGCGTCCCCGACCGCATCGAGACCCGGACCGTGTGCAGGATCTCGATCAGCATCAGCAGGAACAGCAGCCGGTCGATCACCTCGAGGATCTGCTGAGCGCCGCCGAGCGCCCGCATCGCCTCCCAGGTCATGCCGGCGGCCTCGATCAGCGCCACGAGGGCGGTGAGCGCCAGCAGGATGCCGAGCGCCGCGTAGATCGCGTGCTCGGTGTGCAGGAAGATCGCGCTGGCGACCTTCGTCAGGCGTCCCTGGTCTTCTGAGTGTTCCGACATCATTCCCCCCTGGAATGCGCCGAGACGATCAGCTTCCGGACCGCGCGTCCAGTGCGGCGACGCTTGTGCTCGATCGATCCGGATCCGGGGTGGCGTTACGTCGCTGCCGGCGGCCGGGGCCGCTCAGTGGAAGAACGGCAGGGCGTGCGGCGCGAGGTAGCCGAAGCCGAGCAGCGCCGCCCCGGCGAGGCCCAGGAAGCCGCCGGCGAAGACCAGCAGGCTGATCCCGGTGATGACCTCGGCCGAGGCCAGCACGATCCCGATCTGGAAGGCCGCCGAGGCCAGCTCGTAGTGGTGGTAGCGCAGCAGCGCGAGGTCGCGCCGGCCCTCCGAGGCGCGGGCCTTCTCGGACAGCTCCTTGCGGCCCTCGCCGGTCGACGGCTCCGAATCCCAGCGCGCCAGCGTCTTCGACCACTCGGCGCGCTTGGCGGCGATGGCCTCCTGGTTCGGCCCCGGGGGCACCAGCGCCAGGGCCTCGTCGGCGGTCTTGAGCACCGTCGCGCGGATCGTGCGGGCCTGGAAATAGGCCCACTGGTTCGCGGCCTCGACGTTGGCGCCGATCGAATCCGTCTGGGACGCCTTGCCCAGTGTCTCGCTGAACGCGAGGAACAGCGCCAGCACCGAGATCAGCAGCGCCACGCGCTTGTTCGACCCCTCGACCGCCCCGTGACCACCCGACATCGTCTCGCTCGTCTCCGTTGATTCGGCGGGGCCGAGTCACAGCCCATCGCGGCGCGCGACGCAATCCGCGACACCGATCCGGCACCCGCTCTCCGCGCCGACCCGCTCTACTCCGCGGCGATCCGCGGCGGCGGCGGGTGCCCGTCATTGGCCGGATGGGCCGGATCGAAGACGGGGGCATCCTCCGGATCGTCGCGCTCGCCGATGAAGCGGCCGAACAGCCGCGTCAGCAGGCGGGACAGGTCGTCCATCAGCACGAAGATCGCCGGCACGAAGACGAGCGACAGCACCGTCGAGACGATCAGGCCGCCGATCACCGCCACCGCCATGGGCGAGCGGAACTCGCCGCCGATCCCGTAGGCCATCGCGGAGGGGACCATGCCGGCCGCCATCGCGATGGTGGTCATCACGATCGGCCGGGCGCGCTTGCGGCCGGCATCGACGATCGCGACGTTCCGGTCGACGCCGGCGCGGATCTGCTCGACGGCGAAATCCACCAGCATGATGGCGTTCTTGGTCACGACGCCCATCAGCATCAGGATACCGATCACCACCGGCATCGAGATCGGCATGTGGCAGATCAGGAGCGCCAGGATCGCGCCGCCGATGGAGAGCGGCAGCGAGAACAGGATGGTCAGCGGCTGCAGGAAGTTGCCGAACAGCAGGATCAGCACGCCGAAGACCATCATCAGGCCGGCGCCCATGGCCAGCGCGAAGCCCTCGAAGACCTCGCCCATCACCTCCGCGTCGCCGGTCTGGCTGATCGTCACCCCGGTGGGCAGGTTCTTGGCGGTCGGCAGATTCATCACCTGGCTGATCAGCTCGGCGAGCGCGTCGGTGCCCTGCATGTCGCCCTCGAGCGCGACGCGCACGGCGCGGTCGTAGCGGTCGATGCCGGTCGGGCCCTGGCCGAGGCTGATGTCGGCCACGGTCGCGAGCGGGACGGCCGTCCCGCCCTTCACCGGCACCTTCAGGGTCTCGAGGTCGGAGAGCCGGCCGCGCACGCTCTCGGGGAGCTGCACGCGGATCGGGATCTGCCGGTCGGTGGCGTTGAACTTGGCGAGGTTCATGCCGATGTCGCCGATCGTCCCGACCCGCACGGTCTCGGCGATGGTGTCGGTGCTGACGCCGAGATCGGCCGCCACGGCGGGCTTCGGCCGGATCCGGACCTCGGTCCGGTCGAGGGGCGCCGTCGACATGACGTTGACGAGGTGCGGGACCTGCTGGGCCTCGCGCTGGAGCTTGGCGGCGACCTCTGCCACCACGGCCTTGTCGGGGCCCGCGATGATCAGCGCGAGGTCGCGCTGGCCACCCTCGCGCAGGGCCCAGAAACGCAGGTCCGGCTCCTCCCGCAGGATCGCCGCGACCTCGGCGTCGACCTGCTTCTGGGTCTTGTCGCGGCTGTTCTTCGGCGTGAGGTTGATGGTGAGGCTCGCGAGCCGCACCTCCTTCTTGGCCGGCAGCTGACGGCCGCCGTCCACGAACACGCTCTTCACCTCGGGCAGCGCGCGGATCTTCTCCTCGATGCGGTCGGTGACCCGGACCGTGTCCTGGAGCCGGGCGCCCGGCGGCAGCTCCACCACGAACAGGGTGCGGGCCTGGTCCTCGGCCGGCAGGAAGCCCGCGGGCAGCAGGCCCGTGGAGGCGATGGAGCCGGCGAAGCACGCGAGGCCGAGCACCAGCGTGATGAACTTGTGCCGGACCGACCACGCGACGAGGCGGGTGTAGCCGCGCATGACGACGCCGTCCCGCTCGTGGTCCGGCCCGTGGTCGCGCAGGAAGTAGGCGGCGAGCAGCGGCGTGATCAGGCGCGCCACGAGCAGCGACATGAACACCGCGGCCGCGATGGTCAGGCCGAACTGCTTGAAGTACTGGCCGGCGATGCCGCCCATGAACGACACCGGCGAGAAGATCGCGATGATCGTCGCCGTGATGGCGATGACCGCGAGGCCGATCTCGTCGGCGGCCTCGAGGGACGCGCGGTAGGGCGACTTCCCCATCCGCATGTGCCGGACGATGTTCTCGATCTCCACGATCGCGTCGTCCACCAGGATGCCGGTGACGAGCGTGATCGCCAGCAGGCTGACGGCGTTGAGCGAGAAGCCCAGGGCGCTCATCACCCAGAAGGTCGGCAGCACCGAGAGGGGCAGCGCCACCGCGGCGATCAGGGTCGCGCGCCAGTCGCGCAGGAACAGCAGCACCACCACGACGGCGAGGAGGGCGCCCTCGATCAGGCCCATCATGGCGGAGTGGTAGTTGCCGATCGTGTTGACGACGCTGGTGTCGATCAGGTCGAACCGCACGTTGGGATTGGCCGCGTGCAGCGCCGCGATCTTCTTGGCGACGCCCATCGACACGTCGGCGTCGCTGGCGCCGCTGGCGCGGGAGATCGCGAAGGCGACCACCGGCTCGCCGTTGAAGCGCGCGAAGGTGCGGGGCTCCTCGGCGGTGTCCGACAGGGTCGCGAGCTCGTCGAGGCGGACCTTGCGGTTGCCCGGCACCACGATGGAGGTCTTGGCGAGCGTCTCGAGACTCGCCGAGGCGGCGAGCGCCCGGATGGACTGCTCCTGGCCGCCGACCTCGGCCCGGCCGCCGGCCATGTCGGCCGAGGTCAGGCGCAGCTGCCGGTTCACGTCCGCGGCGGTGATGCCCAGCGCCAGCAGGCGGTCGGGCTTCAGGGTGACGCGGATCTCGCGGGCGACGCCGCCGAGGCGCTCGACGCCGCCGACGCCCTTTACGCTCTGCAAGCCCCGGGCGACGACGTCGTCCACGAACCACGACAGGTCCTCGGGCGTCATGGCGGGCGCGGAGGCGCCGTAGACCATGATCGGCAGGCCGGCGATCTCCACGCGCGAGACGATCGGCTCGTCGATCGTCCGCGGCAGGTTCTGGCGGATCTTGGCGATGGCGTCCTTGACGTCGTTGGTCGCCCGATCCTGGTTCACCTCCAGGCGGAACTCGATCGTGGTGGTGGAGGTGCCCTCCGTGATCGTCGAGAGGATGTGCTTGACGCCCTTCACGCCGGCGACCGAATCCTCGACCCACTTGGTGACCTGGGTCTGAAGTTCGGCGGGCGCGGCGCCCGATTGGGTGATCGTCACCGAGACGATCGGGATGTCGATGTTGGGGAACCGGGTGATCGGCAGCGCGCGGAAGCTCACCAGCCCGAGGATCATCAGGACCAGGAACAGGACCACCGAGGGCAGGGGCCTGCGGATCGCCCAGGCGGAGACGTTGAGGCGCATGGCCGGATCCTTCGACTCGTCCTACCGCGGGGCCGCGTCGGCGATCGGCGTGCTGGTGGGCGCCGGCACGGGGCGCACCCGGTCGCCGTCGCGCAGGAAGCTCCCCGCGCGGGCCACGACGCTCTCGCCGGCCGCGACGCCGGAACGGAGCTCGGTGAAGCCGTCGGCGGAGAGGCCCGCGGCCACGGGCCGCGCCTCGACGCGCCCGTCCTTCACCACGAGGACGCTGGCGCGGCCGTCGGCCGCGTAGAGCAGGCTGGAGACCGGCACGGCCACGCCGGTGCGGCGCGCGATCTCGACGTTGCCGCGCGCGAAGGCGCCGATGCGCAGGGCCGGATCGTCGCCGAGACGGATGCGCACCTTGCCGAGCCGCGTGGCCCGGTCGACCTCCGGGTAGACCCGGCGCACCTTGCCGGCGAGGCGGCGGCCATCATCGAGGTCGAGGCTCGCCGGGTTGCCGACGTGGATGCGCGCCAGCGACGTCTCCGGCACCTCGCCTTCCAACTCGATCTCGCCCCGGGCGATCAGCCGGAACAGCGGCTCGCCCACCGCGGTGGCTGTGGCGCCGATCCGGGCGGTGCGGCGATTGACGATGCCGGCCTCGGGGGCGCGGATGTCGGTGCGAGCGCGCCGCAGGGCGATCTCGGCGCCGGCCGCCCGGGCGGTGGCGAGGTCGGCCTGGGCCGATTGCAGGCCGCCCCTGGCGGCGGCGAGGCGCCCTTCCGCCCCCTGCGCCGCCGAGACGCGCTGTTCCAGCACGGCCGCGGTGGCGTTCCCGGTCTTGGCGAGCGCCTGGGCCCGCTCCAGCGACTGCTTGGCTTCGACGTTGGCCGCCTCCGCCTGGACGATCTGGCTCTGGGCCTGGACGATGGCCGCCTCGGCCCGGGCGATCGCCGCGGCGTTCGAGGCCTCCTGGGTGACGATCATCTCCAGCGACAGCTTGGCGAGAACCTGTCCCTTGGTGACGCGGTCGCCCTCCTCGACGAGGAGATCGGTGATGCGCAGGCCCTCGACCTCCGGGGAGACGAGGATCTCGTCGCGCGGGACCAGCGTGCCGGTGACGACGGCCCGCTCGACGATCTCGCGGTTCTCGGCCGGGACCACGGTGACGGCGGGCGCGATGGCGGCCGCGTCGGGAACGGCGGCGGTCTCGACGGCCCTGGCCGGCGCCCCGGCGAGGATCGCGAGCCCGCACAGGAGAGTGAGGCGGGGCGCGCGCCAACGGACGGAGTTCACGACGGGGGCCTCGCAATCGGCGCTGGACTGGTATTGCCTCTCCCTCGCTGGGCAGGTCGGCGTTTTCATGGCGAGCCACTCCACCGGAGACCGAGCATAGCGCCATCCGGCCGGGCCGTCGCCGGGCCTCGCGCCGCAGGTGATCGGGCCGGCCGGAGCGCGGCCGTTCACGGCGCTGGACCTGCAACCAGCCATGAATAGCGACGTTAATAGGCCGATGGTCTTCTCGGGACCGGGGAGGGGTCGATGAGCATTTTTCAGATTAGGCAGAAGAAGAGCGGCGCGGTGCTCTGGACGGGAGCGGCCGACGACGAGCAGACGGCCCTCGACGCCATGGCGCGCGAGGCGGGCTATCGCGACTTCTCGTCCCTGCCGGACACGATCCGCGCCGACGGGATCGAGGCGGCGAAGCTCGACCTGATCTCCTGAGTCCGGACTTGAGTGCGGACTGAGGCACCCGCGCCGGCGCGGCGACCGCCCGCTCCGTCGCGGCCCGGCCGTTCAGAGATCCGCGACCAGGGTCTGGATCGTCGCGGCGCAGGTCCGGACCGCGTCCGGGTCGTGCAGGCCGCCGATCACCGATGGGTCGATGGCGCGGGCCGCCGCGATGAGGCCAGGCCACGCCGCGGCCGACGGCCAGCCGGGATGAACGATCGCGGCCCCGAGCCGGGCCAGCGCCTCGGCCTTCTCGGTCTGCTCCCCGTAGGCACGCTCCTCCGGGAGGCAGACGAAGCGCTTCCGATGCGCGGCCGCCAGGGCGACCACGCCGTCGCCGCCGCCGCCCACCAGCAAAGCCGCTCGCGCGACCCGCGCCTCGACGTCCGGGACCCAGCCGTGCAGGTGCAGGTTGCCGGGGACGGCGCCCGAGCCTGATACCGGCCCCAACACGTGCCACGGCCGGTCCGGCACCGCCCGCGCGGCCGCGGCGAGATCCGCGAGGTCGCCCCCCGCGCCGCCGCGGCCGAACACGACCACGATCTCGCGGCTCGCCTCGGTCGGGGCCTGCGCCGGCGCGCCGAGGAAGCCGGCATAGAGCGTCTTGGCGCGAACCCAATCCGGCACGCCCGCGCCGTCGAGCGCCTCGGGGAAGGGGGCGAGCAGCCGCGCCGCGCCGCGGAAAGCCTCCAGATGCGGCCGGTCGGTCCGGGTTCCGGCGAGTCGCACCACCAAAGTCGGGACCGAGAGCAGGCGCGCGAACAGCGCGACCTCCACCGAGACATCGACCACGAGGAGGGCCGGATCGGCCCGCTCCGCCCAGGCGGCGATGCGCGCCATCCGCGCGCGGACCCCCGGATGGTTGAGCGGCGCGTAGTGCAGGGCCTCGGGCCGCTCGGTCGCGCCGTCCCGGCCGTCGAAGGCCGCGTCGCCGAGGGGGCGGTCGTCGGGCAGGTCGACGGTGTCGAGGCCGGCGGTGTCGAACCCGGTCAGAGTGCCGAGGATCGTGCAGGGCCGGTCCAGGGCACCGGCGACGGCCCGGGCCCGCTGGAGATGGCCGGCGCCCTGGTGATGGACGTACCAGCCGATGCCGCGGGTCACGCGGCGTCCCTCAGGGACGACGCGAGGGCGTCGAGATCGGCGACCGCCTGGTCGAGGGCGCAGTCCCGCGCCGGCGGGCTGCGCGACTCGAGGATCCGGTCGGCCCGCTCCACGAAGGCGATGTCGTTCGGGCAGGCCCCGACGGCGGCGAGGTCGTCGGCGTCGAGACCGAGCCGTGCGCAGGCCGCAGCGCGGGCCTGCGGGTCGAGGTGGAAGGCCCGGCGCAGGGCCGCGCGGCGCAGGATCAGCGCCTGCCAGTGCGCGGCCTCCGGCAGCAGGTAGGCCTCCCCGTCGAGGACGCGGGTCCGGCGCAGCATCTCGGTGGCCATGCCGCCCGAGACCCGCCCCTGGTGGCGGGACGAGACCAGCACCTGCACGTCCGGGCAGTGGCGCAGGCGCGCGCCGTTGGCGCGCAGCAGCCCGACGAGGGCGTTGTCCTCGCCGCAGGGCAGCGCCGGCAGCCCGCCGACCGCTCGGTACAGGATCGCGGGCACGGCGAGGCTCGCGCCGGTATGGTCGCCGTGACGGGGGGCGGGATCGTAGGGCGGCGGGTCGAGCAGGTCCTCCAGGCGTCGGACGCCGGACCAGTAGCGCTCGATGCGCGCGTGCAGGTCCGTCAGGGCGGGGTCCGGCGTGCCGTCGTCGTCGATCACCAGCCGGCCACCGACGATGTCGGCGGCCTCCAGCGCGCGGAGATTGGCCGCGACCCACTCGGCCGGCAGGCGGGCATCCGCGTCGGTGGTGAGGAGGATGCCGTCCGGCTCCCCGTCCGCCTCCAGCCAGTCGGCCCCGGCATCGAGCGCCATGCGCCGCGCCGTGCCGACATGGGCGTCCGCGCCGCCGAGCTCGACCGCGATCAGCCGGAGGGTCAGGGTCGCGAGGATGCCCGAGGCCTCGACGTCCCGCACCGCCTGGACGGTCCCGTCCGTGCAGTTGTTGGCCAGCACCACGACGCGCAGGGGCGCCCGCGCCGAGACGCCGTTCTGCGCGGCCAGGGAGGCGAGCAGGCGCGGCAGGCGCTCGGCCTCGTTCCGGGCGGGGATGCAGACGACGCAGGGCGGTGGGGCCGGATGGTCGGCGTCGGTGGTCATGGCAGGTCTCCCGTGGCACCCTCGTGCGCCGCGGAGGTCGGGGGCGGCCCGTCATGCCGCCGGGCTCCGGGCTCGGGTGCGGATTGCGGCGCGCGGATCCGCGCCGTTCAGCCGCGTCCTCCGGCGACGCGCAGGGCCGGCCGTGCCCGCTCGGCGCAGCGCGCGATCACGGCGTCGTAGGCCTCCAGGTAGCGCCCGGTCATGGCGGCGGCGTCGTAGAGCGCCTCGGCGCGGTTGCGGCAGGCCCGGCGCGACAGGCCGGCGGCCTCCCGGATCGCCACCGAGAGATCCTGCGGGTCGTCCGGGCGGGCGAGGCGGCCGCAGGACGCATCCAGGATGTCGGGCATGGCGCCGCGCCGGAAGGCGGCGACCGGCGTGCCGCAGGCCAGGGCCTCCGCCACGACGAGGCCGAAGGGCTCCTCCCAGCGGGGCGAGACGATCGCCACGCGGGCCCGGCCGAGATGATGGGCGAGGTCCCGGTGGGAGAGATGGCCGAGATGCGTCAGGTCCGGCCCGAGACGCGGGGCGATCTCGGCGGCCCAGTAGCCGGGATTGAGCTTGGGACCCGCGAAGATCAGCGGCAGCCCGGCGGCGCGCGCCGCGTCGATCGCGAGGTGCAGCCCCTTCTCGGGCACGATCCGGCCCGACCAGAAGGCGAAGGGCGTATCGTCGGCAGCGTGTGAGAACGCGAAGGTCGAGAGGTCCACGCCGTTGTCGACCACCTGGGCGCCGGGCACGAGATGCGCCCATTCCTGCGCCAGCGACGGGGACACCGCCAGAAAGGCCATGTCGGGGTCGGCCTGGACGACGCCGCCGACCAGGGAGTCGAAGGGCGGCGTGTGCAGCACGGTGACCCAGGGCAGGCCGAGCCGGGCGCTCTCGCGCAGCGGCAGGGCGTGCAGCGCGTTGTTGTGGACGAGATCGAAGCCTCCGGCCGCGACCATCTCCATCATGCGCCGGTAGGCGTCCTCCTCCTCCCGGTCGATCGCCTCCTCCCGCTCCGGGTCGAGGAGCGCGTCCCCGGTCGGATCGCAGAGCATGACCGGGTCGAGCGCCGGGTCGGACCCGCGGCTCGCGAACAGCGTGACGTCGTGCCCGTGCCGCTTCAGCGCGACGGTCAGGAGATGCGTGTGCATCTCCAGGCCGCCGGCGTAGGGCTGGCCGATCGGGTATTTCAGATGTGCGAGGACAGCGATCTTCACGCGCGCACCGAGTCCGGTTGGGTGGGGATTTCTGCCGCCCGCAGCGGCGCGAAAGGACTTCTTTCCGCAGCGAGGGTGGCGGGGATCATGCCGAATATTTCTTCAACAAGCGTTGCGTTGACGGGGTCGGAGCGACGACGAACGCGACGCTTGCCGGCTTCGTAAGCGCGGCGGCCTGAACCATTGATGATCGACATCCGCGGGTGACCGTTCACGCCGCGGCGCGGCACGCCTCCGGGCTGCCCCGCGGACACGCGGTCGCGGAGCCCCGAGCGGCCTGTTAGGCTGCACGGCCGCGCCGGCCGTGGCGCTGTCAGGGGAGGGGTGTCGATGGGGCTTCCGTTGGGGCTGAGCGTGTTCGCCGTGGGCTTGGCGGTGCTGGCGATCATCACCCTGGCCGCGGGCGTGAAGATCGTGCCCCAGGGCCACGTCTACACGGTGGAGCGCTTCGGCCGCTACGCCCGCAGCCTCGACGCCGGCCTCGGCCTGATCACGCCCTTCGTCGAGCGGATCGGCCGCAAGGTCAACGTGATGGAGCAGGTCATCGACGTGCCGAGCCAGCAGGCCTTCACCCGCGACAATGCCGGCGTCACCATCGACGCGGTGGTGTTCTACCAAGTGCTCGACGCGGCGCGCGCCTCCTACGAGGTCTCGAGCCTCGACCTCGCGGCCACGACCCTGACCATGACCAACATCCGCACCGTGGTCGGCTCGATGGATCTCGACCAGCTCCTCGCCCACCGCGACGAGATCAACGAGCGGCTGCTCCGGGTGATGGACGCGGCGGCCTCGCCCTGGGGCGTCAAGATCAACCGGATCGAGATCAAGGACATCGTGCTCCCGGCCGACCTCGCCGGGGCGATGGCCCGGCAGATGAAGGCCGAGCGCGAGAAGCGCGCCTCGATCCTGGAGGCGGAGGGGCAGCGCGCCGCCGAGATCCTGCGGGCCGAGGGGCGCAAGCAATCGGCGATCCTGGAGGCGGAGGGCCGGCGCGAGGCCGCGTTCCGCGACGCGGAGGCGCGGGAGCGCTCGGCCGAGGCCGAGGCGGCGGCGACCGGGATGGTCAGCCGGGCGATCGCCGAGGGCGACATCGCGGCGGCGAACTTCCTCGTGGCCGAGAAGTACGTCGACGCGGTGCGGGCGATCGCCACCGCGCCGAACCAGCGGGTCGTGGTGGTGCCGATCGAGGCGGCGGCCCTCGCCGGCACGCTCGGCGGCATCGGCGAGCTCACCCGCACGGTCTTCGGCGACGGCGCCGCCGCGCCCCGGCGCACCGGGACCCCGCCGAACGTCGCGGCGCCGCGGGCCTGACGCCGGTGACGCTCGATTCCCTCGCCGGAACCCTCGGGGCCCTCGGGGCGGCCTGGAGCTGGGTCATCGCCGGCCTCGTGCTCGCCGGTGCCGAGATCCTGCTGCCCGGCGTGTTCCTGATCTGGCTCGGCCTCGCCGCCGTCGCGACCGGCCTCGCGGCCGCGGCGCTGCCCATGCCCTGGCAGGGCCAGACCCTGCTGTTCGCCGGTCTCGCCGTCGCCTTGGTGGCGCTCGCGGCCCGCCTCCAGCACCGCGGCAGGCGGGCCGGGCCGGACCTGAACCGCGCCGACCGCGGCCTGATCGGGCGCGTGGGCGTGCTCGACGAGCCGATCGTGCGGGGCGCGGGCCGGATCCGCTTCGACGACACGCTGTGGCGGGTCGAGGGGCCCGACCTGCCGGCGGGCCGCCGGGTGCGCGTCACCGGGATCGGCGGCACGGTCCTGCGGGTGGAGGCGGCCTGAGGGCCGCGCCTACCCGAACGCCCCGACCTCGTGCTGGATCATCCCCGAGATCTCCCGCACCTGATCGAACATCCGGCGGATCGGCTGGAACAGGTTGGCGTGCTCCGCCTCGTAGGTGCCGACGTCGCGCGGGCCGGCCGGCTCGCCGAAATTCAGGCCCAGCGTCGGGTCCGGCGTCACCGGGAAGATCGCGTCGAGGAGCTTCAGGCAGCCGTCGATGTCCAGCCGCAGGAAGCGCTCCAGCAGCTGCTCGCGGGAGATGCCCGCCTGCGGCCGGAAGCCCGGGATGTGCACCGCCAGGAACCAGATCCGATGGATCAGGGCGAGGCGCAGGGCGTGGAGCAGCGTCAGCCGGGCCGACATGGCGGGCAGGTCCGGGGCGGCCGCGCTCAGGGCGAGCCAGTCCCGGGTCAGGCGTCCGAACAGGTTCCGCAGCGCGGGGGCGAGGTCGAGGCGCTCCAGCGCCCCCGAGATCACCACCAGCTCGTCCCGGCGGAAATCCTTCTGGGTGCGCCGCGCCCGCTCCAGCCACACGGCCGGATCGAGAGTGTCGATGTAGGCCCGCAGCACGTCGAGGTCGCCGACTGAGGCGGCGTGCTGGACCAGCCGGAAGGCCCGGGAGAAGCGTGCCGAATCGCGCCGCATGTCGCGGAACAGGTCGGGGCCGCGCTGGGCCGCCCGGCCGATCCCGTGGAGGGAGTTCGCCAGGAAGCCGAGCTGGTGCAGGATCGCGTTGTTGGGGATCGCCCGCATCTGGCGCGGATGGGTGATCCGCGCAGGGCCGCCATTGTCGGTCTGGCGCGCCACCGGGCGCGACCCGGTCCGGTCGATCAGGCTCGGGCCGAAGGTGCCGAGGAGCGCCGCGTAGCCCGGGTCGTCGACCAGCGACTCCATGTCCTGGCGGGCTGCGGTGAAGAATTCGAGGGCGAAATCCGGCTCGGCGTAGATCGGGTCGACCTTGCCGTCGGAGGCCTTCGGCCGGTCGTTCAGGGCGTAGTCCGGGAACGAATCCTCCTCCGTCACGTCGAGCGCGTAGACGTGCTCGGCGATGCGGGCGACGCTGGCGCGCGCCAGCGCCTCGGTGCCGTACAGCAGGTAGCCGTCGGTGCCCTGGAAGCTCGATTCGAGCCGGACACGGATGCCGGCCTTGCGGGCCCGGTCCCGGGCATCCTCCGGGGCGAGGTAGGCGAGGCGGTCGCGCAGGGAGGTCGGATGCGCGCCGCGCCCGATCGACTCGCCGTGCGTGTCGAAGATCGCGAGCTCGACGTCGGACAGGCCGTTCTGGACCAGCATCTCGGTGATGCGCAGCCGCAGCCGCTCGATCCAGAAGGTCGCCGCGAGCTGGCCGACGTAGCGGCCCGAATCGGAGTAGCCGAACTGCACGGTGAGGCGGCCGATGCGCTTCAGGTACTGGCGCCAGTGCGGGTTGCGCAGGGCGTCGTCGAGCACCCGGATGCCCTGCTCCAGCGCGCTCGCCGTCTCGAACAGCGGCGTGATCTCGAGCTTGTCGGCGATGCCGTAGTGGCGCGCGAGCCAGAGGGCGGCGAGCAGGGTGTAGCCGGTCTCGGTCTCGGCGATGAGGAAGCGCACCGGATGGGTGCCGTCCACGTGCTTGAGGATCTGGGCGATCGTCATCATCAGCCGCGCCGCCGAGGCCCGCTCGGCCGCGAGCGCCCCGAAATCGACCGCCACCGGGCGGACGTCGTTCAGCAGCGTGTGGATCGTCGCGAGGTGCGAGCGGCGGCGGGCCGCGTCGGTGGGCTCGCCCTCCAGGTCGATCACCCGCCGCACCGCGTTGTGGATCTGGCTGGCGTTCAGCCGGAAATGCGGCAGGGCGTTCGACAGGCCGTGCGTCGCGACGCCCGCGCGCAGGACGGCGATCCGGCGCTGGTCGGCCGCGTCGTCGGCGGCCTCCAGGGCCTTGGTCAGCGCGGCGACGAGGGTGCCGGCATCGGTCTGGGCGCGCTCGCGCTCGATGATGAGCGCCAGGGCGAAGCGGTGCACCGCCTCCAGGGACGGCTGGTCGCCGAGGCGCGGCGCCACGGTGAGCTGGCGGTTCACGGCCGCCAGGGCGTTCTCCGCGAGGGCCCGGACCTCGCGGCAGGCGGGGATCTCGGGCAGGTCGCGCATCACCCGGTCGAACTGCATGCGCTTCGAGATCAGCCGGTAGCGCAGGGTGTCCCACCAGCCGATATCGGTGCGCCCGTCGGTGTCGCAGCCGACCCAGCTGGCGATGGCGAAGGGGCGGGGCGTCAGCTCGGTCCAGCGGTCGGGCCAGCGGGCGCGGGCGGCGTCGAGCACGGCGCCGTTGAAGGCGTCGAGGGCGAGCCGGCCGTTATTGGCCGCCGCGCAGGCCTGCTCGAACTCGACATCCAGGGTGATCGGGGCGTCCGGCCGGGTCGACAGAGCCGCCGCGCGCGTGACCAGCCCGGCGCGGTCCCTGGCGTCGGGCAGGCTCGCGGCCTCGGCGAGGAGGCCCGCGACGGCTCGGGGCATGCCGAAGGTGGGGTGGGCCGTGAACACCACCGCGAAGGCGGTGCGGTGGATCAGGGCCGCGAAGGCCTCGACGCCGTCCGACCGGTCGGGCGCCGCCGCCACGAGCCGCGCGGGGATCGCCGCCTGCGGATCCTCCGGCCCGGCATCGAGCCCGACATAGGCCCGCAGCCGTTCCGCCCGCGCCGCCAGCGCTGCGGCACGCAGGCGCACGAACAGGCCGTCGAGGTCGCCCGTCGAGATCTCGTTCCGGTCGAAGCGCCGGGTGATCGCCAGGGTCACCGCCAGGACGGGATTGCGGAACGGGTCCTCCCGGGCCTGATCCCGGGCGGCCTCGATCAGTCCGAGGAGGTGCGCCTCCAGTTCCTCGGGCTCGCGGCTCGGCTCGTGCTGCATCGGTCGGTCCCGGCTCCGGTCTGCCCGCATCTACCCGGTCCGGCGGCCCACGCAAGGAGCGTTCCGCACGTGACCCGGGACTGACCGGCTACTGACCGAGGACGTGACCGGGGACGTGACCGGGGACGTGACTTGGGACGTGAGGGGACACACAACCGCGACGCAGCGGGGCGATATCGACGATGGGATGGGGTGGCGGCGGCCTGAACCGCAGGCTAGAGCTGACCTCCTGATGGAGCGCCTGTTCATCATCCTGGCTATTCTGGTCTTCGCTGTCGCCATCGTCGCCGTGGCCGCGATGGCGGCGCGCGGCCGACGCGAGCCCCTGCGCATGGGTTCCGAACTCGACATCGAGGACGAGGACCTCGTCCTCGGCTCGGTCGGACCGCGCAAGAGCCCGATCGACCGCAGCGCCCAGGTGCTCGACCCGCGCGTGCTCGATCTGGACGCGATCGAACTGGAGCCGATCCGCGCCCTCGACCGGACGCAGCGCGACGCGGCGCTCCGCGGAGATCCGCCGGGAGCCGGGCGATGAAGCGATGTGCGCGCGGGGTGGCCGGGCTGCTGCTCGCCGGTCCTCTCTGCCTGTCGACGATGCATGTGACGGCCGCGCCCGCCGGCAAACCGGCGGCGGGAGTTCCGGCGCCGGCCGCGCCTCCCCAGGCTGCGCCCGCGCAAGTCGCGCCTGCACCGGCCGCGCCCGCCGCGACGGCGCCGCCGGGCCAAGCCGCGCCTCAGGCGGCGAGCCCTACGCCCGCCGCCGGCCCGACCCTCGAGCAGCCCTGCGGGACGCAGGCGGCCCGCTTCGAGAGCGCCAAGGGGTTCAAGATGGTGATCACGCGGGCCGGGCAGGTCCGCACGACGAACCCGCTCAGGCCGCTCACGCCCGAGGTGAACGAGGTTCTCCAGGTCGTGATCGCCGGAAAGGTCGCCACGGCCTACGGGCCCGATTTCACGACGCTGCGGCGCGGCGGCGCCGCGTCGGGTGTCGAGGCGATGCTGGGCAGCCCGATCCACTGGGAGCCGACGCTGCCGACCTTCCCCGACCCGATCGCGATCGTGAGCGAGGAGGGGACGCCCCTGGCGCAGCTGACCTTCCGCGCCTGCGAGGCGCCGCCCGCCGTCAAGGCGCCGAAGGTGCCGAAGGCCGAGGCCCGCAAGAAGGCGCCCCGCCAGGCGGCACCGAAGGCCGCAGCGGCCCCGAAGACGCCCCCCGGCTTCTCCATGCCCCAGGGGGCGATCGCCGAGTAGCGGCTACTTCTGCTTGGCGATGATCTTGTCCTTGATGCCGTCGTAGACGCTCTGCGGGATGATCTTCTTGGAGACGAGATCGTCCTTCCCGCGATACGGCCGTCCCTTGATGATCGCGGCCGCGCGCGCCGCGCCGATACCGGGCAGCGCGTCGAGCTCCTCGGTGCTGGCGCTGTTGAGATCGATCAGCGCCCCCTTGGCGGCGTTCGGCGATCCGGCGACGGGCGCGCTCGGGGCGGCAGGCTTCGCGGGGGCCGTCGGTGCCGCGGTCGTCGGCGCCTGCGGCGCCTGCGCCAGGGCCGGGGCCGCGACGAGGCTCGACAGGAGGGCGAGGAGGGCGAGGGTCTTGGTGGAGGAAGCCATGGCGTTCTCCCGAGGGGCGCGGCCCGCACCGCGGTGCCGTCCGGCCAGATCTGCGCCGCTCCGCTTGAACCCGCCCTTAACGGTTGTGGTCCGGCACCCCTAGTCACGGGCCGGCGCCGGAGCTATAAGCCCGGCCTCATCCGTATCCCGCGGTGTGCGTGGCGATCCTCGATCGAGGAGCCGCCCGCGCGCCGCTTTGTCCGCGGCGTCACGAAGGATCCAGCCATGGCCGTTCCGAAGCGAAAGACCTCCCCCTCCCGCCGCGGCATGCGCCGCTCGGCCGACGCCCTCAAGGCGCCGACCTACGTCGAGGACAAGGATTCCGGCGAGCTGCGCCGTCCGCACCACATCGACCTGAAGACTGGCATGTACCGCGGCCGTCAGGTCCTGAAGGTGAAGTCCGCCGAGGCCTGAGCCTCGCGAAGGCGGCGCCTCAAGCGAGGCGCCGCGCGGCCTCCGCGTAGCGCGCGGCGGCCATCCGGGTCCGTTCCAGGCGCGACGGCAGCAGCGTCGGATCGCCCGCCGTCAGCAATTGCGCGATGAAGCCGGCGCGGGGTCTCCCCGCGGCCGCGCGTTCCGCTGTCCGGGGGGCGGGCGGCTCATCGGACCGGCCGCCGTCGATCAGGGCGAGCGCCTGGACCTCCGTCCGCGCCGCCTCGGGGGAGGCGTTCGCGTCCGGGACCGGCGCGCGCCGGGTGGGGCGGACCTGTGTCGGGCCGAGACGGCTGACTGTTCCGATACGCACCATGCGCACATTCTCCGCACGTTTCCGTGCCCGTGTCGCAAAGGTGGGGCCGACGTTTACCGATCGTCAACCCTTCGTCCGATCGGTCCGGCCGAATTACTTTTTCGCGAGCGCCTCCAGGCGCTGCTGCATCTCCAGCATCTGGCGCTTGAGATCGTCCAGCTCGCCGCCCCCGTAGGTCGCGGGCTGAGTCGCGGCCGGCGCGGTCGGCTGGGCTCCCGGCGCGGGCGGGGCGAAGCCCGTGAACATCTTCATGGCATCGCCGAAGAAGTTCATGTTGGTGCGCACCTGCTGCTCGATGGCGTTCTGGAACGCCGCCGGGCCGAAGCTCTGGGCGAATTTCTCGCGCAGGCCGTCCTGGTCCTTGGCGAAGTTCGCCATCGAGAATTCGAGGAAGCTCGGCACCATCGTGCGCATGCTGTCGCCGTAGAAGCGGATCAGCTGGCGCAGGAACGCCACCGGGAGCAGGTTCTCGGCGCCGGCCTTGTTCTCCTGCTCGAAGATGATCTGCGTCAGGACCGAGCGGGTGATGTCGTCGCCCGTGCGCGCGTCGTAGACGACGAAATCCTCGCCGTTCTGCACCATCGTGGCGAGGTCCTCCAGCGTCACGTACGTCGAGGTGCCGGTGTGATAGAGGCGCCGGTTGGCGTACTTCTTGATGACGGTCTGGGTGGCCTTGACGGTATCCGCCATCGGGAACGGCCTTTCTGGACTCGGGACCGGGGGGCGTTGCAGACGCGCGGTGCTGTCTGACGGGGGCTGTCTTCGCGCCCGCAACACGATCCTTAAAGCCTTCCCCGGGCGCAGAAAACAGCAAACTGCAGCTGTTCAACGCAGAATAATGCAGAGTGGTCGGGGCGGTCGCGCCATTTCAGTCTCGCGGTCGCGTCATCGGCGCGTTTGGCGCGTTGATCCACAACCTTGACTTCGCCCACCTCAGGCCCTTCATCCCAGGGCCGGCACAGAGCGCGCCCCGGGACGTGGAAGGCGCGCCGGCTCGCGAGAGGAGAACGTTCACATGGCAGGCAGCGAAGAGATCGTCATCGTCGGGGCGGCGCGCACGCCGGTCGGCTCGTTCGGCGGCGCCTTCGGGGCGGTGCCGGCCCACGAGCTCGGCGCGACGGCGATCAAGGCCGCCCTGGAGCGCGCCAAGGTCTCGCCCGACGAGGTGGACGAGGTGATCTTCGGCCAGGTCCTCACCGCGGGCGCCGGCCAGAACCCCGCCCGGCAGGCGGCCATCAAGGCCGGCATCCCCGAGAAGGCCACCGCCTGGGGCCTCAACCAGGTCTGCGGCTCGGGCCTGCGCACGGTCGCGATCGGCATGCAGCAGATCGCCAACGGCGACGCCAAGGTCATCGTGGCCGGCGGCCAGGAGTCGATGTCGCTGTCGCCCCACGCGCAGTACCTGCGCGGCGGCCAGAAGATGGGCGACGTGAAGCTCGTCGACACCATGATCAAGGACGGGCTCTGGGACGCCTTCAACGGCTACCACATGGGCCAGACCGCCGAGAACGTCGCCCAGGCCTTCCAGCTCACCCGCGAGCAGCAGGACCAGTTCGCGACCCGCTCGCAGAACAAGGCCGAGGCCGCCCGCAAGGAGGGCCGGTTCAAGGACGAGATCGTCCCCGTCACGGTGCCGGGCCGGAAGGGCGACACAATCGTCGACACCGACGAGTACATCCGCGACGGCGCCACCATGGAGGCGATGGCCAAGCTGAAGCCGGCCTTCACCAAGGACGGGACCGTCACCGCCGCCAACGCCTCCGGCCTCAACGACGGCGCTGCCGCCCTCGTGCTCATGTCGGCCTCGGAGGCCGAGCGCCGCGGCCTGACCCCGCTCGCCCGGATCAAGTCCTGGGCCACCGCGGGCGTCGACCCGAAGGTGATGGGCACCGGCCCGATCCCGGCCTCGCGCAAGGCCCTGGACAAGGCCGGCTGGAAGCCGTCCGACCTCGACCTGATCGAGGCGAACGAGGCCTTCGCGGCCCAGGCGCTGGCCGTGAACAAGGACATGGGCTGGGACGACGCGAAGGTGAACGTCAACGGCGGCGCGATCGCCATCGGCCACCCGATCGGTGCCTCGGGCGCCCGCGTCCTCGTCACCCTGCTCCACGAGATGAAGCGCCGCGACGCCAAGAAGGGCCTCGCCACGCTCTGCATCGGCGGCGGCATGGGCGTGGCGATGTGCGTCGAGCGGACCTGATCGGTCTGTCACGACAGTATCGGCCCACAACATAGACTTAAGGCCGAAGTCAGAAAAAATCGCGTGCGGACGCCATCCGCACGCGGCATCAAGTGATGCGAACAGGAGGAAACAATGGCTCAAGGACGCGTCGCCCTCGTGACGGGCGGCACCCGCGGTATCGGCTCGGCGATCTCGAAGCGGCTCAAGGATAAGGGCTACAAGGTCGCCGCCAACTACGCCGGCAACGACGAGGCGGCCAACGCCTTCAAGGCCGAGACCGGCATCCCCGTCTTCAAGTTCGACGTGGGCGATCTCGCGAGCTGCGAGGCCGGCATCAAGGAGATCGAGGCCGAGCTCGGCCCAGTGGACATCCTGGTGAACAACGCCGGCATCACCCGGGACGGTGCCTTCCACAAGATGACGTTCGAGAAGTGGCAGGCGGTCATCAAGACCAACCTGGACTCGATGTTCACCTGCACCCGTCCGCTGATCGAAGGCATGCGCAGCCGCAACTTCGGCCGCATCATCATCATCTCGTCGATCAACGGCCAGAAGGGCCAGGCCGGGCAGACCAACTACTCGGCCGCCAAGGCCGGCGTGATCGGCTTCGCAAAGGCGCTCGCGCAGGAGAGCGCCTCGAAGGGCATCACGGTCAACGTGGTGGCGCCGGGCTACATCGCCACCGAGATGGTGATGGCGGTGGCGGAGGACATCCGCAACAAGATCATCTCCACGATCCCGACCGGCCGCCTCGGCGAGGCCGACGAGATCGCCCACGCGGTCGAGTATCTCGCCAGCGACGAGGCCGGCTTCGTGAACGGCTCGACGCTGACCATCAACGGCGGCCAGCACTTCGTCTGATCGCCGCGGGCGCGCCGGATCGACCCGGCGCGCCCGCCCTGTGGGCGAGCCGCCCCACCGCGCCGGACGCGCATCTCTCCGTCCGGTGAGCGTTCCTTCCGACACTCCGCGCGGCCGAGCCCGACGACGGCGCTCCTAGCGCCGGGCCCCGCCTGCCGGCGACCGTCCCGGGCCGCGCCGGTCCGGCCCACGCGCCGCGCGCGCCGCCGGCCGTGGTCGCGGGCCCGCACCATCCGACCCATCAAGCGTGACGAAAGTCCTTCCCCGCGTGCGGAATCGCGCGTTGGGCGGGATAACGGGCATTGCGGGCAGCGATCGAGCCGCCGGCCCGCGTGTTCTGAGACACGAACAATTCGAACGGCCTCGTATAGACCTCCTTCCATCGGCTCACGGATGGTCCTGCCGATAGAAATCGAGGTCCTGAGGATCATGAACAACTGGTTTCACGGTAAATTCGGCGTTCAGTTTATCGGCGCGAGCCAGAATTGTTCTTCCCGCACGACCGCGATGCGTGACGACCGCTCCGCGCTGCCCGCAATCGCGAAGCTCGGCCTCGCGGCGGCCTGTGCCCTGGGGCTGGCGGCCTGCGTCACCCCGCAGGAGCGCCACGCGCTGGATCAGAACCAGTGCTACGCCTTCGGCTTCGAGCCCGGCACCGACGGCTTCGCCGAGTGCATGATGGGGCTCCACCAGCAGCGCGCCGTCGCCCAGTCCAACAGCAACCTGTACTGGCAGGCGCAGCTCGCCGAGCATAACCGCCGCCGCGAGGCCCAGCAGGACCTCTACAAGGTCATGAGCCTGCAGCGCACCGGCGACGCGCGGTTCCCCGTCTGCGGCGCCTCCTCGGACGGCGGCATGGATCGCCGGACCATGACTTGGTACGGCCCGAACTGCCGCGCCCGCTGATCCGGATCGAGGGAGGTCCCCATGTCCGACATGACGACGCGCGGCCCGCGCAACCCGAGCCGGATCATCTTCGTGACCGTGGCCCTGATCGGCATCGCCGTCGGGTTCGCGACCGCCAGCCTCGCTTGGTTCACGCTCGCGGTCCTCGGCTCCGCCGCGCTGACCTGCGCGGGCTACGGCCTGATCCGGCGGCGGCTCGGCTGGAGGCCGCTGAGCGGTGAGTACCTGTTCAACCTCCTCCACGTGCTGAGCCCGCACTAGGCGGACACCGCGCACGGCCCCGCGGTCGCGCCGCGGGGCTCATCGGCGGGCGGCGCAGGTCCACGAAGACCTGGCCGCGCCGCGCCCCCATTCCCCAGACAGCTTCGCCTCCGAGGCCACCATGACGCTCGCCCTCATCATCACCGGCTTCCTGATCGTGAACTTCGTGATGGCCGGCCTCTTCTCCCTCGTGGCCCTCTGGGCCGACTGAGCGGCGGCGCTACGGGGCGCCGACGCAGTTGGCGTAGAAGGTCGTGGTCGCGGGCCAGTCGGAGAAGACCCCCAGCACGCCCACCTGCCCGTGCAGAACGTCGAGCAGCCGCAGGATGTCGCCGTCGCCGGTGACCACCGGCTTGATCGACTGGTAATAGTACCCGCCGCCGCCCTTCAGGGGGCCCGAGCGCTCCAGCGACCACGCGATCAGCCCCAGCCCGGCCGCCTTGGCCTCCCGGGCGTAGGTCGAGGGCTCGATCGTCCCGTCCGGGCCCGGCCGGACCAGCATCCACAGCGGCGGCGCCAGGATCTTCACGCCCTTCCGGGCGAGCTCGGCCATGCCGGGCTGCCATGTGGCGGGCTTCTCCGGGTCGAAGCCCTTCGCGGTCTCGTCCCGGTCGTCGAGGAAGATCGCCTGGCGGCCGAATTCCGGATCCTTCTCCAACCAGTAGAGGATGTCGCGGAGCTGGAAGCTCTGCGGGTAGACGTCGGAGGCCGGGATCCCGGCCTCCCGGTACTCGTCGACCAGCTGCTGGGCGTACATGTCCTGCGTGTAGGTGCCCTGGAACGGCATCGGGACCTGGGGCGCCTTCAGCTCGGGGGTGAATTTCCGCCCCATCCCCTTCACCAGCGCGATGTACTCCTTATGCGACATCAGCGTGCCGGTGCCGGCGTAGAGGTCGGTGCGCCAGCGCGGCGTGGCGTTCATGTAGGCCGCCACCGTGGTGGCGTCCGGGTCGGACGCGTCCATCTTCCCGTTCAGCGACTTGAATTCGTCCAGCGTCAGGTCGCTGGTGCAGCACTTGGCCGAGGCCTTCCGCCCGGTGGCCGGGTCGGCCGGCGTGAAGCCCTGCGTGCACTTCGCCGCGAGCTCGGGCCGGGCGAGGATGTCGGTGGTCGTGTGCAGGTCGCACTGGCTGTGGCGGCAGACGAGCTGGCGGTCCTTGGTGAAGGCCACGTCGCACTCGATGATCCCGGCGCCCATCCGGTACGCGGCGAGCAGGCCCTCCCGGGTGTGTTCGGGGAACATCAGCGGCGCGCCGCGGTGCGAGATCGAGAAGGTCCGGGGCGTGTAGGTCCGGTCGACGCCGCAGGCGGCGAGCCTGTCCTTGAGCGGGCCGGGCTTCAGCTGGTCGACGAGATAGAAGGGCCGGGGGCCGAGCTGGGCGGCCTCGCCGGCGAGCGCGGGGCCCGCTCCCAGAAGCAGCCCCAGCCCCAACATGATCGCACGCATCGCGAACCTCCCGTTTCGGGCCGCCGGTAGAGGGGGACGGTGACAGGGGCGTGACCCCGCACGCCCCGGCGCGCCGCCGCCATGATAGCGGCGGATCATCCGCGCGGCGTCGGCCGCCAGTCGGGCGGCGCCATCTCGAAGCCGGCGAAGTCGAAGCCCGGCGAGACCGTGCAGCCGACGAGCGTCCAGGCGCCCAGGCTGGTGGCGGTCTGCCAGTGGCCGGCCGGCACGACGCATTGCGGGCGCTGCCCGGCGGCGAGGTCCGGCCCGAGATGCCGGGCCTCGGCGTCGTGCCCGTTGGGGCTCGTGGTGATCACCAGCGGCGCGCCGGCGTGCCAGTGCCAGATCTCGGTGGCGTCGACCCGGTGCCACGCCGAGACCTCGCCGAGGTCGAGCAGGAAGTAGATCGCGGTGCCGACCGAACGGCCGTCGACGGTCCGTGGATCGCGGAACGTCTCGCGGTAATGGCCGCCCTCCGGATGGGGATTCAACCCCAGGGTCGCGATCACCTCGGCTGCCGTCATGTCCAGCTCCCTGTCGGTCCCGGCCGCGCGGATCGTCCGCGGCTTGCCGGCACTTGGCACCGATGCTACCGGCCGAAAACCCCGCAAGGTCCGAGAACGATGCCGAGCCCGACCGTACGTCTCCACCGCGGCGACCTGCCCGCCACCTACGACGCGGGGCGGGCGGTGGCCATCGACACCGAGACGCTCGGTCTCAACCCGCATCGGGACCGCCTCTGCGTTGTGCAGCTCTCCACCGGCGACGGCACGGCCGACGTGGTGCAGATCCCGCAGGACGGGCCGGAGCCGGTCGTGCTCAAGCGGGTCCTAGCCGATCCCGGCATCCTGAAGATCTTCCACTTCGCGCGGTTCGACGTGGCGGTCCTGTACAGGGCCCTCGGCGTGATGCCGAGCCCGGTCTACTGCACCAAGATCGCCTCGAAGCTCGCGCGCACCTACACGGATCGCCACGGGCTGAAGGACGTGGTCCGCGAGCTGGTCGGCGTCGACCTGTCGAAGCAGCAGCAATCCTCGGACTGGGGCGCCGAGACCCTGTCGCAGGCCCAGCTCGACTACGCGGCCTCGGACGTCCTCCACCTCCACGCGGCCCGGGAGCGGCTCGACGCGATGCTGGCCCGGGAGGGTCGCACCGACCTCGCGGCCGCCTGCTTCGGCTTCCTGCCGACGCGGGCGCGCCTCGACCTCGACGGCTGGCCCGAGACCGACATCTTCGCGCACACCTGATCGTCAGGCGGGGCCTGCACACTTCCTGTGCGGAGTGAGACTTTCCTGTCACCGCACCGCGATAAGTCGCTGGTAGGTTGTGGCTGCCTGGGCTTCCGAGTCCCGGCCAGGCCCTCCTCGCCGGTCGCCCACCCGATCAGGCCGGCGAGGAGGGTCCGTCGCCCTCAGGTCAGGGTCCGCGGGCCCGACGGCGTGCTGATCCGGGCGGTCCAGCGCGAGCCCGGGCCGGACACAACCTGCGGTGGAGCGACGAGGCCCAGCGCCGCGTGAAGCCCCGCGACGGCGGCGGGATCCGGATCCGTCAGGACGAGCGCCTCCAGACCGGCGCCGAGATCCGGCATCGTCGCGGCGGGATTGCCGCGCGGTCCCCACGCCATCGCGCAGGGCGCGGCCCCGTCCGCCGGCCACGCCCCGCCCGGGGGCACCGCGAAGCGCCAGGACAGGTCGCCCCGGGTCATCGTCGCCGCCGCGCCGAGGAGCGCGCTGTGCGCGGCGAGGAGGCCGTCGAGATCGTCCGCGCGGGCGACGAAGCCGCGCAGCCGCCGGCCCGAATCCCAGTCGGCCCGCACCCGCGCCGCGTCGCCGAGGCCGAACCAGCGGGCGCCCGACGGCGGCGGCGCCTCCGGATCGACGGCGATCACCTCCAGGAACAGGGCGTCGCCGAGGCGCAGCAGGTGGTTGCGCGTGCCCATCTCGCGGTGGCGACCGCCCTCGGGCATGGCGAGGCCGAGGCAGTCCCGCACATGGGCCACGCCCTCCGCGAGGTCGGGCGCGACGACGACGAGGTGGTCGAGGGTGAGCATCGTTCGGGCTCCGTGCGCGCGGGCACCTATGCAGCCGGCCGCCGGGCATGCCCGGGACCGCACCGGTCCCGACCCGGTCTCGGCGCTCACGGGCTGCCTCGGGTGAGGCGGCGAGGGGTAACGTCTGAGCGTCCCCAAGAAAAAGGCCGGGGCCCCGCGAGAGGCCCCGGCCCGGGAGTGCGTGCCGGGCCGGGCCTCGTGCCCGGCCGGCTCTCACATCACAGCGAGTAGTACTGCACGAACTCGATCGGGTGCGGTGTCATCTCGTAGCGCAGGACCTCGGTCATCTTCAGCTCGATGAACGAGTCGATCTGGTCGTCCGAGAACACGCCGCCCTCCTTGAGGAAGGCCCGGTCCTTGTCGAGGCTGTTCAGGGCCTCCCGGAGCGACCCGCACACGGTCGGGATCTTCTTCAGCTCCCGCGGCGGCAGCTCGTACAGGTCCTTGTCCATGGCCGGGCCCGGGTCGATCTTGTTCCGGATGCCGTCGAGGCCGGCCATCAGCAGCGCCGAGAAGGCGAGGTAGGGGTTCGCCATCGGGTCGGGGAAGCGGACCTCGACGCGCTTGGCCTTCGGGCTCTTGGTCCACGGGATGCGGCAGGAGGCCGAGCGGTTGCGCGCCGAGTAGGCGAGCAGCACCGGCGCCTCGTAGCCCGGCACCAGGCGCTTGTACGAGTTGGTCGACGGGTTGGTGAAGGCGTTCAGCGCCTTGGCGTGCTTGATGATGCCACCGATGTACCAGAGGCACTCCTGGGACAGGCCGGCATACTTGTCGCCCGCGAAGACCGGCTTGCCGTCCTTCCAGATCGACTGGTGGACGTGCATCCCTGAGCCGTTGTCGCCGTAGACGGGCTTGGGCATGAAGGTCGCGGACTTGCCGTAGCTCTGCGCGACGTTGTGGATGCAGTACTTGTAGATCTGCATGTGGTCGGCGAGCAGGGTCAGCGTATCGAACTTCATGCCGAGCTCGTGCTGGGCCGAGGCCACCTCGTGGTGGTGCTTCTCGACCTTCACGCCCATGGACTGCATGGCCGCGAGCATCTCGCCGCGCATGTCCTGCGCCGAATCCTGCGGCGGGACCGGGAAGTAGCCGCCCTTGGTCTGGACCCGGTGGCCGAGGTTGCCGCCCTCGTAGTCGGTGAAGCCGTTGGTCGGCAGCTCGGTGGAGTCGAGCTCGAAGCCCGTGCGGTACGGGTCGGCGCCGAACTTCACGTCGTCGAACACGAAGAACTCGGCCTCGGGGCCGACGTAGATCGTGTCGCCGATGCCGGTCTGCTGCAGGTAGGCCTCGGCGCGCTTGGCGGTGCCGCGCGGGTCACGGCCGTAGGGCTCGCCGGTGGCCGGCTCCAGCACGTCGCAGACGATCGACATGGTCGCGGCCGAGAAGAACGGGTCCAGCGTGGCGGTGACGGGATCCGGCATCAGCAGCATGTCGGACTCGTTGATCGCCTTCCAGCCGGCGATCGAGGAGCCGTCGAACATGGTGCCCTCGTCGAAGATCTCCTCGTCGATGAGCGACACGTCGAACGTGACGTGCTGCCACTTGCCGCGCGGGTCGGTGAACCGGAAGTCCACGTAACGCACGTCGTTGTCCCGGATCGTCTTCAGCACCTCGGCCGCAGTCGTCATCGTGGGCATCCTCCAGGGATCTCTGAATCGGCTCTCGTGGCGCACCCGCACGCGGTCGCGCGCCGGCAAGCGGCGCTTGATATCCGGCGCGGGCGTGCCTTGCCACCCGCCGGGCAGCGGAATCGGCCGACGGATGAAACGATCGGCCCGTTCGCGCACCCGATCTCGCAACCGTGATCGGCAGCTCCGTTTCTAGGGCACCGTTGTTCGCCGGCAATGGCCTTCCTGGCACGATCCATGCAATTGCGGCCGCAGCCGTCGACGAGGCGGCAAGCCGTTCGCGTCTTCCCGGGTTGCCCAGGTCGCGCATCGATACGGACGAGAGAACCGGAATGACCAAATACAAGCTCGAGTACATATGGCTCGACGGGTACACGCCGACCCCGAACCTCCGCGGTAAGACGCAGATCAAGGAATTCGACAGCTTCCCGACCCTCGAGCAGCTCCCGATGTGGGGCTTCGACGGCTCGTCCACCAAGCAGGCCGAGGGCGGCAGCTCCGACTGCATGCTGAAGCCCGTGCGCCACTTCCCCGACCCGGCCCGCAAGAACGGCGTGCTGGTGATGTGCGAAGTGATGATGCCGGACGGCGTGACCCCGCACGAGTCCAACAAGCGCGCCACCATCCTGGACGATGCCGGCGCCTGGTTCGGCTTCGAGCAGGAGTACTTCCTGTACAAGGACGGCCGCCCGCTCGGCTTCCCGGCCTCCGGCTACCCGGCGCCGCAGGGCCCGTACTACACCGGCGTCGGCTACTCGAACGTCGGCGACGTCGCCCGCAAGATCGTCGAGGAGCACCTCGACCTCTGCCTCGACGCCGGCATCAACCACGAGGGCATCAACGCCGAGGTGGCCAAGGGCCAGTGGGAGTTCCAGATCTTCGGCAAGGGCTCCAAGAAGGCCGCCGACGAGATGTGGATGGCCCGCTACCTCCTGCAGCGCCTCTGCGAGAAGTACGGCATCGACGTCGAGTACCACTGCAAGCCGCTCGGCGACACCGACTGGAACGGGTCGGGCATGCACTGCAACTTCTCGACCGCGTTCATGCGCGAGCACGGCGGCAAGGCCTACTTCGAGAAGCTCATGGAGGCGTTCAAGAACGCCCGCGAGGAGCACATCGCCGTCTACGGTCCGGACAACCACATGCGCCTGACCGGCAAGCACGAGACCGCCTCGATCCACGAGTTCTCGTACGGCGTGGCCGACCGCGGCGCCTCGATTCGCGTGCCGCACTCCTTCGTGAACAACGGCTACAAGGGCTACTTGGAGGACCGCCGCCCGAACTCGCAGGGCGACCCCTACCAGATCGCCTCGCAGGTGCTGAAGACGATCGCTTCCGTGCCGACCGAGGCCGCTGCAGCCGCGTAAGACGCGGAGCTTCGACAGACGATGCGAAGCCGGGCCCTCGGGTCCGGCTTCGCCGTTTCCGGGGTAACGGGCTTCCGATCTACCCCGTCCTGGGGGTTGGAGCGCGGCGCAGGCCTCGACGGAGGCCTCGGGGGATCGCGCGGACCGCCGGGCGCCCTCTCGAGGCCCGCTGGCGTGGGCACGTCAGGATGAGTGGGTCGGGTGAGGGAGCCCGTCGGGCCTGCTCGACGGCCGCAGGGGCGCCATCGCTCCCGAATTCCCCCGCCTCAGGACCGCCGCGGGCGCTCGTCCTCGCGGATGGCGGCCTCGTGGTACCACGCGCCTCCGCCGAAGCTCGGCACGGGCGCGGGCTTCGCCTCCGGAGCCGCCCGGGCGGTCTCGCGCGCGCGTCGGAACGCGGACAGATCGTAGATCTTGGCGGTCTCGCGCGGGTCCGTGGCGGCCATCGCACTTCCTCCTGCATCCGGTTTAAGCGGCCGGTCGGGCCGGCCGTTCCCGATGATGTGGGGTGCGGGAGGCGGCGCTCCAGGGCCGGAGGCGCCGATGCCGGACATTCGCGCAGTGCGAAATCTTAGGCAGTGTCGCGCGGAGCGCGGCCGCCGGCGGTCTCACGACCGCGGGCGGGCTCGGGTCAGATCGCGTCCGTGCCGGTCTCGCCGGTGCGGATGCGGATCGCCTCCTCGATCGTCGAGACGAAGATTTTGCCGTCGCCGATGCGCCCGGTCTGGGCCGACTTGCGGATCGCCTCCACGGCGCCCTCGACCAGGGCGTCGGACAGGACGATCTCGAGCTTCACCTTGGGCAGGAAGTCGACCACGTACTCGGCGCCCCGGTAGAGCTCCGTATGGCCCTTCTGACGGCCGAACCCCTTCGCCTCGATGACGGTGATGCCCTGGAGGCCGACCTCCTGGAGCGCCTCCTTCACCTCGTCGAGCTTGAAAGGCTTGATGATCGCTTCGATCTTCTTCATGCCGCTCGGGCCTGCGCTGCGGTGCCTGGCATTTCTAACATCCTCGTGACGCCTTCGCCACGCCGTTTTCGCGGCGCGTCCGACCATAGTGCCTATTTGCTGTGCGATGCACGCACATCCTTAGAGCGCTTCACCGGAATCTGGCGCGATTTTAGTCAGGGCTGATCGGTGCACGGGCAGAGGCGGAGACGGATATGCGGTTGCTGACGGTCGCGGCAATGAGGCGGGTCGATGCCGCGGCAATCGAGGGCGGCGTGCCGGGCCTGACGCTGATGGAAGCGGCCGGGGCCGCCGTGGCCGGGCGCGCCCGGGCGAGGCTCCCGGCCGGTGGCCGCGTCGTCGTGCTGTGCGGGCCGGGCAACAACGGCGGCGACGGCTTCGTGGCCGCGCGCCTGCTGGCCGAAGCCGGCTACGCGGTCGAGCTCCTCTGCCTCGGCGCGGTGTCGGCGCTGACGGGGGACGCCGCGCTCGCGGCCGCGGCCTGGACGGGGCCGGTGCGCCCGGCCGAGGGCGGCGCGCTGCCGTCCGGCGACCTCGTGATCGACGCGCTGTTCGGCGCCGGCCTGTCGCGCGACCTCGACGGCGCCGCCCGCGCGCTCGTGGAGGCGGTGAATGAGACCGGGATGCCGGTGCTCGCCGTCGACGTGCCGAGCGGGGTCGACGGCGATACCGGCGCGGTGCGCGGCGCCGCCATCCGGGCAGTGGAGACCGTGACCTTCGTGACCTTCAAGCCCGGGCACCTGCTCCAGCCAGGGCGGGGCCTGTGCGGCCAGCTCAGCCTCGCCGATATCGGAACCGGCCCGGCGGCGCTGGAGGCGGGCCTGGCCGCCGGCGCGCCCCTCGACCGGAACGGGCCCGACCTGTGGGGCCGGGACTTCCCGCGCCTCACCGGCGCGAGCCACAAGTACACCCGCGGCCACGCCCTGGTCCTGTCCGGGCCGGCAACCAAGACCGGCGCCGCCCGGCTCGCCGCCCGCGCCGCCCTGCGGGTCGGGGCCGGGCTCGTCACCGTCGCGTCCCCGACCGCCGCGCTGCCCGAGAACGCCGCCCACCTCACAGCGATCATGCTGCGGCCCTGCGAGAGCGCCGACGACCTCGACGACCTGCTCACCGACGAGCGGCTGAACGTGATCCTGGCCGGACCCGGGCTCGGCACCGGCGAGCCGACCCGGGAGCGCGTGGCCGTGGCGGCCGCGGCCGGGCGCGGCCTCGTCCTCGACGCCGACGCGCTGACGAGCTTCGCCGGGAAGGCGCCGCTGCTCGCCGCCCATCTCGCCGACGGGGACGCGCGGGCCGTGCTGACCCCGCATGCCGGCGAGTTCGCACGGCTCTTCGACGGGACGGACGCGATGGCCGAGGGCACCGACAAGGTCGCCCGGGCCCGCGCGGCGGCCGCGCTCACCGGCGCCGTGGTGGTCTTCAAGGGGGCCGACACGGTGATCGCGGCCCCCGACGGCCGCGCGGCCATCAACGACCACGGCAGCCCCTATCTCGGGACGGCCGGGTCCGGGGACGTGCTCGGCGGCCTGATCGCCGGCCTGCTCGCGCAGGGCATGGAGCCCTTCGCGGCCGCCGCGGCCGGCGTCTGGCTTCACGGGGATGCGGGCCTGCGCCACGGGCCGGGCCTTATCGCCGAGGACATCCCCGAGCTGATGCCGGCGGTCTTGCGCGACCTCGTCGCGTCGACCGGGAGCTGACCCGGCGGCTGACCGCTCAGGTGACCTCGAACATCGTCCAGAGGCCGGTGTCGAACCGTTCCAGCACCGTGGCGCTGATCAGCCAACGCCCCGGATTGTCCGCCAGGAAGCCGATCCGGGCCGTCCGCCCCTCCAGGAGCTGGAACGTGTCGAGCCAGTAGGGCTCCCAGCCGTCGTCCAGGGGATGGAGCAGGCGGAAGCAGTGGCCGTGCAGGTGCAGGGCCTGCGGGAAGGCGGTCTCGTTGCGTAGGGCCAGCACCACCACCTGCCCGCGCTTCACCGAGAAGATCGGCGCGAGGCCGGCGGTGCCGCTCGCGCCGTTCACCGACCAGATCTTCTGCGGGTCGCCCGTGTAGACCGGATCGGGCGCGGGGCCGTCCTTGGCTCCGTCCTTCACTCCGTCCTTGCCCTTCGGCACGAAGGCGCCGCCGGTGATCACCACGTCGCGGCGCAGGGCGTTCTGGAGCTTGATCTCGGCCGGCAGGCGCTTGTTCTCGCCGATCGGCCCGATCGGGGGCCGCTTCTCGGTGATCCGGGCGCCCTTGGTGACGACGCTCGCCAGGACCAAGCCCTTGCCGATCAGCGCGTGGATCTCGCAGGTGGCGCCTTCCTCCTCCGGCAGGTCGACGAGCAGGTCGTAGCGGGTGCCCGGCGGGAAGGGCAGGGTCGCCCGCAGGGGCTCGAACGTGTCGGTGGGCTGGCCGTCGACCGCCGCCACGTAGACCTTCACGCCCTCGAACTTGATGCGCGTTGCCCGGGCGTTGCAGGCATTGCCGAGACGCAGGCGGATTCGGGAGCCGGGCCTCGCCTCGAAGGCGCCCGGCACCGGCTTGCCGTTGACGGTCACGAGGTTGCCGAGGCGCCCGTGCGCGGCCGCGAGCGCCGTCTGCCCGAACGGCATGAGGGTGCCGTCGTCCTGGAGCCGCCAGTCCTGCAGCACGACGCTGACGTCGGCGTCGACCGCGGGCGGGTTCGTCTCCTCGACGACCAGCATGCCCGCGAGGCCCCGGCCCGACGGCTCGCTCGCCCCGCCGACGACTAGGGGCCGGATCAGGTAGGAGCCGGCATCCGGCGGCGTGAAAGTGTAGAGGAAGTCGCTGCCCGGCGGGATCGGCGCCTGGGTCACGCCGCCGACGCCGTCCATGGCGTTGACGTTGCGCACCCCGTGCCAGTGGAGCGACAGCGGCTTGTCGGTCCGGTTCTCGACCTTGAGGCGCAACGCCTGCCCGAGCTTCACCCGGACCACGGGCGGCAGGGCCTTGCCGTCGAAGCACCAGACCGCCGTCTCGGGTGCGGGGTCCGGCCGGAACCGGGCCTTGCCGGGCGCCGCCGGCAGGGCCGCCGGCGCGGCCGCGGGTTCCGGCTGGACGGGCGCGGATATCCCAGGCGCGGCGGCCGGCGCCTGGGCCCGCGCGGCCTCCGGCGCGAGCCCGAAGGCCGCCGCGGCGGCGAGCAGGGTTCGGCGCGACGGCGTGCCGGCGCGCGAATCGGTCGGCGGCACGGTGCGGGATGGCGGCATGGGATCTCGGCTGCGGCTCGCGACGGACCCGCTCCTTAGCGGCGCGCGGGCTCCCGCGCCACAGGGGCAAGTTTTTTGCTGCGGGCCCGCCGGCCCATGCTATAGGGCGCGCTTCCGGCGGCCGGCGATGCGCCGGATGTCGGCGCGCGCGGGCGTGGCGGAACTGGTAGACGCGCTGGATTTAGGTTCCAGTGTCGCAAGACGTGGGGGTTCGAGCCCCTCCGCCCGCACCAGGACCTCTGCTGAGGTTGCGGTCCCCTCGGGACCCTCCGCCCCGTACCCGACATCTCGGCATCCCGGTCCGCGCGAGCACGACGCCGGCCCGGCCGGCGAACCCAGGTTTCTTTGAAGAGCGACGACGACGATGCAGGTGACCGAGATCAACGCCCAGGGGCTGAAGCGCGAGTTTCAGGTTCTGCTGGCCGCCCAGGAACTCGAGGAGCGCCTGACCAACGAGCTGTCCGGCATGAAGGACAAGGTGCAGCTCAAGGGCTTCCGTCCCGGCAAGGTGCCGGTCGCGCACCTGCGCAAGGTCTACGGCCGCTCCGTGATGGCCGAGGTGGTGCAGAACGCCGTCAACGAGGCGAACCGCCAGATCGTCACCGATAACGGCCTCAAGCTCGCCCTGGAGCCGCAGGTCGAGTTCCCGACCGATCAGGCCGAGGTCGAGAAGGCGCTCGACGCCAAGGGCGACCTCGCCTTCAAGGTCGCCCTCGAGGTGATGCCGAGCTTCGAGCTCGCCGACCTCTCCGACGTCAGCCTGACCAAGCTCGTCGCCAAGCCCGCCGACGCCGAGGTCGACGAGGCCCTGGAGCGCATGGCCGGCCAGAGCCGTCCGTTCACCGAGCGCGAGGAGGGCGCCGAGGCCCAGAGCGGCGACCGCGTCACCATCGACTTCGTCGGCCGCATCGACGGCGAGGAGTTCCAGGGCGGCAAGGGCGAGGGCATCGACCTGGAGCTCGGCTCCGGCTCGTTCATCCCGGGCTTCGAGGAGCAGCTCGTCGGCGCCAAGGTCGGCGACAAGCGCCTCGTGAAGGTCACCTTCCCGGCCGAGTACGGGGCCGAGCACCTCGCCGGCAAGGACGCCGAGTTCGACGTGACCGTCACGAAGATCCAGGCGGCGGGCGAGGCGAAGATCGATGACGAGCTCGCCAAGTCCATGGGCATGGAGTCGCTGGAGAAGCTCCGCGAGGCCGTGTCCGAGGCGATCGGCCGGGATTTCGAGGCCGCCTCGCGCCGCCGGCTCAAGAAGGAGCTCCTCGACGCGCTGGACGGCAAGTACGCCTTCGAGCTGCCCCCGTCGCTGGTGGCCCAGGAATTCGCCGCCGTCTGGGCCCAGGTCGAGCAGGACCTCAAGACCCGCGGCAAGACCTTCGAGGACGAGGACACCACCGAGGAGAAGGCCCAGGCCGAGTACCGGAAGATCGCGGAACGGCGCGTCCGTCTCGGTCTCGTGCTTGCGCAGGTCGGCGAGAGCGCCGATATCAAGGTCTCGGACGAGGAGGTGAACCAGGCCCTCATCGCCCGGGTCCGGCAGTTCCCGGGCCAGGAGCAGCAGGTCTGGGACTTCTACCGGAAGAATGCGCAGGCGCTCGCGGAACTCCGCGCGCCCCTGTTCGAGGAGAAGGTCGTCGACCACGTCCTCGGGCAGGTCAAGCTCGTCGAGGAGCCCGTCTCGAAAGAGGCGCTTTTCGCGGACGAAGATGACGACGACACGACCGGCGGCAAGCCGGCAGACAAGGCCGAGGCCAAGGGCGAGTCCAAGACCGACGCCAAGTCCGAAGCCAAGGCCGACTGAGTCCCGCTCTGTCCCAGGACGGCGGGCAAGGGTTAGGCGATGGTTAAGCATCGCCGGTGTTCGCTGACATGCCCGGGGCTGCCCTGATTCGCGGCAGCCCCGGGCCTCACTCCGGGGCAGGATGAGATGAGAGATCCGATCGACGTCTACAACAACGCGCTCGTGCCGATGGTCGTCGAGCAGTCGAGCCGCGGCGAGCGCGCCTTCGACATCTACTCCCGCCTGCTCCGCGAGCGCATCATCTTCCTCACCGGCCCCGTGGAGGATTACGGCGCGTCGCTGATCGTGGCGCAGCTGCTCTTCCTCGAGGCGGAGAACCCGAAGAAGGAAATCTCCTTCTACATCAACTCCCCCGGCGGCGTGGTCACCTCGGGCCTGTCGATCTACGACACGATGCAGTTCATCCGCTGCCCGGTGACGACCCTCTGCGTCGGCCAGGCCGCCTCGATGGGCTCCCTGCTGCTCACCGCCGGCGAGCCGGGCCACCGCTTCGCCCTGCCGAACGCCCGGATCATGGTTCACCAGCCGTCCGGCGGATTCCAGGGTCAGGCGACCGACATCCTGATCCACGCCCGCGAGATCGAGGCGCTGAAGCGGCGCCTGAACGAGATCTACGTGAAGCACACCGGCCGCGACTACGACACGATCCACACGGCGCTGGAGCGCGACAACTTCATGACCGCCGACGCGGCCAAGGAGTTCGGGCTCATCGACGAGGTGATCGAGAAGCGTCCCGAGCCGGCGGCCGCCTGACCGGCCCGCATCGCCTGACCGCCGCGGCGCGGCCTTGATCCCGCCGCGGCAGCGTGTTTGCATCGAGGTTCGGGCCCTTCGGTCAAAGGCGCGCAGCACACTGTTTCTTTAAACGGGCCCCCTACATTCATGCGATGCGCGTCCGCCCCTTGCCGGCGGCGGACGCGAGGAATCGGAGACCGATATGAGCAAGACTGGCGGCAACGACTCGAAGAGCACGCTGTATTGCTCGTTCTGCGGCAAGAGCCAGCACGAGGTCCGCAAGCTGATCGCCGGCCCCACGGTGTTCATCTGCGACGAGTGCGTCGAGCTGTGCATGGACATCATCCGCGAGGAGTCGAAATCCTCGCTGGTGAAGAGCCGCGACGGCGTGCCGACGCCCAAGGAGATCCGCCGCGTCCTCGACGACTACGTCATCGGCCAGGACTTCGCCAAGAAGGTCCTCTCGGTCGCGGTGCACAACCACTACAAGCGGCTCGCCCACGCGACGAAGCACAACGACGTCGAGCTGGCCAAGTCCAACATCATGCTGATCGGGCCGACCGGCTCGGGCAAGACCCTGCTCGCGCAGACGCTGGCCCGGATCCTCGACGTGCCGTTCACCATGGCGGACGCCACGACGCTGACCGAGGCCGGCTACGTCGGTGAGGACGTCGAGAACATCATCCTCAAGCTGCTCCAGGCCTCGGACTACAACGTCGAGCGGGCGCAGCGCGGCATCGTCTACATCGACGAGATCGACAAGATCTCGCGCAAGTCCGACAACCCGTCGATCACCCGCGACGTGTCGGGCGAGGGCGTGCAGCAGGCGCTCCTGAAGATCATGGAGGGCACGGTCGCCTCCGTCCCGCCGCAGGGCGGAAGGAAGCACCCGCAGCAGGAATTCCTGCAGGTCGACACCACCAACATCCTGTTCATCTGCGGCGGCGCCTTCGCGGGGCTGGAGCGGATCATCTCCCAGCGCGGCAAGGGCACCTCGATCGGCTTCGGCGCGACCGTGCAGGCCCCGGACGACCGCCGCACCGGCGAGATCTTCCGCTCGGTCGAGCCGGAGGACCTGCTGAAGTTCGGCCTCATCCCCGAGTTCGTCGGCCGTCTGCCGGTCCTGGCGACGCTGGAGGACCTCGACGAGGCCGCGCTGAAGAAGATCCTGCAGGAGCCGAAGAATGCCCTGGTCAAGCAGTACCAGCGGCTGTTCGAGATGGAGAACGTCGACCTGACGTTCCAGGACGAGGCGCTGTCGCTCGTCGCCCGCAAGGCGATCGAGCGCAAGACCGGCGCCCGCGGCCTGCGCTCCATCCTGGAGACGATCCTGCTCGACACGATGTACGACCTGCCGGGCCTCGAGTCCGTGGAGCAGGTGGTCATCGGTCCGGAGGTGGTGGAGGGCAAATCGCGCCCCCTCTACATCCACGGCGACCGCAACAAGGACACGCCCGCGAGCGTCAGCGCGTAGGCACTCGGCAGGGTTGCATCAGGCGCCCGGCCCAGGCCGGGCGCGCTGCGGGGATCGCCTTGAAAACGCGCTTCCTCGCAGCCACCTCAGGCTCAGCGCGGTGGCCGCACGCTCCTTCGAGGTCCGGTCCGCGTCGCCAGCCGCAAAGTTAGCGAAATCCGACCCTCGCGGCCCGGTCGGCACCCGGCTGTAGGCGCGCTCCGTGCATGGGGGCGCCGAACCTGGGCGTCCCTGAGAGGAAGTCACATGTCACAGTCGAAATCGCGCCAGCCGGTGGTCCCGGGTTCGACGGGCTCCTACGCCGTCCTCCCCCTGCGCGACATCGTCGTCTTCCCGCACATGATCGTGCCCCTGTTCGTGGGCCGCGAGAAGTCGATCCGCGCCCTCGAGGAGGCCGTCCGCACCGACCGCCACATCCTGCTCGCCACCCAGATCAACGCGGGCGACGACGACCCGGCGACCGACGCCATCTACAAGATCGGCACGCTCGCCTCGGTGCTCCAGTTGCTGAAGCTGCCCGACGGCACCGTGAAGGTGCTGGTCGAGGGTGTCGGCCGCGCCAAGGTCGTCGACTTCACCCGCTCGGATGAGTTCTACGAGGCGACCGCCGAGGCGCTCCACGACGAGCTCGGCGACCGCGTCGAGGCCGAGGCGCTCGCGCGCTCCGTGCTCTCGGAGTTCGAGAACTACGTCAAGCTGAACAAGAAGATCTCTCCCGAGGTCGTCTCCGCCGTGACCCAGATCGACGAGCCGTCGAAGCTCGCCGACACGATCGGCTCGCACCTGCTCGTCAAGATCTCCGACAAGCAGGGCATCCTGGAGACCCCCACGGTGGCGCCGCGCCTCGAGCGCGTGCTGTCGCTGATGGAGAGCGAGATCTCCGTGCTCCAGGTGGAGAAGCGCATCCGGACCCGCGTCAAGCGGCAGATGGAGAAGACCCAGCGCGAGTACTACCTGAACGAGCAGATGAAGGCGATCCAGAAGGAGCTGGGCGACTCCGAGGACGGCCGCGACGAGCTGGCCGAGCTGGAAGAGAAGATCGAGAAGACCAAGCTCTCCAAGGAGGCCCGCGACAAGGCGACGGCCGAGCTGAAGAAGCTGCGCCAGATGTCGCCGATGTCGGCCGAGGCGACCGTCGTGCGCAACTACCTCGACTGGATGCTCGGCATCCCGTGGGGCAAGCGCTCGAAGATCAAGAAGGACCTGCTCGGCGCTCAGGCGCTGCTCGACGAGGATCATTTCGGCCTCGACAAGGTCAAGGAGCGGATCGTCGAGTACCTCGCGGTGCAGCAGCGCGCGAACAAGCTCACCGGCCCGATCCTGTGCCTCGTCGGTCCTCCCGGTGTCGGCAAGACCTCGCTCGGCAAGTCCATTGCCAAGGCGACGGGTCGCGAGTTCGTCCGGATGTCGCTCGGCGGCGTGCGCGACGAGGCCGAGATCCGCGGTCACCGCCGGACCTATATCGGCTCGATGCCCGGCAAGATCGTGCAGTCGATGCGCAAGGCCAAGACCTCGAACCCGCTCATCCTGCTCGACGAGATCGACAAGATGGGCATGGACTTCCGCGGCGATCCGTCGGCGGCGCTCCTCGAGGTTCTCGACCCTGAGCAGAACAGCACCTTCAACGACCACTACCTGGAGGTGGATTACGACCTCTCGAACGTGATGTTCGTGACCACGGCCAACACCCTCAACATCCCGGGCCCGCTCATGGACCGGATGGAGGTGATCCGCATCGCCGGGTACACCGAGGAGGAGAAGGTCGAGATCGCGCGCAAGCACCTGATCCCGAACGCCCTGAAGAAGCACGGCCTCGGGACGCACGAGTGGTCGATCGACGACGATGGCTTGATGATGCTGGTCCGCCGCTACACGCGGGAGGCCGGCGTCCGCAACCTGGAGCGCGAGCTGTCCAACCTGATCCGCAAGGCGGTGAAGGAGATCCTGATCACCAAGACCAAGTCGGTCGCGGTGACCCCGGACACCCTTCCGGTCTTCCTCGGCCCGCCGAAGTTCCGCTACGGCGAGATCGACGCGGACGATCAGGTCGGCGTGGTGACGGGTCTGGCCTGGACCGAGGTCGGCGGCGAGTTGCTGACGATCGAGGGCGTCATGATGCCCGGCAAGGGCAAGATGACGGTCACCGGCAACCTGAAGGACGTGATGAAGGAGTCGATCTCGGCGGCGGCGAGCTACGTCCGCTCCCGGGCGATCGACTTCGGGATCGAGCCGCCGCTGTTCGACCGCCGCGACATCCACGTCCACGTTCCGGAAGGGGCGACCCCGAAGGACGGTCCGTCGGCCGGCATCGCCATGGCCACCGCGATCATCTCGACGCTCACCGGGATCCCGGTCCGCCGCGACGTCGCGATGACCGGCGAGGTGACGCTCCGCGGCCGGGTCCTGCCGATCGGCGGTCTGAAGGAGAAGCTGCTCGCCGCGCTGCGCGGCGGCATCAAGACGGTGCTGATCCCCGAGGAGAACGCCAAGGACATCGCCGAGGTGCCCGACAGCGTGAAGAACGGGCTGGAGATCGTGCCCGTGTCGCGGATGGATCAGGTGCTGGAGAAGGCGCTGGTCCGTCAGCCCGAGGCGATCGAGTGGGAGGAGCCGCTCCCGGTGGCGAAGCCCGCCCGGACCGAAGAGGACGGCGCCGCCTTCGTGGCGCACTGAGCCGCCCGATCGTTGAGACGAGCCCCCGGTGCCCCGAGCCCCGGGGGCTTTTTCATGCGCGGACGCGAGCGCGGAGGCCCGGATGCGCATCCTGCTGATCAACCCGAACACGAGTGCGCACGTCACCGATCTCGTCGCCGGCCATGTCCGCACTCAGCTCGGCGGCCGTGCGGAGCTGCGCGCCGTCACCGGCCGGTTCGGAGCCCGCTACATCGCGAGCCGGGCGGCGGCGGCGATCGCCGGCCACGCGGCCCTCGACGCTCTCGCGGAGCACGGCGCCGGCTGCGATGCGGTCTACCTGGCCTGCTTCGGTGATCCCGGCCTCCTCGCCCTGCGCGAGCTGTCGCGGGTACCTGTCATCGGCATGGCGGAAGCGGCCTGCCGCGAGGCCGCTGCGTCCGGTCGCTTCGGGATCGTCACCGGAGGCGCGGCCTGGGAGCCGATGCTGCGGGAGTTCGTGGCGGCGCTCGGCCTCGCCGACGCTCTCGCAGCCCTCCGCACGGTGGCTCCGAGCGGCGGCACCATCGCCCGTGACCCGGACGCGGCCTTGGAGATCCTCGCCGAAGCCTGCCGCGCCTGCGCGGGGGCCGGCGCCGAGTCGGTCATCCTGGGCGGTGCCGGTCTGGCCGGGCTCGCCGCGCGGATCGCTCCGCAGGTTCCCGTTCCGGTGATCTGCTCGGTCGAGGCGGGGACCCGCGCGGTTCTGGCCGCGGGCGCGTTCGGGCAGGCCCCGTCGAGGCCCGAACCTGTCGAAAGCATCGGCCTGACACCCGTGCTGGCGACGCGGCTCATCGATCCCTGATAAGGATCCGGGGTGCGGACCCTTGCACCGGACCGGGACCATGCCGTAACGGTCGCCAGCCGGGCGGTTAGCTCAGTTGGTAGAGCGTCTTCTTTACACGGAGAGGGTCGGGGGTTCGAGTCCCTCACCGCCCACCAAGATTGTTTCTCGTTTTCAGTTGTTTGCTGATGTGAGGCCGGCAAATTCCGGCCTCAACAGCCGTTCTGACGGCACCTTACGGCATCGTGGTTCCGGCTAGGCCGCGGCCCAAAGGAGAGGACGTGAAGCCGCCGCCGGCAGTCGACGGCTCGAGCGCCTCGGACATCTTCTGGCCGTCGCGCCTGCGCTGCTGCGCCTCCACGGCCCGGTCCTAGGACACGCCGAACCGAGCTGGTGCGCCTCAAGGACGAGATGAAGGCGCTGGAAAAGGTCTCCGTCCAGAAGAAACGCGGGATCCAGTTCGAGCGGCAGGCTGCCCGCTGACCGGCTTGGCGGAGCGTGCTAACCTAAGCCGCATGCCCCGCTGGCTTCAATTCGCCCTCGGCCTCGTCACGCTGATCGCGCTCGCCGCGGGCATCGTGCGTACGCTCGTGCGTCACATGCCGGACGCGGTCGCATCGTGGCTCGGGCCGTGGGCTTACGAGGCGTTGATCCTGCTGCTGGCCGTCAGCGTCGTGGCGATCATCGTGCGGGCCGCCCAGGGTTATCGCTCTCCTCGATCTGATAAGGTGCGGTAATGCTCCCCCGGCTCGCGATCCTCCTCCCTTTGCTCGTCTCCACGGTCGCGCACGCTGCGGGCCCCGGAGCCAGGGCGGTGGGCACCTTCGAGCACCAGGAGGACGGCTACGAGCAGGGCGTCGAGGTGAAGGCAGCGGGCGCAGCCAGCTTCACGGCCCGGTTCTCAACGGGAACCAAGGGCTGCGGCGGTGAGGTGACGATGAAAGGGCGGCCGACCGGACCCGACACGGTCGTCTTCAGCAAAACCGAAGGTGGGCAAACCTGTCGGATCACCGCCCGCTACGCTTCGGATTTCCGGTCCGTCGTCTTGGAAGAACAGGGCTGCACGATGTGGCACGGCGCCTCGTGTGAGTTCCAAGGGACGTTGAAGCGAACGGGTCGCTAGCTGCCCCGCCACGATGCGGCGCGCCTGTGGAGGCGCCGATAAATCTGGCGAGGGCGAATATCAGTACTAGGACACAATTAGAGAGTGGGCCTGTTGCAAAAACAGGAGGATCTTCGGATGCTTCGCCCTGATTCGAGGGCGGGCTCGCGTGTCGATGGCGTTCAATCAGATTTTATTCTCGATTTTTGTGTATCTAGGTGCCGCCATTTGCGGAGCAGTGGCGGGTGCAATACTGGGTTTTCTCGTCGGTGCTTGGTATGTTGACATCATGAAGGTAACTCAGCGCGAAGGCACGGCCGGCTATATGGTCGTTTTGCTTTTCACACCAATCGGGGCGGCCTTGGGAGCCGTTGCTGCCCTCGTCGCGCTGGTCATTCGTCGTCACTATTATTGAAGAGTTCAATCAGGCATTGTCGGGCGCCAACGCGCCCTGGCTGAACTGCCGCGCGCACTGCGCCACACCTTCGCGACGGGGGGCATGAGGGCGGGCGTGCCGTTCGGCAAGGTTGCTCGAGCGCTCGGCACCAACGGGCAGGTCGTGGAGCAGGTTTATGGCCACCACCTCCCGGAGCATCTGCGCGGCGTTGTGGAGACCGTGTCGCGCGACGCTCGGTCGTAGGGCACAGGAGGTATCCGAGGAACAGGCTCGGAACAGGTCTCCGGATATTCTTCGGAGACCTGTTCCGACAGGACCTCGCGAGGCCCGCTTCGTCTTTCCCCTGTGCCGTCGCTCTACGGCCTGGGAACGCCGATTCTTCCACGGAGAGGGTCAGGAGTTCGAGTCCCTCACCGCCCGCCAGCGCTCCGGCGCCGGCCTCCGTCGACGGTGAGGACGGGCGGCTACCGGTAGCCGCCGTTCGGCAGCCGTCCGTGATACGGCGTGTTGCGGCAATGGCCCCACGGTCCGCGCCAGTAGCCGGGCGGGCAGCCGTTCCCCGCTCGCACCTGATACCAGCCGCCGGGCAGCGGACCGACATAGGGCGTGCTGCGGCAGTGGCCCCAGGGGCCGCGCCAGGCGCCCGGCCCACATCCCCCCGCCACGAGCGTGATCGGCGCCGCGAGGCCCGGATCGGCCACGACCGGCATCGCCTGCGCGGCCGAGACCGGCAGCGCCGCCAGGGCTACGGCCGCGGCAGCTTTCGTTAAGATATTCATCATCACTCTCCGGGAAATCGGTCCGTATTGATCGCCCCGATCTTTCACAGAACTCATCAATACCCCCCGCAGATGCATTAAATATCGGCCATGAAAGAAATTGGTTCCGGAAATGCGAGCAATCCGATGCATTGGCGCGGCGCTTCCGCGCCGGCATCGCCCGTCAGCGGGAGCGCCGCTGGCGGCCGGCAGCCGCGTCCGGCCCCGGAAAGAGCTGCAACCGGAAATCTCAACCGGAGGTGGTTCATGATGAAGCTGAAGGCAAATGCCTGAGGCTGTGACGCTCAGTCATACCTAAGAATCGGTACTGTAAGCCTCGGAATAGACGTGGGCATCCTCGCGGAATCACTTCGAAGCGGAGGGTGCGATGCCAGTCACGATTCCGGATCGCCTGGGGCTCGGCGTCGCCGATGCCGGGAACGGCCTCTCCGCCCGCGCGGCCGAGGCACGGTCGCGGCTCGTCCGCTGGATCGTGGGTAATCGTGCGCAGGCGCGCGTCCCGACGCGGATCTTGACCGACGACGAGATCGCCGCGTTCCGGCGCGACGGGTTCGTCACCGTCCCGGCGATCACCACCGCAGAGGAGCTCGACACCCTGCGCGGCGCCTATGACCGTCTGTTCGAGGAGGCGCGGGGCTGGAAGGACGGGAGCCTATTCGACCTCGTCGACGTCGACCGCGGCGCCAGCGAGGCGCGCTCGCCCCAGCTCCTCAACCCGTCCCGCTTCGAGCCTCTGCTCCGGGACATCCTGTTCCGGGCCAACGCCCTGGCCATGTCGCGCCAGCTCCTGGGGAATCGCGCGGCGCTCGTCTTCGAGCACGCGATCCGCAAGCCGCCGAAGATCGGCGCCGCCACCGCGTGGCACCAGGACGAGGCGTTCTACGCCGCCTACACGAATTACCGGGCGATCACGGTCTGGATGCCCCTGCAGGACGTCTCGCCGGAGAACGGCTGCATGCTCTACGTCCCGGGCAGCCACCGGGAGCCGCTCCTCCCCCATCGCAGCATCGGCGGCGACCCGCGGATCCACGGGCTCGAGGCCCTCGGCGTTCCGGTGGAGCGCGCGGTCCCGTGTCCGCTCCCGGCGGGCGGCGCCACCTTCCACGATTGCCGGACCCTGCACTGCGCCGGGCCGAATCTCAGCGCCGGACCGCGGCGCGCCTACGCCCTCGGCTTCGGGGTCCGCGCGCCGGAGCACACGCTCCGCCACGAGCATCCCTGGAACGCCGAGAAGCGCACGCTGCGGCAGGAGCGCGAGCGGCAGGCCCGCGGCGGGCTGGCCCGGTTGAAGGCGGGCGCCAAGCAGCAGATCAAGGCGCTCATCCGCTGAGGGAGGCCCCGCCCGCGGGGCTCGTGACCGGGTCCGTCAGGCCTCCGACCGCACCGCCAGGGCCGCGCGCACGACCGCGTCGGTCTGCAGGTGGTGCAGCATGTGGCCGGCCCCCGGAAGGGACTCGAACCGCGCCCCCGGGATCAGGCCGGCCGCGCGCCGGGCGTGCAACTCGGTGTTCACCACCAGGTCGGCGCTGCCGCCCAGGATACGGGTGGGCCGGCGCAGGGACGGGTAGCCGAGGACGCTGCGCGCGAGCCCCGGCCAGAGCCAGCCCGCATCCTCGCCCTCGGCGGTGATCTGTGCCGGGCGACCCGCGAGGGCGAAGGGGAAGTCCCGCGCGAAGCGCGCCGGCATCGCCTCGGGGAAGAACATCGCGTTCCACAGGAGCGGGAGTAGCGCCCGGTCGCTGCTGGCGCCCAGGAACGCCGACAGCGCGTCGCCGCCGAAGGGCAGCGCCCGCGGCCCGAACAGCACCTGCTCCAGCCGCGGCTCGGGGAAGCAGATCGGCGCGAGGGCGACGATGCCGGCCACCTCGTCCGGATGGAGCATGCCGTAGGCGAGGGCGACGGCGCCCCCGAACGAGTGGCCCAGGATGACCGGGCGCTCCAGGCCGAGGCGCCGCACCGCCTCCCGGATGGACGCCGCCTGGTCCCAGATGTCGGCGCCCCCGCCGCGCGGCCGGCGGCTGAAGCCGTGGCCCGGGCGGTCGACGGCGACCACGCGGAAATGCTCGGCCAGAGCCGGCACGGGCCCGAGCCAGACGTCCTCCAGGCACATCAGCGTGCCGTGGATCGCCACGAGGTCCGGCCCGGCGCCGGTCTCCGCGTAGGCGATCGTCCGGTCGTCGGCCAGGGACACGATCCGGCGCGGCACGATCCGGGGATCGGCCTCGGGGCCGGTCCCGGCCTCCCGCGCCGGTCGGACGGGGCCGGGTAGGGTCTCCGTCGCGACAGCCACTTACAGGCGCCGCCGGCGCCCGGACGAGGTGCCGAGCACCGCGAAGGCCGTGGCCGCGCCGACGCCGAGCAGGCCCGCCGCCGCCGCGAGGGGGTGCAGGGTCGCGCGGGTATAGGCGCTGGTCCGCATGACCGGGACGGGCGGGTCGCCCCGCGTCTCGCCCGCTGAGACCGGCGCGTGCAGGGCGCCGTCCGGGTTGCGGGGCGCACTCCGGCGCTTCTGGAGCGCGATGATGGCCGGGCCGAGATAGTCGTAGGCGCCGGGCGCGAATTCCTTGCCGGCCACGAAGGCCTTGCCGGCCCCGCCCACGAAGATGTCGCGCTGCGGGTGGACGGCTGCGTGCAGGATGGCGTTCGCCACCTCCTCCGGCGGGTAGATCGGCGGCGGCAGGCTCGGCTCGCGGTCCATGTAGTTGCGCGCCCGCTGGGGCAGGGGGGTGTCGATCGAGGCCGGCTTGATCAGCGTCACCGAGATCGGCGCGTTCTCGTCCATCAGCTCCATGCGCAGGGCGTCGGTGAAGCCCTTCACGGCGTGCTTCGAGGCCGCGTACATGCCCTGGAACGGGAAGGCGAGGTCGGAGGCGATGCTGCCGACGTTGATGAGGGCACCGCCGTGTTGGCGCAGGTGCTCGGTCGCCACGAGGGAGCCGTAGACGGTCCCCCAGAAATTCGTCTGGATCAGGCGCTCGTGGTCGGCGTCGCTGATCTCGCGCAACCGGCCGTAGATCGAGCCGCCGGCCACGTTCACCCAGGTGTCGAAGCCGCCGAAGGTCGCCTCAGCCCGGTCGGCGACGGCCTGCACGTCGGCCCGCCGGCCGACATCGGCGACGACGTCGATCGCCTTGCCGCCGACACCCTCGATCTCGGCGCGGACGCGCGCCAGGGCGTCGCCGCTGCGGGCCGCCAGCACCACCCGGGCGCCGCGCTCGGCCGCCATCCGCGCCGTGGCGAGGCCGATGCCCGACGAGGCGCCGGTGATCACGATGACCTGCTCGCGGAGCGGCTTGTGCTTCATGCGGTGTCCCCGACGCTGCGGCGCGGCCGCACGGGAGCGGCCACACGCTAGGCTATCGATCGGGGCGGCCGCATGTTCCGGGCGCGGCTGCGGGTGATCGGGTCGCAGGCTGCCCGGCCGGGCGCTCAGCGGCCGTAGATGTCCTCGACGCGGATGATGTCGTCCTCGCCGGTGTAGGAGCCGACCTGGACCTCGATCAACTCCAGCGGGATCTTGCCGGGGTTGGCCAGCCGGTGCATCGAGCCGATCGGCAGGTAGACCGCCTCGTTCTCGTGGACCAGCACCACCCGCTCGTCGATCGTGACCTCGGCGGTGCCGCGCACCACCACCCAGTGCTCCGCCCGATGGTAGTGCTTCTGCAGCGACAGCCGCCCGCCCGGCACCACCTGGATCCGCTTCACCTGGAAGCGCTCGCCGAGGTCGATGCGCTGATACCAGCCCCAGGGACGGTACATCCGCAGGTGCGCGTCCGCCTCCGGCGCGCCCTGCGCCCGCAGGGCGCCGACCAGCTCCTTCACCTTGCCCGAATGCGCCTTGGAGGCCACCAGCACCGCGTCGGGGGTCGAGACCACCACCACGTCCTCCAGGCCCACCACCGCCGTCAGGCCCTCGCCCTGGCTGTGCACGAGGCTGTTCTTGGTCCCGATCAGCGACACCCGGCCGCGCACGGCGTTGCCGGCCTCGTCGTGGTCCAGCACCTGCCAGACCGCGTCCCAGGTGCCGACATCCGACCACGCGAACGACACCGGCAGCACGCCGGCCCGGGCGGTCCGCTCCATCACCGCGTAGTCGATCGAGATCTTGGGCGCCTGGGCGAAGGCCGCCGCGTCGAGGCGGACGAAGTCGAGGTCGGTCACCGCCGCCTCCAGGGCCGCGCGCGCGGCCGCCAGCACCTCGGGGACGAACGCCTCCAGCTCGGCCAGCATCAGGTCGGCGCGGAACAGGAAGTAGCCCGAGTTCCACAGGGCGCCGTCGGTGATCAGCGCCTCGGCGCCGGCTTGGGTAGGCTTCTCGACGAAGCGGGCGACGCGGGCCGCGCCCGGGGCCTCGGCGATCGGCTCGCCGCGGCGGATGTAGCCGTAATCGGTGGCCGGCCGGTCGGGCTCGATGCCGAGCGTCATCGTGTAGCCGGCCTGGGCGCCGGCGGCCGCGCGCCGCACGGCGTCGACGAAGGCCGCCGTGTCGGGCACGACGTGGTCGGCGGCCATGATCAGCACCACGGCCTGCGGGTCGCTGGCGGCGGCGTGCAGCGCCGCGACCGCAACGGCGGCGGCGGAGTCGCGGCCCTGCGGCTCCAGCAGGATGTCGGCGGAGAGACCGAGCTGGTCGCGCTGCTCGGCGACGATGAAGCGGGCCTCGGCCGAGGCGATGACGGTGGGCGTGGCGAAGACCGTGGCGTCCGACACCCGCGCCAGCGTCGCCTGGAAGGTCGAGCGCTCGGCGTCGACCAGACGGGCGAACTGCTTGGGCATGCTCTCCCGCGAGGCCGGCCACAGCCGCGTCCCCGTCCCCCCGCACAGGATCATCGGGTGGATCTGGATCGAAGGTCGGGACATGGTGACGTCTCCCGAGAGGGCTCGGCGGGGTCGGCGCGGCCGAGCCCGCCCCGCGCGGGTGCGATGGACTCTCGGGCGCCGATTTCAGGATCTGCCCTTACCGTCGGGCCGGGACCGGAACAACCTGCGCGCATTATCCGCGCGTCGACGGGCTGGCTCCGTGCACCGGGATGGTTATCTCTGGCCTGCCATGAACGCGCCCGTCCCCACCCCGCAGGCCGACGACCCGGCGCCGTCCCCGCGCCGGATTCCCGCGGTGGAGCGCCTCGTCGGCGGCGCGCCGCCGGCGGAGCTCGAGACCTACGGGCGGACGGCCTTCACGGACGCGATCCGGGCGGTGCTGGCCGAGATCCGGGTCGGGGGCGGCCCCGTCCCGGACGCGGAGTCTATCCGGGCCGCGGCGTCGGCGCGGCTCGCCGCCGAGCGGCGCCCGTCGCTGCGGCCGGTCTTCAACCTGACCGGGACGGTGCTGCACACCAATCTCGGCCGCGCCCTGCTGCCCCGCTCGGCCGCGGAGGCGGTGGCCGCCGTGATGGTGCAGGCGAGCAACCTCGAGTTCGATCTCGAGACCGGCGCCCGGGGCGAGCGGGACGACCATGTCGAGGGCCTGATCTGCCGCCTGACCGGCGCCGAGGCCGCGGTGGTGGTCAACAACAACGCGGCCGCGGTCCTGCTGGTGCTGAACGCGCTCGCCATGCGCAAGGAGGTGGTGGTCTCTCGCGGCGAGCTCGTGGAGATCGGCGGCTCGTTCCGGGTGCCCGACGTGATGGTGCGGGCCGGCTGCCGCCTGCGCGAGGTCGGCACCACCAACCGCACCCACCTGCGCGACTACGCGGAGGCTCTCGGGCCCCGCACCGGCCTCGTGATGAAGGTGCACCCGAGCAACTACGCCATCGCGGGCTTCACCGCGGTGGCCGATCCCGTGGCCCTCTACGCCCTCTGCCGGGAGCGCGGCGTGCCGCTGGCGGACGATCTCGGCAGCGGCAGCCTCGTCGACCTCGCGGCCTACGGGCTGCCCCCCGAGCCCACCATCCGCGCCGCCCTGGAGCGGGCCGACGTCGTCACCTTCAGCGGCGACAAGCTGCTCGGCGCGGTCCAGTGCGGCATCGTGGCCGGCCGGAAGGACCTGATCGCCCGCGTGCGAAAGAATCCGCTGAAGCGGGCCCTGCGCGTCGACAAGATGACCTACGCGGCCCTCGAGGCCGTGCTGCGGCTCTACCTGCACCCGGAGCGGCTGCGCGCGGAGCTCCCGACCCTGCGGCTCCTCACCCGCGACCGCGACAGCATCGCCGCCCAGGCCGAGCGCCTCGCCCCCGCAGTGGCGGAGCGGCTCGCCGGCCGCGCCACGGTCACGGTCGCCGAGTGCATCAGCCAGATCGGATCCGGCGCACTGCCGGTGGAGACGCTGCCCAGCGCCGCCCTGGTCCTGGCGCCGGCCTCGGCGGGCAGCCGCGGCGCGGGCGGCCGGTGCCGGCGGCTCGCTGAGGAGTTGCGCCGGCTCCCCGTGCCGGTGATCGGCCGGATCAGCGACGAGGCCGTCCGCCTCGATCTCCGGACGCTCGAGGACGAGGCCGGCTTCCTCGACAGCCTGGCGGCGCTCCCGCCCGTCGCGGGCGGGGGACGAACACCGAGACGAACCCCATAGGGTTGTTAAGAGAACGGGCCGGACGACCGGAGCTTGCGCGCCGGTATCCCGTGTTATGGTATGGTGACGAACCCGCGGTCGCGGTCGAGAATGGCGGTGCGTGGACCGCGATGGGCAAACGATATGGCGTATATTGCCGATACGGCTGAGGCGCAGCCGGAGACGGATCCGCTGCTTCTCGATAATCAGCTCTGCTACGCGCTCTATGCTGCCGCGCATCGGATGACCAAGTCGTACCGGCCGCTGCTCGAGCGGCTCGGACTGACCTATCCGCAATATCTGGTCCTGCTGGTGCTCTGGGAACAGGACGGCGTCACGGTCTCGGAGATCGGCCGGCGCCTGCGCCTCGATTCCGGCACGCTGACACCGGTGCTCAAGCGCCTGGAGAGCGCGGGCTTCCTGCTCCGGACCCGGCGCCAGTCGGACGAGCGCGAGGTCGAGATCGCCCTGACGCCAGAGGGCGCCGCCCTGCGCGCCGACGCGGTCTCGGTCCGCGAGAGCGTGATGTGCCAGCTCGAACTCAGCGAGCCGGAGATCCGCGCCCTGCGCAAGGATCTGAGCCTCGTCATCGAGCGGCTCAGCGTGAACGACTGAGCGGCCCGGACGCGATCGGGGTCACCGCCGCAGGCGGTTGCCGAGGACGAAGCCGTACAGCCCCATCAGGATGATGCCGACGCCGCCCTCGATGCCGACCAGCAGGTTGGTGACGCGGCCGGTGGGCTTCAGGCCGATCTCGGGCGGGTTCGCGGTCATCATGTTGAGCGCGCTGTAGCTCAGGAGATCGAGGGGATTGTAGGTCGGCCCGGCCTCCGGCCCCTCCACGATGAACAGGCCGCCCGTCAGGCCGAAGAGCCCGCCGAACAGCACGATCAGCAGCGCGAAGGCGCGGGCGATGCGCGACAGGCTCTCGCCGTAATCGCACAGCCACTCGACGAAGCGGTCGGCGGTCCAGCGATAGCCGTGCCGCAGGAATCCGGACCAGTCCCGGTCGGACCAGGCGGCGCGAGCCTGCTGCCCGGCATGGAACCGGCCCATCCGGCGGCCGCGCTTGTAGGCCCAGCTCGCCGCGTCGTGGCTGCCGATGCTCTTCCAGTTCTGCTCCAGGGCGAGGTAGCTCGCCTGGGCGGCGTCGTAGGCGCCGGCCACCTCCTCGCCGACCGCGCCGCCGAGCTGCTCCACGCTCATCCGCGTGCCGTTCAGCCACGCGCCGGCGAAGCGCGCGTGCCGCAGCCGGCAGGTCGCGAGGTTGAGCCGCACGAGGTCGGTGTCGGAGAGATCCGCCCCCGAGAGATCGGCGCCGTCGAGCTTCGCGCCGGTGAAGTGCGCGCCCCGCAGCCGCGAGCCGGCGAGGCTCGCCTTGGTCAGGCTGGCCTCGGCGAAATCCGCGTGGGTCAGGTTGGCGTCGGCGAGCTTGGCCTCGTCGAGCCGCGCCCCGCGGAAGACCGTGTCGTCCGCGTCCGCCCCGGAGAAATCCGCGCCCCACAGATCGGCGCCGGCGAAGTCGGTCCCGTCGAGCAGGGCGCCGGACAGGTCGGCGAAGCGCATCGCGGCCTGGCCGAACCGGGCATCCTCCAGCATCGCCCCGGCGAACTTCACCTGCCCGGCGACGATGCCGGTGAAGTCCGCCCCCGAGAGATCGGCCTCCGACAGGTCGGCCGCCTCCAGGATCGCCCCGGTGAAGCGGGTCGAGCGCCCGACCGCGCCGGACAGGCTCGCCCCGCGCAGGTTCGCGCCGGAGAGATCGGCCTCCTCCATGCGGGCGCGGGACAGGTCCGCGCCGGCGAGCGCGAGGCCGCCGGATTCGGCGTCGGTGACGAGGCCGGCGTCCGGCACATCCGCGAGGGCGCCCGGCCCGGCGCTCAGCTGCGACAGGTCCGCGCCCGGCTCGCGCAGGGGCGCCCCGGCGGCGATCCGGCCGACGAGCGCGCGCAGCCGCGATTCCACCGGAGCGTCCGGTCGCGCGTCGGGAGGAGTCGCCTGGTCCATGGTCGTTCCTTGCCGGAAGGCGCGACCGGACGCCAGACGCTCCACTCAGGGTGCGGCGGTCGCGGCCGTCACCCGCACGGTGATCGCCTTGGCGGCGGGAGTCTTGGACTGCTCGTCGTAGTGCCAGAGCGGCAGCAGGACGTTCAACTCCGGGTAGTATCCGGCGCAGTTGCCCTCGGGGATGTCGTAGGCGATCACCCGCAGCCCGCCGACGCGCCGCGTCACCTGGTCGTCCGCCTCGGTCGCCACGTCGACGCTGATCCCGTCCCTCAGCCCCAGCCGCGCGATGTCCCGGCGGTTCATGAACAGCACGTCCCGGGTGCCCTTCACCCCGCGGAAGCGGTCGTCGTAGCCGTAGACCGTGGTGTTGAACTGGTCGTTCGAGCGCAGCGTGATGAGGTCGAGCACCTCCGGACCCCGGTCGGGCAGGTCTGGATCGGCCTCCAGGCCCTCGGGGACCGCGAAATTCGCCCTGCCGGTGTCGGTCTCCCACTTGCGGTCGCGGGCGCCCAGCGGCTTCAGCAGACCGCCCGGGTGGAACATGCGGCCGTTCAGGTCGTGGAATACGCTCGGGTAGGTCGCCTCGATCGCGTCGCGAACCCGGGCGTAGTCGGCGACCCAAGCATCCCAGTCGATGCGGGGATTGGGCGGCAGGGTCGCCTTGGCGATCTCCGCCACGATCCAGGGCTCGGAGCGCAGGTGCGGCCCGACCGGGTCGGCCACGCCCCGCGAGCCGTGGAACTGGGCGGTGGAGCTCTCCATCGACGCGGCCTGCGGGCCGCTCGCCTGCCGGTCGATCTCGATCCGCCCGAGGCAGGGCAGGATGTAAGCGACGGCGCCGTTCACGAGGTGCGAGCGGTTGAGCTTGGTCGAGATCTGCACGGTGAGCCGCTGCCGCCGCCAGGCCGGTTCCATCCGGGCGGTGTCGGGCACGGCCCGCAGGAAGTTGCCGCCGAGCCCGATGAACGCCTTCACACGCCCGTCGAGGACGCCCTCGCAGGTCTCGACGGTGTTGAGGCCCTTCTCCCGCGGCGGCTCGAAGCCGTAGAGTTCCCGCAGTTTGTCCAGCGGCGCCAGCTCCGGCTTCTCGGTGATGCCGACGGTGCGCTGGCCCTGCACGTTCGAGTGGCCCCGCACCGGGCAGATCCCGGCTCCGGGCTTCCCGATATTGCCGCGCAGCAGCAGCAGGTTCACGAGCATCCGGACGGTCTCGGTGCCCTTGCGGTGCTGGGTCAGGCCCATCCCGTAGATGCCGATCACCGCCTTCGCGCGGGCGTAGACTCCGGCGGCGGCCTCCAGGGCAGCCCGGGTGAGGCCGGAACGCCGCTCCAGCGCGGCCCAGTCCTGACCGTTACAGAAGGCGACGAAGGTCTCGAAGCCGTGGGTGTGCTCGGCGATGAAGGCGTGGTCGAGCACCCGCGGCCGGCCGGCGGCCTCCGCGGCCCGGTCGAGGGCGATCAGCGCCTTGCACAGCCCGGTGAGCGCCGCGAGGTCGCCGCCGGCCTTCACCTGATGGTACTGCGTCGAGATCTTCGTGGACGAGCGGGTGAGCATCTCGACCGGCGATTGCGGGTCGGTGAAGCGCTCCAGCCCGCGCTCGCGCAGCGGGTTGAAGGTGATGATCTGCGCGCCCCGGCGCCGCGCCTCCTGGAGCGGGTGCAGCATCCGCGGCGAGTTCGACCCGACGTTCTGTCCGAAGAAGAAGATCAGGTCGGTGGTCTCGAAATCCTCCAGCAGCACCGTGCCGACCGGCGCGCCGATCGACTGCGGCAGCGCCACCGAAGTCGGCTCGTGGCACATGTTGGAGGAGTCGGGCAGGTTGTTGTTGCCATAGAGCCGCGCGAGCAGGGCCCACATGTAGCTCGTCTCCAGCGACGCCCGGCCGGAGGCGTAGAACACCACCGACCGCGGGTCCTGCGCGCGCAGCTCCTTCAGCTCCCGGCCGATCTCGGCCAGGGCCTCCGCCCAGGTAACGGGCCGGTAGCGGTCCATCGCCGGGTCGTAGCGCATCGGGTGGGTCAGGCGGCCCTGCTCCTCCAGGGCGTAGTCGCTCCAGCCGAGAAGCTCCGTCACCGTGTGCGCGGCGAAGAAGTCCGGCGTCGCGCGGCGGCGCGTCTGCTCCCAGGCGGTCGCCTTGGCGCCGTTCTCGCAATACTCGAACGCTAGCGGCTTGGCGGGCTTCGCCCAGGCGCAGGAGGTGCACATGTAGCCGTCCGGCTTGTTCTGCTTGAGCAGCATCGCCGAGCCGGTGACCGGCACGCCCTCGCGGGTCAGGATCTCGACGAGGGAGCGGGCCGAGCCCCAGCCGCCCGCAGGCCCGTCATAGGGCTCGATCCGGACGTCGTCGGTGTTCTGATCGGCCATGGCGCCCTCCACCCGGCGCAGCGAGCACCGGACCTGGGGAACGCGCGAGCGGGCGAATGGGATCACGGGCGCGTCACCGCGCCCGGAGAAGGGTTTCCTCGCCGCCGCAGCGGTTCTAACGTCGACATGCGGACTGTCCCGCCGGAGGAGGAAATCATGGCCAGCGTCGACGTCGAGATGGTGAAGTGCGCCTGCCAGGACTGCGTCTGCGTGATCCCGGTCGCCAAGGCCGTGTCGCGGGACGGCAAGGCCTATTGCTGCGACGACTGCGCGAACGGCCACAAGGATCACGCCGGCTGCGAGCACGCCGGCTGCGCCTGCCACGGCTAGGGCTTTTCTCGTTCGCGTCGCGACGGTCCGGAGGACGCGTCACCGGTCGAGCCAGCCGCGACGCGCCCCCTCTCCCGCACGAGCGGGGACCCGCACCTCATTCGGCGCGGGTTCGGAGAACGACCCCGGGATAACGCGCTGCGGCGGTCGCGGTCAGGAGACCGCGGCGAGCTTGTCGGCCATCGACTGGTCCTTGTCGCGGCGCGTCGAGAAGATCAGCGTGAAGAAGGTCCGCTGGACGCCGAGCTCGGCGAGCCTCGCCTCGCACCGCTCCGCCAGCGCGCAGATCTCCGACAGCTCGCCCTCGATGTTCGTGCCGTTGGGATGCATCGTGGCGGTGAGCCCGCTCGACTCGATGATCCCCTTGAGCTCGCGGACGTAGCGCGAGACCGACGGGCCGACACCCATCGGCACGATGCAGAGGTCGGCCGAAACTCTCATGGTGCCTGCCTGATCCGGGAGGGGCGGCCCCGGCCGGCTGCGCGACCGGAAGCGGGGCGAGCGCGCAGCCTATCGCCGGCCGCACCGACTTTCCAGGCCGGCGCCGGCCGTCACGCCTCGCCGGTCTCCAGCGCCGCCGCCCGCACCGAGGGCAGGCAGGGATTGGCGTTGTCGCTGCGCCACGCGAGCCACAGCTCCGGCCCGGTCGTGGCCGGCAGGGCGATCGGCCGGAGCCGGATGTCGGCCATGCTGTTGCCCCTGGCGCTGCCCGGCACCAGCGCGACGCCGATGCCGGCGCCGACGAGGGCCAGCATCGCGTGGACTTGGTTCACCCGCTGCACGATCCGCGGCTGCACGCCCCAGTCCTCGAACAGCCGGTCGAGCAGGTCGATGAAGTAGCGCCCGCCCCGGGGCGACCAGGTCACGAAGGCCTCGCCGTCGAGGTCCCGCAGGGTTGGGGCGCGCGCCGCCGCGAGGCGGTGCCCGCGCGGGACCGCGAGCAGGAGCCGCTCGCGCGCCAGCGGCGCCGTGGCGATCGCGGATTTCGGATCCTGCAGGACCGGCGCCGGCCGCAGGATCGCGAGATCGGTGCGGTTCTCGCCCAACGCCAGGATCTGCTCGTCCGAGACCATCTCCTCCAGCACGAGATCGACCTCGGGCAGCGTCCGGCGGACATGGGCCACGACATGCGGCAGCGTCCGGTAGGCCGAGGCGGCGGTGAAGCTGAGGCGCAGCACCCCGCTCTCGCCCAGGGCGGCGCGGCGCGTGATGCGCGCGGCGTTCTCGGCCGCCGCCAGAACCCGGTAGGCCTCGGCCAGGAAGGTGCGGCCCGCCGGGGTCAGGCGCACCGCCCGGGTGGTCCGCTCCAGCAGCGTCACGCCCAGCGTCTGCTCCAGCATCTGGATCTGCCGCGACAGGGGCGACTGGGTCAGGTGCAGCCGGGCCGCGGCCCGGCCGAAATGCATCTCCTCGGCGACGGCGACGAAGCTGCGGGCATGGCCGAGATCGAACATTGATGCAGGATCCGGGATAATCCAGCCAAAATCAACGTTGGACGCATTTAACGCCGGCGCCTAACCCCGGACGCGACACCGAACGGTGCGTTCCAGGGAGAGAATCGATGGCGAGCATGACCCCGGCCGAGATGGCGCGCGTGCTGGGCTCCGGCCTGCTGTCCTTCCCGGTCACGCATTTCCGCGACGATCTCAGCTTCGACGAGACCGCCTACCGGGACAATCTCGGGCGGCTGGCCGACTACAGGGTATCGGGCCTGTTCGCCGCCGGCGGCACCGGCGAGTTCTTCTCGTTGACGCCTACCGAGATCGACCGCGTCCTGCGCGCCGCCGTCGAGGAGACCCGCGGCCGGACCCCGGTCATCGCCCCCGCCGGCCAGGGTACCGCCCTGGCGGTCGAGATGGCCCGGGCCGCCGAGGCCGCCGGCGCGGACGGGATCCTGCTGCTGCCGCCCTACCTCGTCGGCTCCGAGCAGGCCGGTCTCGCCGCCCATATCGAGGCGGTCTGCCGGGCGACCTCCCTCGGGGTCATCGTCTACAATCGCGCCAACGCCCAGCTCAACGAGCAGACGCTCGCCGGCCTGTGCGAGCGCTGCCCGAACCTCGTCGGCTTCAAGGACGGCATCGGCGACGTCGAGCTGATGACCCGGGTCTACGCCGCTCTGGGCGACCGCCTGACCTATGTCGGCGGCCTGCCCACCGCCGAGACCTTCGCGCTGCCGTACCTGGAGATGGGCGTCACCACCTACTCCTCGGCGATCTTCAACTTCCTGCCCGAATGGGCGCTGTCCTTCTACGACAGCGTCCGCCGCCGGGACCGCGACGCCGTCTACCGGGAGCTGCGCGACTTCGTCCTCCCCTACATCGCGATCCGCAACCGCAAGCGCGGCTACGCGGTCTCGATCGTCAAGGCGGGCATGAGCGCCGTTGGCCGCCACGCCGGCCCGGTCCGGCCGCCGCTGACCGAGCTCGACGCGGCCGAGCGCGCCGAGCTGACGGCCCTGATCGGCGACCGCCGCTGAGCCCCCGCCTCGACACCCAAGACTGACCCGCCGAGCCAACGGCGGCCACGACCCGCCTCCCGGATCAACCGGGCGGCGACGAGCCTGGGAGAACGTCCATGAGTGCCAGTTCGACCGGCGCGCCGAGCACCCTGCTCGCCGCCGCCGACGCGGGTCGCCGCACCCGCGTCCGCCTGCTGATCGTCGCGATGCTGTTCGCCGCGACCACCATCAACTACGCCGACCGCGCGACCATCTCGATCGCCGGCCCCGACATGGCCAAGGAACTCGGCCTCTCGCCGGTTCAGATGGGCTACGTCTTCTCGGCCTTCGCGTGGTCCTACGTCCTCGCCCAGATCCCGGGCGGCTGGCTCCTTGACCGCTACAGCGTCAAGTGGGTCTACGCCGCCGCCGTCGCCCTCTGGTCGGCCTTCACGCTGGTCCAGGGCGCCGTCGGCTTCTTCACCGGCCTGACCGCCGTGGTGCTGCTCTTCGCCCTGCGGCTCGCCGTCGGCCTCACCGAGGCACCGGTCTTCCCCGCCAACGCCCGGATCGTCGCCGCGTGGTTCCCGACCCGCGAGCGCGGCATGGCCTCGGCCTTCTTCAACTCGGCGCAGTACTTCGCCACGGTGCTGTTCACGCCGCTGATGGCGTGGATCGTCCACAATTTCGGCTGGCACCACGTCTTCACCAGCATGGGCCTGCTCGGCATCGCTTTCGCGGTCCTCTGGCTGCGCGTGGTCGACAGCCCGAAGAACCACCCGTCGATGAACCAGGCGGAGCGGGACTACATCGAGGCCGGCGGCGCCCTGCTCGACATGGACGGCCAGAGCCGGAGCAAGCAGGGCGATGCCGGCCGGACGCTGCGCCAGCTGCTCGCCAACCGGATGCTGCTCGGCATCTATATCGGCCAGTACTGCATCACCGTGCTGACCTACTTCTTCCTGACGTGGTTCCCGGTCTACCTCGTCAAGGAGCGTGGCCTGTCGATCCTGCAGGCCGGCTTCGCGGCGGTGCTGCCGGCGCTCTGCGGCTTCATCGGCGGCATCCTCGGGGGCGTGATTTCCGATCTGCTCCTGCGCCGCGGCTTCTCGCTGACGGCGGCCCGCAAGATCCCGATCGTCGGCGGCATGCTGCTGTCGATGAGCATCATCGGCTGCAACTACGTCCAGGCGGACGCCCTGGTGGTCGGCCTGATGGCGCTCGCCTTCTTCGGCAAGGGCATCGGCGCGCTCGGCTGGGCGGTCGTCGCCGACACCTCGCCCCGGGAGAGCGGTGGCCTCTCGGGCGGCCTGTTCAACACCTTCGGCAACACCGCCGGCATCACCACGCCGATCGCGATCGGCTACATCGTCCAGAGCACGGGCTCGTTCAACGGCGCCCTGGTCTTCGTCGGCCTGAACGCCCTCGTCGCCTGCTTCTGCTACCTCGTGGTGGTCGGCGAGATCCGCCGCGTCGAACTCAAGGCCCACTGACCCGCACGCCGGACCGGCCTCGGCCGGTCCGGCCCCGCATCGATCCCGCCTCGCGCCCGGCGCAGACCGGCCGGGGGCCCCCGAGGAGGACGCCATGCTGAACGAGAGCCGCCACGCCGCCCGCCACACGCCGACCGTGACCGCCATGAAGGTCGTGCCGGTGGCCGGCCACGACAGCATGCTGCTCAACCTCTCGGGCGCGCACGGCCCGTACTTCACCCGCAACCTCGTGATCCTGACCGACACCACCGGCGCCACCGGCCTCGGCGAGGTCCCCGGCGGCGAGGGCATCCGCAAGACCCTGGAGGATGCCCGGGACCTCGTCGTCGGGCAGCCGCTCGGCGCCTGGAACGCGGTGCTCAACGCCATGCGGACGCGCTTCGCCGACCGCGACGTCGGCGGGCGCGGCCTGCAGACCTTCGACCTGCGCATCACCATCCACGCGGTCACGGCCGTCGAATCCGCCTTCCTCGACCTGCTCGGCCAGTACCTCGACGTGCCGGTCGCGGCGCTCCTGGGCGAGGGCCAGCAGCGCGACGCCGTCGAGATGCTGGGCTACCTGTTCTACCTCGGCGACCGCACCCGCACCGATCTTGGCTACCGCGCCCCGATCGCCCGCGACGGCTGGTTCCGCCTGCGCGACGAGGAGGCGCTGACCCCCGGGGCCGTGGCCCGGCTCGCCGAGGCCGCCTACGATCAGTACGGCTTCAACGACTTCAAGCTGAAGGGCGGCGTCCTGCGCGGCGAGGAGGAGATCGCCGCCGTCACCGCGATCCACGAGCGGTTCCCCAAGGCGCGGGTCACGCTCGACCCGAACGGCGCGTGGTCCCTCGCGGAGGCGATCCGCCTCTGCAAGGGCCAGGGCCACGTCCTGGCCTACGCGGAGGATCCCTGCGGCGCCGAGGGCGGGTTCTCGGGCCGCGAGATCATGGCGGAGTTCCGCCGCGCCACCGGCCTGCCCACCGCCACCAACATGATCGCCACCGACTGGCGCCAGATGAACCACGCGATCCAGCTCGGCGCCGTCGACATCCCGCTGGCCGACCCGCATTTCTGGACGCTCGCCGGCTCGGTCCGGGTGGCCCAGCTGTGCCGCGACCACGGCCTGACCTGGGGCTCGCACTCGAACAACCACTTCGACGTGTCGCTCGCGATGTTCACCCACGTGGCCGCGGCGGCGCCCGGCAACGTCACGGCGATCGACACCCACTGGATCTGGCAGGACGGCGAGCGCCTGACCAAGGAGCCGCTGGCGATCCGCGGCGGCCTCGTGCGGGTGCCGGAGCGGCCGGGCCTCGGCATCGAGCTCGACATGTCGGCGGTTGAGGAGGCCCACGCCCTCTACCGCGACCACGGCCTCGGCGCCCGCGACGACGCGGCCGCCATGCAGTTCCTGATCCCCGGCTGGACCTTCGACAACAAGAAGCCCTGCCTGGTCCGCTGAGGCCCGGCCCGGGCCCGCGCCGTCAGACGCGCGAGCTCGGGCGGTAGAACGGCTCGTGCCGCGACGGGTCGATGTAGTCGGCGTAGAAGCGCCGCGCGTGGGGGAGCAGCGCCTTCGACAGCTGGCGCCGCTCGACCTCGTCGTCCGAGAGCGCCCGCGACAGGTCGTCGTGGAGCGCCTTCAGGGCGGCGTCGCGGTCGACCCGGGTGAAGCGGCCGTCCGCGTAGAGCACCTCACCCTCGCACAGAACCGCAGTGACGCCGCCGGTCTTGGCCCGCTGGATCACCGCGTCGAGGAGCGGCGTCTCCGGGTCGAGATACGGGTAGGCGATCTGGTCCCAGTCGATCAGGACCATGTCGGCGCCCTTGCCGACCTCGATCGTGCCGAGGCTGTCGCCGTAGGGGGTGGTGCGGGCGCCTCCGACGGTCGCCATGCGCAGCACCTGCGCCATGCTCGGCACGTCGGCCTCGTCCATGCCGGGCACCCGGTGGGCGCGCAGCACGAGGCGCATCTCCTGCAGCATATCGCGGTCGTCGTTGATGCCCGCCTCGTCGAGGCCGATCGCCGTGTTGATCCCCTTCGCCTCGAAGCGGTTGAGCGCCGCCACGCCGGAGCGCAGCCGGAAGTTCGAGGAACAGTTGTGGCAGATGCAGGTGCCGGTCGCCGCCACCCGGTCGATGTCGGACTCGTTGAGCCAGACGCCGTGGCCGAGCGTCAGGAGGGGCCCCAGCATGCCGAACCGGTCGAGGTACTCGACCGCGGTCCCGCCGCCGCGCTTCTCCGCGTAGGCCTTCTGGTAGGCGGTCTCGACGAGGTGCATGTGCATCGGCACGTCGTAGGATTCGGACAGGCCGGCCAAGCCCTCGAGGGCCGCGTCCGAGCACCAGTGCAGGTTGGCGGGGGCGAGCTGGATCTTCGCCCGCGACGCGCCCTCCTGACCGGCATGCAGGCTGCGGAAGAGCGAGAAATTGTCCTCCAGGGACATCTGGAAGCGCTCGAACCAGCGCTTCATCGGGTCCTGCAGCGGCGCCGGCAGGCTCGCCACGAAGTCCATGTCGGCCTGGTAGACGAGGCGGTTCTGGTCGCGGACCGCGAAGCAGTACGAGACCCGCATGCCGATGTCGCGATAGGCGCGCAGCACCTCGTTGGAGCGCGCCTCGACCTCCTCCAGGCTGCCGGGCATCCAGCCGTGGATGTGCTGGACCGTGGTGATCCCGGAGCCGACCATCTCGAAGGCCGAGTACAGGGTGTCGAGGTAGAGGTTCAGGTTGCGTGCCACCATGCGGGTGACGAACCACAGCTCCAGGGGCATGTCGGGGGAACCGAGCTGCACCGGCGTCAGGCCGACATGGTGGTGGCCGTTGACGAAGCCCGGCAGCAGGATCTCGCGGCCGGACCCGATCACGGGTGCGTCGGGGTAGCGGGCGTGCAGGTCCGCGTAGGTGCCGACCGCGGCGATGACCCCGTCCTTCTGAAGGACCGCGCCGTCGGCGATCTCCTCCCAGCGATCATGGTCGAGGGTACGGGTGATCATCCGCCGGCTGCGGATCAGCGATGTGGCCATGGTCGTGTCCGTGTTGGGGGAGGGGGTCAGACGAGCGCTTCCTGCTCGGCGAAGGCCCGGTCGACCTCGTCGCGCAGGAGCTCGGTGAGGTGCCGCCGCAAGGCCTCCGCCTCGGGCGAGAACGGGTCGCGCGGGCGGGCGAGGTTGTTGCGGACGATCGTCTTGATCCGCCCGGGGCGGGCGGTGAACACCACCACCCGGTCGGCGAGCGCCACTGCCTCGTCGATGTGGTGGGTCACGAACAGCACCGAGGCGCCGCTGTCGCGCCAGACGTCGAGCAGGAAGTCCTGCATCTTCTGGCGGGTCTGGACGTCGAGCGCCGCGAAGGGCTCGTCCATCAGCAGTACCTTCGGGCGCATGGCCAGCGCCCGCGCCACCGCCACGCGCTGGCGCATGCCGCCGGACAGCTCGTCCGGCCGCTTGTCGAAGGCCTCGGCGAGGCCGACGCGCTGGAGCGCCGCCCGGGCGACGCTCCGGCGCTCGGCCTCCGGCACGCCCTTCAGCGACAGGCCGAAGCTGACGTTCTGCCAGACGCTGAGCCAGGGCAGCAGCGAGGTCTCCTGGAAGATCAGGCTCCGCTCCGGCGACGGGCCGGTGACGGCCTCGCCAAAGGCCAGGAGCTCGCCCCCGGAGGCGGGTTCGAGCCCGGCGATCAGGTAGAGCAGCGTGCTCTTCCCGCAGCCCGAGGGGCCGAGGAACACCACGAACTCGCCGGGCCGCACGGTGAGGTCGATGTCGCGCAGCGCCTCGTGGGCGCGGGCGGTGCCGGCCGCCCAGACCTTGGCGACGCCGCGGCACGAGACAGCATCGTCGGAGCGGGGATCAGAGACCAAGGGAGGCCCCCGTGTCGCGCGGCAGCCAGTACAGCAGCCGCCGCTGGACCAGCCGGAACAGCAGGTCGAAGGCGAAGCCGAGCAGGCCGATCAGCGTGATGGTGAAGAACACCAGCGACGGGTTGAAGGTGTTGCGCGCCAGCATGATCACCTGGCCGAGCCCGTAGCCGACGCCGGTCGCCTCGGCGACGAGCACCACCATCCAGGCGCCGAACAGGTTGAGGCGCAGCACCGCGAGCAGCCCCGGCAGGATCGCCGGCACGATCACCCGGGCGTAGATCTGGCGCTTCGACGCCCCCATGGTCCGGGCGACGTTGATGAAGTTGCGGTTGACTTCGTCGATCTGCTGGATGGTTGAGAGCACCATCGTGAAGAACAGGGCGATGAACACCATGAAGATCGCCGGGGCGTTGCCGATCCCGAACATGAAGATCGCGACCGGCAGCCACGCGATCGGCGAGACCGGCGCCAGCAGCGTGATGGTCGGCAGGGTCAGCCGCTCGAACAGCTTGAAGTAGCGGATCGCTACCCCGACCAGGATCGACAGGGAGGCCGCCAGGGCGAGGCCCGCCAGCACCCGGCCGGTCGAGGCGAGCACGGTGATCAGCACCGCCATGGCGGGGCTGGGGCCGGTACTCATCCCGGTGCCGATCTGCCAGCGCTGCGCGGTGTTGAAGAAGCGCGCCTGCTCGGCGAGGTTGCCGAGGAAGATGTGCGGCGGCGGCAGGAGCTTGGCGTCGGCGATGCCGAGCGCCCAGAGCAGCTCCCAGAGGCCGGCGAAGCAGCCGACCGAGACCAGCATCCAGCCGATCCGGCGGAGCAGGGGGACGAGCCCTTCGGGCAGCGCGAGGCGCTGACCGAGCGGGAGGCGCGGCCGGTCCTGCGGGACGGCGGCGGCGCGGGCGAGGAAGGTGGCCATCCGCTCAGGCCGACTTCAGCTTGAGCTTGCCGTAGAGGTCCGGGTTCTCGGCGATGACCTGTTCCAGCAGGGTCCAGTCGATCGCGTCGCGGCCGGGCTTCTTCTTGATGTAGCCCATCTCGGCGACGGAATCGGTCCGGTCGAGGATGAACTGCGTCTGGTTGCGGGCGTCCACCACCGAGGGCTGCCGGCCCATGGCGAGCTGGGCGTTGCTCATCGAGGTCTTGTAGTAGGAGCCGACGAGCTTGTTCAGGGCGGCCTGGGGGTCGCCCTCCGCCAGCGCCTGGGCCTTCATCATGCCCTTGATCAGGGCCTTCACGGCGGCCGGGTTCTTGGCGATCAGCTCGTTGCGGACCGCCAGCACGCAGTCGGTGTAGCCCTTGCCGTAGATGTCGGTCCCGTCGGAGAGCTTCACCGCGCCCTTCACGTCGGTGAGCAGCGCCGTGCCGTAGGGCTCGATGGTCGAGATGATGTCCAGCGCCCCGGCGCGGAACGCCTCCACGGCCTCCGGGGTCGAGCCCATGTAGCGGACGGTGATGTCCTTGAAGGCGACGCCGTTCTTCTTCAGCCAGTCGTAAGGCAGGACCTCGAGCGTATCGAGCTGGAAGGTCCCGAGCGTCTTGCCCTTGAGCTTCTCCGGGCTGTCGAGGCCGGGCTGGGCCACGAGCACGCAGCCCTCGATGCCGCCGCCGGCCACGATCTTCACGGGAGCACCCGCGTCGTAGAGGGCCATGAAGCTCGTGTAGGGCATCACGCCGGCATCGACCTGGCCCATGCCGAGGAAGGTGACCTGATCCGAGAAGGTCGGCGTGTTGACGAAATCGATCGTCAGCCCGTCATCCTTGGCGAGCTGCATCGCCTCGGCCAGGAAGAAGTTCAGGTTGCAGAAGCCGGTGCCGTGGGTCGCGCGGATGCCGGTGGCCGCCGCGGCCGGGCCGGTCAGGCCCGGGCCCACCGCCAGGGTCAGCGCGGCGGCGGTCCCGCCGAGGAAGCGCCTGCGACTGGGCTTGAACCGCGTGAGATCCGGGACGCGATAATCGCCGTGACGGTCGCACATATCGACTCTCCTCAGAGGGCGGATCGCGCGATCCGCCGGACGGCGCGTGCCGGTGCTGAAACGGAGGGATCGGAGCTCGGGACAGGCTCAAGGCAGTCGCGGAGATCCGGTCGCCCGGCACCTCACCACATCGACGGCACGCCAACCTCTAGCCGCCGCCGGGGCGACGCTGCGCTAGTGAATACGAACCAAGAAGCGTGCCAGACGCGGGAATCTGCGGTGTTGGCGGCGCACCTCGCCGGTCGGCGTTGTCGGAGACCTGTACCGTCCCGTCCTTGCGAGCGGAGCGAAGCAATCCAGCCGCGCCAGGCCTCCGGACGTCGCGCTGCCCTGGGTCACTTCGCTGCGCTCGTGATGACGAAGGTGTCGCATCGACCGGTTCGACGCCCGCGAAAGCGGCTGTCTGCCGCCGGCGTGTTCAGCCGGGCTCTTCAGTCAATGCCGGTCCCGCGCGGGCGAAGAACGCGCGGAGCGGGCCCTCGGGCAGCATCCCGAGCCTCGCGCACAGGCGGTCGTCGGGCGCCCGGTCGGCGCCGCGCTACGCGGCCACGAGGTTGAAGGTGCGGTCGGCCGGGGCGAGGCTCACCCGCCGCCCCCAGTCGAAGGCGACGAAATCCTGCTCGATCCCGTCCGAGAACACCACGCCGCCCTCGTTCATCCGCGACACCACGGTGAGGGGCGATCCGGCGAACTTGCCGCCGCGGAGGTCGGTGCCGGTGGCGACGCTCGGGAACGGCTCGCGCACCCAGTAGCCGAAGGCCGCCTCCTCGATGCCCACCTCCACGGTGAGGTGCGTCGCCTCGCTGATCGAGCGCGCCCAGCCGGTCAGGCCGGTGCCCGAGGCCACGATCAGACCGCTCGACGAGTGGTCCTCCGCCCGCGCCCCGTCGTCGATGCGGTAGCGCGCCGATTGGTGGCTGCGGTGGCCGACGAAGATCTCGTTCAGGGCGAGCAGCCGCTCGCCGCCGTCGAAGGTCGCCTGCACCATGGTGCGCCGCTGGAGGGGCGCGGCGCCGGCCGCGCTGGCGGGCAGGAGCGCGCGCAGGGCCTCGACCCGCGCCCGGGCCAGCACGCCGTCGTAGAGGTCGGGCGCCGGGTTGACGCCGACCACCGGCTGCCCGTCGAGGTACTTGGCGACGTTGGCCACGAGCCCGTCCTGTCCCACCGCCACGACCACGTCCTCGGGGGCGAAGAGGAAGCGGTCGAGGTCGGGGCGCTTCACCAGGGCCTGCCGCCAGTCCAGCGGCACGGCGGACCGGGCCTCGGCGAGCACGGCCTGGAACTGCGCGTGGCGCGCCTCGACCTCGGCGAGCGTCTGGCCCCGGCTCTCCAGGAAGAACCGGACCTGGCCGCGGGTCGCGTGCCGGGCGATGAGCAACTCGTAGTCCGTGTCGCGGATGACGAAGACCACGCGGGGGGGGATGGCCGGCACGGCGGACCTCCTCAGCGCGGCGCGAGCCGCGGGGACAGCGCGCCCCGGAACTCGCCGAGGACGGCCGCCAGCAGGTCGGGCGTGACGTTGACGTGCTCGATCGTCTCCAGCTTGCCGGCGAGTTCCCGGGCCGCCAGCCCGAGCAGGACGGCGGGCGGCATGTCCCGGTAGACGGCGGCGCGGCGCTGCTCTGCGTCGGCTCTGGCTCCCTCGACGAGGCGGATCCGCTCGGCCTCCGCGGCCGCCTCCAGGCCCCGCGCCTCCGCGACGCCGGCGGCGCGGTCGCGGGCGTTCTCGGCCTCCTGCGCGATCAGCACGGTCTCGCGCCGGGCCAGCTCGGTCTTCGTGGCGAGCTCGTTCTCCGCGATGGCGCGCTCCTTCTCGACCGCCAGGGCGCGCCGCGCGAAGGTCGCCTCGTCGGCCTTCTGCTGCAGGGCCTCGAAGGTCGGTGTCTGCAGGGCGCGCTCCAGCTCGCTCGTCGGCGCGAGGTTGGTGAGCCGCACCGACACCGCCGCCACGCCGATCTCGGCCAGCGCCGGGGCGTCGGACAGCACCCGTTCCAGCACGGCGCGCAGCGGCTCCGGCCCGGCGTCGAGGAGGGCGCCGATCGGGCTCGCCCCTAGATACTGGAGCGCCGCCTGGCTGGCGATGCCGCCGAGGCGCGCCTCGATCCGCTCGATCGGCTCGCCCTGCATGCGCCCGGTTCGGAGGTCGATCGAGAAGTCGACCCGGCTCGCCAGCAGCTCCGGATCGACGACGTGCCAGCCGATCGTCCCCTGGACCACGACGGTCTGGAAGTCCCGGCTGCGGCCGCGGACGAAGAGCGTCATCTCGCGGTCGTCCACCGGCACCTCGCTGATACTGGCGGTCTCGGGCCGGAACCAGAAGACCAGACCCCGCCCGCTCTGCCGGACACGGCCGTTGCGGAAGCGGATGATGTGGCTGCTCGCCTCGCTCCGGAGCTGGGCGATGACACCGATGTTGCGGACCGTAGCCATGATGGGCTCCTCGAAGCGCTCTCCGCCGAAGTGGATACCGGTTCGGGTCAAGAGAGCGCGTTGAAACAAAGGCTTAGAACTGGCCTGACCTGTCGAAGCGGAAGAGTTCGGCGGGGCGGAACGCCGTCCCGGCCTCGCGGGCGCCCGTCGGCGCGATCCAGCCCCGGTCGCGCATGCGGCGCCGGAAGGCGGATTTGTTGAGGGGCGCGCCGCGGATCGCCGCGTGCACGTCCTGGAGCTGCCGGAGGGTGAAGTGCTCCGGGAGCAGCGCGAAGCCGACATCCGTGTAGTCGAGCTTGCCGCGCAGCCGCTTCACGGCGAGCGCGAGGATGTCGGCGTGGTCGAACGCGAGGGCGAGGGGTGCGCCGTCCTCCGCCTCGGCCGAGACCGGGCCGCCGGACTCGCCCGCCCAGGGCACGACCAGCGCCGCCGCCGCGAGCCCGGCACCGCCCGCCAGGGCCTCGGCGAAGGCCGATTCCGGCAGCAGCGCCAGGTAGGCCACCGAGACGATCCGCATCCGCGGATCCCGATCAACGGCGCCGAAGGTGTAGAGCTGCTCGAGCCGCGCCCGCCCGATGCCGGCCTTATCGCGCAGGACGCGCTCCGCGGCGGCGTCGAGGGTCTCGGCGATGCCCACGAACCCGCCCGGCAGGGCCCAGAGGCCCGCCTGCGGCTGCTGGCCCCGCCGCAGCAGGAGGGCAGCGAGCCGGCCCGCCCGGATCCCCAGCAGGACGAGATCGACCGCCAGGGCGGGCCGCTCGTAGGCCGCAGGATCGTAGCCTGCCAGGAACTCGGACTCGGTCATCGGTCTCTTCTGCTCAACTTGAGCATAACTAAGACGCAGATTGCGCATATGTCAAGCCGAGAGCGGATTTGCCGGGAAGCGCCGCGGGACGCACAGCTCCGCACCGGCTCCGCACAGATCCGCCCGGGCGCGGCCGGCCGGTGCGGTCCGAGCCTGGAAAAGGGCGAAGCTTCTCGTGGCGACGGAGGGGCTGGCGCGGGAGCTTCAGCGGCGAGCCGGCATCGATCCGCCGGCGCAGGAGGTTTCCCCGATGCCGTTCTTCGCTCCACGATCCGCGGTCGAGTCCCCCCGCAACGCCGCGCTGTCACCGCTCTTCCTCGCGCTGCTGGCGCTGCTCATCATGCTGGCCTCGGCCCACGCGGCGCCGGGCCGAGACCGGGGTGGCCTCACGCTGCGCGGGCCGGCCGGCACCGCGCCGGTCGAGGCCGTCCAACTGGCGACCGACATCAGCGTCGACGTCAGCGGCCCGACCGCCCGGGCCACCGTCACCCAGGCCTTCCGCAACGTCACGGCGGACTGGGTCGAGGGCACCTACCTGTACCCCCTGCCGGAGGACGCGGCCGTCGACGGGATGAAGCTCGTCGTCGGCTCCCGCGTGATCGTCGCCGACATCCGCGAGCGGGCGGCGGCCAAGCGCGCCTACGAGGCCGCGAAGGCGGCCGGGCAGTCGGCGGCGCTGACCACGCAGGAGCGGCCCAACGTCTTCACCAACGCGGTCGCCAATATCGGCCCCGGCGAGACGGTGGTGGTCCAGATCACCTATCAGCAGACGATCCCCGTCTCGGGCGAGACGCGGACGCTGCGCCTGCCCCTGGTGGTCGCGCCCCGCTACAATCCGGCCCCCGCCCCGGTGGACGCGGTCTCCCTCCACGGCGTGGCCGAAGCGGCCCGCGACCCGGTTCCGGATCGCGCCCGGATCAGCCCGCCGGTGCTCGACCCGGCCCTGTCGTCGCCGACCAACCCGGTCGCCGTCACCGTGCGGCTGCAGGCGGGCTTCCCCGTCGGTGACGTCCGCAGCGCGACCCACGCGATCCGCGTGACCGAGACCGGCCCGGAGGCGCGAACGGTCACGCTCGCCGACGGCGTCGTCCCGGCCGACCGCGACCTCGAGCTAACCTGGGCGCCGGTCCCGAGCCGGGTGCCCGGCCTCGGCCTGTTCCGCGAGACCGTGGCGGGCCGGACCTACCTGCTGGCCGCCGTGAGCCCGCCGGCGATCGAGACCGACACGACCGCCCGGCCGGCGCGCGACGTCACCTTCGTCATCGACAATTCCGGCTCGATGTCGGGCGCCTCGATGCGGCAGGCCAAGGCCGGGCTGCTCGCCGGTCTCGCCCGCCTGACCCCGTCGGACCGCTTCAACGTCATCCGCTTCGACGACACCTGGGACGCGCTTCATCCCGCGCCCGTCCCGGCGACGCCGGAGGCCCTGGCGCAGGCCCAGGCCTTCGTCGCCGCTCTGGAAGCCCGCGGCGGCACCGAGATGCTGGCGCCGCTCAAGGCGGCCCTCGCCGACCCGCACCCCGAGGACGGGCGCGTCCGGCAGGTCGTGTTCCTCACCGACGGCGCCGTCGGCGACGAGGAGCGGATCTTCGCGGCGATCCACGCCAATCTCGGGCGCACGCGCCTGTTCATGGTCGGCATCGGCTCGGCGCCCAACGGCCACCTGATGCGCCACGCCGCCGAGATCGGCCGCGGCAGCTTCACCGAGATCCGCGACCTCGCGCAGGTCGGCGAGCGGACCCGCGCGCTCTACGAGAAGCTGGAATCCCCCGCCGTCACCGACCTGACCGCGACCTTCTCGGTTCCGGGCGTCGAGGTCACGCCGGGCGCGCTGCCCGACCTGTATCGCGGCGAGCCGCTGGTCTTCGCCGCGCGGCTGCCGGGGGCGGCCGAGGAAACGGCCCGCGGGACCGTGACCGTCTCGGGCCGGGTGGGCGGCCGGACATGGACCCGGACGCTCCCCCTCGCCGAGGCGGGTGCGGGCGCCGGCATCTCCAAGGTCTGGGCGCGATCCCGGATCGGCGAGACCGAGACGGCGCGCATCACGGGGCGCCTCGGTGCGGACGCGGCCGACGCCGCCATCCTGGCGCTGGCCCTGGAGCACGGCCTGACGACGCGGCTGACCAGCCTCGTGGCCGTCGACGCCACGCCGCGCCGCGCGCCCGGCACGCCCCTCGTCGCCGCCGACCTGCCGCTGAACCTGCCGGCGGGCTGGGACTTCGCCAAGGTGTTCGGCACGGACCGGCCGGGCGCCACGCCCGCCGACGACGGGGCAGCGCGGATCGTGCCGATCCGGGCCGAGGGCGCGGCGGTCGACCTGCCGCGGACCGGGGCCGGCATCGTGGCGCAGCTCGGCCTGGGCCTGCTCCTCGCCCTGCTGGGTCTCGTGCTCGGCACCGGCCTGACGATCGGCGGCCGGCGGACCGGGGACGCGCGATGAGCCGGCGCACGGTGACCGGACTGGGGAGGGTCCTCGCGGCCCTCCTCACCCTCGCGGGGCTCGGTTTCGCGGCGCAGGCCGCCTGGATCCCCGCCAAGGCCGCCCTGGCCCAGCTGCTGCTGGAGCGCGCCTTCGCCCGCACCCTGGCCGAGGGTCGGCCCGCCCGGCCCTGGCCCTGGGCCGACACCGAGCCGGTCGCCCGGCTCACCGTCGCGGGCCGCAGCTTCGTGGTGCTGCGGGGCGGGAGCGGCCAGGCCCTGGCCTTCGGCCCCGGCCACCTGGACGGCACCCCGGAGGCCGGCGCGCCCGGCACCGCGGTCATCGCCGCCCACCGCGACACGCAGTTCGCGGTGCTGGGACAGCTCGGCCCCGGCGATCCCGTCACGGTGACCGGCCGCGACGGCCGGACCCTGCGTTTCCGCGTCACCGGCACGCGGGTGGCCCGGTGGGACGCGTCGGGCATCGACCCGCAGGCCCCGGGGCGGCATCTCGACCTCGTCACCTGCTGGCCCCTGGAGGCGCTGCAGGCCGGCCCGCTCCGGCTGATCGTCGAGACCGAGCTGGCCCCGGAGCCGGAGCGTTCCTGACGGCTCGGCGTGGACGGTCAGCTTGGCCGCGCTTGCGCGAATGTGCGGTTTCGTGCGGATCTGTGCGGGTCAAGCCCGTGCGAGCCGTGCCTGTGAGCGAGATCGAACTGTCCGAGGCGCAGAGCCGCGCCATTGCCCAGACCGTGCGCGAGGCGCTGGCCCGCCGGCGCATCTCCCGGCAGACGCTGGCCGAGGAGGCCCGGATCAGCATCTCGACCCTGGAGAAGGCGCTCGCCGGCCGCAGGCCCTTCACCCTGGCGACGACGATCCGCCTGGAGGAAGCCCTGGGCCAGTCCCTGCGCCAGGAGACGGGGCGACCGGCCCCGGAGGCGGCCCGTCACGCGCCCGACGAGCTCGGCTCCTACTCGCGGGAGAGCGTCGCCTGGATCGAGGGGCGCTACCTCACCCTGCGTCCGTCGTTCGGGTCGGCGGGCGCGATCTTCGCCTACCGCACCGAGATCGCCTGGGACGCGGACGCGGCCCGCCTCGTCTTCCGCGAGGCCGAGCGGCTCGACGCCCCCTTCGCGCAGTCCGGCAGCGTCGCCGTGCCGAGCCAGTCGGGCATGATCTACCTCGTGACCAACTGGCACGGGCAGCACCGCCTCGCGGTGCTGTGCCGCCCCAACATCCAGGGCGAGATGTACGGGGTCCTGACGACGCTCCACGCCGGGCGCGGCACGCAGCTGACCCCGGCTGCTGCGCCCCTGGCACTGCTGCCCGAGCAGGCTGGCGCACACGGGTACGGGCGGATCGGGCCGGAGGCGCCGGGCTACGCGCTGTACCGGGCCTATCTCGCCCGGGTGCACGACGACGGCTACGCCACCTTCTTCACGGGCGTCGCTTGACGGGGTCTGACGGGTGAGCCCGAAGGCGCAGAGCGCGGCGGGCTTGGAGCGGGTACCGGGAATCGAACCCGGGTATTCAGCTTGGAAGGCTGCTGCTCTACCATTGAGCTACACCCGCGCGGGCGGATCGTTAGCACGCCGGGTCGGCCGTGAGAAGGTGGGTCGGGATCGCCGCCGCGCGGGCGACGTCCCGAAACCGCGACGTCGCCGGCCGGCTCACAGGCACGGATTCATGACCGGCTCGCGCGGGATCGAGAGCAGGTCGTCGACCTGGGCGCGCAGGCCCGCGGCGCCGCCGGTCCGCAGGGCCTCGTACAGGGCCTCCGCGTCGCGGCCGCAGACCGCGCCGGGCCGCTGCTCCGGTTCCGTCATCCCGTCGCGCGACGGGACGGCCCCGTCCGGGGCGTTGTCGGCGATGAAGCGATCGATGCGCGCGAGCGCGGCGCGCAGTTCCTGCTGGAAGTCCGGGTCGGCGCCGGCGTGGCACGCCTGTCCGACGGTGCGCATCGCCTGCAGGATGCCGCGCATGCACAGCACCGCACCCTTGCCGGTCCGGTCGACCTTCGTGACAGTGTCGCCGCGCCGAATGGTCTGGATCCCGTTCACGAGCGCCTCCGCCGATCCCGGTCCGGCCTGACCGGGGGCCTCCGAGGCCACGGCCAGGAGCGCGCAGGCCGCGGCGGCGCAGCCGACGATCAGGGATCGCGGTCGGGACGGCGTGCGTGTCGTGAGGCGCATGGATCCGGTGCCGTCTCCACCGCGCGACCGCGGCAACATCCGCGCGCGCTCAACCCAGGCCCAGGGCGGCGCGGGCCTCCGCGGGCGTGGCGACGCGGCGGCCGTGGCGCGCCACCGCCTCGGCGGCGAGGCCGACGAGCTCGGCGTTGCTCGCCGCCAAGCGGTCCTTCGTCACCCGGATGTTGTCCTCCAGGCCGGTGCGGACCGCGTCCGCCCCGCGGGCGAGCGCCCAGTCCATCACGATCGCTTGGTTGCGCCCGATCCCGGCCGCCGTCCAGGTCGCCTCCGGCAGGATCCGCCGGGTCTCGGCGAGCAGGATGTCGAGGAGGTGCTCCTCGGCCGGCATCGCGTTCTGGACGCCCATGACGAACTGCACGTGCGGGCGCGCGTCGATCAGGCCCGCCTCCACCAGCCGCTTGGCGCCGTGCAGGTGCGAGAGGTCGAAGATCTCGATCTCGGGACGGACGCCGTACTGCTTCATCTGGCCGGCGAGGTCGGTCACGAGGCTCGCGGAATTCTCGTAGACGATCGTCGGGAAGTTCACCGAGCCGGTGGACAGGGAAGCCATGTCGGGCCGGTGCTTGAGCGAGAGGCCGCGGGCGGCCGGGTCGCGCCCGCGCCCGCCCGTCGAGAACTGCACGATCATCCCCGGGCAGTGCCGGCGCAGCCCCTCCTGCACGGCGGCGAACCTGTCCGGATCGGAGGAGGGCGACTCGTCGTCGTTGCGCACGTGGATGTGGCAGAGCGTGGCGCCGGCCTCGAAGGCCTGCTGCGTCGACTCGATCTGCTCGGGCACGGTGACCGGAACGGCCGGGTTGTCGGTCTTGCGCGGCACCGAGCCGGTGATCGCCACCGCGATCACCACGGGCGCGTCGCTCCGGGATCCTGCCATTCGCCTGTCCTCCCTGCCGCATCGGGCTTCCGCGACCGGGATAGCGCCGCGGGATCCGGATCTGAACCGCCCGGCGCGGGCGGCAGCTCCGTGTGCGGGACATCTCCGACCGGATGACAGCCCGGACTTGAGTCTTGCGGGCGCTTGCCGCACCTCTCGACCCGCGAGGCACACGATGAACGACACCGTCCTGGTCCTGAACGGGCCGAACCTGAACCTGCTCGGCAAGCGCCAGCCGGAGATCTACGGCCGCGAGACGCTGGCCGACGTCGAGGCCCTGTGCCGCGAGACGGCCGCCGGCCTCGGCCTCGCGGTCGATTTCCGCCAGAGCAACGCCGAGCACGTGCTGATCGACGCGATCCACGAGTACCGCGTCGGCTCGGCCGGCATCGTCATCAACGCGGGCGCCTACACCCACACCTCGGTCGCCATCCTCGACGCGCTGAACACCTGCGAGGTGCCGGTGATCGAGTGCCACATCTCGAACGTTCACCGCCGCGAGGCCTTCCGCCACCATTCCTACATCTCGCTCGCGGCCACGGCCGTGCTGGCGGGATTCGGCACGCACGGCTACGCGCTGGCGATCCGGCACCTCGCGCATCTGCGGGCCGGCAGACCTGCGTGAGGCGCGGATAGCGCCGCGATCAGGGTTGACGCTGGCGGAGACAGGGCGGAGGAGGGCGGTCAGGCCCTATTCCCACGCGATCTCTCTGGCCGGACCGGTTCTCAAGGCCCCGGAGAGCGCCCCAAGCGGAGCGCGCACGCCGCATGACCAGCCCCTTCCTGCCCCTCGACCGGAAAGTGATCGCCCGCGAGGCGGCCAAGATGTTCCTCGAGATCGAGGCGGTGCTCTTCTACAAGGACGAGCCGTTCAAGTTCACCTCGGGTTGGGCGAGCCCGGTCTACACCGACAGCCGGAAGATCATCTCGTTCCCGCGCCTGCGCTCGACGCTGATGGATTTCGCCACCGCCACCATCGTGCGCGAGATCGGCTACGAGAAGCTGACCCACATCGCCGGCGGCGAGACCGCCGGCATCCCCTTCGCGGCCTGGATCGCCGACCGGATGATGCTGCCGATGCAGTACATCCGGAAGAAGCCCAAGGGGTTCGGCCGCAACGCCCAGATCGAGGGCGAGATCGTCGAGGGCGCCCGGACGCTGCTCGTCGAGGACCTCGCCACCGACGGGCGCAGCAAGGTCAATTTCTGCAAGGCCCTCCGCGATTCGGGCGCCCAGGTCGATCACTGCTTCGTGCTGTTCTACTACGACATCTTCCCCGACAGCGCCGCGCTGATGGAGGAGATCGGTATCAAGCTCCACTATCTCACCACGTGGTGGGACGTGCTGGCGGTGGCCAAGGAGATGGGCACCTTCGACCCGAAGACGCTGGCCGAGGTCGAGCGCTTCCTCAACGCGCCGGCGGAGTGGTCGGCGGCCCATGGCGGCATCTCCGCCTTCGGCCAGGCCTGAGGGGCATCCCGCGATGAGCGTCGCCGACCTGTTCCCCGCCGAGCGCCAGGACGCGAAGACCGTCGACCGGATCACGATCCGGCGGCCGGACGACTGGCACATCCACCTGCGCGACGGCGCGATGCTGAAGGCGGTGCTGCCCTACACGGCGGCGCAGTTCGCCCGGGGCATCATCATGCCGAACCTCGTGCCGCCGGTGACAACGGTCGCCGCGGCGCAGGCCTACCGGGAGCGCATCCTGGCGGCCCTGCCCGCCGGCATGGACTTCACCCCGCTGATGACCTGCTACCTGCGGGACGACACCGACCCGGACGAGATCGAGCGGGGCTTCGCTGAGAAGGTCTGGGTCGCTGCGAAGCTCTACCCGGCCGGGGCGACCACGAACTCGCACGCGGGCGTCACGGACCTCGTCGGCATTACCCCCGTCCTGGAGCGCATGGAGCGGATCGGCATGCCGCTCCTGATCCACGGCGAGGCGACCGACCCGGAGATCGACATCTTCGACCGCGAGGCCGCCTTCATGGAGGGCAGCTTGATCCCGCTGCTCGCTCGCCATCAGGGGCTGAAGGTCACCGTCGAGCACGCCACCACGGCGGAGATCCTCGACGTGGTCCGGGAGCACCGCGGCCGGTGCGCGGCGACGATCACGCCGCACCACCTCGTGATCAACAGGACGCACATCTTCCAGGGGGGGCTGCGCCCGCACCTCTACTGCCTGCCGGTGGCCAAGCGCGAGCGGCACCGTTTGGCCCTGCGCGAAGCCGCGACCTCCGGCGAGGCCTGCTTCTATCTCGGCACCGACACCGCGCCGCATGTCCGCGGGGCCAAGGAGGCGTCCTGCGGCTGCGCCGGCGTGTTCTGCGGGCCTTCCGCGCTCCAGACCTACGTGCAGGTCTTCGACGAGGAGGGGGCGCTCGACAAGTTCGAGGCCTTCGCGTCGCTCAACGGCGCCCGCTTCCACGGGCTGGAGCCGAATGCCAAGACCGTCACTCTCGAGCGGCGGGAGAGCCGCATCGCCGAGGCCGTCGCGGTCGACGACACGGCAGTCGTCGTGTTCCGCGGCGAGGAGACGCTGCCCTGGTCGGTGGTATAGCGAATCAGGGCGATGGGTGCGCTCCGTCATCGCGAGCGCAGCGAAGCGACCCAGGGATGCGCGACATCGGTGATCGTCGCGCGACACTGGATCGCTTCGCTGCGCTCGCAACGACGATGATCGGCACTCCATCCAATCAGCCAGAGCCATCTTTGCCTGGATCCAACCTCCGGTTACCGATCTTCCGTTGATCCGGGGGAGGGCAAGATGCAGGACGCGCGACAGGACGGCATCACCGCCATGGGCGCGGTGGACCTCGCGGCCGCCATTCGCGGCCGGGTCGTCTCCTGCGCGGAGGTGATGCGCGCCTATCTGGAGCGGATCCACCGGATCAACCCGCAGGTGAACGCCCTCGTGGGCCTCGCCGACGATGCCGCGCTCCTGCGGGAGGCCGAGGCCGCCGACGCCGCGCTGGCGCGGGGGGACGCCGTCGGGCCGCTGCACGGCTTCCCGCTGGCCGTGAAGGATCTCGATCCGGTCCGCGGCCTGCGGTTCACGCAGGGCTCCCCGATCTTCGCCGACCGGGTCGCCGACACCGACTCGATCATGGTGACGCGCCTGCGCGCCGCCGGGGCAATCTTCATCGGCAAGACCAACATCCCCGAGTTCGGCCTCGGCTCGCACAGCTTCAACCCGGTCTACGGCGCCACCGGCAACGCCTACGATCCGGCCAAGACCGGGGGCGGCTCGAGCGGCGGCGCCGCGGTCGCAGTCGCCTTGCGGATGCAGCCGGTCGCCGACGGCAGCGACCATGCCGGCTCCCTGCGCAACCCGCCGGCCTTCAACAACTGCTACGGCCTGCGCCCGAGCTGGGGCCGGATCCCCGCCGAGGCCAAGGACGTGTTCAGCCCGAACCTCGGCGTGCTCGGGGCGATCGGGCGCACGCCCGGCGATATCGGCCTGATGCTCTCGGTGCTGGCGGGCTACGACCCGCGCTGCCCGAACGCCATTCGGCAGGACCCGTCCGCCTTCGCGAGCCCGCTCGCCCGCGACTTCCGCGGGACCCGGATCGCGTGGCTCGGGGATTGCGGCGGCCAGATCCCGTTCGATCCCGGCGTGCTCGACGTCGGGCGTTCGGCGCTCGCCACCTTCGCGGAGATCGGCTGCACCGTCGAGGAGGCGATGCCGCGCTACGACATGGAGACCCTCTGGCAGGACTGGCTGGTGCTGCGGGCCTTCACCGTCGCGGCGAACCTCCGCCCGTTCTACGACGAGCCCCGCCACCGGGCCTTGCTGAAGCCGGAGGCGGCCTGGGAGGTCGAGCGGGGGCTGGCGCTCGGCGCCGACCGGATCATCGCGGCGCTGGAGGGGCGCACCCGCTGGTACGAGACCCTGCGCCGCTTCATGGAGACCTACGACTACGTGGTCATGCCCAGCGCCCAGGTCTTCCCGTTCGACAAGGGCCTGCGCTGGCCCGAGACGGTGGGCGGACGGGCGATGGACACCTACCACCGCTGGATGCAGATCACGATCCCCGCGACGATGTCGGGCCTCCCGTCGCTCGCCGTGCCGGCGGGCTTCGGCGAGGCCGGTCTGCCCACCGGCATCCAGATCGTCGGCCCGAACCACGGCGAGCTCGCCTGCCTGCAACTCGGCGCCGCCTACGACGCGGCGAGCAACTGGGTCCGCCGCTTCCCGCCGCCGCTGAACTGAGGGGCGGCTCGACGATCCAGCCGGCGCAAACAAGCGCCGGACGCGTTGACCCGCTCCGCGCTCTCCGCTAAGAGGCCCGACACTTCGCGTGCCGACCATGAGCCAGTTCCGGATCATGTGGCCGCCGCGGGGCAGGTTCGGGTTTCCGATGACGACGGTCCTTATTGTAGCGGTAGCGTCACCGACGGGGCGGCCCTGAACGAGGGCCGCGATCCGGGCGGTGGCGCATGCAGGGTCCCTCGGGGCCCTTTTTTGTTGCCCGCGTCCGGGCGGGACAGGACTGGGACGGACGGAGATCCGGGGCGAGAGGCACCTTCGGGCGAGGCGGAGACCGCCCCGCGTGACGGGGGTGCCGGGAGAGAGGACGGGGCAGGGCGGCGATCACGGGATCGCGGTGGCTCCGGAGAGCGCGAGGAGACGAGCATGGGCGGCGAGGTCATGACCGGGGCCGAGATGGTCATCCGGGCCTTCCAGGATCAGGGTGTCGACACGCTGTTCGGGTACCCGGGCGGCGCCGTACTTCCGATCTACGACGCGCTCTTCCACCAGAACGCCGTCAAGCACATCCTCGTCCGCCACGAGCAGGGCGCCGTCCACGCCGCGGAGGGCTACGCCCGCTCGTCCGGCAAGGTCGGCTGCGTCCTCGTCACCTCGGGCCCCGGCGCGACCAACATCGTCACCGGGCTCACCGACGCGATGCTGGATTCGATCCCGCTCGTCTGCATCACCGGCCAGGTCCCGACGCACCTGATCGGCACCGACGCGTTCCAGGAATGCGACACGGTCGGCATCACGCGCCACTGCACGAAGCACAATTACCTGGTCAAATCGATCGACGACCTGCCGCGCATCTTGCACGAGGCGTTCTACGTCGCGGCGAACGGCCGGCCGGGCCCGGTCGTCGTCGATCTGCCCAAGGACATTCAGTTCGCCTCGGGCCTCTACGAGCGTCCGGAGATCGCGAGCCACAAGACGTACCGCCCGGCCGTGAAGGGCGACGCCGACCGGATCCGCGCGGCCGTCGAGCTGATGGCGACCGCACGGCGGCCGGTCTTCTACACCGGCGGCGGCGTGATCAACTCGGGCCCAGAGGCCTCGCGGCTGCTGCGCGAGCTCGTCCGCGAGACCGGCTTCCCGATCACCTCGACCCTGATGGGGCTCGGCGCCTATCCGGGCACGGACGAGAAGTTCCTGGGCATGCTCGGCATGCACGGGACCTACGAGGCCAATCTCGCGATGCACGAGTGCGACGTGATGATCTGCGTCGGCGCGCGGTTCGACGACCGGATCACCGGCCGGCTCGACGCGTTCTCGCCCTTCTCCAAGAAGATCCACATCGACGTCGACGCCTCCTCGATCAACAAGGTCGTGAAGGTCGATGTCGGGATCGTCGGCGACTGCGCCTCGGTGCTCGGCGACATGCTGGAGGCGTGGCGCGCCCTGCCGTCGCGGCCCGACAAGTCGAACCTCGATCCGTGGTTCCAGAAGATCAGCGCCTGGAAGGCGCGGGACTGCCTCGCCTACTGGCCGTCGGGCACGATCATCAAGCCGCAATACGCCGTGCAGCGCCTCTACGAGGCCTGCAAGGACCGCGAGACCTACATCACCACCGAGGTCGGTCAGCACCAGATGTGGGCCGCCCAGTACTTCAAGTACGACGAGCCGAACCGCTGGATGACGTCGGGCGGCCTCGGCACGATGGGCTACGGCCTGCCGGCGGCGATCGGCACCCAGCTCGCGCACCCGAACGGGCTCGTGATCGACATCGCGGGCGAGGCCTCGATCCTGATGAACATGCAGGAGATGTCGACGGCGGTGCAGTACCGCCTGCCGATCAAGGTGTTCATCCTGAACAACGAGTACATGGGCATGGTCCGCCAGTGGCAGGAGCTGCTGCACGGTTCGCGCTACTCGCAGAGCTACTCGGAGAGCCTGCCGGACTTCGTGAAGCTCGCGGAGGCCTACGGTGCCAAGGGCATGCGCTGCGAGAAGCCTGGCGACCTCGACGGCGCCATCGCGGAGATGCTCGCCCATGACGGCCCGGTGATCTTCGACTGCATCGTCGACAAGACCGAGAACTGCTTCCCGATGATCCCGTCGGGCAAGGCGCACAACGAGATGCTCCTGTCCGATTACCTCGGCGAGACCGGCGTCGAGCTCGGCGACGTGATCTCCGAGGAAGGCAAGATGCTGGTGTGAGGGCGGGCGGCCCGGCGTCACCGCCGGGCCGCGATCCGCCGCTGCGGCGGCGATGGGTCGAACGACGAGGACGAGACCGGCGATGAACGCGATGAACACCCACTACCCCGATGTCGTCCGCGTCGAGCCGGTGAACCGGCACACGCTGGCGGTGATCGTCGACAACGAGCCCGGCGTGCTCGCCCGCATCTCGGGCCTGTTCTCCGGCCGAGGCTACAATATCGAGAGCCTGACCGTCTCCGAGACCGAGGAGGCGCGCCACATCTCGCGCATCACCATCGTGACCACCGGGACGAACGCCGTGATCGAGCAGATCAAGGCGCAGCTTGACCGGCTGGTTCCGGTGCACCGGGTCGTGGACCTCACGCTCCAGGGCAACGCCATCGAGCGCGAGATCTGCCTCGTGAAGGTGAAGGGCGAGGGCGAGCACCGCAGCGAGGCCCTGCGGCTGGCCGCCGCCTTCGGCGCCAAGACGCTGGACGCCACGCTCAACTCCTTCGTGTTCGAGTTGACCGGTGCCACCGAGGAGATCGACCGGTTCGTCCGCCTGATGAGCGTGATCGGGCTGGTGGAGATCTGCCGCACCGGCATCTCCGCGATGGGGCGCGGGGCGGAGCCGCTGTAGGATCCGGCGGCCCGAATCTGCTACGATGCGCCGTCCCCGCAGGAGGCGGAGCGATGGAAGCCAAGGTCATTCGCTGGGGCGACGATCTCGCCGTGCGGCTCAGCAGTGCGGAGGCCGAGGAACTCGGCATCCGTGAGGGCGAGACCGTGGAGATCGTCTCGAAGCGCTCGCCGCAGCCCGAGCCGACGCAATGGGCCGGGCGTCGGTATGTCGACGGGCTGCCGGTCTACACCCTCGAGGAGATGATCGCCGAGGCCCGGCGTCTGGGCCCGGAGGCCGAGCCGCCGACGGTCGATTGGGGACCGGATCGCGGGTCCGAGATCATCGATGACGACAACGACCCATACTGACTGGCAGCCGAAGCCGGGCGAACTCCTGCTCGTCGATCTTGAGCCGGTTCGCGGCACGGAACAAAAGGGTATTCGGCCCGCGCTTGTCGTGTCGGATCCGAACATGAACCAGTTGACGCGTCGCGTGATTGTCTGTCCGATCACGCGCAATCCGCATCCGTGGCCGACGAAAGTGTTCCTGCCGGCGGGCCTTTCCGTCACTGGCGCTGTCTTGGTGGATCAAGTCCGCTCGATCGACAGGGCTACACGCATCCTGAGGAGTCTTGGCAGCGCGCCCGATGAGATCGTGGCCGACGTGCGCGGCAAGCTCAGGACGCTGCTCGGCCTTACGGTCTGAGATACGCGCGCTCTTCGTATGCTTTCCACAGCAGACAGGCTTTCATGACCGCCCGCACCCTCTACTACGCCCCCGGCGCCTGCTCGCTCGCCGCCCACATCATCCTGGAGGAATCCGGGCTGCCCTACGAGGGCCTCAAGCTCGATCTCGCCGCGGGCGACCAGCGCCGGCCGGAATACCTCGCGATCAACGATCGCGGCCGCGTGCCGGCGCTGACCGAGGACGGCTGGGTGCTCACCGAGTGCGCGGCCATCATGCGCCACGTCGCTCGTCAGGTGCCGGAGAAGGGGCTCTGGCCCACGGATCTCCGCGAGCAGGCCGCCGCCGACGAGTGGCTCGGCTGGCTCGCCTGCAACCACCACGTGACCTACGCCCATGTCCGCCGGCCCGAGCGCTACACCGAGGACGAGAGCGCCTTCGAGGGCATCAAGGCGAAGGCGGCCAACACCTACGCGGACCTCGCCACCATGACCGAGGTGCGCCTGTCGCACGGCGGCTGGGCGGTGGGCGACCGGTTCAGCGTCGTCGACGCCTACCTGACGGTCTTCTGGTTCTGGGCCAACGGCCCGGTGCTCCGGTTCGACATGGCCGGGCGCTTCCCGGCCTGGACCGCCCATGCGCGCCGGGTCGCCGAGCGCCCGGCTGTCCAGGCCGTCTTCGCCCGCGAAGGGCTGCCGCTCCCCCGCTAGCAGGTGCGGTCACGGCACCCCCTTGCCGCGCCCTACGAATCGGCCTAAAACGCGTACCGTACGGTACGGTACGCCATTCGAGATGATGCAGGCCAGCGCGACAGCAGAGCGGGAAGAGCCGTCGGCACGCCAGCAGGCGGTGCTGGACGCCGTGCTCGGCCTCATGGTCGAGGACGGCGAGCAGCTCACCATGGACGCGGTCGCGCGCCGGGCGAGCTGCTCGAAGGAGACGCTCTACAAGTGGTTCGGCGACCGAGACGGGTTGCTGACCGCGACGGTGCGCTGGCAGGCCTCCCGGGTCCATGCCGGGAACGACAGCGCGCAGGTGCTCGACGGCGCGACCCTGCGGGAGCGCCTGCAGGACTTCGCCGTGACGTGGCTTGAGGTCATCACCGGCCCGACCTCGGTGGCGCTGAACCGCATCGCCATCGCGCATGCGGGCTCGCGCAAGAGCAATCTCGGCGGCATCGTCCTGGCGAATGGGCGCTTCGCGATCGGCGAGCGGGTGAAGCCCGTGCTGGAGGCGGGGCGCGCCGCCGGCCTGCTGAGCTTCGCCGACAGCGAGGCTGCCTTCCGCACCTTCTTCGGCCTCGTCGGCCGGGATATCCAGATCCGCCTTCTGCTCGGCGAGACCCTCGACCTCGACGGGGCCGAGATCCGGCGCGACGCGGGCCGCGCCGTCGAGCAGTTCCTGGCCCTCTACGGCCGGGCCAAACCCGACCCGAAACACCAAGTCTAAGAGGAGACAGACATGCGGGTGTATTACGATCGTGACGCCGACCTGAACCTGATCAAGGGCAAGAAGGTCGCCATCGTCGGCTACGGCAGCCAGGGCCACGCCCACGCGCTCAACCTGCGCGATTCCGGCGTGAAGGACATCGTCATCGCGCTCCGCGAGGGCTCCGCCACCGCCAAGAAGGCGGAAGCCGAGGGCTTCAAGGTCCTGTCGGTCGCCGAGGCCGCCAAGTGGGCCGACGTGGTGATGATGCTGACCCCCGACGAGCTGCAGGGCGACATCTACCGCGAGTCCCTCGAGGGCAACATGAAGCAGGGCGCCGCGCTCCTGTTCGCCCACGGCCTCAACGTCCACTTCAACCTGATCGAGCCGCGCAAGGACCTCGACGTCCTGATGGTCGCCCCGAAGGGCCCCGGCCACACCGTGCGCTCCGAGTACCTCCGCGGCGGCGGCGTGCCGACCCTGATCGCCATCGCGCAGGACGCGAGCGGAAACGCCCACGACCTCGGCCTGTCCTACGCCTCGGCGAATGGCGGCGGCCGCGCCGGCATCATCGAGACGACCTTCAAGGAGGAGTGCGAGACCGACCTGTTCGGCGAGCAGGCCGTGCTCTGCGGCGGCCTCGTCGAGCTGATCAAGGCCGGCTTCGAGACCCTGGTTGAGGCGGGCTACGCCCCCGAGATGGCCTATTTCGAGTGCCTCCACGAGGTGAAGCTGATCGTCGACCTCATCTACGAGGGCGGCATCGCCAACATGAACTACTCGATCTCCAACACGGCCGAGTACGGCGAGTACGTCACCGGCCCGCGCATCGTCACGCCCGAGACCAAGGCCGAGATGAAGCGCGTGCTCAACGACATCCAGTCGGGCACCTTCACCCGCAACTGGATGCTGGAGAACAAGGTCAACCAGACCTCGTTCAAGGCGACCCGCGCCAAGCTCGCCGCCCACCCGATCGAGGAGGTCGGCGCCAAGCTCCGCGGCATGATGCCGTGGATCTCCGAGAAGGCGCTGGTCGACAAGACCCGCAACTGATCCGCATCCGCGCGGTCGGGCCCGGCCCGTCCGCGCACGCGCGGGGCCGGTCACGCGGAGGCGTGGCCGGCCCTTCGCGTTCCGGGTTGCCCGACACGGGGTGTCCCGGCCATAAGCCCGCCAGCGGTCCCGCGCGTACGAGGACCGGCAAGCGGAGAGGACACGCATGGCATCGCTCTATTCCGACGCGCACCGGGCGCTGCAGGAGGAGTTCGGCACCACCAAGCTCGCCGTGCGTCTCGACGAGGACTGGGTCCACGAGACCGTCCAGCCGGACGAGGCCGCCTTCATCGGCTCCCGCGACATGTTCTTCCTCTCGACCGTCGACCCGGACGGCATGCCGACGGTCTCCTACAAGGGCGGTCCCACGGGCTTCGTGAAGGTGCTCGACGACAAGACGCTCGTCTTCCCGGGCTTCGACGGCAACGGCATGTTCTACTCGATGGGCAACATCGAGGGGCAGGCCAAGGTCGGCCTGCTGTTCATCGACTTCGAGACGCCCCACCGGATCCGCGTCCAGGGCCACGCGACGCTGCTGCGCGACGACGCCCTCTTGGCCGCGTACACCGAGGCCAAGTACCTGGTGAAGGTCGCGGTGACGAAGATCTGGATCAACTGCCCGCGCTACATCCACAAGTATCAGAAGCTCGAGCAGAACAAGTACGTGCCGCGTCCCGGCCGCGAGACCCCGCTCGCCGCCTGGAAGCGCCTCGACCTCGCGGGCGACGTGATCAGCGATGCCGACAAGGCCCGCGTCGCCCAGGAGGGCCGGCTGGAAGTCGCGGAGTACGAGGCCCTGATGGCCCGCGGCGAGGCCTGATCGTCCATTCCGGCCGCCCCGCAGTCCCGGGCGGCCGGTCCGGAACTCAATTTACGTCAATTAGATTTTTCCGAGTATAAATCTGCCGTACAAAATATTAATAAAGCAAAAATTTCTGTGCTATATAGCTTCATAGTCTAAAAAATTCTTGACGATGTGAGTGCCGAGCCATAAATTTCGTGCAGATTTCGCCGATCGCATCTTTGCTCGGACCGTTAAGACCATGGTTTCGCTCCCGCTGCGCGTCGCATTGATCTGCAGCATCCTGATCGCTGCGGTGTTCGCGGGTGGGACGACTTTTCTCGCCCGCCGAATCGACGCGTCCTTCGATGAGCAGGCCGCAGAGATACAGTCGGAGACGCTGTCGAACGAGGCGCGCGAGGTCCGCTTCCGCCTCGCGGTAGCGGCCAAGACTGCCGAGAGCATCGCGGCCTCCGCGTCGGCCCTGCGCGCCGGCCGCATCCAGGACCGGGACATCTACGACGCGCTGCTGCGCGAGCTTCTGCGCGCCAACCCCGAGCTGATCGCGACCTGGACGGGCTGGGAGCCGGACGCCCTGGACGGGCGCGACCGCGCGTTCGCCGGCACGGCCTCCTCGGACGCGAGCGGCCGCTTCATGCCTTACTGGAACCGCGGGAGCGGCACGATCAAGCGCGAGGTCCTCACGGGCTACGAGGCCGAGCCGGACGGTGCCTATTACCTCCGGCCGAAGCGGCTGAACCGCTTGGTCGCCATCGAACCCTACATCTACCCGGTGGCCGGGAAGGACGTCGTCATGATGTCGTTCGGCGCACCGATCACCGTGGGCGGCACGTATCGCGGCACCGCCGGCGTCGACATCGATCTCGGGTCCCTGAATGCCGCCCTCGGGGCGGTGAGGCCGTTCGGGACCGGCTACCTCGCCGTGGTCTCGGCTAACGGAACGACCGTCGCGCATCCGACCGGCGCGGCGGCCGGGAAGCCGATGCACGGCTTCGACGCGTCGGCGGCCGACGCGGCCCGGCAGGCGATCGCGGCGGGAGCCGTGGTGGTGACCGACGCGCCGGGCCCGGACGGGGCGCCGTGGCGCTACATGGCGCAGCATATCCAGGCGGGCGAGACGCCCGACCGCTGGGCGATCGTCGTCGCGGTGCCGGTGGCGACGCTCACGGCCGCCGCCGATCGGGCGCGCGCGACGCTGATCGGCATCTCGGTCCTCTGCGTGCTGATCGGGTGCGCGGCCGTCTTCGGCGCGCTGCACCGTCTCGTCGGGGCGCCGATCCGCGGCCTCGGCCGGACCATCGGCGACATGGCCGCGGGCGATTACGGGGCGGATGTGCGCGAGGCGCGGCGGCGCGACGAGGTCGGACTGGTCGGGCGTGCCGTGCTGAAGCTGCGCGACGGCCTGCGGGCGCAGGCGGAGGCCGACGCGCGGACGCGGGCGGAGGCTCAGGCGGCGGCCGACCGGGACCGCAAGCGGGTGACCGCGGACCTGGCGAACAGCTTCGAGCAGGCCATCGGCGGCATCGTCGCGACGGTCACGGACGCGGCCACGGCGCTGCAGGCCACGGCCGGGGCGCTGGCCGCCACGGCGTCGGAGACCGCCGGCCAGTCGACCACCGTCGCGGCCGGGGCCGAGGAGGCCGCCGCCAACGTCCGGGCCGCGGCCTCGGCGGCCGAGGAGCTCGGCAGCTCGGTGCAGGAGATCGGGCGTCAGGTCCAGGGATCCGCGCAACTCGCGCGGGCCGCGGCCGACGAGGCCGGGCGCACGGTGCGGCTGGTGGAGGATCTGAGCGCGGCGGTGATGAAGATCGGTGATGTTGTGGCGCTGATCAGCGGCATCGCCGGCCAGACCAACCTGCTGGCCCTGAACGCCACCATCGAGGCGGCCCGCGCCGGCGAGGCCGGCCGGGGCTTCGCGGTCGTGGCCGCCGAGGTGAAGGCGCTGGCCGAGCAGACCGCACGGGCCACCGAGGAGATCGCGGGCCAGATCGCCCGCGTCCAGGCCTCGACCGAGCAGGCGGCCTCGGCGATCGGCAGCATCACGACGCGCGTCGACGAGATCAGCGGGGCGGCCACGACGATCGCGGCCGCGGTCGAGCAGCAGGGCACGGCAACCCAGGAAATCGTCCGCAACGTGACCCAGGCCGCCGCCGGCACGGGCGAGGTGACGACGAACATTGCCCGCGTGGCCGAAGCCGCCGACATGACCGGCTCTGCCGCCGGTCAGGTGCTGGAATCGTCCGCGGACCTGTCGCGGCAATCCGCGCATCTCCGGGCGGAGGTCGGCCGCTTCCTCGGAACGGTGCGCGCGGCCTGACGGTCGCCGTGCCGGCCCGCGCTACGGCGCCTTGCGGGCGACGATGAACACGCGCGGGAAGGCGAGCAGGCGCCGCCCGTCGCTGCGCGGCGGGTAGGCGGCGTCGATCGCGCGGGTGTAGGCCGCCAGGAAGCCGGCCCGCTCCTCCGGATCCAGCGGGTCGAGGAACGGCCGGAGCCCGGTCGCGCTGACCCAGTCCACGATGGCGGCAGCGTCCGCCATGCGGTGGTGGTAGGTGGTGCGCCAGACATCGACCTCGGCGGCGCGCGGCGCCAGCAGGTCGTAGTAGGCGGCGGGTTCCAGCATCCGTCCGAGGCGGCCGGCCACGGCCGGATCGCCGATCGCGGCCGCCCAGGGACCGTCCGCCGCGACCGCGCGCATCAGGCGATGGGTCGGCTCGGCGAGGTTGTCGGGCATCTGCACGGCGAGCACGCCTCCCGGGGCGAGCAGACCGAACAGCCGCGGCAGCAGGCTCGCGTGGTCCGGCAGCCATTGCAGGACGGCGTTGGTGTAGATCAGGTCCGGCGCCCGGTCCGGTATCCAGGTCGCGGCGTCGGCCAGCGCGAAGGACAGGCCCGGCAGGCGGGCGCGGGCGCTCTCCAGCATCGCCGGGGAGGTGTCGAGGCCGATCACCTCCGCGTCGGGGAAGCGCGCCGCGATCAGCGCGGTGGAATTGCCCGGCCCGCAGCCGAGATCGACGGCGAGCCGCGGTGCGTCGAGGGGCACGCGGGCGAAGAGCTCGGCGGCGGGGCGGGTCCGCTCGTCCTCGAAGCGGGTGTAGAGGGCGGGGTTCCAGTCGGCCATCACACCCTCCCGTATCGATCCGTCAGCAGCCGAGCCGGTCGGCGAGATCCGCGAGATCCCGCGCCGCGTGGGTGACCGGCACCGTCGGCGCGGTCTCGCCGCCGGCCGGGCCGTGCTCGTGCGGGCGGGCGATGTGGGCGGTGGCGAGCCCGTGGCTGGCGGCCGCCGCGAGATCGTTCGAGTGGGCGGCGACCATCATGGTCTCGCCGGCCGCGAAGCCGAAGGCCGCGACCGCGTCGCGGTAGAGCGCCGGCTTCGGCTTGTAGTCGCGGGAATAGCCGGCGCCGAGCACCGCGTCGAAGATCAGGCCGTTGCGGCGGGCGAGGTCGGCCATCAGCCGGACATGCCCGTTTGAGTTCGGTGCCAGGAGGTGCTTCTCGCGCAGGCGTCGCAGCGCGTCCGGCACCTCGGGCCACGCGTCGAGCCGGTGCCATGCCTGGACAAGCTCGCCCCGCACGGCCTCGGAGACGCCCGCGATGCCGAACTGCGCCAGCACGCCGGGCAGCGACTCGGCCTGGAGCGTGTCGAGGTCGACGTAGGGTCGGGCGCCGGAGCGCACCGTCTCCATCGACGGGTTGTAGCGGGCCCGCCACGCGTCCGCGAAGGCGCCGGCATCGAGGTCCGGCGCGACGGGCGCGAGCAGCCGCGCCGCCTCGCGGGCGACGCCGGAGCGCCAGTCGACCAGCGTCCCGAAGACGTCGAAGACCAGCGCCCGGACGGTCACCGCACCGCCTGCAGGCTGGGACCGCGCCGGACGAAGCCGACGATGTCCTTGACCGCGTCGAGGGTCTGCGCCGCGATGGTCTCGGCCCGGGCGCCGCCGTCGGCCAGCACGGCGTCGATATGGCCCGGATCGGCGGTGAGGCGGCGCATCTCCTCGGCGATCGGCGCGAGACTCGTCACCGCGAGGTCGGCGAGCGCCGGCTTGAAGGTCGAGAACTGCGCCCCGCCGAAATCGCGCAGCACGTCCTCGCGGGTGATCCCGGCGAGCGCCGCGTAGATCCCCACGAGGTTGTCGGCCTCCGGCCGCTCCTTCAGGCCCGCCACCTCGGAGGGCAGGGGCTCGGGATCGGTCTTGGCCCGGCGGATCTTCTGAGCGATGGCGTCCGCGTCGTCCGTGAGGTTGATGCGGGCGTTGTCGGACGGGTCCGACTTCGACATCTTCTTGGTGCCGTCGCGCAGCGACATGACCCGGGCGGCCGGGCCGCCGATCAGCGGCTCGGTGATCGGGAAGAACGCGTCGCCGTGGCCGTGCGCCGTGATCGACCCCGAGAAGTCGGTGTTGAACTTCTGGGCGATGTCCCGGGTCAGCTCCAGGTGCTGCTTCTGGTCCTCGCCGACCGGCACATGGGTCGCCCGGTAGGCCAGGATGTCGGCCGCCATCAGCACCGGGTAGTCGTAGAGGCCGATCGAGGCGTTCTCCCGGTCCTTGCCGGCCTTCTCCTTGAACTGGGTCATGCGGTTCAGCCAACCGAGACGGGCGACGCAGTTGAACACCCAGGCGAGCTCGGCGTGCTGCGGCACCTGGCTCTGGTTGAACACGATCGAACGCTTCGGATCGATGCCGGCGGCGAGGAAGGCGGCCGTGACCTCGCGGATCTGGCCGCGCAGGGCCTCGGGATCCTGCCAGACGGTGATCGCGTGCAGGTCGACGACGCAGTACAGGCACTGCGCGTCGCGGTCCTGCATCTCCACGAAGCGCTTCACCGCCCCGAGATAGTTGCCGAGGTGCAGGTTGCCGGTGGGCTGGACGCCCGAGAAGACCAATTCGGTGAACGCGGCCATCGGCGCCGATCCTGAGCGAGGGAAGACCGGGGCTCCGCGCCGTCCGGGCGCGCGGTTACTCGCACCCGTAGGCCGGAATGGTCAAGGACGCGCTCACGGCTCCCGCGTGGGCAGCTTCGCGCTGGGGCAGAGGTCGACCAGGACGCAGCGCCCGCAGGCCGGGCGATGATGATGGCAGACCTTCTGCCCGTGCAGCATCAGGATCTCGTGATTGTCGTAGAGGTCCTGCGCGCTCCAGTCCGCGGGGAGCTGCGCCCGCAGGATCGGGTGCGACGGGCCGACATCGACCCGCCTGCCGATCAGCCCGAGACGCTGGGCGACCCGGTGATGGTGGCTGTCGACCGGCAGCGCCGGCATCCGCAGGGTGGAGAAGGACAGGACCGCCGCGCTGGTCTTCGGCCCGACGCCCGGGATCGCCTGCAGCCATTCCCGCGCCGCCTCGACCTCCATGTCGGCCAGGAAGGCGAGGTCGAGGCTGCCGTGCCGGTCGCGCAGGGCGCGGAGCACGTCGCGGATACGCGGCGCCTTCAGCTCCGGCCAAGTCACGCCCGCGATGGCGGCCTCGATCTCCGGCACGTCCGCGTCGAGCACCGCGTCCCAGTCGGGGAAGCGCGCCCGCAGCGCCTTGAAGGCCCGGCCGGATTCGGCATTGCGGGTCCGGTGCGACAGGAGCGACGAGACGAGCTCGCTGACCGGATCGAGGCTGTGGAAGTAAGGGATCGGGCAGCCGTAGACCGGGCAGAGCCGCGCGTGGACGGCGAGCGCCTTCTCGGCCAGCGCCGGATCCGCGACGGCGGGGACCGCCTTGCGGCGTGAACGCGGGACGGTCGCGGATCTGAGGTCGGCGGCGGGCATGTCGGGCGAATCCGTCAGCCGCCGCCCCTGTTCCTGCCGGTACGAGGCAGCGGCGATCTGTCCGCATCGTCGGGTCCGCGCGCTTCCAGCGGAGAGCAGGGCGCGCTCGATTCCGAGGCGGTCGTCGCGACCGAAGGGCGCCGCCGCCGGCCCGCGCTCGCCTACTTCACCAGCGCGTAGATGTTCACGTCGAGGCTGTCGTCGGTGCTGTCCTTGAGGTCGGTGGCGTACTCCTCCACGAACCGGTCCTGCACGACGATGTCCTTGGCATCGAGGTAGGCGGTCAGCGTCTCGTAGGTGCTGTCGATCGACTCGTAGGAGCCCTTGTGGGCGAAGCGCAGCGCCTTGCCGGAGGGCGTCGTGCCGAAGCGCAGGCCGTCGGTCTCGGCCGGTGCCGGGCTCGGCGCGGCCGCCACCGGGACCATCGCCTCGAACTCGAAGCCGTCGTCGTCCGTGCGGGTGAAGACCGCGAGCGGCCGGCCGGCCGGCGCGACGCCGAGCTTGGCGAGGTCGGCCTCGATCCGCGCGAAGGCCTGCTTCAGGTTCGGCACGGCCTCCTCCCACTTGGTCTTGCCGGACAGGATCGCGGCGGGCTTGGCCGGGAGGGTGACCTCGTCGACGTCGCCGGGCTCGCCGGCCTTCTCGATGAGCGTGGGCCGGCCGGGTGTCCCCGTGCTCGTGGCCGGGGGCGTTCCCGCCGCAGACTGGCCCGCGGGCGGGGGCGCCACCGATTGCTGCGGGGCCGGGGCCGCGCTCTTGTCCGGGTCGGCGACCGGGTTCGGCGCGGTCGTGGTCGGCAGCGGGTTCGTCTGGGCCGGCGCGGGCGCCGTGGAGGGCGGCGGCGCGGGCTGCTGCTGGGCGGCGATCGGGCCGGCCGACGCGAGCACGAGGGCGGCCGAGAGGGCGACGAGCGGACGAAGGCGGATCACGTAGGGCGCTCCGGTCGAGGCCCGCGGATGATCGCTCGGGCTCCCGCGGCGTAACCTAGTGGCGAACGGGACGGCCCGCGAGGGCGCCGCGGACGAGAGCCGCGGGTGCGGCGCATCTGCCACGCCGTGGCACCCCTCGCGCCGGGCAGCGGCTTTTGCGATATAGCCCGCGCCTTCCTCCAACCGCGGGACCGCATGAGCGCACTCGCCCACAGACGCTTCCTGAAGATGCACGGCGCCGGCAACGCGATCGTGGTGCTGGACCTGCGCGGCTCCGCGGCGAAAGTCCGGCCCGAGGAGGCGCGGGCGATCGCCCAGGATCCCGGCTCGACCTTCGATCAGCTGATGGTCCTGCACGATCCCGTGAGCCAGGGCACGGACGCGTTCATGCGCATCTACAACACCGACGGTTCGGAATCGGGCGCCTGTGGCAACGGCACGCGCTGCGTCGCCTACGCGATGCTCGACGACCCGGCCATGGCGCGGCCGGCCGAGGGCGGCCGGCTCACCCTGGAGACCAAGGCCGGCCTGCTCGGAGTGCGCCGCGTCTCGGAGCGCGCCTTCACGGTCGATATGGGCCGGCCGCGGCTCGCCTGGGACGAGATCCCCCTGTCCGAGCCGTTCCCCGACACCCGGCGGATCGAGCTGCAGATCGGCCCGATCGACGACCCGATCCTGCACTCGCCGGGCGCCGTGAACATGGGCAACCCGCACGCGGTGTTCTTCGTGGAGCAGGATCCGGACAGCTTCGACCTCGCCCGGATCGGCCCGATGCTGGAGAACCACCCGCTGTTCCCGGAGCGCGCCAACATCTCGGTGGCGCAGGTGACGGGCCGCGAGACGATCAAGCTCCGCGTCTGGGAGCGGGGGGCCGGGCTAACGCTCGCCTGCGGCACCGCCGCCTGCGCCACCGTGGTGGCCGCCTCGCGCCTGCGGATGATCGGCCGGCAGGCCAGCGTCGCGCTGCCGGGCGGCGAGCTGTTCGTCGAGTGGCGCGCCGACGACCACGTCCTGATGACCGGTCCGGTCGCGCTCGTCGCCGAGGGGACCCTGGCGCCGGAGCTGTTCGACAGCGCGGCCTGATGGCGGTCGAGACCCTCACCTTCGGCTGCCGCCTCAACACCGTCGAGTCCGAGGCCCTGCGGGCCCACGCGGCTGCGGACGGGCGCGACCGGGTGGTGGTGAACACCTGCGCGGTGACCGCCGAGGCCGGGCGGCAGGCCCGCAAGGCGATCCGGCGCATCGCCCGGGAGCGGCCCGGCGCCGAGATCGTCGTCACCGGCTGCGGCGCCGAGGTCGAGACGGAGGCCTACGCGGCCATGCCGGAGGTCGCGCGCCTCGTCGGCAACGCCGAGAAGCTGCGGCCGGAGGGCTGGTCGGCGGCCGCGACCGGCCCGGGCGCCGTCATGGCGGCGCGAACGGCCGAGCCGACGCGGGTCGAGGCGGTCGCCGGGCACACCCGCGCCTTCGTGCCCGTGCAGAACGGCTGCGACCACCGCTGCACCTTCTGCGTGATCCCGTTCGGGCGGGGTGTCTCCCGCTCGGTGCCGGAGGCGGACGTGATCGCGCAGGTCGAGACCCTCGTGGCCCGGGGCGGGCGCGAGGTGGTGCTGACCGGCGTCGACCTCACCGCCTACGGCCGCGACCTCCCCGGCCCGGCCCCGTCCCTCGGCGGCCTCGTGCGGGCGATCCTCCGGGCGGTCCCCGACCTCGCGCGCCTGCGACTGTCCTCGATCGATTCCGTCGAGGCCGACGACGCCCTGATGGCGGCGATCGCCGAGGAGGAGCGGCTCATGCCGCACCTCCACCTGTCGCTGCAGGCCGGCGACGACCTGATCCTCAAGCGCATGAAGCGCCGGCACCTGCGCGCCGACGCGATCCGCTTCTGCGAGACGGTGCGGCGGCTGCGACCCGACATCGTGCTCGGCGCCGACCTGATCGCGGGCTTCCCGACCGAGACGGAGGCGCAGTTCGCCCGCTCCCTCGACCTCGTGGCGGAGTGCGGCCTGACGCACCTGCACGTCTTCCCCTATTCCCCACGTCCCGGGACGCCGGCCGCGCGCATGCCGCCGGTTGCGCCGGACGTGATCCGTGCGCGGGCGGCGCGGCTGCGCGAGGCGGGTGCGGGTGCCCTGCGGCGGCACCTCGACGCGCAGGTCGGGCGCCGCCTGACGGTCCTGGCCGAGCGAGGCGGCGTCGGGCGGAGTGTGGATTTCACGGCCGTGCGGCTGGCGGCCGATGAGGCGCCCGGGACGTTCCACAGCATCGCCATCGCCGGGCACGACGGGGCGCGGCTGATCGGCGCCTAGCGCCCGGTCTTCCTGGCCTGTCACGCTCCGTGCCGGCCCCGAAAGGACGGATGCGGTCCAGGCGCATGTTCAATCGTGCCCGCCGCCGTCTTTGCGAGCGGAGCGAAGCAATCCAGCGGCGCCAGGTCTCCCGATGTCGCGCTGCCCTGGGTCGCTTCGCTGCGCTCGCGATGATGCGAGGCTCACGCGCCCATCGTCGCCACGGCTTCGGCGATGTGCGGTGGGGGCGGCGCCGTCACCGTGATGGCCTCCCGTTTAGGATAAAGCGGGATCGACAGCGCCCGCGCGTGGAGGTGCAGCGCGCTCCCGCGGGGCGCGCCGCCGTAGACCGCGTCGCCCAGGATCGGCCAGCCGGAGGCGGCGCAGTGCACCCGGAGCTGGTGGGTCCGGCCGGTGACCGGCTTCAGCTCCAGCCAGGTCCGCCCGCCGGCGCGGCCGAGCACCCGCCAGTGCGTCAGCGACGGGTCCCCCGCGGGGTCGGCCTTCATCCACCACGAGCGCGGATCGTCCGAGCGGCGGGCCAGCGCCAGGTCGATGCTGCCTTCCTCCTCGGCGGGATCGCCGGCCACGATCGCCCAGTAGGTCTTGTCGACGGCGCTGCCGGAGAAGAGCTTCCCGAGCCGCGCCAGAGCCTTGGCGTGGCGGCCCAGCGCGAGGCAGCCGGAGGTGTCGCGGTCGAGCCGGTGCGCGGCCTCCGGCCGGCGGGGAAGGCCGAACCGGAGCGCGTCGAGGTGGTCGGTGAGCGTCTCGCCGCCGCGGGGGCCTGGATGGACCGGCAGACCCGCCGGCTTGTCGATGACGAGCAGCAGGGCATCGCGGTAGAGGAGGCGCGCGCCTATGTCGAAGGCGTTGGACATCCGGATCGGCTAGAGGGTCGGTGTCGGCGGGGCAAGGTGGGGCGAGGACGCGATTTCATGGCGAGCGAGGAGAAGCCCGGCTGGTTCGGACGCCTGTTCGGGCGCAAAGGCCAGCCCGCGCCCGAGGACAGAGCCGAGGATCAGGCCGAGGACAAGCCCGAGGCCGAGCTTCCGGCCGGGGCGGCCTCGCCCTCCGAGGGGGAGCCGGACTTCGCCACCGCCGCGGAAGATGTCACGCACGTCCCGCTGCCGCCCGAGGAGACCGGGGAGCCGGTCCCGGACGCGGTCGAGGGCGCGGACCTGCTGCCCGTGGAGGGCGAGCCGGAGCGTCCGCCGGCCGGCACCGCCGGTGACGATCCCGCGCACGGCGCCGACCCGGTCGATACGGGTGATATGAACCGCGAGCCGGTGGTGGAGCCGGCTGCCGAAATGCAGCCCGAGATTCAACCCGATTCCCAGCCCGACATCCAGCCGGTCGACAGCGCCGCGGCCCTCGCGCACGACGCAGGCGCCGGGCCGGACCGCGAGCCGGAGGCCAAGGGCTGGTGGAGCCGCCTCACCTCCGGGATGAAGCGGACCTCGTCGGCGCTGTCCGACCGGGTCACGGGGCTGTTCACCAAGCGCAAGCTCGACGCCACGACCCTTGAGGATCTGGAGGACGCCTTGATCCAGGCCGATTTCGGCCTGGAGACCGCGATGCGGGTCTCGGAGGCCGTCGGCAAGGGCCGCTACGAGAAGGGCATCTCGCCCGACGAGGTCCGGGCGATCCTGGCCGCGGAGGTGGAGCGGGCGCTGGAGCCCGTGGCGGTGCCGCTGACGATCGACGCCGCCCGGAAGCCCTTCGTGATCCTGACGGTCGGCGTGAACGGCGCCGGCAAGACCACGACGCTCGGCAAGCTCGCCTCGAAGCTCCGGGCGGAGGGGCGCACCGTGATGCTCGCGGCCGGCGACACCTTCCGCGCGGCGGCGATCGACCAGCTCAAGGTCTGGGGTGCGCGCACCGGCACGCCGGTGGTGAGCGGCGCGCAGGGGGCGGACGCGGCGGGCCTCGCCTTCGACGCCCTGAAGCAGGCGGGCGCCGCCGGCACCGACGTGCTGCTGATCGACACCGCCGGCCGGCTCCAGAACAAGGCCGGCCTGATGGCCGAGCTGGAGAAGATCGTCCGCGTGCTGCGCAAGCAGGACCCGGAGGCGCCGCACGCCACGCTCCTCGTCCTCGACGCCACGGTCGGCCAGAACGCGCTCAGCCAAGTGGAGCTGTTCTCGCAGGCCGCGCCGGTCTCGGGCCTGGTGATGACCAAGCTCGACGGCACCGCCCGGGGCGGCATCCTGGTGGCACTGGCGGCGAAGTTCGGCCTGCCGGTGCACTTCATCGGCGTCGGCGAGGGCGTGGAGGATCTGGAGCCCTTCGCGGCCCGCGACTTCGCCCGGGCGATCGCCGGGCTGGAGAAGGATTAGGCGGCGCGCAGCACGTCGGTGCGGGCGAAGTCTTCGCCCTTGAACAGGAGCGGCGCGTTCAGCGACCGGGCGAGCGCGTAGGCGAAGCAGTCGCCGAAGTTCAGCCCGGCCGGGTGCCGACCCTTGCCGTAGCGGGCGAAAGCGTCGGCGGCCATCTGCGCGAGCGCTTAATTGACCGGCACGACCGATATGCGTCGCGCCCCGATCCACGCGTCGAGCGCCGCACGACCGTCCGCCGCGCGCATCGCCACGATCGCACACTCGAGGTAGGTCGCTGCCGCCATCGCGATCCCGTCTGCGCGGGCAATAGCACGGGAGAAATCGTCGGCTTCCGGCTCATCGAAACGTATCGCCAAGAAGGCCGAAGAATCGACGACGATCACACTGGCAGACCGTGTTCGTCGTAGGCGAGGATCTCGTCGATCGGACGCGCGTCCACGAGCGGGCTCGCGTTGAGGCGACGGCGCATCGCCTCATCGGCGGCCAGCCCTTCGGCGATGCGCCGCGCCGCCTCGTCGTTGATCCGCTCCCGCTCCCGCCGCAGCAGGTCCAGCAGCAGATCCGGCGCCGGCCGCCGGGTGGTTTCCGCGAGGTCGGCCAGGAGCGCCTCGATCTCGGCATTCTCGATCGTGATGGACATCGCCCGCTCCGCGTTACACACACCCCGGCGAATCCCGTCCGACGCTCCCAGCCTACCGTGAGCGCCGCAGCCGAGCCAACCGAGCGTATGCAGATCGAATCCGTCCCCCCGCACCGCCACCTGCCGCCGCTCGTGAAGCTGGCGCTGGAACTCGGGCCGCTGGTGCTGTTCTTCCTCGGCAACGCCTATTCCGAGAAGTTCGGCGTCGCCCCGGACCAGAAGCTGTTCGTGGCCACGGGCGTTTTCATCGCGGCGACCGTGGCGGCTCTGGCGATTCACTACGTAATGGTGCGCCGCCTGCCGATCATGCCACTCGTGTCCGGCGTGGTGGTGGTGGTGTTCGGCGGCCTGACCCTGGCGCTGCAGGACAAGACCTTCATCATGGTCAAGCCGACCATCGTGAACGCCCTGTTCGGTACCGTGCTGCTCGGCGGCCTCGTCTTCGGGCGCTCGCTGCTGTCGGTGGTGCTCGACTCGATGTTCAGCCTCACCGACGAGGGCTGGCGGAAGCTCACCTTCCGCTGGGGCGTGTTCTTCTTCGTGCTGGCCGCGCTCAACGAGCTGGTCTGGCGGACCCAGACGGAGGATTTCTGGGTCAACTTCAAGGTGTTCGGCATCATGCCGATCACCGTGCTGTTCGCCCTCGCGCAGACGCCGCTGCTCACCCGCTACGAGCGCAAGAAGGCGCAGCCGGAGGCGTGATACTTACTGCGCCGCCGCCACCTTCCCAGCGGCGCGGATGCGCGCGAGCACGCTGGAAAAATTCTCCGGCGTGAGGATGCCGACCAGCTTGTCGCGGATCACGCCGTCGGGCCCGATGATGAAGGTCTCGGGCACGCCGTAGACGCCGAAATCGATCGCCGCGCGGCCGCCGGCATCGGCCCCCACCGCGCTGAACGGGACGCCGTGCCGGGTCAGGAAGCGCTGGCCGGCCTCGGGGTTCGGCTCTTTGTAGTCGATCCCCACGAGCCGGATGCCGGGCTCCTTCGCCAGCCGCATCAGCATCGGGTGCTCCACCTGGCAGGGCGCGCACCACGAGGCGAAGACGTTGAGCACCGTGATCTGGCCCTTGAGGTCCGCGCTCGACAGGCCGGGCACGGGTGCGCCGTTGGCGATCAGCCCCGGCACGGCGGGCAGGTCGAAGCGCGGGACCGGCTTGCCGATCATCGCGGAGGGGAGGGCGGCCGGGTCGGCGCCGGAGCGCAGGCGCAGGAACAGCACGGCGGCGAGCGCCGCGAAGACGAGCGCCGGCAGGATCAGCAGCAGCGAGCGGCGGACCGGCGGTGTCCGGCCGGCGGTGTCGTCGAGGGGCGCGCTCATCGCCGGTCCTCGCCGAAGCCCCTGAGGGCGCGCCGCTGCGCCCGTCGGTCGCGCAGGGCGTTGCCCACGAGGGCGACCATCACCACCGCCGTGAACGCGTAGGCGGCCAGGATGAAGCCGCCGTGAGACCCGAGATCCATCGCGGTCCTCCTAGACCGGCTGCCCGACCGGCATCGCGGCCGGTGTCGGGGTGAGGCGCGGCTGGGCGCGGTCGAGGCGCTCGGCCTCGCGGATCGTCAGCGTCCGCACCCGGCGGCGCATGATCTCGGTGCGCATCGCGTAGAGGTGCAGGGTCATCCCGCCGAGGGTCGCGGCAGCGATCATGACCAGCAGCGGGTGGAGCATCGAGGGATCGATGGTGGAGCCGCCCATGCGCAGGATCGAGGCCGGCTGGTGAAGGGTCGACCACCAGTTCACCGAGAACTTGATGATCGGCAGGTTCACGGCACCGACCAGCGTCAGGATCGCGACCGCGCGGGCGGCGCGGTTCGGATCCTCCAGGGTCCGCCACAGGGCGATGATGCCGCAGTAGATCAGCAGCAGGATCAGCATGGAGGTCAGGCGCGCGTCCCAGACCCAGTAGGTACCCCACATGGGCTTGCCCCACAGCGAGCCGGTCACGAGGCAGATCAGCGTGAAGGCGGCCCCGATCGGCGCGGCCGCCCGCTGGGCGACGTCGGCCAGCGGGTGGCGCCAGACCAGGGTTCCGATCGCCGACACGCTCATCGCGCCGTAGAAGAACACGCCGAGCCACGCCGCCGGGACGTGGATGTACATGATCCGCACCGTCTCGCCCTGCTGGTAGTCGGCCGGCACCACGAAGAAGGTCTGGAACAGGCCCAGGGCCAGCACGCCCAGGGACAGGGCCGTCAGCCACGGCACGAGCGCCCCCGACCACCGCATGAAGTGGCTGGGGTTCGACAGGCGGGTCCAGAGGGAAGGCGTCATCGCGGCAGCTGTCTCGGACATCGTGGAAGCGGTCTAGCCTAGGGTGCGGTGCAGCAACAATGCGGGTCGGCGGCGCAGGCGGCGGGGGTGCCGCAATGGCATCGTGCGTCGGGCCGGAACCCGTCGGGCCTTCGGATCCGAAAAGCTGCTGTACGACTGCGCCGACAACGAGCCGTCTTCCTGAGACATCCTCGACGCACGCGCTCTCCCGCACGGGAGCGGGAACCCGCGCCACGCCCGCACGTGTCCGACGATGACGCACGTCCGCGACCGCAGCTTTTCGCGTCCGAGCCTTGCGCATCGCGGGCGGATTGCGCATATAGATGTGAACAAAAAGAGAACGAAAGAGCGTCCCCGATAAAAGCTGTGGACGACGCGACCTCACCCTGACGGACCGAGCGCCCCATGCGAACCGCCGACAAGCAGATCGCCGACATCCTCGTCCGCTACGGCGAGCCCTTCGGGGGCAACGTCTGGCGCGTCCAGGGGACCGCCGTCATCTACCACAAGACCCTGGAGCGCATCGCCGCCCAGGCCGGCATCGTGTTCGAGCCGCCGACCGTCATCCGGGCCGAGCGCGACGAGGCCGTGATCCTGGTCACCGGCCGGCTGCCCGGCGCGAAGCCCGGGACCGAGCGGGTCGAGTGGTCCATGGGCGAGGCGCTGGTCAACGTGAACTACCGCGTCTCGGGCAAGCAGGCGGCCTACGTCTACGCCATGGCCGAGAAGCGCGGGAAGGACCGCGTCATCCTCAAGCTCATCGAGCTGCACGGCCTCGTCTACTCCGAGGAGGAGGCCGACGAGTTCCGGGCACACCAAGTCCCGGTCCGGGCCGTCGACGAGGATTTCGAGGAAGCCCCCGCCTTCGACGAGGTCACCGAGGCCGAGGGCGACCTCAAGCGCCGTATCGACGAGGCCGAGACCATCAACGCGGTCACCGACCTGATGCTGGACGGCGCCACCCAGGCCGTCCTGGCGACGATGCCGCCCGGCACCCGCGACGAGGTGCGCGACTACGCCAAGGCCCGCCTCGTGGCGCTGGGCTGGCCGAAGCGCGCCGGACGCCGCAGCGCCGCCTGATCCCGCTTCCCACCCCCACCGAAGGAGACCGCCATGCATCGCGCGACGAGCCGCCGCACCATGAAGGCCCGCCGGGATTACCACCGCGGCTGGAGCATCGAGACCCTGTCGTACAGCCCGACGCGGATCGTCCGCCTCGGCGCCGAGAAGGTCGCGATCCTGTTCCCCCCGGTCGAGCCCGGCGCGGCCTGGCAGCTCTACCCGCATCCCGACACGTTCCCGGGGCTCAACTTCGAGGGGCTGCCCGAGCCGCTGCGCCCCGAATTCCTCGCCTTCCCGGACCTTCCGGAGGTCGAGCGGTTCCTCGGCATCCGCGACGCCGAGCCCGCCGCCCTCGCGGCGTGACGCGGGCGCTCAGGGGGCCGGCCACGGTGCGCCGCGATGGAGCGCCTCGGCCTCGTCGGTGAAGGTGCCGTCGGGGCTGTGCAGGACGAGGGGCGGCAGCAGGCTCGGCAAGGCGCGGCTGCCGCGGGTCGCCGCGATCAGCACGCGGATCGCGGGCACGTCGCCGCGGGGATGGACCGGGCGGATCGCCAGCCCGCCGTAGCGGCCCCGGAGCGCGTCGAGGCAGGCCGGGAGGGCGTCCGCCCGGTGGATGAGGCCCAGGCGCCCGCCGGGCCGCAGGATCGCCGTGCAGGCGCGAATCCAGGCGTCGAGATCGCCGCCCGCGAAGGTGTGGGCGGCGGCGCGGCCCGGATGCGGCGAGGCGCGGTGATCGCCGGCCGCGAAGAACGGCGGGTTGGTGAGCACGACGTCGAAACTGTCCGGCAGCAGACCGGCGGCGCGGCGTTCCGCCGCGGGGGCCAGCACGTCGGCGACCACGATCCGCGCGTCGATGCCGTTGAGGGCCGCGTTGGCGCGGGCCAGATCGGCAAGCGCCGGGTCGCGCTCGACCAGGGTCGGCCGAAGGCCCGGCGCCAGGGCCGCGCAGGCGAGGCCGACGGCGCCGGTCCCGGCGCCGACGTCGCAGAGCCGGTCCCCGGCCCGCGGCGTGAGCAGCCGGGCGAGCAGCACCGCGTCGGTCCCGGCGCGGTGCGCGCCCCGCGGCGGCTGGTGCAGGCGCAGGCGGCCGCCGAGGAAGGGATCGGCGCCGCTGCCGGCCTCGGCGGTCACGGCTGGCGCAGCTCGTGGGCGATGCCGGCATCGGTCAGCAGGCGGCGGGCCTGGGCCTCGTGGTCGCGCGGCACGAGGAGGCGCTGACCGAAGACGCCGATCGACCCCTCCATCAGGCTCATGTGACTGTCGGCCACGAGGACCGGGATCTCGGCCGCCTCGAGGACCGAGCGGGCGAACCCGATCAGCACGACGTCGTTGGCCCGGATCAGCTCGATCATCGCGGCGCGGCTCCGGAACGGGCGGGGATCGGCGGTTTCGTCGCGTGAGATCCGCGCTGGCGACACCCCATATCCGGCCGGCGACGATGTTGCGGCGCCGCGGGGCGCGTGCGAAGGGATCGCCCGCCCCCTGCGGGGCGACCGGTCTGGAGGTCACGGATCTTGGGTATGGCCCTCTCCATCGAGAATCCGAAGCCCGAGGCGGAGGCGGGGCTCAACGACCTCGTCGCGCTGGTGGCCGACGGCATGGCGCGGGTCAACACCACGATCCTGTCGCGGACGGGATCCGACGTGGCGATGATCCCCGAGGTCGCCAACCACCTGATCGCCTCCGGCGGCAAGCGCCTGCGCCCGATCCTGACTCTGGCCTGCGCCCGGCTCTGCGGCTACGCCGGTGCCACCGACGGCGACGTGAAGCTCGCCGCCAGCGTCGAGTTCATGCACACCGCGACGCTCCTCCACGACGACGTGGTCGACGAGAGCGACATGCGCCGCGGCCGCGTCGCCGCCCGGATCAAGTGGGGCAACGAGGCCTCCGTGCTGGTCGGCGACTTCCTGCTCGGCCAGGCCTTCAGGATGATGGTGGAGGTCGGCTCGCTCAAGGCGCTCGACATCCTCTCGGCCGCCGCCACGGTGATCGCCGAGGGCGAGGTGATGCAGCTCACCAACGCCAAGAACTTGGAGACCGACGAGGCCGCCTACCTCGCGGTGATCCGCGGCAAGACCGCCGAGCTGTTCGCCGCCGCCTGCGAGGTCGGGCCGGTGCTCGCCGGCCGGCCCGAGGCCGAGCAGGCGGCCGCCCGGTCCTACGGGATGAATCTCGGCATCGCCTTCCAGCTGATCGACGACGTGCTCGACTACGGCGGCACCTCGGCCGAGCTCGGCAAGAACGTCGGCGACGATTTCCGCGAGGGCAAGATCACCCTGCCGATCGTGCTGGCCTATCGCCGGGCCAGCGAGGGCGAGCGCGGCTTCTGGCGGCGCACCCTGCAGCAGGGCGAGATCGGCGAGACCGACCTGGAGACCGCCCTCGACCTCCTGCAGCGCCACGGCGCCCTGGAGGAGACCGTGGCCCGCGCCCACCATTACGGCGCCGAGGCCCGGGCCGCCCTCGACATCTTCCCGGACGGGCCCGTCAAGGCGGCGCTCCTCGGGGCCGTCGAGTTCTGCGTGGCGCGGGCGCGCTGAGGGCGGGCGCCCTCGGCTCCCGCGTCGACGGCCACCGACCTCCGCCAGCTTGACGGCGCGCGTCGGCCTCACCGCGTCGCGGGCCCGAGGGCCTCGGCGAGGGCGGGGGCGAGGTCCCGCAGCTCCGCGAGATGTGCGTCCGTGAGGGTCCGCAGCAGGGCCTCGGCGCGCGGCGTCAGCGACAGCTCGCTCCGCCGCCTGTCCTCGACGGCGCGGGTCTTGGTCAGCAGGCCGGCCTCCACCATGCGGGAGACCAGCTCGGCCGCGCTGTGGGGGGCGATGAGCAGCTGCTCGGCCAGCAGGCCGACCGTGGCGGGCGCGCGCCCGACGTGGCCCGCGAGCGTCAGCAGCGCCTGATGCTGCTGCGGCGGCAGCCCCTCCCGGGCCGCCGCGGCCTCGCTGAACGCCAGGAAGCGGCGGAGACGGAATCGGAAATCCGCCAGCGCCGCGTACTGCTCCCGCGACAGTGCCGCCGTTCCGGGGGCATCGGCCTCCATGATCGCCTCCGTGGTGAATCGTCCGAGCCGCCGATGCTGCGTCGTATCGGCAGTCCTGTCCCGGCTGCAACGGTCGAGCCATTGTCGAATATATCGGATCACGACATAAGTGCCGCCGCGAGGAAAGGAGGCCCTGATGATCGGCGGGACTGGGAGCGGGAGCGGGGACGGTAGGCCGTCGCGGCGGGCGCTGGGAGATTTCAGCGCGGACCGGCGGGTCCTGACGCTGGCCGGCATGGCGGTCGTCACCGGGACCGCCGCCAGCGGCACCGCCTGGATCCTGCTCACGCTGATCGGCCTCGTGACCAACCTCGCGTGGTACGGCCGGCTCGACGCCGACCTGACCTCCCTGGCCGGCGCGGCGCCGGGGCCCTGGATGGTGGCGATCCCGGTGATCGGGGCGCTGATCGTCGGCGCCATGGCGCGCTACGGTTCGGAGAAGATCCGCGGCCACGGGATCCCGGAGGCGATGGAGGCGATCCTGATCGGCGGCAGCCGGATATCGCCCAAGGTCGCCGTGCTCAAGCCGCTCTCCTCGGCGGTGGCGATCGGCACCGGTGGCCCGTTCGGCGCCGAGGGGCCGATCATCGTGACGGGCGGCGCGGTCGGCTCGCTCTTCGCCCAGTTCTTCCATCTCAGCGCCGCCGAGCGGAAGACCCTGCTGGTGGCGGGCGCGGCGGCCGGCATGACCGCCATCTTCGGGACGCCCGTGGCGGCCGTGCTGCTCGCCGTGGAGGTCCTGCTGTTCGAGTGGCGGCCGCGCAGCCTCGTCCCGGTGACCGTCGGGGCGGTCACCGCGGCCTGCTGGCGGCCGACCCTGTTCGGCGCCGGCCCGCTCTTCCCCTTCGCCGACAATCCGGCCCTGCCCTGGTGGGGCCTGCCCGCCTGCGCGCTGCTCGGGGTCGCCTGCGGGCTGATCTCGGGGGCGCTGACCCGGGCGCTCTACGCGCTGGAGGACGGATTCGGGCGGCTTCCCCTCCACTGGATGTGGTGGCCCGCCCTCGGCGCCGTCGTGGTCGGGCTGGGCGGCCTCGTGGAGCCCCGGGCGCTCGGCGTCGGCTACGACGTCATCCACGACCTGCTCTCCGGCCACATGCTGGCGAGCGCCGTCGTGCTGATCCTCGTGGTGAAGGCGGTGATCTGGCTCGCCGCCCTGTCGTCGGGCACGTCCGGAGGCGTGCTCGCGCCGCTGCTGATCCTCGGCGGCGCCGTCGGCTGGCTGATCGGCCTCCTCCTGCCCGGCGCCCACGGCTTCTGGGCGCTCATCGGCATGGCGGCGATGCTCGGCGGCACCCTGCCGGCGCCGCTGACCGGCGTCGTCTTCGCCGTCGAGGTGACCGGCGACGTCGCCGCCCTGGCGCCGCTGCTCGCCGCCACCATGGCGGCCTACGCGGTGACCGTGCTCCTCCTCAAGCGCTCGATCCTGACCGAGAAGATCGCCCGGCGCGGGCAGCACGTGACCCGGGAATACGGGATCGATCCCTACGAACTCGCCCGGGTCGAGGCGGTGATGACCCGCACGGTCGAGACACTCGACGCGGACCTGCCCCTGGCCGACGCCCTCGCGGCGATCGAGACCGGTGCCCACCACGCCTATCCGGTGGTCGACGGCGCGGGCCGGCCCGTGGGCCTCGTCTCGCGCAGCGACGCCCTGCGCTGGACCCTGGAGGAGCGCGACGGCGAGGCCGAGGCGGGCACCCTCGGCGAGCGCGTCTCGGACGCCGATCTCGCCGTCGTCCATCCGGGCGACGTGGTCTCGCACGCCCTCGACGTGATGCTGTCGGCCGGGCAGGGGCGCCTGCCGGTCACCGATCCGCGCACCGGCGGCCTCGTCGGGCTTCTGACCCGAAAGGACCTGCTCCAGGTGCGCGCCACCGTAGTTCGGGCCGAAGCCGAGCGTCGCGCGTTCTACCGGAAGGGGCGGGGTGAGCGGCGCGCGCGGATGGAAGCATGACCCTGGACCTGCACCGTCCCGGCCGGACCACCCGCCTCGATCGGCTCGCGCCGGGCAGCGTCTACCTGATCGCCGGCCGGGACGGGCCGGATCTCGCCCTCGTCGTGCAGCGTGAGGGACGTCGGGAGGCCCTGCTGCTGAACCGCCGTCACGCGGTCGATGGCCACCTGCGGGTCGCGTCCGAGATCGCTCCCGAGGCCGACGTGCTGGCGCTGCCGGGGGCCGTCCTGGCGCCGAGCGGCGCCCTCGCGGACGTCGCCCACGGCGTGACCGCCGCTCCGGCCGCGCTCCACCTCGGCGACGGCCGGGCGTATCTGCGCGGACGCATCTCGGACGGCCGACTCGCGACCTTCGATGTCGGGACCGGTCGGGCCAGCGCGATCGATCCCGGCGACCTGCCGCGGGCGCGCGGCTGGCGCGTGATGGTGCCCGAGGGCCGCGGCGTCGTGACGGTGTACGAGGCGGAGCCCGGCTGAACGCCGCCCGCGGGCCGGGTCAGCGCAGGAAGGTCGGCGCCACCCACCATCCCGGATGGGCGGCGCGCAGGGCGGCGGCGGCCCGGACGGCCGCGCGCCGGTCGGCGAACAGCGCGAAAACGGTCGCGCCGGAGCCCGACATCCGCGCGAGGCGGCAGCCCTGGGCGCGGAGGGCCGCCAGCGCGTCGCCGATCACCGGCGCCACGGTCAGGGCCGGCGCCTCCAGATCGTTGCGGGCCCCGGCCAGGGCCCGGAGCAGCGGGTCGCTCGCCATGGCCCGCGGGATCGTCGGGTGCGGCGCGCCCGCGAGATCCTGGCCGACGCTCAGGCCCAGCGCCTTGAAGACCGGGGCGGTGGGCACCGGAACGCCGGGATTGATCAGCACCGCGGGCAGCGGTGCGAGGCCGAGGACCGGCCCGATCGCCTCGCCCGCGCCGCGCATCATCCGGGCCCGCGGGTCGAGGCAGACCGGCACGTCGGCGCCGGTCTCCCGCGCCACCGCGCCGACGGCCTCGTGGTCGAGGGGCAGCCCGTTGAGGCGCGCCAGCAGGCGCAGGGCCGCGGCAGCGTCGGAGGAGCCGCCGCCGATCCCCGCCGCGACCGGCAGGCGCTTCACCAAGTGGAAGGCGCCCACGCGCAGGTTCGGCACCCGCGCGGCGAGCCCCCGGGCGGCCCGGAGGACGAGGTTGTCGTCCGTCGGGCCGGCGGGGCCGGCGGTGGGGCCGCTGACGGTCAGGCTGAGCGGTGCCGCGGGATCCAGCGTCAGGCGGTCGGCCGTGCCCGCGAAGGCGACGAGGCTCTCGAGCACGTGGTAGCCGTCACCGACGCGGCGGCCGAGGACGTGGAGCGTCAGGTTGACCTTGGCGGGGGCGCGATCGGCGAGCAGGGTCACGGGGTCTCGGTCGGGTCGTGGCGATGTGTCCCGAGGCTCTACAGGCTCACGGCCCGGAACAACAGCTCAGCTGCCGCCCCCGCCGAACACCCGGCGCGGCCGGTCGGGCCTATATACGTGCTTGACCCAAAGACCGGACGGGCTTAGGGTCTCCTCATTGAGGAGGCCGCTCATGTTCGCATCGTTCGACAGCCTGTTCGATCTGATGAGGGCGTTCCCCGACGAGCAGACGTGCGTTGACCACTTCCGCGCGATCCGTTGGCGGGACGGCGAGTTCTGCCCTCATTGCAACAGCAATCGCATCTATTCGTTTTTAGACCGCAAGACCTTTAAGTGCGGCGACTGCCGCAAGCGGTTCTCCATCAAGGTCGGGACGATCTTCGAGGATACTAAACTGCCGCTGCGCAAGTGGTTTATGGCGATTTGGCTCATCACGAACCATCCGAAGGGGATCGCCAGCACGACGCTCGCCAAAGACCTAAAGATCACCCAGAAGACGGCTTGGTTCGTCGTCCACCGTCTCCGGCACGCCGCGCGCACGAAGTCGTTCAACGCGCCGCTCAAGGGCACCGTCGAGGCGGATGAGACCTACGTCGGCGGCACGGACAAGAACAAGCACGTCAAGGACCGCAAGGGCGGCACGCAGTGCGGCGCCGGTAAGGCGATCGTGCTCGGGATTATTGAGCGCGACGGCGAGCTACGCACGGCCGTCGTGACTGACCTCAAGGCCAAGACGGTGCAGACGATCGTGCGCAAGAACGTTGCCAAGGGCTCGACCCTGATGACGGACGAGCACGGCGCCTACACCGGCCTCGGCAAGGATTTCATCCACCACACCGTCAACCACAGCGCGGGTGAGTACGTGCCCGCCTACTGCCTCCACACCAACTCGATTGAGAGCGTGTGGGCGATCCTCAAGCGGCAGATCATCGGCATCCACCACTGGATATCGCCAAAGCATCTATCGCGCTACGCCACTGAGATGACGTGGCGCTTCAACCACCGCGATATGGGCGTGACCGACCGCATGAATGCGATTTTCAGCGGTATGGAAGGTCGGCTGCGCTACAAGGCGCCGATTGCATGAGCGCCGACAAGCACAAGACCGAGCCGCCGTTCGGGCTCGACATAGATTTCGGGGAAGCGCTTGAGCGCTTCATTGCTACGCGCCCGAAAGAGGTTGAGGAGGGCATCCAGCGGGCGAGGCAGAAGAAGGTGCCCGACGCTCAGGTCGCACCTAAATCTGGCTCCGTGGGCTCGCGCAAGCAAGGCGACTAGTCGCCCTTTCGGCCGTCGGGCGTGATGTGAGGGGGCTCCACGGGCGGTGTTTCAATCACCCGGTCAAGGGGCGTCACCGACACCCTCCCATTGTGGCCAAACGATGCAGAACTGGGCTCATCGGTATCGTCGGCCCCTTCTGATTGATTGCCTTCGCCGCTGGAACCCTCAGTGTTGCTGCCGGGCACGTAGCCGGTGGGTTCATGTGGGCGATCCGCCACCCAATAACCTCCCGTCGGAAGGCGCACGAGTCCGGACGTGTCACGGACGCGCCAGAGCATCGTTGAGAGAACCATTTCCGGGTCTGCCCCGCGAACGTTCAGCCCACGATCGGCGAGATCCTGTAGAAGCACGGAGCGCAGAACGGGTTCACCGCGCTCCTCAATGATCTCACGCGCAACACGTGCGACCTCTTCCTTTTTCGGATTTCCCGGTATCCGAGTCCGGCGCGATGGGCTCGCCTGCACCACACCGTCTGCGCCGATTGAATGCGAGCCAGCCCGCTTCTGCGCAGCTTCAGGATGGGCGCGCGCAAGCTCAATGGGGGCAGCGTCTGCGAACTGGTGCCACGCCGAGATGAACGCTTCGGCCTCGCGCACTTCCTGTCGCAGAGCGTTGATGCGCTTCGTAAGGTTTTCAATTTCGTCGTTGGCGAAGTCGCGCTTCGCCACAGCGTTTGCAAGCGCGCGGTCCGTCATGCCCTTCTCCTCAGTTCCTGAGGACAGAATTTGCACGGACAGCGTTGAAAAGCGAGAGGTCGTTGTGTTGAAAAGCAGATTGGTGTACAGGATTATGGCCTGAGGCCGGCGGCCCGAATCAGAGGCTTCAACTCTGATACGGACTCGCCGGGTAGGCCGACCGGATGGCAGGGCTTGCCCCACTGCTATCCGGTCATCAAGGCGCATCGGTCAATGACCGCCACCTCGTCACCGAGATGCGGTATACCACTGATGGGTGCTTGGTTCAACTCGGGGCCAAGGAGCCAGAGATGACTAAGCGCACTCGTTACCACCACAATCCTAAGCGTCGTTGCCACCGCGTTCGCCCGTACAAGCGTGTCCGTTACGGGCGCATCGAGTCCGTGCGCGGACACGGGCGTTGTTGCACCTAGGTGCAAATTCCAACCCCGATTGAACCTTAGCGTAAGAGAGCCCGGCCTAGCGCCGGGCTTTTTCGTGCAGCTCTTCCTAGCTGCCGAATTCAGAATTGTAGCTACAGGCGACCTCGCGATCTACAGCCGCCGCGAAGGTTGAGCGCTTAGCGGTTGCTCCAGAACCCCATTGGCCCGGTTGCGCGCCAGATCGGGCCATATACTGGATCCGATCACCAGTGGTGATCCTGATTACACGCCGAACCTGATTTTTGGGCGTGAGATAGCACTTGTCTGCGACGATCGCGGCGGGATCTACGGCCATGAGGAGCCTCCAGAAAAGGGAGGCGTCGTCTAGGCCGCTAGGCGACCTGGGTCAAGCACGTATATAGGCCCCCGACCGGTCGGGCCGGGCGTCACCTCAGCGGATCGCGGTCGGATCCTCGGCGAGCTCCGTCAGCCCGTCGTGTCCCGCGAGGCTCGACAGGGCGCCGGAGCGTCGGAGCACCAGGATGCGGTGGTTCGCCAGGGGGCACGCCGCCGACCTGCGCGGACCGGGCGCGCCGGCCTGCGGCCTGGGCGCCGCGCGATGGAGTCCGGGCCGTGGTGCCGGCGGATCCGATCCTCTAGGCTGTCGCGCATCATGGCGTTCACCGAATCCGTCGCCGCGGCGCTCCCGTGCCAGCGCCATCTCTTCGAGATGCCCGCCGACGTCAGCTACCTCGACGCCGCCGCCTGGTCGCCGCTGCCGCGGGCCGTGCGCGCGGCGGGCGAGGCGGGGATCCTGGTCAAGAGCCGCCCCTGGGACCATCCCCGCACGGCGGTCCCGCCCTGGGCCGAGCGGGCGCGCGCTGCGGCCGCCCGGCTGATCGGCGCCGGCGCGGACGAGATCGCGATCGTCGGCGCGGTCAGCCACGCCATGGCGGTGGCCGCCCGCAACCTGACCCTGAGGTCGGGCGGGCGCCTGCTCCGCGTGGCCGACGAGTTCCCGTCCCTGCGCTTCGCCTTCGACCGGCTGGCCGACCGGCAGGGTCTGGTGGTGGAGGAGGTGCCGCGCCCCCCGGACGGCGACTGGACCGCGGCGGTCGCGGCCGCGATCGACCGGCCGGGCGCCCCGCCGCTCGCCCTCGCCACCCTGACCCCGCTGCACTGGACCGACGGCAGCCTGATCGACCTCGACCGGCTAACTCCCGCGGTCCATGCCGCCGGCGCGGCCCTGGTGATCGACGCCACGCAGGCCGTGGGTGCCGTGCCGGTCGACGTCGCCCGGTGGCGCCCGGACTTCCTGGCCTTCCCGACCTACAAGTGGGCTCTCGGACCGTACGGTCTCGCCTTCCTGTACGCAGCGCCGCACCGGCAGGACGGTGCGGCCATCGAGGAGAATATCGGGAACCGCCCGCCGGCCGCCGGTGCCCGCCGCTACGACCGGGGCGAGCTCAACGATCCGGTCGCGCTGTTCATGGCCGTGACCGGGCTGGAGCAGATCGCCCAATGGGGCGTGCCGGCCGTCGCCGCCCGGCTGCGCGGGCTGACGGACCGCTTGGCGGACGGGGCCGCCGGCCTCGGCCTGGCGCCGTTGCCGGCTTCCCTGCGGGCGCCGCGCATCCTCGGTCTGCGGCCGCCCGCGGGTCTGCCGACGGGCCTCGTCGATCGCCTGCAGCGGGACCGGGTCTACGTGAGCGAGCGCTCCGGCGCGCTGCGCATCAGCCCGCACGTCTGGGCGGACGAGGACGACCTCGCGCGCTGCCTTGCCGCACTGTCCGGGGCCTTCCGGGGGATCACCTGAGACGGTCCGGAAACGGACGCTCCGGCATGAGCGCCGGGCCGGGAGCGAGTCGCGAGACGATGCCGCGCCGCCGACCGCTTCCCGGCGCCGGCGCCCGGCCCGCGCGCCCACACGGAGACCGTCCACCCCCACATGACCGATTCGATGCCGCGTCCCGGTGATCGGCTCCGGCTCCCGGGCCCTGGCCGCCTCCGCCTGCCCGGACCGATGCGTGCCGTCCTCTCGGGGCGGTTCGCCGTGATCCTGTCGGGCGAGCTGACCCAGAGCCTGTTCCACTTCCTCCTCAACATCCTGCTGGTGCGCGCGCTCGGCGCGCACGATTACGGCCTGTTCGCCATCGTCTTCGCGGTCGGGGCGGTCGGCATCACCTACATCCGGGCCCTGGTGGCGGTCCCGGCGACGATCCACGTCGCCCGGAGCCTGGGGCGTCCGGCGGCGCTCGGCTACGACGTGATGTTCGGCTCGGGCGCGGTGCTGGTCTCCGGCCTCATGGCGGCCGCCGTCGGCCTTCTGCTGATCCCGGTGATCGGCCTCGGCGCCCTCGCGGCCGGGGCCTTCGTGGGCCTCTACGCCTTCCGCAGCTACCTGCGGATCGTGCTCCTCGCCCGCGGCCGGCCCCGGATCGCCGGCCTGAGCGACCTGGTCTACGCGGTCTGCGGCGGTCTCCTCGTCGCGCGCTGGCTGAACGGGGAGGGCACGGCCCTTCTCGATCGGGCCTTCGCGGCGATCGCGCTCGCGCACGCGGTCGCGATCGCGGTGGCCTACGCGGCGCTGCGCGAGCGGATCCGCTTCTCGCTGCACGCGCGGGCGCGCGCCCGCTACCGGGCCATCTGGCGGACCCTGGCGTGGTCGCTCGCCGGCGTCACCAGCCTGACGGTCCAGGGTCAGGGGCTGACCCTGCTGCTGGCGCTCCTGGCCGGGCCCGCCGCCTACGCGCCGATCGCCGCCACGATCGTGCTCTACGCGCCGCTGCGCATCCCCGCGAGCGCGCTGCTGAACATGATCCTGCCCGAGATCAGCCGGCTGCTCGCGGCCGGGCAGGTCGACGCCGCCCGCCGGCTCGTCGTCCGCAACGGAATCCTGCTCGGCAGCGCCTGTCTCGCCTACGGGGCGGTGATGGCGGCCGCCCTGCCGCTGGTCGAGGACATCCTGTTCAAGGGTCGGTTCGCCGCGCAGCCGATGGGCTGGATCGGGCTCGGTGTCTGGGCGGTGGTGACCGTGTCGCTGCTCTACGCGATCCCGCGGGCCTATCTCGAGGCCTCGGCGGCGTTCCGGACCATCACGGCGGGGGCGGTGGCGAGCGCCGCCCTGGGGATGGCCGTGATGGTGCCGGCGCTGCTGCTGCTGCCGCCCGCCACCGCGCTCGCCGGCCTGCTGGCCTCCGAGGTTGCGACGCTGGTCTGGTCGGTCTCGGCCTTCCGGACCCTGGCGCGGCGCCCGGGACCGGCGCGACCCCTCGGCGCCGCGTGACCGGCCCGCCGCTCAGCGCAGCGCGAGCAGGGCCGGCGCCAGTCTCCGCAGCGCCGGCGTCCGGCTGTAGACCCAGAGCGGGTTGTGCTGGACCACGTCGGTGCACAGGCCGCGCTTGAACTCGAAGACGGGGCGATTCGCCGCCGGATCGATGCCGCCGAAATCGAAGACCCGGCAGCCCTCTTCCTTCGCCCGCTCCACGAAGCGCCAGACCGCGAGGGTCGCGGCGCCCGTCGCGCGGGCCCGCTCGTTCGAGGCCGTGTAGAAATCCGTGCAGCGGCTGTCCGACAGGTGCGCGATCCGCACGAGAACCCGCCGTCCGTTCTCGCGGACGTCGAGGAACAGCAGGCGCTCGTCCTCGGCCGCGATGTCGCGGTAGGCCTGCGGCTGCAGCGTCGTGGCGAAGCCCTTGCGCTCGCGCAGGGCCGCGAACATCGCGGTGAAATCGTCGAAGGCTTCGAGGCGCTCGGCCCTGTCCTCGAGGAAGTGCGTCGTCACCTCGGGGTTGCGCTCGGCCTTGCGCAGGGCCTTGCGCCAGCGCGGCTCCATGCCGGCCTGGATGGCGTCGACATCCTGGGTCAGGTCGAGTTCGAGGGTGTGGTCGGGCGCGCCGATCACCGGGGCGAAGCCGTGCATCAGCAGCGCCAGCGTCGCGTCGCGGGTCTCGAACTGCTCGTAGTCGACGGCGAGGACGTCGAGCCGGCCGAGCGCGAGGTGGTCGATGAACGCGGCGAACACCGCCTCCGCGCGGTGCGCGCCCGCGGCGGTCAGCAGCGGGCCGCCCTGGACGTGGATGAACCGCGCCGGCCCCTTCCGGCGCGTCTGCCACTGGACGAAGGCGAGGTCCGCGCCGTCGCCGGACACGACCGCCCGCCGCACCTCCAGGCCGCGCCGCGCCTTGTAGGTGCCCCAGGGGCTGCCGCAATAGATGTTGGCGCCCGGGCAGGCCCAGACCCGCCGGTCCCAGTCCAGGGCATCCGCGGTCTCCTGAACCGCGAGCTTGGCCGCCATGTCGCTCCTCGTCCTCGCGCCCCGTCCCGGCCGGGCAGGGTTTCCCGCGCCGCACGCCTCATCGGTCAGGCGCCACCGCATTGCATCCTCGCGCGGCCGATCGTCCACAGGGTGACGGTGGCCGCGCGGGTCGGTTTCCGCTGCGTCGCGAGCGGGGCTCCGGTGCCCGGGCGGCCGGGGCCGGTAAGGGGACGCGCCCGGGCCGGTCGTTGCGCGGCGCCGGCAGCAGGCCCGGCCGCGGCGCTTGGCCACGGACCGCGGGCGTGCAGGAGGTCGTCCCGGTCACGCCGAGGGCGCCCGCGCTCAGGGCGGACGCCCGTTCCGGACCGACGCCGGTCCCGCGGGGACGCGCGGGGATCCTAGGCGGCCGGTCGCGCCGGCGCGTCCGCGGCGCGGGACGGATCCGTCGCCGTCGGGCGGCGCAGCGTCGTCCGGACCATGGCCTCGATGCCCTCCGCCGCCGAGGCCTCCGAGAACAGGCTCAGGTAGCGCGCCCGGGCCGCCCGGCCGAAGTCGCGCCAGCGCGCCGGGTCGGCGACCAGATCCGCCAGCACGGCGGCGATCGGCTCCGGGCCGCCCGGCGGGACGATCCAGCCGGTCTTCCCGTCCTCCACCACCTCGGGCAGGCCGCCGATCGCCGTGACGAGCGGCGGCACGCCGTAGGACATCGCCTCGATCGCCACGCGGCCGAGGGATTCGGGCCGCTGCGACGGCATCGTGACCACGTCGGCCCAGCGGTAGAGGGCGGCGGGATCGGCCACGAACGGCTCGAGCGTGACCTGCGCGGCGAGCCCCGCCTCGGCGATCCGCCCGACGAGGGCCCGCTCGCGGGCCTCGTCCTCGAAGGCGCTGCCGACGATGCGCAGCGCGATCCGCCGACGCACGGGCTCCGGCAGGGAGGCCAGCGCCTCCACGAGGACGTCCTGGCCCTTGATCCGGCTGATCCGGCCGAGCATCAGCACGCGGAGCGGGCGGGAGCCGTCGTAGGCGCTCCGATTCGGCTCGGCGGGACCCGCGATCCCGTTGTAGACGACCCGGGCGGTCGCCCCGCGGGGCAGGGCGTAGGCCCGCTCGGTGGCGCGCGAGTTGAACACCACGTTGGCGCCGCTCCAGCGGATCAGCCCGCGCAGGACCTTCAGCACGGCGCCTTCGGGGATCTCGTGGACGTGGACGATGCTCCGGCCGGGGACCAGCCGGGCGGCCAGCAGGTAGTCGGCCACCACGGTGGTGTTGATGTAGACGAGGTCGCTCGCGCGGATGCGGCGCCACGCACGGATCATCGCGATGGGCAGAGCCATCAGACCCAGGGTTACGAGGCGCGCCAGGTTCTTGCGCCGCAGGATCCAGAGCGGGGCGATCACGATCTCGCTGGCGAAGGGCTCCAGCGCGGCCACGATCGGCCCGCGTCGCGGCAGAACCACGTCGATCCGCGCACCCGGATGGGCGGCCCGGATCGTGCGGACGGTCTCGATGAAGCAGCGATCCGAGCCGTACAGCTCAAATCCCTGGTGGACGCACGTGATCCGAAGCTCCGCCGCGGCGTTGGCGACGGCCCGCAGCGCGGGGGCGGCAGCACCATCGCTGTCGCGCGCCGCTCTCAGTCCGAAATTGTCTACCATAAGATGATTTCTGTATTGAATAAACAACTAGCAGTTGTAGAAGCCGGTCGTCGGGATTGTATCCTTCGGATCTACAATAGGGCCGACACATTGGAAAGGAAGTTTCATGCCTGACCGCGCACCGAAACTACTTATTCTCGGCACGCGCGGTATCCCGGCCGCCCACGGTGGTTTCGAGACTTTCGCGGAACGTCTCGCGCTCTACTTGGTCGAACGCGGCTGGCAGGTCGGCGTGTACTGTCAGAGGGATGTCGAGGCGGTGCGGGACCGCATCGTGCGGAGCACCTGGAACGGCGTCGAACTGATCACTGTGGAAATCAGCCTGCGCGGTCCCGTCGCGACGCTCGCCTTCGACGCCATCTGCGCCCACGACGCCGCGACCCGCGGCGGCGTCTGCCTCGTGCTCGGCTACAACGGCGCCGCGTTCCTGCCCTACCTGCGGGCGCGGGGCGGGCGTATCCTGACCAACATGGACGGGATCGAGTGGCGCCGTCCGAAATGGTCGCTGCCCGTGCGCGCCTTCTTCTACGTCAGCGAGTGGATCGCCGCGTGGTCCTCGCAGCGGCTGGTGGCGGACCATCCCGTCATCGCCGACCACCTCGCCCGTCGCAGGCCGCGCCGCGCCATCGCGACCATCCCGTACGGCGGCGATCCCCCGGCGGCCGATGTCGGGCCGCCGCCCCTCGGCCTCGAGCCCGACCGCTACCTCGTCTCGATCGCCCGCATCGAGCCGGACAACAACATCCTGACGCTCGTCGAGGCCTTCTCGCGCCGTGCCCGCGGCGTGCGGCTGGTGGTGCTCGGCACGCTGAGGGTCGGCAACCCGTACCATCGCGCCGTGGAGGCAGCCGCCTCGCCGGAGGTGCTGTTTCCCGGCGCCATCTACGAGCCCGAGCAGGTCCAGGCCCTGCGGGTCCACGCGCGGGCCTATCTCCACGGCCACACGGTGGGCGGCACCAACCCGTCGCTGGTCGAGGCGCTCTGGGCGGGCAACGCCGTGGTCGCCCACGACAATCCGTTCAACCGGGGCACGGCTGGCGACGGTCAGTTCTACTTCTCGGATCCGGACAGCTGTGCCGCGGCGATCGAGCGTGTGCTCTCCGACGGGGCCGCGGTCGCGGCGGCCCGCGCGGCGGCGCGGGCGCGCGCCGAGCAGTTCCGCTGGGATGCCGTGCTGGCCTCGTACGAAGATGCGCTGCGCCGTGTCGGCGGCTACCCGCCGGCCCCGGACAATGCGGCGCGCGCCGCCGCGGCAGCGCCCGTCAGCGCCACGGCCGGTCCGGGATGGTAGGCCCCAGCCGCCGGTCGGTGCTCGCCGGCGCCCTCGCGGCGGGTGCGGGTGTCCGACCCGTTCAGGGCAGTCCCGCGCCGGTCGCCCTGCGCCGGGGCATCGCCCTCTGGCCCTGGTTCTCGCTGACCACCGAGTACCCGCCCCCGCGGACCGACTACGCGTGGCCGCCCTTCCAGGCCGGACGGCCGGTGCCGACCCGCGACGACCTCGCCCGGATCGCCGGGTTCGGCTTCGACTTCGTGCGCCTGCCCCTCGATCCCGGGCCGTTCGTGGCCTTCACGGGGCCGCGGCGCGCCGAACTCCTCGGCACCCTGTCGGAGGCCGTCGACGCGGCGCTGGCGGCCGGGCTGCGCGTCCTGGTCAATGTCCAGGCGAACGCCGCGACCCACCACTACACGCCCGACGCGTTCTACGGCTCGGACCGGGCGCCGCTCTTCGCGGCCTATCGCGACCTCGTCGGAGACCTCGCGCGCCTGTGCGCGCGGAAGGGCACGGACCGCTTGGTCCTGGAGCCGGTGAACGAGCCGCCGCAGGCCTGCGGCGGCGGCGCCTGGAACCGGGTGCAGGACGGGCTCCTGGCCGCGGCCCGCGCGGCCGCGCCGGCGCTCACCCTGGTGGCGACCGGCTCCTGCGGCAGCCTCGTCGCCGGCCTGACGGCTCTGGATCCGGCCGCGCTCGCGCGGTTCGCGCCGCTCCTCTACACCTTCCACTTCTACGAGCCGTACCTGTTCTCCCACCAGGGGGCGACCTGGCTCACCGAGGAGCCGTTCTACCGCTGGCTCACCGCCGTGCCCTGGCCCGGGAGCCGCGGCACGCTGCGCGAGACCCTCGAGGCGGTGCGGGCGCGCATGGAGACGGACCGCACGGTGCCGCAGGCCGAGAAGGCGCGCGACCGCGCGGTGATCGGGGCGAAACTGCACGCGTATTTCGAGGCCGCGCCCGGCCCGGCCTACATCGCCGACGCGATGGCGCCGGTCGCGACCTGGGCGGACCTCTACGGGATCCCGCGCGGGCAGGTGCTGATGGGCGAGTTCGGCGCCCTGCGCACCGACGCCCGTTTCACGGCGTCCCGGGCGCCGGACCGGGCCGCCTACATCCGGGACGTGCGGCTGGCGGCGGAGGCGAACGGGTTCGCGTGGTCGTTCTGGAACCTGTTCGACGGCCTCGGCCTCATGGACGACGCGCACGTCGCCGATCCCGCCCTGATCGCGGCGCTCGGGCTGCGGGCCCGGCCCTGAGGCGGTCCCCGACCGATCCGCGGCTCGGGCCCTCTCAGCCGCGGCGCGGAAGGGGCGGGAACAGGACGATGAGCATCAGGGCGAACTTGGCGAGCAGGGTCGTCTTGCCGGCGAGGCCCTCGAACGTGTTCACGAGGATCACGAAGGCCAGGATCGGGAGCCAGACGCCGCGCCGGCAATCCCGCGCGATCTCCGCGAGGTAGAGCCCCACCGCGATCACCAGCACCCCCGTGACCAGGATGCCGTGGTAGAGCACGGCCGAGATGATCGAGTTCTCGATGCCCCATTCCAGGCCGTAGATCCGGCGCAGCGTGTTCACCTGCAGGAAGTCGGGGGCGAGCAGGAGCTGCCGGAACGGGATCGCGTCGAACACCGTGAGCATGTCGACCCGGGCCTGCGCGCTGCCGCCGTCCGAGACGAACCGGTCCAGCAGGGTGTCGAAGAAACCGGCCGAGGCGAGGACCGCCACCAGCACGGGCAGCAGCGTCAGGGCGAAGCACGCGCAGGCCGCCGCCGCCAGCGGGACGCGGCCGGTGCGCAGGGTGCGGTTCAGGGCCACGAGCCCGACAGCGCCGCCGAGGATCAGCGTCGTGACGGTGGCCGAGCGGCCCCCGAACGTGACCAGGGCGACGAGCTGGAGGACGATCATGGCGGCGCGCGGCATCGGCGCCAGGCGGCCGCCGCCCTTCGCCAGCGCCAGGATGTAGCACGCCGTCATGGTCGCGTTGGCCAGCGGGTGGCCCTGGAGGGCCGCCGAGCGGGTGTCGGACTCGAACGCCACGCCGTCGAACCGGTAGGGGAAGAAGCGCTGGCCGCTCGCGAGCTCGAACAGGCCGAGCAGGGCGTTGGCGAGCATCACGAGGTGGAAGATCGTCTCCAGCCGCCCGAGCGTTTCGGCGTCCCGGTCCATCAGGAGGATCGGGACGAGGCCGGCGAGCACGAAGGTGTCAATGGAGCCGGCGAGGCCCGCGCCGCCCCGGGCCGCGATCAGCGCGAGGAGCAGCACGCCGCAGGCGGCCAGGAGCACGCTGGCCGGCCGCCGGTTCAGCGCCCCGGCCACCGGGATCACCGGATTGCCCGCGCGCATCAGGGTCCAACCGATCAGGACGACCGCCAGGTAGGTGGCGGGGTGGATCTTCGAGGCGGCCGAGCCGGTGATCCCCTCGTAATTGAGGCCGAGCACCCACAGGAGGCCGCCCGAGACCCCGACGAGGAGCAGGGCCCAGACCGACAGGGCCACCGATTCCGCCCGCAGGAGAGCGCGCAAAACCGGGCCCGTGCGCGCCGCCGGATCGTGGCGGCGCGCGAAGCCGGTCTGCCGGAGGGTCCTCACGCCTTGCGCCGGGTCAGGAGCAGGGAGCCGGAGATCGGCCGGCCCAGCGCCTCCGACGTGTCGACGAGGTCGATCAGGTCGCGCTGGCGCGTCGCGCCGTTGCAGGCGACGAGGAGCAGCCGGTCGGCGGCGGCCGCCAGGGGACCGAGCCGCAGGTTCTCGGTCAGCACGCCGCCGTCGACGAGCACGAGGTCGAAGCGTCCCTTCACGCCCGCGATGAAGCGCTCGACATTGGTGGGGGTCAGGGCATCGCGCAGGGGCTTCTCGGTGTCGCCGAGCCCGACCCGGCGGGCGCCGGAGGCCGGGTCCGTCCGGGTCACGGCGTTGAGGCTCTGCTCGCCGCGGAGCACGTCGAGGAGGCCGCCGGTGCCGGAGCCGTCCGCCCGCAGGTCGGCGTCGACGCGCAGGACGCGGTCGCCGCGCGCGACGGCCACCGCGGCGAGCAGCCCGATCACCGCCTGGCGCTCGGCCTCGTCGGATTCGCCCGAGGTGACGAGCAGCGCCAGCGCGTGGCCGCTCTCGCCGGAGGTCGCGGCCAGGTGGTCGAGGGTGAGGCTCGCGGCGCTCGCGCTCGCGCCCCGCGGCCGCAGGCCGGGCAGCACGGCCACCACCGGGGCGTTCGACAGCCGCTCCAGCTGCCGCGGCGAGAGCACGGTCGGCGCCAGGTATTCCCGCGTCAGCGCGAGGCCGGCGCCGAGGCCGAGGCCGCCCGCGAGGGCGGCGGCGACCAGGATCAGCCGCGGCGGCCAGCTCGGATCCTGCGGCGGCCGCGCCGCGGTGATGATCCGGGCGTTCGAGCTGTCGATGCTGGTCTGCTCCTTGATCTCCCGGGCGCGCACCAGGAAGGCGTTGTAGACCGAGCGCGCCGCGTCGACCTCGCGCTCGAGCTCGCGCTGCTGCACCGACGATTGGGCGTTCACCGCCGACTGCCGCTGCAGGCGCTCCAGCTCCGCCGCGAGGGTCCGCTCGTTGGCCTGGGCGCGCTGGGCCTCGGTCTCCGCGGCGCCCGCGATGCGGTTCAGCTCGGCGTCGATCAGCCGGCGGACGTCCTGCATCTGGGCGCGCACCGCGGCGATGAATGGGTGGCGCTCGCCGAGATTGGTGCGCAGGTCCGCCTCCTTGGCGGCGAGCTCCGCGTACTGCCCGCGCAGGCGCTCGATCACCGAGGACTGGACCGCCTCCGGCATCGCCCCGGACCCGATCGCCTGCCCGCGCGCCTCCCGGATCCCCTGGAGCCGCGCCCTTGCGTCGGCGGTCCGCGCGCGCGCGGCGACCAGCCGCGCGTTCAGGTCGGTGAGCTGCTGCTCGTTCACGAGCCGGCCGCTCGACGCGATCAGGCCGTTGCGCGCCTTGTAATCCTCGAGCTTCTTGTCGGCGGCGTTGACGGCGCTGCGCAGCTCGTCGAGGCGGCCGCGCAGCTCGCCCGCGGCGCGCTTGGCGGCGTCCGAGCGGGCGTCGGTCTGGTCCGTCAGGTAGGCGCTCGCGATGGCGTTGACGATCCGCGCCGAGAGGTCGGGGTCCGTCGTGGTGACCACGAGATCGATGACGAAGACCTTGTCGGCACGCTTGACCGCGAGCCGCCGCCGCAGCTGGTCCAGCGCCCGGCCGCGGGCGTCGACGGGCCGCTCCGCCCTCGGCCCGGCCACCAGCGCGCGGAGCTCGCCGAGGGCCCGCGTGACGACGCCGTCCTGCGGCGCGCCGAAGCCCGGCGTGGTCGCGAGCCCGACCTGATCGACCGCCCGGCCCAGCACGGCGTCCGACTCGATCACCTTCACCTGGCTCTCGACCTGGGCGATGCCGCCGTCTGGCGACAGCCCGGCGGGGTTGACGTCGTTCGAGACGACCTGGCGGTCGCGGGGATCGATCAGGATCTGCGCGGTGGCGGTGTAGAGGTAGGGCGTGATCAGCGCGTAGGCGAGGGCGAGCAGGCCGAGCAGCAGCGCCGTTCCGAGGACCAGCCGCTTGCGCCGCCACAGGATCCGCCACAGGTCGCCCAGATCGGCGGTGGTGTCGGGGCGGTTCGGGCCCGGACGCTCGGGATGGGCCGGCTGCACGGGGGTGAGCCACGTCGCGACAGCGATGTTATGGTCGATCTGTGCCACGATCGGTCACCGTCGTCTCAAACCTGGTCGGTCCCTCGCGGGTGCCTTCCCCACTGCAAGAGTCGCGCAGCCTCCTGACAATGGATCGGGACCGCGATCCGCGCCCGAGCGGCCCGGATGACTGGGAGCGTGGTAAATCAAATCCGCGTGGCGCGCTCCCGCGCCTGCCTCCGTCATCGCGGTCCCGGTGTTGCTGCAGCGTGTCGGCGGCGCGGACGCGGCGTCGCATCGCGGCGGGCCGCCGAGGGCGCGATCGGATATCCCGCAAGACGCGGTGCCGCAGCGCCCGCCGACCCAGACCCATGCGTTCAGACATCGGCGTGGATAACGCCTTCGGGCTGCTCTATTCCCCGATCGGATAAATTGTATTGGCTCTTCCAAGACGCAACAATCGCTTCAAGCTGCGATCTGTACTCTAATTCAGGTGCTCTGCCATGGAAGCGATCGGCGTCGAAGACCGGGGCGGCGGCCGGCACGACGCCAGCGCCCGCCTGCGTCGGATCGCGGCCGCCACCGGCGTCCCGATCGCCGCGTTCTTCGGGGCGCCGGCGCCGCGCCCGCTGGCCGAGCTCAGCGAGCTGATCGGCCTGTGGCAGTCGATCGCCGACCAGGAGGGCCGCAACGCGATCCTGGCGGTGGCCCGGGCGCGGGCCGCCGGGACGAAGGACGGGCCGGGCGGGCCGGCCTGACGGACCGGCCCGCGGATTTTGCGGCGCCCGGCCCTGGCGGGAACGCGCCGGGACCGCTACATGATGGGGGCGGGGCTGCAGAGTTCGTCAGGAGCACTATCCCCGGGGCCTTATCGACTCCCTCGGGAGCTGTCCCTGGCCTCGTCCCTGGACTTGGCCAACACGGCGCCCACCTACGCTGTAGGTTTCCCGGGATCGATCCTCCAACGGCTCACGTGGCTCCGCACCCGACCTCTCCCAGAACCGGCACCGAGGCTCCGGACGCCGCCCGCAAGGCGGAACTCCGCGCCGCGGCCCTCGCCGCCCGCGATGCCCTCGATCCCGCGGCCCGGCAGGCGGCCTCGACGGCGATCGGGGACGCGCTCCTCGCGCTGCCCGAGCTCGCCCAGGCCCGTCTCGTGGGCGCCTTCTGGCCGATCCGCAGCGAGGTCGATCCCCGGCCCGCCGCCGCGGACCTGCGCGCCCGCGGGCAGGCCGTGGCCCTGCCGCACGTCACGCCGGACGGCCTGGTGTTCCGGGAATGGCGCGCCGGCGACGCCCTCGTCGCCGGCCGGTTCGGCCTCAGCGAGCCCGACCCGTCGCTGCCGCCGGTGGAGCCCGACGCGCTGATCGTGCCGCTCGCGGCCTTCGACCGGACCGGGCAGCGCATCGGGTACGGCCGCGGCTACTACGACGGCGCGATCGCGCGCCTGTCCCGGACGAACCCCGTCCTGACCGTCGGCATCGGCTTCGCCGCCCAGGAGGTGGCGCGGGTGCCGGCCGAGCCGCACGATCGCCCCCTCCAGTTCGTGATCACCGAAGTCGGCGTGATCCGCTGCGACAGGACCGCCTGACCCATGCGCCTGCTCTTCCTCGGCGACGTCGTCGGGCGTTCGGGCCGCACCGTGGTGTGCGAGCATCTGCCGCGGCTCCGGGAGCGGTGGCGCCTCGACTGCGTGGTGGTCAACGGCGAGAACGCGGCCGGCGGCTTCGGCATCTCCGAGACGATCTGCGACGAGCTGATCCAGGCGGGCGCCGACGCGGTCACCCTCGGCAACCACAGTTTCGACCAGCGCGAGGCGATGGTGTTCATCGCCCGCCAGCCGCGCCTGGTGCGGCCGGCGAACTATCCGCCCGGCACCCCGGGCCGCGGCGCCACGGTCGTGGAGACCCAGGGCGGCGCCCGCGTCCTCGTGGTCAACGTGATGGGCCGGGTCTTCCTCGACGCGATGGACGACCCCTTCGCGGCGGTGGAGCGCGAGCTCACCGCCTGCCCCCTCGGCGCGGCGGCGGACGCGGTGATCGTCGACGTCCACGCCGAGGCGACGAGCGAGAAGCAGGCCTTCGGCCACTACCTCGACGGCCGGGCGAGCCTCGTCGTCGGGACGCACACGCACACGCCCACGGCGGATCACCGGATCCTGCCCGGCGGCACGGCCTACATGTCGGATGCCGGCATGTGCGGCGATTACGATTCGGTGATCGGCATGCAGAAGGACGAGCCGATCCGCCGCATGATCCAGAAGACGCCCGGTTCCCGCTGGGAGGTCGCCGTCGGCGAGGGCACCCTGTGCGGCATCGCGGTGGAGACGGACGCGCGCGGCCTCGCCACGCGGGTCGCGGCCCTCCGCCTGGGGCCGAATCTCGAGGAGACCGCGCCGCATTTTTGGGATTAGCGCCCTGTCCGGCCCGGTGGATGCCGGTTTGGCGTAAGGCGGTCGCGGGCCGCTAAGCCTTTTGTGCGGGACTGGTCTCGATCGGCCTGGGCATAGCTCCGCGATGACCTTCCCGAGACTTGATCGCGTGCGGGCCTACCCCCACAGTGCCCCCCGAGGGGCGCCGATGGCCGGCTGCCGCGTGGTGAGATCAGGCTAGAACGATCGATGGCCGCCCGAGAAACCGGCGACGACAAGAATGGGCCGCTGGCACAGCCCGGGATCTATCTCGGGCGGATGGTCATCTTCCTGATCCTTGTAGGCTTCCTGGCCTTCATTCTGTTCCGGCAGATCACACCGGCCTTCCTGGCCAATCCCGGGCTCAACGGGCTCATCCTCGGTGTGCTGCTGATCGCCGTCCTGATCGCCTTCGGGCAGGTCGTCCGGCTGTTCCGCGAGACCGCCTACGTCAACGCCGTCGCGGGCGGCGCGCAGGTCAAGAAGCCGCCCGCCCTGCTGGCGCCGATGGCGCCGATGATCGCCGCGCGGGCCGGCGGAGCCACCCTGCCGGGGACGACCGGCTACCTCGACACGATCGCGGTGCGCCTCGACGAGGGCCGCGAGATCCTGCGCTATATCTCCGGCATCCTGATCCTGCTCGGCCTGCTCGGCACCTTCTGGGGCCTCATCGACACGCTGTCGGCGGTCGGCGGCGTCATCAAGGGCATGCGCGGCGGCGGCGATGCCGGCGTGATGTTCGACGAGCTGAAATCGGGCCTCGCGGTCCCGCTCTCCGGCATCGGTCTGGCCTTCTCGGCCTCGTTGTTCGGCCTCGCCTCGTCGCTGATCACCGGCTTCCTGGAACTGCAGGCGGGCCAGGCCCATGCCCGGTTCCACAACGAGCTTCAGGACTGGCTGATGTCCGGCGCCGCAGCTCCGGAGACGGCGCCGGTCGCGGCGGCGGCGACCGCGGCGCGGCCGGCCGCCGGCACGCAGGAGCTGAAGGAGGCGGTCGACCGCCTGAGCGCCCTGGTGGCCGAGGGCGGCGGCAGCCGCGCGGCGACCCAGGCGATGACCAACCTCGCCGAGGGCATCCAGGGGCTCGTCCAGCACATGCGCGCGGAGCAGCAGATGATCCGCGACTGGGTCGAGGCGCAGGCGAGCCGCGAGCGCGAGCTGAAGCAGGTGCTGGACCGGCTGGGCCGGGAGCGCGTCTAGTGGCCTCCACGGCGACCCGGACCCGGCGGACGCTCAACGTCTGGCCCGGCTACGTCGACGCGCTGGCCACGCTGCTGCTGTCGGTGGTCTTCCTGCTCACGGTCTTCGTGGTCGGGCAGTTCTTCCTGTCGCAGGAGCTGACCGGACGGGACGAGACCCTGGCCAGGCTCAACCGCCAGATCGCCGACCTCACCGACCTCCTCGCCCTGGAGCGGACGAACCGCCGCAACCAGGAGGAGGAGGCCCGCAATCTCCGCACGACGCTGGCCGGCGTCGAGGCCGAGCGCGACCGGGCCAAGGTGCAGGCCGAGGCCGCGACGGTCAGCCAGGGCGCCGCGGGCACCCTCGACAAGCAGCTGGAGACCGAGCGCGGCGCGACCCGGCGGGCGCAGTCCCAGATCGACCTGCTCAACGAGCAGATCAGCGCCATGCGCCGCCAGCTCGCCGCCCTGGAGGACGCCCTCGCGGCCTCCGAGAGCCGCGACAAGGAATCCCAGGCCCGGATCGCCGAGCTGGGCAGCCGGCTGAACGTCGCCCTCGCGCAGAAGGTCCAGGAGCTGGCCCGCTACCGGTCCGACTTCTTCGGCCGCCTCCGGCAGATCCTCGGCAACCGGCCCGACATCCGCGTGGTCGGCGACCGCTTCGTGCTGCAATCCGAGGTGCTGTTCCCGGCCGGCTCCGCGACCCTCAAGCCCGAGGCCGGGCCGGAGCTCGACCGCATCGCCGGCGCGGTCTCGGAGCTCGCCAAGCAGATCCCGGCGGATCTGCCCTGGGTGCTCCGCGTCGACGGGCATACCGACGCGCGCCCGATCAGCACGTCGCAGTTCCCGTCGAACTGGTCGCTCTCGGCGGCGCGCGCCATCGCGGTGGTGCAGTTCCTCGCCGGCAAGGGGATCCCGCCGCAGCACCTCCTGGCAGGCGCCTTCGGGGAGTTCCAGCCCCTGGAAGCCGGGGCGACCGAGGAAGCCTACGCCCGCAACCGCCGGATCGAGATGAAGCTCACCGAGCGCTAGCGCTGTCGGACCGCCGCGGCGCCGCAGGGGGTGTCGGCGCGCGGCCCGCGTCCGGTGACCAGTTTCGCGGCGATCTCGCTCCGCATTCCCAGGTGCATGTGCCGATCAAGCCAGCATCCGATCGTCTTACGAGAGCTTCGAACACCAGAAGCCGGAAGAGATAGGCGGTAATTGTTCCGGCGGGCGCCGTTTTCTCCTGTGCGCGCCGCAGCTCTGCTGGATTAACGCATCGTTATCCTTGACGTCCCATGGTGCGGCCGATCCAGGGAGACCGTATCGATGTCGAAGCTCAGCCTGTCCCTGAACGCGGTTCGGCCCGGAGGCGACGATCACCCCCGGCAGCACGTCGCCCTGCGGGACGAGGCCAGCGCGATCGCCGCGGCCGTGCGGGTCTTCGAGGACGGGCTGACGGACCTGCGCGCGGGCGTGCGGGCCGCGGACGACGCCGCGTCCGCCGCGGCGGCGGCCGACGCGGCGACCGGCCTCCTGGCCGGCATCGCCGGTCAGACCAGCCTGATGGCGCTCCGGGCCGCGATCGGGGCGGCCCGCCACGGCGGAGAGGGCCGGGGATTCGCGGCCGCGGCCGCGGAGGTCAGGGACCTGGCCGGGCAGATGGTGCGGGCGACCGACACGATCGTGGCCCAGGTCGGCCAGATCCAGGCCGCGGCGGAGCGGGCACAGGATACCGCGACCCGGGGGCAGCGCCAGGCCGCGTCCGCGCATTGAGGCCGCGCATCCCGCACCGGCGATCCGTCGCGCGGACGGGCGCCGCCCCGGGCGGCTCCGGGCGCGGCCCGGCTACTCGGCGACCGGCAGGCGCTCGCCCCGGCTGCGGGGCTCCTTGCCCCGCGCCGTCTCGTCCAGCGCGTCGGTGAACTGCAGGTTCGCGAGCTGGGCGTAGAGCGCGCCCTGAGCCAGCAGGCTCTCGTGGGTTCCGGTCTCGACGATGCGGCCGTCGTCGAGGACCAGGATGCGGTCCGCGGCGCGGATCGTGGCGAGCCGGTGGGCGATCACCAGCGTGGTCCGGCCCTGCATCAGCGTGGCGAGCGCGGCCTGGACGGCGCGCTCGGACTCGGCGTCCAGGGCCGAGGTGGCCTCGTCCAGGAGCAGGATCGGCGCGTCCTTGAGGATCGCCCGGGCGATGGCGATGCGCTGCCGCTGGCCGCCCGAGAGGGTCACGCCGCGCTCGCCCACCTGGGTCGCGTAGCCCTGCGGCAGGGCCGAGACGAAGCCGTGCGCGTTGGCGAGCTCGGCCGCGCGCCGGACCTCCGCCTCGCCGGCCTCCGGGCGGCCGTAGCGGATGTTCTCGGTGACGGTGCCGGAGAACACGACGGGGTCCTGGGGCACCAGGGCGATGCGGGCGCGCAGGCGCTCGGGATCGACCTGGGCGATGTCGGCGCCGTCGACCAGGATCCGGCCGCCCTGCGGGTCGTAGAAGCGCAGCAGCAGCTGGAACACCGTCGATTTGCCCGCGCCGGAGGGGCCCACGATGGCGATGCGCTCGCCGGGCGCGGCCGCGAAGCTGAGGCCGCCGAGGGCGGCGTGTTCCGGGCGGGTGGGGTAGGCGAAGCGCACGTCCTCGAAGGCCACCGCGCCCCGGGCCGGCTCGGGCAGCGGCAGGGCCGGGGACGGCGCGCGGATCGCGGGCTCGGCGGCGAGGATCTCGGTGAGCCGCTCGGCCGCACCGGCCGACATGGCGAGGTCGCCGTAGACCTCGGAGAGCTGCCCGAGGGCGCCGGCGCCGAACACGGCGTAGAGCACGAACTGCGAGAGCTCGCCGCCCGTCATCGTGTGGTTCAGGACGCCCTGGGCGCCGTACCACATCACCCCGACCACCGAGGCCGAGATCAGGAAGATCGCGACGCCGGTGAGCAGCGCGCGGGCCCGGATCGAGGCCTGGGCGGCGCCGTAGGCCTCCTCGGAGGCCGCCGCGAACCGGGCCGCCGTCGAGTCGGAGCGGCCGAAGGCCTGCATCGTCCGCACCGCCCCGACCGCCTCGGCGGCGTAGGCCGAGGCCTCGGCGAGCCGGTCCTGGGCCGCCCGGGAGCGCCGGCGCACGCCGCGGCCCGACACGATCAGCGGGAAGACGATGATCGGGATCGCGGCCAGCACCATCACCGACAGGCGCGGGCTCGTCACCACCATCATGGCGGTGGCGCCCACGAACAGGAACAGGTTGCGCAGCAGGATCGACACCGAGACGCCGAAGGCCGACTTGATCTGCGTCGCGTCCGCGGTGAGCCGCGAGACGATCTCGCCGGACTGCGCCCGGTCGAAGAACGCCGGATCGAGCTGGGTCAGCCGGGCGAAGACGGCGCTGCGGAGGTCGGCGACGACCCGCTCGCCCAGCGTCACCACCGTGTAGACGCGGGCCGCGCTCGACAGCGCGAAGGCCGCGACGACGCCGAGCAGGGCGAGGAAGTAGGCGTCGATCACGTTCGAGCCGTCGGCGGTGAAGCCGTGGTCGATGACCCGGCGCATGGCGATCGGGACGACCAGCGTCGAGGCCGACGCGCAGATGAGGGCGACGAGCCCCGCGGCGATCCGCGCGCGGTAGCGCAGCGCGAAGGGGAGGAGCGGCCGGAGGGCGCTCAGCGGGGCTCTGGGTCGGCCGGCCGCGGCCGCCTTGGTCTTACGGGCCATCACGCCTCACGTGTTGTCGTTCTCCCGGTCCGCGGCGCTTGTGACCGGGGAGCGGCTGCGGTATAGGCCGCCGCTCATCCGATTGCGTGTGTTCAATGGCCGCGGGCCGCCACCACGGTCGGCTTGGACGTGCCGTTGCCACGAACCCATGGTTCGGTGCAACCGGTGACATCTTCCGCATTCCGGGCCGGGCGGCGCCTCCTGCGCTTCCCGCCGGCGTGCCAGACAGGGACCAAGGTCATGGCGAAGGACGCGGCCGCGAAGGCCAAGGGGACCGAGCACCCCGATTACCACTTCATCAAGGTCGTGATGACGGACGGTACCGAGTACCAGACCCGTTCGACCTACGGGAAGGAGGGCGATACCCTCAATCTCGACATCGATCCGCTGACCCATCCGGCCTGGACCGGCGGTGAGCAGAAGATGCTCGACCGCGGCGGCCGCGTGTCGCGCTTCAACTCGCGGTTCGGCAACCTCGGCAAGCGCTGAGCGCCGCAGCCGTCACGGCGACGCTGTTCGAGACGGGCGGTCCCTGGCGGGGCCGCCCGTTTTCGTGCGCGGCGTCGCGCGGCCGCGCGCGTTATCCACAGGACGGGTTTGCGAAGATCGCCCGGACCTTGGCGCGAACCGCGCGTCCGGATGCGGGGACGGGAACGCTTCTTCTCGGACGGGCCGCGCCCGCGGCCTCCGCGGCCGGGTCCGGCCGCCGCCGGCGCATTCAAAGCGCGGCCGGGCCGTCGTATCCTTCCCCGGTCACCCGCGGTTCGCCGGAACTCCGCCGCGCGGGCGGCCCGCCTGTCCGGGGGCCGAGGCTCTCCGGACGCACTGCTAGGATCGAGATCCGATGAGACGTCTGCTGCTGCTGTTCCTCGCCCTGGTCGGTCTGGCCGTCGCGCCGGCCATGGCCGCGGACAAGATCAAGGTCGGCATCATGGGCGGGGATGCCGAAGTCCTCTGGGCGAAGGCCAAGGAGATCGCGGCCCGCGACGGGCTCGACATCAACCTGGTGGTGTTCTCCGACTACCTGCTGCCGAACGAGGCGCTCCAGTCCGGCGACCTCGACGCCAACGCCTTCCAGCACAAGCCGTTTCTCGCCAACCAGGTCAAGGCGCGCGGCTACAAGATCGTCCCCGTCGGCGAGACGATCGTGACGCCGATCGGCCTGTACTCCAAGCGGGTCAAGGCCGTTGGAGACCTGAAGGACGGGGCGCAGATCGGCATCCCCAACGACCCGTCGAACGGCGGTCGGGCGCTCCTGCTGCTGCAGGCCGAGAAGCTGATCCGCCTGAAGGACGGGGTCGGCCTGCTGCCGACGGTCTTCGACGTCGTCGACAATCCCAAGCGCCTGAAGTTCCAGGAGGTCGACGCCGCGCAGCTGCCCCGCAGCCTCGAGGATCTCGACGCCGCGGTGATCAACACCAACTACGCCGTCGATGCCGGCCTGATCCCCGGCAAGGACTCCATCGCGATCGAGTCCAAGGTCGACAACCCCTACAACAACGTCATCGTGGTCCGCCAAGCGGACACGGGCAAGCCCTGGGTGCCGAAGCTGGTCCGCGCCTTCCAGAACGACGCGATCCGCCAGATCCTGAAGGAGCAGTTCCCGGGCCAGTTCCCGGCGTTCTGAGCGTCGGGGCCGGGACGCCGGCCACGCGCGGCGGCGGCGCTCCCCGGAGCGTCGCCCGGCCCCCGCTCAGCCCTCGCTCATGCGGAAGGCCATCCGCAGCAGGCCCTGCTGCGCGGCGACGGGGCTCTCCACCGGCTGGGGCGTCGGCCGGTCCTCGGCGATCAGCGCGTCGAGGTGCAGGATGCGGCTGTGCAGGCGACGGGCCCGGAGGATCAGCTGCTGCAGGCGCATCGGCAGCAGGTTGAAATCCTGCTGCTTCGGCGGCTCGGCGGTGCCGAGCTTGACCCGGTGCTTCTCCAGGAGGGCCTCGGCCGGGGTCATCTCGCCCTCGGCGACGGCGCGCTGCACCAGCAGCCACGAGGCGATCTGCATCAGCAGCGTGGTCAGGCGCATGCTCTCGGCCGCGTAGCTGAGCGTCGCGTCCCGGGACACGAGGCGCGACTCGTCGCGGCCCTCGCCGTCGAGATAGGCGGCCGTCTCCTCGACCAGGGTCATCCCGTCGCGGAACAGCGCCTTGAAGGCTTCCGAGTTGACGTAGGACCTGCCGAAATCGACCCAGTCCTGATCGTCCCGGAACGTGACATCGAAGCCGTTCATCTGCCTCTCCTGTGCCGTCCGACGGCCCGGCTCGTTCCGATCCGGGACGCTCCGTCCGTGGCTTTCGGACGACGCCGCAATCCTAGCGCCGATTGGCCCGGACAGCAGGGTTCATGTTTTTTTAACCTTAACCCGCCGCCCGGGATCTGGAGAAGTGCCGCGGATGGCGGCACCCGCGCTCAGAACGAGGCCCGGATACCGCCGAAGACGCTGCGGCCGCTCCCGGGATAGAAGGCGGCCAGCGCGGCCGGGCCGCCGGCCGTCGCGGCGGCGTTCGCCACCACGGCGATGTCCGAGACGTAGCGGGCGTTCGTGAGGTTGCGGGCATCCACGAACAGGGCGACGCCGTCGGCGAGATCGAGGCCGGCCTCGACACCGAGCAGGGCGTAGCCGGGCACCCGCAGGGTGTTGGCGTGATCGGCGAAGGCGCCCTGCGGCACCCAGTCGAGCGACGGCGCGACGTGGAAGCCGCGCGGGTGCCGGTAGCTCAGGACGGTGCGCAGCACGTCGGCCGGGATCCCGGCGATGCGGTTGTTGCCGAAGACCGGGTCGCCGACGAACCGGAAGTCGTTGTGGGTCCAGATCTGGGTCACGCTGAGCCCGTCACCCGCCGCCGCGAGGTCGCGGACGAGGTCCAGGGTGAGCGCCGCCTCGACTCCCTGGTGGACGGAGCGGGGGGTGTTGAAGGTGGCGGCCGGGATGTTGAGGCCGGGATTGGTCGCGAAGTTGATCAGCTCGTCGCGCAGGTCCGACCGGTAGAGCGTCACGTCGAAGGCGAGGCGGTCGACGCGGCCGCGGGCGCCGGCCTCGTAGGTCCAGGCGCGCTGCGCCCGCAGGGGCACGAAGGTGGTGCTCAGGAGGTTCTGCTGCACGAGGTCGGAGAAGTCCGGCACGTCCCGGGACCGGACGACGTCGCCGAAGATCTGGATGTCGGGCCGCGGCTGCCACAGCAGGCCGACCTTCGGGTTGACGCCCGCGTAGGTCACGTCGGCGAAGCGCGGGTTCGGGTTGCCCGGCAGCCCGCCCTTGTCGCTGAAGGTCCGGTTCGACGAGAACGCCTTCGCGCCGGTCATCAGCGCCACGTCCGGCAGGAACCAGAAGCGGTTCTCGCCGTAGGCCTCGAGGCTCGAGGCGCTCTGCAGGGCGTTGAGCGTCTGCGCCCCCCGCTGCCCGCGGACGTTGACGAATTGCAGCGCGGAGTTCTGGCCCGCGAAGGCGCGCAGGCCGAGCACCACGTCGTCGCGGAAACCCCCGAGTTCGAAGGTCCCGGCCCAGTGCGGGCTGATCCCGTAGGTCCAGCCGTCCTGGTCGATCGCCTGGAAGATCGGGTGGTACAGGCTCTTGTGGATCGCCCAGGTGTCGACGTCGAGCTTGCCCACGTCGAGCAGGAACGAGGTGCGGTTCGCGATCCGCTCCGTCTCGACCTTGCGGGACTGGTTGCCGGTAATCGCCGTGGGGTTGGCCAGCGTCGGCGTCGAGAGGCTCTGGCCGAGGGTCAGGGTGCCCGGGAGCTTCTGATCGGTGAGGTAGGTGCCGAGATAGAAGCGGGTCTCGATGTCGGGCGCGATCCGGTAGCCGATATTGGCGTTGAAGTTCTTCGTGGCCTGGGCCTCGTGGGCGCGGAACCCGTCGGAATTGGTCAGCGTCGCGTTGACCAGACCGTCGAGCGGCCCGTCGATGCGGGACATCTGCGCCTGCTCGCGGATCGTGCCGAAGCTGCCGCCGTCGACCCGCAGGATGTTGGGCGCCAGCGCGGTGTAGGCCGTGGGTGTGACGGCGTTGACGGCGCCGCCGAGCGTCGTCGCCCCGAAGGTCAGGGCGTTGCCGCCCTTGTAGACCTCCACCGAGCGCAGGGCGAGCGGGTCGACCTGATAGAAGTCGCCGCTCCCGTCCGCGAGGTTGAGCGGGATCCCGTCCTGCAGCAGCTCCAGCCCGCGCAGGTGGAAGGCGCGGGCGATGCCGGAGCCGCGGACCGACAGGCGCAGCTCCTGCCCGTAGCGCTCCTGCACGTAGACGCCGGGCACGTCCTTGAGCACGTCGCGGAGCGTGTTGGTGTAGCGGTCCTGGAGCGCCGCGGCGTCGACGAAGGCCACGGAGCCGACGGTCCCCGCGAGGGCGGCCCTCTGGCGGTCGACGCTCGGCACCGAGAGCGAGCCGCGGGTCTCGTCCGACGGCGCGTCCGTCGCGGCGGCGCCGACGACGCTGAGTTCGGACAGGGTGACCGAGGCGGCGGACGGTGCCTGGGCCGCGGCCGGCGTCGCGCAGGTGAACAGCAGGAGCGCGGCGCGGCGGCCGGCCCGGAACTGGCGGGGCATGGGGCGGGATCCGTGTCTGGCGATCGGGAAGGCGGGGCGATCGGTCAGACGACGGGCGGGGCGCGGGCTCCGAGGCCGGGACGCGGGGGCGCCCGCGGGAGGGCGACGCGCCGCGGCCGTGGGGCGGCGGCCGCGACGGGTCGGGCGACCGGGACGGCGGCGACGGCCGACGGCCTGGGCAGGGTGGCGGGGCCGGCCGCGTGGCAGGCGACGCAGCAATCCCCGCGGTGAGGGGCCGGCAGCTGTTTGCCGGTCGGTGCCAGATCGGTCGGGCCGCCGTCGGCGAGGCAGAGGACGTGGTCCGGCCCCGCGGCGGCGGAGGCCAGGCCGCCGAGGACGCCCTGCAGCGCCAGGGCGTAGAGGGCGAGGAGCGCCACGATCCGGGCGAGCGCGCGTGCCGGCCGCGCGGGGGCGACCCGAAGGTCCGCGCGGCCGCGACGGCCGGGCGCCGCGGCGGCCCGGCCTCGTGGATCTGCTCGCGTCACGGCTGTCGCCCGGCGGCCGAAGCTCCGTCCCGGGCGGCTAGTGCTGGTGCTGGTGCTGGCCGCCCGGCGCGCCCGCGCCGATCGGCGCCACCGTGAAGGTCACCGGCACGGCGCCGGCGCGCTGGAAGGTGAGCGTCCCGGCGACCGTCTCGCCCGCCTTCGGCGCGCCGGTCAGGTCCTCGAACATGAGGTGATAGCCGCCGGGCTTCAGCTCCACGGTCTCGCCGGGCTTGATGGTCAGGCCGTTCGTGACCGGCGCCATCTTCATGACGCCGCCCTCCATCGACATGGAGTGGATGTCGCTGCTCTTGGCGAACGGCACCGTGGCGCCCGTGAGCGTGTCCGGGGCGCTCCCCGTGTTGGTGATGCGCACGTACCCGCCGGCGACCTTGGCGCCGTTCGGCGTGGCGCGCAGCCACGGCGTCTCGATCGTCAGGTCACCGGCCTTCACGGTCGTCGCGGCCGCGGCCGTCCCCGCGGCCGGCGCGCCGCCCGCCTGGGCGACCTGGACGATCCGGAAGGACGGCGCGGCCGCCTTCAGGTCGTGAGCGTCCTGACCGGCCTTGGGGATCTCCGACCAGGAATAGCTGCCCTCCGCGCAATCCTGCTGGACCGGGACGTAGACGGTCGCGCCGGGCTCGAAGGTGCCGGCGACCTGCGCCAGGAAGGTGAACTCGTCGACCTGATCGTCCGGAAGGGAGCCGCCGCTCCACGTGATCGACGTCACGCCCTCCGCGGCCGTGCCGTGATGGGTCGCGTAGGTCTTGGCGTAGGGTCCGCGCGTCGTCGCGAGGGTCCAGCCGGGTTTCGGCATCGGCTTGGCGCCGATCAGGCCCTCCGGGATGGTGACGCTCACGCGGGTCGTCGGCTTGCCGTTGCAGCCGTGCATGATCTGGACGACGCCGCGATACGAGGCGCCGGGGGCTGCCTGCTTGCGTTCCAGCACCGCGTGGGCCTGCGCCGCGGAGGCGAGCAGCCCGAGGCCGAGGGCGGCCGAGACAAGGGTCTTCATGGGAATACATCCGTCCTGAGGGATCCGAGAGGTGGTGATCGCTCAGGCGGTCGGCGGCCCCCTCGGGGACGCGATGGTGCCGGGCGGCGCGCGGGCGCCGACGCTCCGATTGAGGGGCCAGGCCGGCCGCAGGTCCGCGGTCGCGACCCATCGGAAGCCGACGGACGGGGGGCGCGGCGGGAGCGCCGGGCCGGTGGCCTGGGCCGCCGTGCAGCAATCGCCGTGGTCGTGGGGGACGGGCGCGCCCGGTGGAGCGGACGCGTCGGCATGCTGCGCGCAGAGGCCGTCGGTCGCCGCCGGCACCGGCATCAGGCCGCCGAGAAAGGCCTGGAGCAGCAGGGCGTAGAGCGCCAGCAGGGCGACGACGGCCCGCAGGGCCGGCCCGACACGTCGATCCGAAAGGGCCTCGCCCGAATCCATGCTGCTCCCGCGCGCCGTCCGAACCGGACCGCTATGGCATCCCTGCCACACCGGCGCGGCGATGGCTGTTGCCAGGGTGCCGCAGACGGACGCCGCGTGCGCTGGCGCACGGCGATGCCACATTCCGGCCCCTTCGATAGGGAGTCTTAACGCCATCCCGACACCGTGGCGCCCGAGACAATCCGCTCCCGTCACGACCTGACGAACCCCGGACCAGAGCCAGCGACCGATGCGCAAGAAGGCACAAAACCGGTTCCCCGCGATCCTCGGCGTCGCCGCCCTCGGCGCGCTCGGCATCGGCGGCGCCCAAGCCCGCGATCAGGGCAACTATGCCCAGGCCGAGTGGGCGCAGGACTACGCCTCACCCGCCGGCATGCAGGTGCAGCGCGAGACAGTGCCGATCCTCTCGCCCCAGACCGTGACGTCCACCGAGCAGATGGTGGAGCGCTACAAGGACATCGTCGCCCGCGGTGGCTGGCGGCAGGTGTCCGGCGCCGACCACCTGCGGATCGGCTCGCGCGGCCCGGCCGTGGCGGCCATCCGCCAGCGCCTGATCGTCACCGGTGACCTCGATCCGGCCGCGGGCGGCTCGGGCGTGTACGATTCGTACGTCGCCGCGGGCGTGAAGCGGTTCCAGGCCCGGCACGGCCTCAGCCAGACCGGCGCGATGACGATGGCCACCCAGCAGGCCATGAACGTGCCCGCCGACGTGCGCCTGCGCCAGCTCGAGATCAACGTCGTGCGCCTGCGCTCCTACTCGGGCGATCTCGGCCGGCGCTTCGTGATCACCAATATCCCGGCCGCGCTCGTCGAGACGGTCGAGAACGGTCAGGTCGTCACGCTCCACGCCGCCGGCGTGGGTAAGATCGACCGCCAGTCGCCGATCATGAACACCAAGGCGACGCAGATCAATTTCAACCCGACCTGGACGGTCCCGGCTTCCATCGTGAAGAAGGACCTGATCCCGAAGATGCAGAAGGATCCGAACTACCTCACGGACAACAAGATCCGGATCCTGTCGAACGGGTCCGAGGTCTCGCCGAAGTCGGTGAACTGGTTCTCGGACGAGGGCACCCGCTACACCTACCGGCAGGATTCGGGCGCCGACTTCAACTCGATGGGCATCGTCCGCATCAACATCCCGAATCCCTACGGCGTGTTCATGCACGACACGAACACCAAGGGCGTGTTCGGCGACGATTTCCGCTTCATCTCCTCGGGCTGCGTGCGCGTGCAGAACGTGCGCGAGTACATCACGTGGCTGCTGAAGGATACGCCCGGCTGGGACCGACAGAAGGTCGAGGAGGCGATCGAGAGCGGCAAGCGCATCGACGCCAACATCTCCCAGCCGGTGCCGGTCTACTGGACCTACATCACCGCCTGGTCGACCCCGGACGGCATCGTCCAGTTCCGCGACGACATCTACAAGCGTGACGGCGTGAACGTGCCCTCGACCATCGGCGCGCCGACCCCGGTCGCCAGCGCCGAGCCGATGCCGCAGACCTTCGAGCCCGGCGACGAGGAGTAGTCGGACCCGCGGGCGCCGGCCGCTCCCGGCGACGCCCGCCCGTCGAACCCGATCCGAGGCCCGCACCTCTGCCGAGGCGCGGGCCTCGCGCGTTCGGGGCCGCGCCTGTCATCCGGAGGTCAAACGCGTCTGATTGGCCGCGGAGGCAGCGTCCCGGATGCCGGTTGCCGGCCTCCCGCGGGACGCCGCGCCGCGAAGCCGTGCAGGAGCCATCGATGTCGCGCGACACCCAGCCCGGAGGCCTGACCCGCCGGAGCACCATGGCGGGCGCCGCCGCCCTCGGCCTTGTCGCGGGCCGGGCCGGCGCGCAGGAGCCCGCCGAGGCCGCCGAGGCCACCGGGATCGTCTCCGCGCGCGACGCGGCCGGCGCGGAGCCGATCCCGCTGCCGGGCGTGCTGGTGTCCAACGGTCGCGAGATCGCGCGGACCGATGACCGCGGCCGCTACCGCCTGCCGATGCCGGGCGACGGCGCGGTCTTCGTCATCAAGCCGCCGGGCTACGCCCTGCCGCGCGACGCCGACAACGTGCCGCGCCACTCCTACATCCACCAGCCCGGGGGCACGCCCGCCGAGCTGGGCCTGCGCTATCGCGGCCTCGCGCCCACCGGGCCGCTCCCGGCCTCGATCGACTTCACCCTGACCCGGGCGGACGAGCCGGACGACTTCGACGTCGTGCTGTTCACAGATCCCCAGCCCGAGAGCCGGTTCGAACTTGACCACGTGCGCGACACCGCGGTCGCCCGCGCCATGGCGATCCCGGCCGCCTTCGGCCTGACCACAGGCGACGTGCTGTTCGACGATCTCTCGCTCTACGGCCGGTCCAACCGGATCGTCGGGCGGATCGGCCTGCCCTGGTACAGCCTGCCGGGCAACCACGACCTCAACATGCAGGCGCCGGACGCGCGCTACAGCCGCGAGACCTGGAAGCGGGTGTTCGGCGCGCCGACCTACGCGTTCCGGCACGGCCGGGCGTGGTTCGTGATGCTCGACAACGTCGAGTGGCTCGGGCCGCCGGTGCCGGTGGGCGCCAACACCTACCGGGGCCGGATCGGCGACCGCGGCCTGGCCTTCCTGCGCAACCTCCTGGCCGAGATCCCGCGGGACGACCTGATCGTGCTGGCCATGCACATCCCCCTGCACACCGAGACAGGCCCCGAAGAGCCCCGCACCCACACCACGGACCGCGCCGCGCTCCTCGACCTGCTCGCCGGCCGCAAGGTGCTGAGCCTCGCCGGCCACACCCACACGACCGAGCACCACTACCTCGCCGACGGGCACCACCATCACGTGCTCACCGCTGTCTCGGGCTCGTGGTGGAGCGGTCCCGACACCCGCACGGGCATCCCCTCGGCCGACAGCCGCGACGGCACGCCGAACGGGTTCCACGTCCTGTCGATCCGCGGCACCGACTACACGACGCGCTACGTCGCCGCGCAGGGTCAGCCGGACGAGACCATGCGGATCCTGTTCGAGAGCGAGCTGCGGGCCGGCGCGCCCGAGGTGGTGCGCTGGACCCGGCCGGTGCAGGGGCTGCGGCCGCCGGTGCCGCAGGACGCGCTCGCCGACACGACCCTGGTGGTGAACGTGTTCGACGGCGGCCCGCGCACGCGCCTCGCGTTCCGGGTCGGGGACGCGACGCCCCGGCCGATGGCGCGCACCCGCCGCCCCGACCCGTTCGTCACCGAGCTCTACGAGCGCTACCCGGAGACGAAGAAGAGCTGGGTGAAGGCGGTGCCCTCGACCCATATCTGGACGGCGCGGCTCCCGGACGACCTCGCCCCGGGCGCCCACCGGGTGACCGTGGAGGGCGCGGACGAGTACGGCCGCCCGATCCGCGGCTGCACGGTGCTGGAAGTCACCGGCGAGCGCGGCCGTGGCTGAGCGGGGGCGCCGGTCGTCCGGCGCCCCCGCGGGTCACGCCGCCAGCTGGCGGGCGCCGTGGCCGCCCTCCTGGATCTCCTCGACGATCTTCGCGCAGAAGGCGTCGAGGTCGCCCGGGTTGCGGCTCGTGACGATGCCGTGGTCGGTCACGACGTCCTTGTCGTGCCAGCGGCCGCCGGCATTGATCACGTCGGTCCGGATCGAGCTGAACGAGGTCAGGTCGCGGCCCTTGGCCGCGCCGGTCTCGATCAGCAGCCACGGGGCGTGGCAGATCGCGGCCACGACCTTGCCGGACGTCAGGAAGCTCCTGATCAGGGCGAGGGCCCGGGGCTCGAGCCGGAGCTTGTCCGGGTTGATCTGGCCGCCCGGGAGGACGAGGGCGTCGTAGGATGCCGGGTCGACCTGCTCCAGGTCGGTGTCGACCGCGACCTCCCGGCCCCAGTCGGTCTTGTCCCAGCCGCGGATCGTGCCCTTGCTCTGGCGCGATTGCGGGGCGGCGACGGTCACCGCGGCTCCGGCCTCGGCCAGCTTGGCCTGCGGGACGGTCAACTCGCTCTCCTCGAAGCCGTCGGTGGCGAGGATCAGGATCTTGGCTTGGCGGATGTCGGGCATGGCGGGTCTCCGGTTCGGGGATCTGCCCGGCTAACGGAGGCTCGTGCCGCCCGTTCCCGCGGCCCTCGGCCGCCCGGCCGCGTCCGGGAGCGGACGCCGGACCGGTGATCGGAACCCCCGCGAAGGCGGCCCGTTGGTCCCCATCCCAGCCACTAGGAGTCGCGTCATGGCCAATCCCGGCCTTCCCGAGCCCACGCCCGGCGACCTGCCACCGCCCCCACCGACGCCCGAAGAGGAGCCCGATATCGGCCCGACCGGCCCGCGCACGCCCTATCCGGTAAACGATCCGGGGATCGGCGAACCCGGCGGTCCGGGCTCCGAGCCGGACATCTTCCCCGGCACGCCGACGGATCCCGGGACGCGCATGTGACGGCGCCCGCGACGACGGTGCGCCCGGCCGTCAGTGACCGCCGTGCGAGGTCCGCACGTCGCGCGGGGCATTGAGGATCTCGGAGAGGCTCGTCACGACGTGGCGGGCCTCTTCGTCCGTCAGGCGGAGCTGGAACGGCGGCAGAGCGCCGGCCTGCAGGGCGACCACCGCCTGGCCCTCGTCGTCGGTACCGACCTCGATGGCCGACGACGTCACGTCGAGCATGGCGACCTCCTCGTCGCCCATCTCGTCGGCCATGTCGGGCTCGTCCGTATCGTCGATCGCCGTGAGGAGTTGCCCGACGGCGCGCACCAGCGCCCGGGCGGCGCGGGCATCCATCACCACCGCCGTCGCCTGATCGTCCTTCTGGAAGGAGAGCTGGATGTTCGCACCGTCCAGCGAGACCGAGATGCCTGCCATGTATCGTCCAGAGCCACGCGCCTTAACTGCTTGAGCGCATTCCGTATATGCATCGTGAATGCCCGGAATCACAGGGGGCGGTGCCGCGCGGCCCCCTCCCGATCCCGGCCTGCGACGCAGATGATACGCCGCCCATGCCTTGTTGCGGCCGCAGCCTGCGCCTAAATACGTCCTCGGGGGGCTTATCCACCGAGGCTGACGCTGTTCAAGGTTCAGCGACTCGCGCCCCGCCGCACTGGCCAAATCCAGAAAGACCGTGGTGCATCACGCGGCCCTCGTGCCGCGCGGATGGCCTATGGACGAACGAGGTACACTACGTGAATACCGGCACTGTGAAGTGGTTCAATGAGACCAAGGGCTACGGTTTCATCCAGCCCGACGATGGCGGCAAGGACGTGTTCGTCCACATCTCGGCCGTCGAGCGCGCCGGGATGCGCAACCTGATCGAAGGCCAGCGGATCGCTTACGAGATCCTCACGGACAAGCGCAGCGGCAAGGACGCCGCCGGCAACCTGCAGGCGGCCTGACCGTCGCGGGTTCCGAGGCGCCTCCCGCGCCCTCAGTGCGCCGAAGTGTGCAACTGAGGATTGCGGGTGGCGCATGAAGCGGCCGCCAGACGCGGTTCCCCCTTCCGACGCTGCCTGCCCGGGCGAGACTACCCGGGTTCCGGTCGCGTCGGAGGCAATATCCCAGAAACGACGCCGGGCGCAGCCAACGTCCGGTCCAGAAAAGAAAAGAAAAGAAAAGACAGTGATGTTATTCGAGTACACACGGCGCCGCGGCGTCCGTTCCCCCGTCACCGATGCCCCGACCTTCCGGGTCGGCAAGCTGGCGCGGGCCAAGACCGCGGACCAGACCGGGGCCGATCTCAGCGACCTGATCGACCGGTCCTACAACTACCACTCCCCGCGTGAACTGCACTGGCATCTCGCCGAGCGTCTCGGGCTCGCGCCCGCCGCGGTGAAGATCCGCGAGACCGCGACGGCCTGAGGCCGCTCGCCGCGGACACGCGGGGCCTCGGCCTCAGCGGTCCCAGGCGGCGAGCACCGGGTCGCGCAGACCCAACGGCGCGGCGAGCAACTCGCCGTGCACCGGGTCGGCGCGATTGTACGGCGTCGCCGCCCCGTAGAAATCGCAGACCACGCCGCCCGCCTCGCGCAGAACGAGGTCGGCGGCGGCCAGATCCCAGTCGCGGGCATTCCCGGAGATCATCCCGATATCGACCGTCCCGTCCGCCACGCGGGCGAGCCTCAGGGCGAGGGACGGGATCCGCGCGATCACCTCGAAATCCGGGTCCGCTCCGGCGCCCCGGGCCAGGCGGTCGAGCATCGGCTTCGGGCCGGTGACGCGGGCGCCGGGCAGGCTCTGCCTGGTATCGACGCGGATCGGTTCGCCGTTCCGCGTCGCGCCGCGCCCGCGCACGGCCTCGTAATCCGCGTCGCCCACCGGCGCGTGGACGAAGCCGATCAGCGGCTCGCCGCCCGACAGGAGCGCCACCGCGATCGACCAGTCCGGATGGCCCGACAGGAACGCCCGCGTCCCGTCGATCGGATCGACGATCCACACGAGGTCGTGGCCGAGGCGCGCCGGGTCGTCGGCGGTCTCCTCCGACAGCCATGCCGCCCGCGGCACGAGGGCGCTCAGACGCACCTTCAGGAAGGCATCGACCGCGACGTCCGCCTCGGTCACAGGCGAGCCGCCGGCTTTCGACCAGATGCGGGCCGAAGTCTGCCCGCCGAGCCTGAAGAACGGCCGCGCGATGTCGGCGGCCTCGCGCATCACGGCGCGCAACTCCGGCATCAGGGCGGATACGGCATCGTCGGTGAGAGGCTCTGGCATCGCGCTCCGCGTGGAATCCGTGCGGCCCGCGAGGGCCCCGCCGGCCCGCCCGTCCGGCGGGCGGACGTCCGGGCCCGCTTGGGCTCACCCGGTCGGGCTGAGAAGACCCGGCGCGGAGGATCGCGCGCCTGGTCGCCCCGTTGTACGGCGGCGCCCGCAGCGCCACAAGGATGCTGGTTGATCGATCGATAACGACCGATCTGCGCAAGGAAATGTTGAGCATTCAAGGAAGCATTGAGCATTCCGCAAATGACAGCGCTGTCCAGATTCGCTTAACGACGGCTCTTAAGCGGTGCGGAGGAGTTCGGGTGCGATTTTGCTTGGCATAACGGACGGCCCGACAGGGGTCGCCACTTGCTCCAGGGACTCGGACCGATGAACACTTCCCCGGCCACGGACAAAAGCCACGCAGGACACCCGATGCACGGTGCCGACACCGCGCCCCGCTTCGTCGCTTCGCCGCTGCCGGTGATCGGCCGCACCCCCGGCGCGCGCCGGGCGGTCGGGATCGCGCTCGCCTACGCCACCGAGGACGCGGAGATCGTGGGCGCCGATCGGTTCAGCCTGATCCTCGTCGACGCCGAAGGCGACGTGCTGCAGCGCCTCGGCAGCTTCGAGGAGGACGACGTGGTCGCCTTGTGGCGCGACATCGCGGCGCGGGCGGGCCTCGTGCGGATGATCGTCCGGGAGGACGGCCTCCTCGTCCCGGTCTCCCAGCAGATCGGCCGGCTGATTCTCGGTCAGGTCCGCATCCGTCGCCGCCACGCCGGTCTCGGCCGCCGTCGCCCGCGCTTCCTGGCCCGCCGCAAGACGGGCCGGCTGCCCGCGCGCCCGCAGATCTTCCGCGGCGAGAACGAGATCATCGCCCGCACCTGAGGGTGCCGACGGTGCCTAGAACAGGTTGCGCAGCAGCGCGTCGGCGGTGAGGCCGACGAACAGGATCAGGCCCGCGTCCCGGTTCGACCGGAACAGCGTGAGAGCCCCGCGCCCGTCGCGCTCGCGCAGCGACAGGACCTGCCAGGCGAGGTGCCCGGCGAAGGCGGCGACCCCCAGATACCCGACGAGCCCCGCTCCGGCCCCGCACGCGGCCAGCACCACGAACAGGGCGGCCAGCGCGTAGCAGAGCCCGACGGCGAGCCGCACGTGCCGGCCGAACAGGCGGGCCGAGGAGCGGATCCCCGCGATCTCGTCGTCCTCGATATCCTGCACCGCGTAGATCGTGTCGTAGCCGATCACCCAGCACAGGGCGCCCGCGTAGAGCAGGAGCGCCGGCGGATCGAGGCGGGCGAACACCGCGGCCCAGCCCATCAGAGCCCCCCAGGCGAAGGCCAGTCCCAGGATCGCCTGCGGCAGCGGCATGACCCGTTTCATGAACGGGTAGATCGCCACCGGCAGCAGCGAGCAGAGACCGATGATCACCGCCTCCGCATTGAACTGCAGCAGGACGGCCAGCCCGATCAGGGCCTGGATCACCAGGAACAGGGCGGCGTGGCGCGGCCGCACCTGCCCGGAGGGCAGGGGGCGCAGGCGCGTGCGCTCGACCTGCGCGTCGAGGTCGCGGTCGGCGATGTCGTTGTAGGTCGAGCCCGCCCCGCGCATCGCCACGGCGCCGATCAGGAAGAGCAGGCAGTGCCAGGGGTCGGGAAAGGCCTGGTCCGCGGCGATCGCCGCCAGGGCGGCCGACCACCAGCAGGGCAGGAGGAGGAGCCACCAGCCGATCGGCCGGTCGATCCGAGCCAGGCGCAGGTACGGGCGCCAGGGCCGGGGCGCCCGCCGGTCGACCCAGTGCCCGGAGACCGCGTCGGCCGGCCGCCCGTCGTCAAACACCGTGCCGTTCATCGGTCGGATCTCCGGTCGTCCCGCACGTGAGTCCCCCGCCGCTGCCGAGGGGGGACCCGCGCCGGATCCGCGATCCTCTCAGACGATCTCAGAGAGCGCCCTGCGGCAGCTTGAAGCTTCCGGTCAAGCCCGGGCCGCCGAGCAGCCCGCCGCCGCCGCCGCCCGCCTGGGCCTGCGCCTGGGCGCGGGCCTGCGCCTCCATCTTGGTCGCCTGGGCGGCGACGCTGCAGATCTTGGTGCGGATACCGCTGACCTTCACGTGGTCGGCCTTGAAGCCCTCGGCGAAGGAATCGGGGATCGAGCACCATTCCTTGTTGGCGGCGATCCACTTGATGCCCTCCGCGCCGTTGGACTGGAGCTTCCCGAACAGGGCGCAGGCCTCCTGCGGGGTCATCTTCTTCTTGGACTGCGACGCCGCATTGGCGCGGCCGACCAGAGCCTTGCGCTCGGCCAGGGTCTTCTGGATGGCACCGCATTCCGGTGCCGCGCTCTGCGCGAACGCCGCCGTGCCGAACAGGACGGTGCCGACCAGCACCGCCGCCCCCAGCTTCAGACTCCCCTTCGCCATTCCGCGACTCCCTCGACGCCCCTGCCGAATCCGCGAGCGGCCGGCTCTCTTCCGTTCCGTTGGGTTCGCCATAGGATTGTGGCGTCATTCGAGCGGCAAACCGGCTGCGCCATGCACCGGTGGACTGGCTGCCGAAAACCGGGGCTCGTAACCATTCGGCAACACTTTCGGTCGCGGTCCCCGCGTTGACAGGCCCGCCGGCCCGCGCGACCACGCCGCCATGCCGGCCTATGACTTCACCGCTCCGCGCCTCCACGTCGCGGCCGATCTCGCGGCGGGGGTGATTCTGCCCCTCGACCGGGCTCAGGCGAACTACCTGCTCAACGTGCTGCGCCGGGGGCCGGACGATCCGGTCCTGGTCTTCAACGGCCGCCACGGCGAGTGGCGCGCCCATCTGGTTCAGACCGGGCGCAAGGGCGCCGACCTGCACGTCGCCGCGCAGACGCGTCCGCAGCCCGCGGGCGCCGACCTTCACTACCTGTTCGCCCCGCTGAAGAGCGCGCGCCTCGACTATCTCGCGCAGAAGGCGGTGGAGATGGGGGCCGGGACGATCCGACCGGTCATCACCCGGTTCACGCAGGGCGATCGCGTGAACATGGACCGACTGCGGGCCAACGCGGTCGAGGCCGCCGAGCAGTGCGGGATCCTGGCGATTCCCGATTGTCCGGAGCCCGAGCGCCTGCCGGCCGCACTCGCGGGCCTCGCGCCCGGGCGGCTCCTCGTGTTCTGCGACGAGGACGCGCCCGTGCGCGACCCGGTGGCGGCCCTGCGGGCGGCCGGCGACCCGCTGGCGCCCCCTCCGCTCGCCGTGCTGGTCGGTCCCGAAGGCGGCTTCTCCGAGGAGGAGCGGGCGCTGATCCGGGCGCGGCCGAACACCGTGGCGCTCTCCCTGGGGCCGCGCATCCTGCGGGCCGACACCGCCGCCGTCGCCGTGTTGACGCTGGTGCAGGCGGTGCTCGGCGACGCGCGCTGACGCGCGCTGCCCCGATCCATGTGTGCCCGCGCACATGGAAGGACCGCGCCGGTCGATTGTTTCCCCGGATCAGACGTGAAGCGGCGCGCCGGTCGAGACCGCCGCGTTGTGGGTTCACGGCGGCTCGATTATGTCCCGGATCGGACGCCGCCTGCGCCGCGTGCTCATCGGGGTCGGGGGCGGGTGTCCGCCCGGATCCCGCTCGCGAGAGCGGGTTTGTACCGGGTGGATCCGCCGGAGCAGTCCGGCGCGCCCGTTCCCAGGCACAAGTCAGACGCACGGGCAGGCAGCGCATGGCGCGCGACAGCAACGACACCACGCCGCTCACCACGCGCGCCGAACTGATCGAATGGTTCGCGGCGGGCGAGAAGCCGCGCGCGCGCTTCGCGATCGGCACCGAGCACGAGAAGATCCCGTTCTATCGGGAGAACCGGGCGCCGGTCCCCTACGAGGGGGACCGCGGCATCCGGGCGCTCCTGGAGGGGCTCGCCCGCGAGACCGGCTGGGAGCCGATCCTCGATCTCGGCAACATCATCGGCCTGTCGGCGGAGGCGGGCGGCGCGATCTCGATCGAGCCCGGCGGCCAGTTCGAGCTGTCGGGCGCGGCGCTCCCCGACGTGCACGCCACGGCGGCGGAACTCGCCACGCACCTCGCCGCGGCGAAGCGGGTGGCCGATCCCCTGGGAATCGGCTTCCTGACGCTGGGCATGAGCCCGAAATGGCGCCGGGACGAGACCCCGGTCATGCCCAAGAGCCGCTACCGGATCATGGCTGGCTACATGCCGAAGGTCGGGTCCCTCGGTCTCGACATGATGCTGCGCACCGCCACCGTGCAGGTGAACCTCGACTTCGCCTCCGAGGCCGACATGGTGCGCAAGATGCGCGCGTCCCTGGCGCTGCAGCCGGTCGCGACCGCGCTCTTCGCCAACTCGCCCTTCACCGACGGCCGGCCGAACGGCTTCCTGTCGCGCCGGTCCGAGATCTGGCGCGACACGGATGCCCACCGGACCGGGATGCTGCCCTTCGCCTTCGACGCGGGGTTTGGCTACGAGGCCTACGTCGACTGGCTGCTCGACATGCCGATGTACTTCGTCAAGCGGGGCGACACCTACCACGACGTGTCGGGCGCCTCGTTCCGCGACCTGATGGCCGGCAAGCTCCCCCAGCTGCCGGGCGAGTTCGCCACGGTCTCGGACTGGGCCAACCACGCTTCCACGGCCTTCCCCGAGGTGCGGCTCAAGCGCTTCCTGGAGATGCGCGGCGCCGATGTCGGCGGCCCCGGCATGATCGCCGCCCAGGCCGCCTTCTGGACCGGTCTCCTCTACGACGACTCGGCCCTCGACGCGGCCATCGACCTCGTGAAGGGGTGGAGCCTCGCCAACCGCGAGGCCGCGCGCGCCACGGCGCCGCGCCTGGGGCTCGCGACGCCGGTGGCCAATACCACGCTCGGGGCCGTCGCCGCCGAGGCCCTGGCGATCGCCCGCGCGGGCCTCCGGGCGCGGGGCCGCCGCGACGCCGAGGGCCGGGACGAGGTGATCTACCTGCAGCCGCTCGAGGCCGTTGTCGCGGCCGGGCGGACGCGAGCCGAGGATCTCCTCGCCGACTACGAGGGGCGCTGGGGCGCCTGCGTGCGTCCGGCCTTCACGGAATGCGTCTTCTAGCACCCGGCTGAGCGGCTCACGCCGCCCGCGCGAATCGCCGTTGGAACCTGCTAATAGAACGTTCTGACAAGGCGCGACGCCCGGGGAGAGGCCGCATCATGATCCGCATCATCGCCGTCATCCTCGCCGGTATGGCTTCCGTTCCGGTGGCCTCGAGCACGGCGCGAGCGGCGGACCTGGCGCGGTTGGAGGGCGCTGGGCCGGCCCCGGGGCGCTGGCATCACGGGGCCGGCGGCCGGATCGCCGGCACCGTGGCCGCGCGGGGGCGGCCGCAATACAGCTACTACGGCGAGTACGGCTATCCCGCGCCGTTCGGCTACGGTTACGCCTACACGCCGGTCCCGAGCCGCGGCTTCGAGTACGGCTACAACGGTCCCCGCTATGTCTGGACGGCGCCGGACAGCTATGCCGGACCCGCCTTCGGCTATCACGTGTGGTGAGGACGCCGCTGGCGCCGGAGCGCGGCGATGCCTATGACGCGCCGGGGCCGGCATCCGCGCCGGTTCGGGAGCTTCCGGCGTGCGGGACGAGGATCCGGACTGCGTCGACCTCGACCTGAGCGGCCTGAAATGCCCGCTCCCGGTCCTGCGCACCCGGAAGGCGCTGCGCGGCCTCGCCGCCGGCCGGACGCTGGTGGTGACCTGCACCGACCCACTGGCCGCCCTCGACATCCCGAACCTCGTGCGCGAGGAGGGCGCCCGCCTCGACGCCGCCGAGCGCCTCGAGGGGCCGCCCGCGGGGCGCCTGCGCTTCCGCATCACCGTGTCCGCAAGGCCGCCGCATTCCTGAACGATCCGTCGGGCTCCAGGAGCGAGGCGAGATCGGAATGGCACCACGGATCGGGGGCGTGCGCCTCGTACATGACGGCTGGGCGCGCTACCTCGTCGCCGAGGTGATGCAGGAGGACGGGAGCCGCATCACGCGGGAGATGGAGGATCACGGCCGGGCGGTCGCGGTGCTCCCCTACGATCCGGAGCGGCGGGTCGCCACGCTCGTCTCGCAGTTCCGGGCGCCGGTCCTCTACTCGGGCGGGCCGCCGAGCCACATCGAGGTGCCGGCCGGGCTCCTCGACGAAGGCGCCTCCGAGGACGAGGCGCGGCGCGAGGCGATGGAGGAGACGGGCCTGCGCCTCAGCGCCCTCGACTTCGTCGCCAGCGCCTGGTCGATGCCGGGGATCTCCACGGAACGGATGGACCTGTTCCTCGCCGCCTACGGCGAGGCCGACCGGACCGGCACCGGCGGCGGTCTCGCCGCCGAGGGCGAGGCCGTGGCGGTCCACGAGATCCCGCTGCCGGAACTGGCCGCCATGGGCCGCCGCGGCGCGATCACCGACATGAAGTCGCTGACGCTGCTCTTCGCGCTCCAATTGCGACGGCCGGACCTGTTCGCGGAGCGGCGCTGAGGTCAGCCGGCGCGCCGCCGGAACTGGTCGCGCGCGGCGAGGCCGATGAAGCGCCACGACTTGATGAAGTAGCGCCGGAACAGCCGGCGCGGCGCCTGCAGGAACCGGTAGATCCACTCGAGCCCGAGGCGCTGCATCAGCCGCGGGGCGCGCGGCAGGAACCCGGCGGCGACGTTGAGGGCGTCGCCGACGCAGAAGACCACCGGCTCGCCGAGCGTCTGCCCGTGGCGATCCACCCAGATCTCGGATTTGGGCGCGCCGACGCCCATCACCAGCAGCGTCGTCCCGTGGGCGCGGATCCGCTCCGCCAGGGCGCGGCTGTAGGCCGCGTCGTGCTCGAAGCCGAAGGGCGGCACGGCGCTCGCCACGGCGCCGGGCGGAAGGCCCGCCGCCTGCAGCCGGGTCGCCAGCGCGTCCGCCGCGTCCTGTCGGGCGGAGACGAAGAAGACCCGCCGCGCGAAGGCCGGCGGGTCGGCCAGGACGCAGCCCAGGAGATCGTGGCCGGTTATCCGGTGAACGGGCTGGGCGCACGCCTTCCGGGCCAGCCAGACCAGCGGCATCCCGTCGAGGGTCCGGGCCGCGGCGCGCGCGTAGGCCTCGCGGAACGGCGCGTTCTCGCTGAGCTGGACGATGTGATCGACGTTCGCCGTCACGATCATGCGCGGGCGACCATCACGCCGGGCCGCGACGTCGGCCACGAGGGTCGCGGCGGGACCGGTGTGAAACCGGTAGCCGAAGAGTTCGACGGTCGCGCCCGTCTGCGGCGATTCGGACGCCGCGGGGGCCGGGGCGCTCACCGTGTGTGCCTCCCCGAGGACCGGATCCATAGCGCCCAGGTAGAGGCTGATCTCGCCGATGTCACGCATCGGCGGCCCGGAAGCTCGCGGCCGGCCGGGTGGCGGCGCGCAGGCTGCGGCGACGGTCGCTGTCGGCGCCGAGCAGCAGGGCGATGCCGCCGCCGAGCAGCAGGCCGAGGACGAGCGCCACCGGCAGGACGATCTTGGGGGAGGGCGGGAAGGTCCGCTGGCGCGCCGGGACCGCGGCCGAGATGATCCGGACGTTGGTGGTGTTGAGCCGCTCCTGCTCGCTCGCCTCGCGGGCGCGCTTCAGATAGGCCTCGTAGATGCCGCGGCGGGCGTCGAGGGTCCGCTCCAGCTCGCGCAGGCCGACATAGGCCCGGTCGCTGGACGCGGTCTCGTTCTTCACCCGGTCGAGATTGGCCCGGATCGCGGCCTCGCTCGCGGCGGCGCGGTCGTAATCCTTCTGGGTCGTCTCGATGATCCGCTCCTTCTCGCGCTGGATCAGGCGCTGCAGGTCGCGCTGCTGGGCGTACTGCTCGGCCATGGCCGGGTGGCGCTCGCCGAGGCGGGTGGCGAGCTCCGCGGTGTTGCGGGACAGCGTGGCGTATTGCTGCCGCAGGGCCTGCATCTCCAGGCTCTGCAGCATTTCGGGAAGGGCGGTGCTGGGATCCGACGAGCGCATCCGGCGCGCCTGATCGAGGCGCGACTTGGCCTCCGCGGTCTTGATGGAGGCGGTGACGAGCTGCTGGTTCAGGTCGCCGAGCTGCTGGTCGGTGAGCAGGCGGCCGCTGGCGGCCACGAGCTTGTGATCCTCGCGGTAGCGCACCACGGCGCTCTCGGCCTGCTCGACGTCGCGCTTGAGGCTGTTGAGCCGCCCCGCCAGGGCGTCGGAGGCGCGCCGCGCGGTCTCGGTCCGGGCCGCGGCCTCCTCGGCGAAGTAGGCGTCGCCGACGGCGTTGGCGATGCGGGCGGCCTTCTCGGGATCGCGCGACTGAACGGAGACGTCGATCACGAAGGTCCGCTCGGCCCGCCGGACAGTGAGCCGGTTCTGCAGCGTGTCGAGGGCCGTGAAGACCGGGTCGCGGCTCGCCGGCGGGGGCAGCATGCCCAGCGCGCCCTTGATCCAGGTGAGGGTCGGGTTGTTGCCGTCCGGCAGCACGAACTCGTCGTCCTGGTCGAGGTGGAGCTTGGCGATCACCCGGCGCAGGACGCTGTCGGACTGGATCACCCGCACCTGGCTCTCGGCGATCGACACGCCGCTGTCGGCCTGGGGCTGGCGCGCGTTCACGTCGTTCTCGACGACGCGCAGGTCGCTCGGATCCACCAGGATCTGGATGCTCGACGTGTAGCGGGGCGGGATCAGGCCGAGGAGCGCCACCGCGACGGCGACCATGAACAGGCCGCCCAGCACGATGAAGCCGCTGCCGCGCCACAGCCGCCGCAGGATCACGCGGCCGTCCGTCGGCGGCGCGACCTGCGGCAGCACCATCCGCACGGGCCGTTCGCCGCTCATCCGCGTCGAGAAGTCGAACATACGCCTCGCTCCCTGACCTGCCTCGGCGGAGACCGCCGCCCGTCACCCGCCCCGTCGCCCGTTCCCTTTCTGACCAGCTCCGTGCCGATCTGGAACAGGTGCCCGCCCGAGGCGCTGCCTTCTTCGGGAGCCCAGCAATCAACATACCGGACCAGTAGTGTCGCCCCGATGCGGCACTTGCTTCAGGAAGCTGGCAGATATCGCTTACAGATGCAGTCCTGACTGTCACGACAATCGGGCGTGAAAAGTTCCCGATTTGTTGGGGACTACGCAGGTCGCCTCAGGCGGTGCCCGCGTGTGCGACAATTGACTCCAGCGCATCGTAAGCCGCGGGATCGCCGGCCAGGAAGCGCAGGAAGCGCGCGCCGTCCTCGGCCGCGATCGCGTTCCAGCGCGCCACGTTGGCCCGACTCATTCCGGCGGCGCGGGCCAGGGCGCCGTCGCGGATCAAGCCGGCGAGGGCGCCCGCGGCCGCGTCGGGCTCCTCCGGCCGGATCAGCAGGGCCGACGCCCCCAGGACCTCCCGGAACACCGGGTCGTCCGGCGCCACCACCGGAAGGCCGCCGTGCTGGACCTCCAGCAGCGGCAGGCCGAGGCCCTCCGCCTTGGAGGTGGAGACCAGCAGGTGGCACGACCCCGCGAGGGCGCGCAGCTCGGCGTCGGCGAGGTACCCGTGGCGGTGCAGGAACGGCGGCGGTGCGTCCAGGAAGGCGTGCTGTCCCCAGCCGACCCGGCCGACGAGGTGGAGCTCCGCCGGGATACCGGCACGGATGAGCGCCGCCGTCAGCGCGAGGGTCGCCGGATAGTTCTTGCGCGGCTCGATGGTGCCGATGGCGAGGATGCGCAGCGGCCGGCCCGGCGCGTAGGCAGCCGGTCCCGGCAGGTGCGCGAGCCCGAAGGCGTCGCGGACGGGAGGGCGTAGCAGGGCGACGCGGGCGCGCTTGGCGCAGAGCGCGCGCACGTCCGCGCCGGTGGTCCGGCTGTTGACGAAAAGGTTCGGGCACCAGCGCAGGGCCAGGGCGAAGCTGGGGCTCATGTAGAGCCGGCTGCGAAGGCTCAGATCCTCCGTCCGCGTGAGCAGGAAGGTGTCGTGGACGTAGAGCAGGCAGCGCGACGCCGCGACGGCGCAGAGCGGCCCGGGCGGGAAGCCCGGGAACAGGAACAGGGCGTCCCGATCCATCAGCGCCCGCGCCGGCAGGCCGAGCTGCTGCGCGGCGACCATGCCGGGCAGGGAGCCCGCGGTCACCGGCCGCACCGCGTGCGGGGCGAGCCGGTCCGGGGCGAACAGGTCGAGGGTGACTCGCTCGATCCCCGTCACGTGGGCGCGCAGATGGGTCTGATCGAGGTAGATCCGTCGCCGAGTCGGCGCCGCCCGCGCGCTGTCCGCATTGTCGCCGGCGACGTGGCCGGCCCTGTCGCCGCGGGCCGTCACGTCTGGCTCCGGCGCAGCGCGCCGGCGAGGTAGAGGCACCGGCGCACGAGGAGCGGCATCCGACGCCCGAAGACCATCTGCTTGGCCCGCCGCAGTCGGCGCACGAGCGGGCGCGAGACCGCCGGGACGGTGCCGGCCGCGCCCGCCCGCAGGTCCGCAGCGAAGGGGAAGTGCCCGAGCATCTCGGGGGCGAAGCGCGGGCCCGTCGGCGCGCTCGGCAGACCGTGACGCCGGAAGACCGCGTCCAGCGACAGCGCGGAGGCGGCCGGGCTGTAGCGGCTCTCCAGGGCGATGCGCGCGAAGGCGCCGAGCCGCGCGCGCGCCTCACTGTCGCCGACCAACGCCGCCAGCGACTCGGCGAGGGTGCCCGGCCGCACCGGCACGAGGCGGCCCGACACGCCGTCGATCACGGCCGAGGTCAGGCCGGAGGTGCGGTAGGCGAGCGTCGGCACCCCGCACAGACCGGCCTCGATCGGTGTCTGCCCGAGGGTCTCGTGACGGCTGGCGGTGACGTGGAGGTCGCAGGCCCCGTACCACGCGGCCAGGAGCGCCTCGTCGGCGATGAGGCCGGGCGCGTACAGGTTCGCGACGCCGAGCCGGGCCGGGTCGTCGAGCCGGCCGACCGCCACCACGCCGACGCCCGGGCCCGCCACGGCCTGGAGCGCGGCCCGGAGATCGGCGAAGCCCTTGTCGGGCCCGTCGACGATGACCGAGGAGACGAGGATCAGGACGTCGTCGGCCGGCAGACCGAGCGTGCCGCGCAGCGCCGCGCGATCGCCGGGCCGGAACACGGCGGTCGGGAAGGCCAGCCGCACGGGCTCGATCACGCTGCCGGGCGGGGCGAGTTCGCGCGCCCGCGCCAGCGTCCAGTCCGAATTGGCCAGCAGCCAGGGGGCGGAGGGTCGCGTCGGGGATCCGGGCGCGGCTCCGGCGAGCACCGCGCGCTTGCGCTCGTGCATCCCGGCGATCCGGCCGGGCGCCAGCTCCGGGTACTCGTCCGGGCCGGGGCAGGCGGCGTCGCAGCCGGAGGCGGCGCGCCCGCAGTCGCGGGGGTGGGCGCACCGACCCGTCAGGGGGAAGAGGTCGTGCAGCACGAGGCCGACCGGACCGCGCCGCGCCAGGCGGCCGACGACGTCGAGGCTGCGGGTGGCGCCGTGCAGGTTGCCGGCGAGGACGAGATCGGGGGCGGCCGCCGCGACCGCGGCCTCCGCCTGCGGGAAGTCGTCGCGCCACTCGGCGGCCTCCGGGCGTCCGCTCAGCGTCACCTCCGCGACCCGGTGGCCCGCGAGCGTCAGCGCCTCGGCGAGGCGGCGCTGGGCCACGCCCGCGCCCCCACGGGTTCCGGTCCCGGTCAGCGACACGATCGACAGGCCGGCGGCGGGCGGGGGCGGCGGCGCGTCGAGCCTGTGGAGCAGGATCGGGCGGCCGATCAGGCTCCGCCGGTCGGCGGGGATCGCCGACCAGGCGGTGGCGGCATCGAGCGTCCCGTCGGCGTCGATGATCGCGTGCGCGAGGGCGTCCCGCCGCCAGAGGATCCCGCCGTCCGCGGCCCCGGGGCCGTCGAGGCCGCGGACGGCGTCGTCGAACAGGACGCGCAGCCCCGCCACCGCGTCGGCGCCGGTGAGCGCGGCCTCCAGCGCCAGGGCGGTCAGCGCACCGGGCGCGAGCAGGTCGCCGGCGCGGAGCCAGAACAGGTGCTCCGGATCGGGAACCGACAGGATGCGCGCCGCCGCGGCGCGGCCGGCCGCCGGGTCGAGCAGGTCGTGCCGCAGTTCCGGGTAGCCCTGGCGCAGGACCGACGCGACGGTCTCGGTGAGCGCGGCACCCGCGCCGGCCACCGTGACGACGCGGATCCGCGGCCACGGACGCCCGTCGGGGAGCGACGCGGGACGGGCCGGCGCGCCGGCGCTGCGCCCGAACGGCCAGCCGGCGACGCCGTGGGCGGGCGGTGACATGTCTGCGGCGTCGGTCACGGCGGCTCTGGCGGCGGCTCGGGTCTCGTGCGGGGCGGCAGAGTGGACGGGAAGGTTGAAGATTGCCTCTCGGGGCGGGCGGCCCGTCAGGCCGCCACGCGGATCCGCGCCGGGCCGGCCTCGATCCGGCCGATCCGGGCCGCCGCCGGATAGCCCGCCGCCCGGATGCGGTCCAGGATCGCGTCGGCCCGGTCGGCCGAGCAGGTCACCAGCAGCCCGCCCGAGGTCTGCGGATCGGTCAGGAGATGGCGGCGCCACTCGGGGAAGTCGGCCGGCAGGTCAACCGCCTCGCCGAACGCCGCCCAGTTGCGGTGCGAGGCGCCGGTGACCGCGCCCGCGCGCGCCAGCGCCTCCGCCTGCGGCAGCAGGGGAAGGGCGTCGGCCTCAAGGGTGAGCGTGAGGCCGGCGCCGCGGGCGATCTCCAGGCCGTGCCCCAGGATGCCGAATCCGGTCACGTCGGTCAGGGCGTGCACGGCGGGCTCGGCGGCGAGATCGGTCCCGATCCGGTTGAGCAGCGTCGTGGTCGCGATGAAGTCGCGGTAGCCGGCCTCGTCGAGGGTCGCCCGCTTGATCGCCGCCGAGTAGACCCCGACCCCGAGGGCCTTGGTGAGCAGGACGGCGTCCCCGGCCACCGCGTCGGCGTTGCGCCGCACCGCCTCGCGGCGGCAGGTCCCGATCACCGCCAGACCGTAGATCGGCTCCGGCGCGTCGATCGAGTGGCCGCCCGCCACCGGGATGCCGGCCGCGGCGCATTGCTCCGCGCCGCCGCGCAGGATCCGCGCGACCACCTCGGGGTCGATCTTGCCGAGCGGCATCCCGAGGATCGCCAGCGCGAAGAGCGGGCGGCCGCCCATGGCGTAGACGTCCGAGATGGCGTTCGTCGCGGCGATCCGGCCGAAATCGACGGGGTCGTCCACCATCGGGGTGAAGAAGTCCGTGGTGGCGATGAGGCAGGTGCCGTCCTCCAGCTCCCACACCGCCGCGTCGTCCGCGGTCTCGTTGCCGACGAGGAGCCGCTCGAACGGGCCCGCCGCCGGCTGCTGGGCGAGGAGCTGGCGCAGGGTGGCCGGGTCGAGCTTGCAGCCGCAGCCGCCGCCGTGGGCGAGACTGGTCAGGCGGGGGGCATCGCTCATGGCCGAACTCCGTTCCGGATAACCTGGGGTCTTCGCGGGGTCTTCGCGGGGTCTTCGCGGAGTCAGTAGCGCGTCGTCACCGCGTTGAGCCAGTCCGGCGAGGCCGCGACGGCCGCGGCCTCGACCCGCTTGTCGAGGCCCGTCAGCACCAGCAGGCCGAGCACGACCATCACGGCGCCGAGCGCGGCCTTCGCGGCCCGGCCGGCCGCGGCGAGGCCGCCGCGCCAGCGCAGCAGCGCCTCGCGGGAGACGAGGCCCAGGAGCATCAGCGGGGCCGCGGCGCCGATCCCGAAGGCCAGCATGGTCAGGGCGACGCCCCCGAGATGCTCGCCCCGCGCCGCCATGAGCGAGGCCGCCCCCAGGGTCGGTCCCACGCAGGGGCTCCAGGCCGCGCCGAGCAGCAGGCCCACGGCGAACTGGCCGGGCAATCCCCCGGAGCCGACGCCGCCGAAACGGTCCTCCGCCCAGGCGCCAACCGGGCCGGCCGCCGTCGCGACCCGTGCCTGGAGCCGCGGCAGCATCAGCACGACGCCCAGGAGCACCAGGAGCACCGCGCCGGCGCGCCGGAACACGTCGCCGTCGAGCCCGACGGTGAAGCCGATCGTCGCGACGAACAGCCCGATGGCCGTGAAGGCGATGGCGAGGCCGGCCGCCAGAGCCACCGGACCCAGGCGATGCTCGGCCGCCGCCGTGCCGAGCACGATGGGGATCAGCGGCAGCACGCAGGGCGAGAGCACCGAGAGCAGGCCGGCCAGGAACGCGAACCCCACCGTTCCCAGCATGCCCCGTGCCCTCCCGCTGGCGCCTCGCCCGACGAGGCTTCGACCCTGGCGCGCGGGCCGTCAACGCGCCAGGCGGACGCGGGCCGGCGGGAACAACGCGGCCGCGCGCCGCTTTCGGCGGCAGTCCGGCGGCGTTGCCGGGCGAGGCGCCGAGGAAGGCGTCGAGGAAGGCGCCCAGGAAGGCGCTGAGGCGAGGCGGAGCGGACCGGTGACCATCTTCTTCACGGGCGACACGCATTTCGGCGATCCGCGGGCGCTGCGCTTCGACCACCGGCCCTACCCGGACCTCGAGGCCCACGATGCCGGCCTGATCGCGGCCTGGAACGCGACGGTCGCGCCCGGCGACACGGTCTGGCACCTCGGCGATTTCGCCCTCGGCCCGAGCGGTGACCGGATCCGCGCGATCCTCGCCGGACTGAACGGCGAGAAGCACCTGATCGCCGGCAACAACGACGGGCCGGACACGCTCACGGCTCCCGGCTGGGCGTCGGTCCGGCACTACGCGGAACTCGCTGTCGAGGGGCGGATGGTGGTACTCTGCCACTACGCGTTCCGTACTTGGAACGGCATGAGCCGGGGCGCGCTGAACCTCCACGGCCACAGCCACGGGAAGCTCAAGCCGATGCCGAAGCAGTACGATGTCGGCGTCGATCCGATGGGTGCGGCCCCCGTGCCACTCTCCGCAATCCTGACCTCCCGACTGCGCCGGAAGCGGTGATTCGGGGCGGAACTTTCACGTCAGCTTCACTGTTTCAGCGGACAGAGAAGGAGTGGACCTGAGCCGCTCCGAGAAGCCCGGCAGGACCGCCCGCGGATCTGCCATCACAAACCGTGTGTGAGTGTTCCCGTGAGTGCCAAGTCGGTCACTCTGACCCGCTGCCTCGCCAGCCTCCTGGCAGGCCTCGCCCTGACTTCCGCCGCGTCGGCCCTGCCGTCCTGCATCGAAGCCCAGCGCAAGGTCGACGAGGCGAACGCCCTGCGCTTCCAGGCGCGTCAGGAAGCCCGCCTGGGCAACCATGACCGCGTCTGCGACACGCTCGACGAGGTGGGCGACCGCTACGACGATGCCCGCGACGCGTTCGAGCGATGCGGAGAGGGCGTCGTGGCCATCGATCTCCGCAGCGAGCTGCGGGGTCTGCGGATCGCCAAGAAAATCAACCGCTGCGACTGACCGGGTGCGCGATCGCACCTCGGCCGTCCCGTTCCTGAAGCATCACCCCGATACGCGCGACGCTGGTCGCCGAGAAGGTTCTGCGCCGATGACCCCCGCCACGCTCTCGAACGACATCGAGCCCACCGTCACCCGCACCGGTCCGTCCTTCGCGGCCGCCCTGTGCGGTTTCGTCAGCACCACCGTCGCCACGACGATGCTGCTCATGCTGATCGGCACGTTCTGATTAGGGTGCGACCGACCAGAATCTCTGGCGGTTGAACAGCATCTCCTGGGAGCCGATCTTCGGGGTCGGCTCCGTCCTCCGGCCGCAATCGGGTTCGGCCGGTTTCGTGACCGCCGCCAGGGTCGCCGGCGCCGCCGGCACGAGGCCCAGTCGGGACTGCACTTCGGGTTGCCGTGCTGCCGCGATGGTCAGCACGCAGGCGATCAGGCCGCCGGCAACAGTTCCGAGAACGAAATTCAACATCGGGGTTGGGGTCCGGGGGCCGGTTCCTTTCGGCCGCACAGCGTCGTCGATAACCAACCCGGCGGCATCATGGCGGATGCGGCGCTCACGCGCTTTTAACTCCTGATCTGCGACAGCTACGCGCTAGCTTGCCTCAGTGGCAGGCCCGACGACGGGGCTGGACCGCCGATGAACTACGCCGCCAACGCCTACGCCAAGACCTCCCACAGCGCGCTGTCGCCCCGCGAAGCCGAATCCGCCGTGCTGCTCAAGGCGGCGCAGAAGCTGATCGGCGCCAGCCAGGGGCTCGCCAGCGGCGACGCCGGGCGCATCAACGAGGCCCTGTCGTTCAACCAGCGGGTCTGGACGCTGCTGACCTCCGAGGCGACGTCCGCGGAGAACCCGCTCCCCGCCGACGTGAAGCAGGGCGTCGGACGCCTGGGCGTGTTCGTGCTCCAGAGCTGCATCGACACGATGATCGCTCCCACGCCGGAGAAGATCGCCACGCTGGTGTCGATCAACAATCACATCGCCGCCGGCCTGCAGGGCAATCCCGGCTGAGGCCGCGTACCGGTCAGCGAGCCGCCGCGGCGTCCGGCACCTCGGCCGGCGATTCGGCGCCGGCCGCCTCCCACTCGACGAGCTTGCGGCTCAGCTTGAGCGACCGGTAATACTCGCCGGCCTCCACCGCCTGGGCGATCGCGGCGATCTGCCCGGCGGCGGCCGGCGCGAGTCCCAGCAAGTCCGTGGCCTGCCGGAAGAACAGGTCGATGCCCTGCGTCGGGTCGTCGGCGAGGTAGATGACCGTCAGGGTCAGGTGGAGACGCTTGCAGGCCGTGTCGGCCTCGCTCTCCGTGATGATCTCGCTCTCGCGCAGGAACTTGCACTGCGTCTCGATCAGGAAGGTCGAGCGACGGTCGCCGTTGCGGAGCAGCGCGCCATTGATGATCAGCCGCTCGAACGGCTTGAGTTCCAGGCGCAGGGGCATCGGGTGTTCCTTTCTAGAAGACCCGGCGATCTCATTCGCGAACCGTTAACGTTTCGCGAATGTCGGACGTCCGCGCCGCCGTTGCCGCGCGCGGCCACGGTGATAAACTCGGACAAATTCCGGCCGGGCGAGCCACGTCGAGGAGGGTCGATGACGGCGAAGAGCGATCGGCGCGCGCGGTATCCCAGCCTCGCCGGCAAGCGCGTCCTCGTGACCGGCGGTGCCTCGGGCATCGGCGAGGGGCTGGTGGAGGCCTTCGTCGGGCAGGGCGCCCGCGTCCTGTTCTGCGATATCGCGGACGACGCGGCCCGCGCCGTGGTGGCGCGCCTCGCGCCCGGCGCCGCGCACGCCCCGCTCTACCGGCGCTGCGACCTGACCGATATCGAGGCGGTCCGCGCGCTGGTGGCCGAGGCCGACACGGCCCTCGGCGGGCTCGACGTCCTGATCAACAATGCCGGCAACGACGACCGCCACGCTCTCGCGGACGTGACGCCCGCCTACTGGGACGACCGGATGGCGGTGAACCTGCGCCACCTGTTCTTCGCGGCCCAGGCGGCGGTCCCACCCATGCGACGCGCCGGCGGTGGCGTGATCCTCAATTTCGGATCGATCAGTTGGCATCTCGGGCTGACGGAGATGCCGCTCTACCAGACCGCCAAGGCGGCGATCGAGGGCATGACCCGGGCGCTCGCCCGCGACCTCGGCCGCGACAACATCCGGGTGGCGGCGATCGTGCCGGGCAACGTTCAGACGCCCCGCCAGGAGCGATGGTACTCGCCGGAGGGCGAGGCGGAGATCGTCGCCGCGCAGTGCCTGGACGGTCGGATCCAGCCGGCTGACGTCGCCGCGCTGGCCCTGTTCCTGGCCTCGGACGATGCCCGGATGTGTACGGCCCACGCGTACTTCATCGACGCGGGCTGGCGGTAGGACCGGCGCCGGGCAAAGGATCGGCCGGGCGGAGGCGTCGACGGCGCTCCGGCCCGGCCCGCTTCCCTGCCTCAGTCGCAGGTCTCCTTCTTGACGGTCTTCGAGTCGCCCATGTCGTTCTCCTTGCGCACCGTCTTGGTGACGCAGCCGTCGCCGTGGTCGTGGACGGTCACGGACTTCGACTCGGAGGCCGGGCGGTCGACGACGACGGCCGGGCGGTCGCGCTCGATCACCGTGGTCTGGGCCTGCGCGGCGGCGCCGAGGCTCAACAGGGCGGCGGTCGCGAGCAAGGTCATGCGCATGCTGAAACTCCAATACCGATTTCGGTAGCGGATAACGGCAATGCCAGCTTGGGCGTTCCGCGGCATGTCGCGTCCTGAGGCGGGCCGAACCCGTAGAGAACTTGGCTCGGCCCGCGCGCCGTTCGGCATGAGGTGCAGCCGGAGCGACGGCGCCAATGACCGCGGAAGCCGACCCGAAGCAACCCCGGCGAACTACGTGCGCGGCGCGGCCGGGTCTCAGCCGCCGGTCATCGGCGGGAAGAAGGCAATCTCGCGGGCTCCCGCGATCGGCGCGTCCGGCTTGGCGTGGGCCCGGTCGATCGCGGCGCGGACGACGCCGGCATCCTCGAAGGCGTAGGCGTATTCCTCGCCCCGGCCCCGGAGCCAACCGACGAGATCGGCGACGGTGGCGACCTCCGGCGGCGGCGCCAGCTCCTCCTCGGAGCGGCCGATCCGCTCGCGGACCCAGGCGAAATAGACGAGCTTCATCGCATCACCGTACCGGAGACAGGGCAGGGACCGCGCGTCCCGGAGACGGATCCCTCAGCGCGGATCGTCGATGACGTGCTTGATCCCGGCCCGCATGTAGTCCCACCCGGTCCAGAGCGTGAGCGCGGCGGCGAGCCACAGGAGCGTCAGGCCGATCGGCTCGGTTCCCGGGAGCACCGTCTCGCCCGCCGGACCGGCCACCAGGAAGCCGAGGGCCAGGAGCTGCACGGTGGTCTTCCACTTCGCGATCCGGCTGACCGGCACGCCGACCTTCAGCTCCGCCAGATACTCGCGCAGGCCGGAGACCAGCACCTCGCGGCACAGGATCACGATGGCCGCCCAGATATTCGAGCCGACGATGGTGTGGTCCGCCGCCAGCATCAGCAGGCACGCCGAGACCAGGAGCTTGTCGGCGATCGGATCGAGCATCCGGCCGAGCGCCGAGCTCTGGTGGTAGGTGCGGGCGACGTACCCGTCGAGGTAGTCGGTGATCGCGGCCGCGACGAACACTCCCAGCGCCGTCCACCGCGCCGTGTGGGATTCGGGCCAGAACAGCAGCGCGACCATCACCGGCACGGCAACGAGGCGCCCGTAGGTCAGGCAATTCGCGAGCGTCCAGGCCGGCGACCGTCGTCGGGGAAGGACGGCGTTCATCGGAGGGGTGAAATCAGAGCGGGGCCCGGGCGTCAACGCCTCAGATTCCGCCGCGGCCATCGCGGCCGGGTTCTCAGGCGCCGGCATGAAAGAAGTCGTAGACCGCCCGCGCGGTGGCGGCGTTCACGCCCGGGGTCTTGGCCAGATCCTCGAAGGCGGCGCGCTCGATCGCCTTCACGGTCCCGAAGTGGTGCAGCAGCGCGCGCTTGCGGCTCGGACCGATCCCGGCGATCTCGTCCAACGGATTCTTCACCATCTCACGCTTCCGCTTGGCCCGATGGCTGCCGATGGCGAAGCGGTGCGCCTCGTCGCGGAGCCGCTGCACGAAGTAGAGCGTCGGGTCGCGCGGCGGAAGCTTGAAGGGTGGCCGGCCGGGCACGAAAAATGTCTCCCGGCCCGCATCCCGGTCGCGGCCCTTGGCGACGCCGACGAGCGGCACGCCCGCCACGCCGACCTCCTCCAGCGCCGCCCGCGCGGCGTCGAGCTGGCCCTTGCCGCCGTCGATCAGCACGAGGTCCGGCCAAGCCGGGAACGCCTCGCTCTCCTCCGCCGGGGCCGGCACCGGCTCCGGCACGCCGCCCTCGGCGGCGGCCACGGCCGCCTCGCGCTCCGTGCGCGGCGCCTCCTTCACGAGCCGCTTGAAGCGCCGCTGCAGCACCTCGCGCATCATGCCGTAATCGTCCCCGGGGGTCAGGTCCTCGGACTTGATGTTGAACGTGCGGTAATGCGCCTTCATGAAGCCCGTCGGGCCGGCGACGATCATGCCGCCGACCGCGTTCGTGCCCATGATGTGCGAGTTGTCGTAGACCTCGATCCGGCGGGGCGCGCCGTCGAGCCCGAAGGCCTGGCCGAGGGCGGCGAGGAGCTTGCCCTGCGAGGCCGTGTCGGCGAGGCGCCGCGCCAGCGCCTCCTTGGCGTTGCGCTGGGCGTAGTCGACGAGGTTCTTCCGCTCGCCCCGGCTCGGCCGGTGGATCTCGACGCGGTACTCCACCCGGCTCGACAGGGCCGCCGCGACCAGCTCCGCGTCCTCGATCGCGTGGCTCGTCAGCACGGTCCGGGGGGCGGGCTTGTCGTCGTAGAACTGGCCGATGAACGAGCCCAGCACCTCGTCGGGCGTCATCGTCCGGTCGGCCTTCGGGAAATAGGCGCGGTTGCCCCAGTTCTGGAAGTTCCGGAAGAAGAACACCTCGATGCAGAACTGGCCGGCCTGCTCGTCCAGCGCGAACACGTCCGCCTCCTCGACGCCCTGGGTGTTGACCCCCTGCACGCCCTGGATCGCCGACAGGGCGGCGATGCGGTCGCGGAACCGGGCGGCGCGCTCGAACTCCATCGCCTCGGACGCCTCCTGCATCTCGGCGCGCATCCGGTCCTTCACGGCGTTCGACTTGCCGGCGAGGAACGCCCGGGCGGAATCCGCCATGGCCGCGTAGTCGTCCGCGGCGATCTCACCCGTGCAGGGGCCGGAGCAGCGCTTGATCTGGTAGAGCAGGCAGGGCCGGGTGCGGTTCTCGTAGTAGCTGTCGGTGCAGGTGCGCAGCAGGAAGGCGCGCTGCAGGGCGTTCACCGTCCGGTTCACCGCCCACACGCTGGCGAACGGGCCGTAATAATTGCCCTTCCGGCGCCGGGCGCCCCGGTGCTTGACGATCTGCGGGGCGGGGCCGTCGTCGGTGACCAGGATGTAGGGGAACGACTTGTCGTCCCGCATCAGCACGTTGAAGCGCGGCTTCAGCTGCTTGATCAGGTTGGCCTCGAGGAGGAGCGCCTCGGTCTCGGTCGCCGTGGTGACGAACTCCATCGCCGCCGTCTGCGAGATCATCCGGGCGATGCGGTTCGAGTGCGCCTGGCCCCGCGCGTAGGAGCCGACCCGCGCCTTCAGGTTCTTGGCCTTGCCGACGTAGAGGACGTCGCCGCGATGGTCGAACATCCGGTAGACGCCGGGCGAGGACGGCAGGGTCGACCAGAACCTGCGGATCACCTCGGTTCCGGCCTGGACGGCGCCCGGCTCGAAGTCGAAATCGATCTCCGGCGCCTCCGTGTCGGGGAGGCCGGCTTCCGGCTCGTCGGCGGCCTCGTCCCGCTCGGCGTCGCGGCCGTCGTCGAAGGTGTCGGGGGGCAGGTCTGAGAGGGCTCTGCGGCTCATACCGCAGATCTAAGCGTTCCGGACCGCCAGGGGGACCGGGGCGGCGACAAAAATCGCGCGCCCGGTCGGCTCGATCAGTCGAACAGCGAGTCGATGTCGCTCTGGTCGACGTGGCCGATGTCGTGGTCGAGCTTGGGCCCGTTGAGCAGCGAGCTCTCGTCGTCCAGGGAGGTCGGCACCGGCATGACGGTGATGAGCTCCTTGAAGCTGTCGAGTTCCGACCACGTGGCGATGAGCCGGTCGAGATGCTCCTCGATGAACTTCATCACGCTGACGATCTTGGTGATCCGCTGGCCGGTCAGGTCCTGGAAGTTGCAGGCCTCGTAGGCGGTGATCACGCGCTCGAGGATCACGTCGACGTGCTGCTTCGTGCCGGGCGGCAGCGTCGCGGCGTTGAGCATGCCGGCGTGGCTCTCGATCTCCTCGATCGCGCCGAGGAGCTGCGTGGTGGCGCGCTCCGTCGAGTCGACCACCGCGTCGAGCTCGTCGGCCGCCCGGCGCATGCCCTTGCCGGTGTTCTCGGTCCGGTGCAGCGTCGCCAGCTCCGACTTGGTGCGGGTGATCGCCTCCTTCATCACGTCGAGCTCGGTGCGCATCGCCAGCGCCTCGTGCAGCTCGCGGCGGCACGACTCGATGGTCTCGCTCGCGCTCATCTGCGTGACGCGGCGCAAGTCCTGGATGGCGTTGAAGATCTCCTCCAGGCGCTCGCTCGAGGCGGACGCCCCGGGTCCGGGAGGGGGAGCCGCGGGAAGCCCGAGACTGTCTTCGATGCGATAGCGCTTCTGGGTCATCGTCCGGGCGTGAGCGTTCGGGTTCCGTCGCCGCGACTGTCTACCATAACGGTTAGCGGACTGTGACTGCCGAGCTTCTTGCCGCCGGCCCCCTGCGCCTGTGGGCCCAGGGCCCCGGCGGGGCTTAACCGCCGATTCACGCTGGTCGCGACGGGCCGGGGACGGGCCGGGCCGCCCCGGTGATTCACCACGTTCGTTCACCGGATTCGGTAAAATTCGACGGGATCGTTCGCGGGCCGGGAGCACGGGCACCGGCTCGGGAGCATGCGACGATGCGGCGTTCAGTCCGTCTGGGAATGGGGGTGGCCGCGGCCGCGTTCGTGCTGTGCGGCCCCGCCCGGGCGCAGCAGGCGCGCTACGCCGAGGGCGGCTACGGCGGCGGCCTGATCGAGTATCTCGTCACCGGCAGCGCCGGCGGCGCGCCCGGGCGCGGCTGGCCGCAGCGCGCGGCGCCGCAGCAGCGCGTCGCGGCCTATTCCGGCGAGCTGGTGCCGGTCGAGCCGGAGCCGGCGCAAGGTTACGGGCAGGCGTACGGGCAGGCTTACGGCCAACCCTATGGCCAGGTTTCCGGCGCCCCTCAGCCCTACGGTGCGCCCCAGGGAGATCCGGGCCGGATCAGCCGCGCGGTCTCGCCGGAGTACCAGCGCCAGGAAGTGGCCTTCACGGGGCGGCAGAAGCCCGGAACGATCGTGATCGACACCGCCGGAAAGCATCTCTACCTGGTGCAGGCCGGGCAGCGCGCCCTGCGCTACGGGATCGGCGTCGGCCGCCCCGGTTTCGCCTGGAGCGGGCTGAAGACGGTCAGCCGCAAGGCGGAGTGGCCGGACTGGACGCCGCCGGCCGAGATGCTGGCCCGCCGTCCCGACCTGCCGCGCCACATGGCCGGCGGCCCGGAGAACCCGCTGGGCGCCCGCGCCCTCTACCTGGGTTCGTCGCTCTACCGGATCCACGGGACGAACGAGCCGAACACGATCGGGCAGTCGGTCTCGTCGGGGTGCATCCGCATGATGAACGACGACGTCATCGATCTCTACGAGCGCGTGCCGGTGGGGACGCGGGTCGAGGTCCTCTGAGCGGCCGACGCGGCCCGGTCGCGGATCGGACCTTCCGGATACGAGAAAGGCCCGGCCGCGCCTGACGCGACCGGGCCTTCCGCTGCGTCTCAGGGACGATCAGGTCCAGTCGCTGTCGTCGCCGCCGCCGAGGTCGCCGCCGAAATCGCCGCCCGGATCGCTGTAGCCGGCGTCCTGGAAGCTGCCCATGTCGCCGCCGCTGTTGTCGAGGGCCGAGCCGAGATCCTGGTTGCCGCCGTCGCCGTAGTAGTTGTTGACGACGGTCTCGCCCCCGCCGCCGAGACCGGCGGCCGCGGCGCTGCCGAGGCTCGAATGGCCGCCCGCGAAGGCGTTCGACAGGGCGCTGCCGAGGAGCATGCCGCCCGCCGCGCCGGCCGCCATCGGCAGGGCCGTCGCCATGAAGCCGCCGCCGCGCGCGGGCGCTTGGGGCTGGCCGCCCCACGGGCCGCCCTGCTGCTGCGGGTAGCCGCCCTGCTGCGGGTAGCCCTGCTGCGGGTAACCCTGCGGCGGGCCGCCCTGGTTGCCCCAGGGCTGGCCGCCCGGACGCGGCTGCCCGTAGCCGGGCTGGGGCTCCTGGCGCTGCTGGCTGCCGCCGCCGAAGATGCTCGACAGGAAGCCGCCGCCCCCGGAGGACTGGGCCGGCGCCGCCTGGCTGCGGGCCTGCTCCAGCTGCTGGTTGAGGCTCTTGATCGCCTCTTCCTGCACGTAGATCAGCTGCGCCATCGCGTAGGGCGCGTAGGGCTGCGCGCGGAGCTTGTCGGCGATGAACCGCTCCGCCTCAGCGTCGCGGGGCTGGGTCTGCGCCTGCTCCAGCCGCTGGAAGATTCCCGAAATGACGTCGCGTTCTTCGCTGTTCATGGAGTCGTCCTCCTCGAATCTCACCCGCGGGCCCGAACGCGCCGCATGGCAGCTAGGACATGGGTGCGCGGCGACGCTTTGTCAGGGGGATTGCGAAAACTTCATCCGCCTATCCGGAAACGCGAGAAGCCCGACCTGCCGGCCGGGCTTCCTGCATGCCGAGTGGGGGGCGCGGCCGCGGCCGCGCCGACGCGATCCTAGAACGTGCCGAACTTGTAGTTCAGGCCGGCGCGGACGACGGCGAACTGGTCGTCGCGGCGCCCGACGCCGCTGTAGACGACCGGGAAGTTGTTGGCGGCGTTGATGACGAACGCGCCCTGGTTGCGGGTGCCGCGGTCGAGGTTGACGTACAGGCCTTCGACCTTGAGCGTCACGGCCGAGGAGCGGAAGAAGTTCAGGAACGAGTCGGTGGGCAGGGCGTACTCGATGCCGCCGCCGGCGGCCCAGCCGGTGCGGAAGCTGTCGTTGCCGGCGAAGCCGCCGAAGGAGCGGTCGGCGCTGCCCGAGCCGTAGGCGAAGCCGCCGGTGCCGTACACGAGGGTCCGGTCGAAGGCGTAGCCGAGGCGGCCGCGGACGGTGCCGAAGAAGTCGAGGCTGGAGAGGCCGCGCGGGTCGGTGACGTAGTAGCCGGGGGCCAGCGCGCCGGAGATGAAGGCGCTGTTCCGGCTGCGGCCGAAGTCGAGGTACTGGGCGTCGGCCTCGAAGCCGATCACGACACCGGAGCCCGGGGTGAACTGGTAGTTGTAGCCGATCTGGCCACCGCCGGAGAAGCCGTCCTGGCTGCGGTTGCGGAAGGAGGCGACGGTGCCGGGGGCAGCGTAGGGGAAGGGGACGGCGAAGGTGTTGCCGGTGTTGCGGTCGCTGGCGTCGAAGGCGTAGCCGGCGTTGATACCGAAGTAGGCGCCGGTCCAAGTGAAGACCGGGACGGGGGTGAACACCGGCGGCGGGGCGGCGCGGCGCGGCAGGTCGGCGGCGAAGGCCGAACCCGCGAAGGCAACGCCCGCGAGGGCCGTGGTCACACGGAGCATGGATTTCATGATCTGGTCCTCACTGGTGGTCCGCGCCGTCCTAAGCGGGGACGGTTGCGGAACCGGATCTGGCTGCGTTCCAGCGGTTCCAGGGTTGCTTTGCGCTCCGCGGTGTCGCCGACCGCTCTCGCGGCCCCTTGTGGCAACCCGCCGTTTTCCCCGGCACCTTGACCCCTAAACGCGGTCGAATGGCCAAGGTTCATTTACGGCTACGCTTTTTTTCGGGCCGAGGATCGACAAAGTGTCGCAGCCCCTTTCCGAGGCCGCACTGGCTCGTCAGGGCACCAGCGTGATCGCGGAGATCAGGCGGCCGTAATCCGCCTCGCCGCGATGCGTGGTCCGCCGGTAGCTGTAGAACCGCTCCGGATCGGCGTAAGTGCAGAGATTGAGTGCGGTGGCCTCGCCGATCTCGGCCTCGCCGAGCCGGGCCAGGATGAAGCCCGGAAGATCGAACTGGGCGTGCCCCGGCCGCGTGCCGGGGCCGAGGAAGCGCTCCATGCCGGGGGCATCGCTCCCGAAGCGCGCGACGAAGTCCGGACCGACCTCGTAGGAGGCCTGACCGATCGTCGGTCCCAGGACGGCGACGATGCGGCTGCGCCGCGCCCCGAGCGCCTCCATCGCCGACACGGTCGCGCCGATCACGCCGGTGAGCGCACCCTTCCAGCCGGCATGGGCGGCGCCGACGACGCCGTTCTCGGGATCCGCGAACAGGATCGGCCCGCAATCCGCGGTGGCGATGCCGAGCGCCAGGCCCGGAACCCGCGTCACCATGGCGTCGGCCTTCGGCCGCTCCGCCGCGAAGGGGGCCTCGACCGTGACCACGTCGGCCGAGTGGACCTGATACAGGCTCACGAGCCGGTCCCGCGCCAGGCCGAGCTGCGCGCACATCCGCGCCCGGTTCTCGGCGACGCGCCCCGGCGCGTCCTGGGAGCCGAGGCCGCCGTTGAGCGACGCGTACAGGCCCTCGGAGACCCCGCCGACGCGGGTGAAGAAGGCGTGGCGCACGCCCGCATGGGCGGAGAGTTCCGGCGCCTCGATGAACATGCCTGCGGTCACGGTCGGCCTCGCGCTTGCCCCTGTCGCGCCCCGATAGCGCAAGGGCGGACCCTTGACGATGTCGTTCAACCGTCAGATTCTTGCTGCATTGCAGTACGGAGCCGATCCGGCCCCGCCTTGAGAAGGATCGCGATGTCACGAGGGATCGAGACCGACGCCCTGCCCGAGACGCCCGAGGCCGAAGAGCCCCGGATTCCGAGCGCGCCTGCCCACCCCGTCACGGGAGAGCCCGCCGCCTTCGACCCGACCGACCTCAACCCGCCCGCGCCGCCGACTCCGCGGCCCGCCAGCCAGACCGATTCCGGCTTCGGCTCCTTCGGCTGAGAGTAGCCGGCCCGTACGGGGCCGCGCATCGTCCCGGCGGCTCAGAGCCCCGGAAATCCCGGGAGCGGCCCGACGGACGGGCCGCTCACCGCCAGCACCTTGAACAGGCTTCCCATCCCGCCCCGGGCCGGATCGGTCAGGCGCGCGGCCGCCGCGTCGATCGCGGTGGCCTGCGCGGGGCTCGCCCGTGCCTTCAGACGCTCGGCACGGGCCCCGAGTCCGAGGGCGGCCAGGAATTCGCCCTGGTCGACGGGGCCGTGGATCGCGGCGCCCTCGGCCCGCGCCGCCTGGGCGAGGGCGGCGAAATCGACGTGATGCGTCAGGTCCGCCTCGCCGGGCTCCGCCAGCGGGTCGGCGAAGCGATGTCCCGCCAGCGCCTGGAGGGTGTCGCCGAAGCCCGGACGCACATGGCCGTAATCGATGGCCAGCAGGGCGCCGCCTTCGGAACACAGCCGCCGCGCCAGCGCGCGGATCAGCGCGAGCCCGGCCGCCGGCACGCTCATCAGCGCGCCGTCCGGGCCGTCCGCCGCGAGGCCCGGGACCGGCTCCGGCGACAGGCCGAAAGCGAGGCCGCCCGCCGGATCGAGACCGACCTGCCGCTCGTGCCAGCCCGACGGCCGGCGCTCGAACTGGCGCACCGGCAGGCAGTCGAAGAACTCGTTGGCCAGGATGATCGCCGGCCCCTCGGGCAGCGTCTCGACGCTGTCGTGCCACGCGGCACCGGTCCCGGCGAGGGCGCGCGCCTGCGCGGCCCGCAGCACCGGGCTCGTCTCGACGAGGTGCGGTGCCACGCGCACGCCCGGGAGCGCTGCCCGCAACGCGCGCAGCGCGTCCGCCATCAGCGTGCCGCGGCCGGGCCCCAGCTCCACCAGGAGGAGCGGATCCGGCGACCCGATCGGGCCGCGGACGTAGGCTGTCCAGGCACCGAGCAGTTCGCCGAACATCTGGCTGATCTCGGGCGCGGTGGTGAAGTCGCCCTGGGCGCCCAGGGGATCGCGGGTGCGGTAGTAGCCGTGGACCGGGTGGCCGAGGCAGAGGGCCATGTAGCGGTCGACGCCGATCGGCCCGTTCTGCCGGATCAGCCCCGCGATCTCGGTTCCGAGGGGGGTCACGCCTCGACGGCCGCCTTGCGGGCGGCCTCGGCGGCCGGCGCTTCCACCGGATGGCGGGGCCGTGTCCGGCCGGTCGCGGCCAGCACGATGTAGGTCAGGCCGACGATCATCATCGGCACGCACAGCAGCATGCCCATGGTCACGCCGCCGCCCATCGGACCGAGATGGTCGCCGAACAGGAAGCCGAGCTGGCGATCCGGCTCGCGGAAGAACTCGCAGACGGTCCGGGCCAGCGCGTAGCCGAGGACGAAGATGCCGCCGAGGAGCCCGGGCTTGCGGAAGCCGAACCGGCGGACGCTGACCGCCATCACGATGAACAGCAGCAGGCCCTCGGTGGCGGCCTCGTAGAGCTGGCTCGGGTGGCGCGGCAGCGGGCCGCCGCTCGGGAACACGATCGCGTAGGGGAAGTCCGGCGCCACGCGGCCCCAGAGCTCGCCGTTCACGAAATTGGCGATCCGGCCGAAGAACAGGCCGATCGGCACCACCACGGCGCCGATATCGAGGAGCGTGTAGGCGTTCAGACCCTTGCCGCGGGCGAACAGCACGAAGGCCAGGATGGCCCCGATGAAGCCGCCGTGGAACGACATGCCGCCGTTGCGGATCGCCAGGATCTCCCACGGATCGGCGATGTACATCGGCAGATTGTAGAACAGCACGTAGCCGATCCGCCCGCCGAGCACGACGCCGAGCGCCACCCAGACGACGAGATCGTCGATGTCGACGACCTGCGGGCGCTTCACCACGCCCCAGAGGCTGTCGGCCATGACGAGGCGGCGCGCGTAATACCAGCCGCCGATCAGGCCGGCGATGTAGGCGAGCGCGTACCATTTGATCGTGATCGGCCCGATCGCGATCGCCACCGGATCGATGGCCGGAAAGGGCAGGGCGAGGAGCGGCATCTAACTCACCTCCGGGGCGGCCGGATTGGACGCCGGAGGGGCGACGCGTCAAGCCCGGGCGCACGCTCCCGGAACGGAGGCCTCAGCCGCGCACGAACAAGAAGCCGTGTCCGTCCGGGCCGGCGCAGTAGGCCGCCGTGCCGTCGGCGGAGGTCCGCGGCGTTCGCCCGCTCTCGCGCAGGCGCCGCGACAGGGCCCGCGGATCCGCTGCGGTGAACACGTAGCGGGTGGCGGCCCGGTCGGCGGGCTCGACGACGAGCCGCCGCTCGGTCGCGGGCGTGCGGTAATGCAGGAGCTCCACGTGCGGCGCGGGGTCCGGCGGCGCCAGGGCGATCACGTCGACCTGCGGATCGTCGACGCCGTCGAGGCGCGCCTGCTCCGGCCCGCGGTTCAGGCCGCGCTCCGTCACCGCCAGCCCGAGGGGTCCGGTCAGGAAGGCCAGGGTGGCGTCGAGGTCGGTGACGGTGATCGCCGAGTGATCGATCCCCAGGAACAGGCCCGGCGCGTCGCGCCAGCGGGCGGCCGCGGGGCCGTCGGGGAAGAAGATCAGCTCCAGGGGATGCCCGTCCGGGTCGCGGAACTTGTAGGCGGTCACGCCCCCCGTGGAGGCCGGCAGGCGCTGCGGCCCGCCGCGGCTGATCGGCGTCGGGGCGAGCCGTGCCAGCCGCGCGGCCGCGGCTTCCATGTCGCGGACCGGGATCGCGAGGTGCTGGAAGAACGGGTCGGTCGCCGCGGGATCGGTTGGGTAGGGCGCGCCGGGCGGATCGACCGCCAGGAAGGTCACGGTCTGCCCGCCGAGGCGCATGCGCAGCTGGGTGGCGCGCCGGTCCGCGAGCCCCATCGCCTCCGCCTGCGCGGCGGGAACCGGCTCCGGCGGGGCGGCCCGCGCGAAGCCGAGCCCGTCCCGGTAGAAGGCCTCCGTGACGGCGAGGTCCGCGACCGTGCGGCCGAACCCCGCGAGGGCCCGCACGCCGCCCTCGGGAGCGGTGCCACTCACAGGAGCGGTGCTCCCCGCACGTTCACGTAGATCGCGTAGAGCGCCTGCGAGGCGCACAGGAACAGGCGGCTGTCGTTGCGTCCGCCGAAGGTGAGGTTGGCGACCGTCGCGGGCACGAAAATCTTGCCGACCAGCTCGCCGCCGGGGTCGATGCAGTGGACCCCGTCCCCGGCGCTCGACCAGACATTGCCGTGCTCGTCGCACCGGATGCCGTCGGCGTTGCCCGGCGCGATCCGGCAGAACACGTCGCCGCCCGACAGGCCGCCGTCCTCGGCCACGTCGAAGACGCGCACGTGCTGGAGCGGGTCGGTGTCGAACTGCAGCCCGGTCTCGACGATGTAGAGCCTGCGCTCGTCGGGCGAGAAGCAGAGCCCGTTCGGCCCCTGGAAATCTTCGGCCACCACCCGCAGCGAGCCGTCGCGCGGATCGAAGCGGTAGACGGCGGCGGGCAGCTCGGATTCCTGCTTGCCGCCCTCGTAGTCGGTCTGGATGCCGTAGGGCGGGTCCGAGAACCAGATCGTCCCGTCCGACTTGCAGACGATGTCGTTGGGCGAGTTCAGGCGTCGCCCCCGGTAGCGCTCGACCAGGCCGGTGACCCGCCCGTCGAGCTCGGTCCGATGGATGCGCCGGCCGCGGTGCGAGCAGGACAGCATCCGCCCCTGGCGGTCGCGGGCGTGGCCGTTCTCGAAATCGCTCGCCTCGCGGTAGACGCTCAGGCCGGCGGATTCCGACCAGCGCATCACTCGGTTGTTGGGGAGATCCGAGAACAGGAGCTCGTCGCGGTCGCCGAACCAGACCGGGCCCTCGGTCCAGCGGAACCCGTCCGCGAGCTTCTGCAGCGGCGCGTTCGGCAGGATGTAGGCCTTGAAGCGCGGCTGCGTGAGTTCGAAGCCGTCCATGGAACCGCCCCTACTTGAAGCGGCCGGGCTGATTGACGGTCGGCTCGACCTGGAGCCCGGTCACGATCATCGTGCAGGGCTCGTCGCCCACCGTCCCGGACAGGTGGCCCTTCCGGCCGTCGCGCGCCTTCGTGTTCTGGTCCTCGCCCATCATCAGCTCGCCCGGGCCCATCTCGACCCGGTGGCCGTCCATCGTCTCGACGAACCAGCGGCCCGACAGGACGGCGATCCATTGCGGCCGCGGATTCTCGTGCCACTCGCCGACCCAGCCGACCGGCAGGACCGTGAAGGTCACGACCGACGGCGCCGGGTCCATCTTGTCGTTCCACTGCGGCGCGGTCTCGGGGTTGATCCCCTCGAACTTGAACCGCTCGAGGTGGAACAGCTCCTGGCGGCTCACACCCTCCGCATCGGTGTAGACGTGCCAGTACGGCATCTTCGGAGGGGTCGGCTCGCTCATCGTCGCTCCTGCCGCGGCGGGACACACCCTCCCACAACGGCCGGGCTTGGCGATGGTTCGCGGACACGAACACCGGAGGCAATCGCGCCCCAATCGCTCTTTGGTGGCGCTGAAGGCTCCAACTCGCGCCGTCCTTGCGAGCGCAGCGAGGCAACCCAGCCGGCGCCACACTCGGCGATCGCGCGCCGGCCCGGCTCGCCTCGCCGCGCTCGCGATGACGGCGCGACGCTCACATCTGCTCGGGGATCCGGTCGGTCTGCGCGAGGTTCGAGAACCGGGTGATGTTCGCGTCGAACTGCAGCTCCACGGTGCCGGTGGGGCCGTGACGCTGCTTGCCGAGGATCACCTCGGCCTTGCCGTGGACGCGCTGCATCTCGGCTTCCCAGGCGAAGAACTCCTCGGTCCCTTCGCGGGGCTTCTTGTTCCCGACGTAGTACTCCTCGCGGAACACGAACATGACGACGTCGGCGTCCTGCTCGATCGAGCCCGATTCGCGCAGGTCGGCGAGCTGCGGGCGCTTGTCGTCGCGGTTCTCCACCTGACGGGAGAGCTGCGACAGGCCGATGATCGGCACCGCCAGCTCCTTGGCGAGCGCCTTCATGCCCGTCGTGATCTCGGTCATCTCCTGCACGCGGTTGTCGCTGCGCTTGCCCGAGCCCGACAGCAGCTGGAGGTAGTCGACGATCAGCAGGTCGAGGCCCTTCTGGCGCTTCAGGCGCCGGGCTCGGGCAGCGAGCTGGGCGATCGAGATGCCGCCGCTCTGGTCGATGTAGAACGGGATCGTCTGCATGTCCCGGGCGGCGTCGGTGATCTTGTAGAAATCCTCGGGCCGGATGTCGCCGCGGCGGATCTTGTAGGAGGGCACGCCCGACTGCTCGGCGATGATGCGGGTGGCGAGCTGCTCGGCCGACATTTCCAGCGAGAAGAAGCCCACGATGCCGCCGTTCACGGTCCGGGTCGTGCCGTCCGGCTGCTTCTCGCCGCGATAGGCCTTGGCGATGTTGAAGGCGATGTTGGTCACCAGCGAGGTCTTGCCCATGGCCGGGCGCCCCGCGAGGATGATCAGATCGGAGGGCTGCAGGCCGCCCATCTTGGCGTCGAGGTCGGACAGACCCGTGGCGATGCCCGAGAGCTTGCCGTCGCGCTGGTAGGCCTTGGCGGCCATGTCGACCGCGGCGGTCAGCGCGTCCGAGAATTTCTGGAAGCCGCCGTCGTAGCGTCCGGCCTCGGCCAGCTCGTAGAGCCGGCGCTCGGTCTCCTCGATCTGGTCCCGGGGCGCCTGCTCCACCGGCGCCTCGTAGGCGCCGTTCACCAGATCCTCGCCGATGGTGATCAGCCGGCGGCGGATGGCGAGGTCGTAGATCGTGCGGCCGTACTCGCCGGCGTTGATCACCGTCGTCGCGTCGGCGGCGAGGCGCGCGAGGTACTGCATCACCGTCTGGCCGCCGAAATCGGCGTCGCCCAGATAGGTCTTCATGGTGATGGGCGTGGCGAGCTTGCCGGCCTTGATCAGGGAGGCCGCCACCGTGAAGATCTGCTGGTGGGCATCCTCCATGAAGTGCTCGGCCAGCAGGAAGTCCGACACCCGGTAATAGGCGTCGTTGTTCACCAGGATCGCGCCCAGCAGCGCCTGCTCCGCGTCGATGTTGTGCGGGGCGACGCGGTACTCGGCCTGGACCGCTTCGAGCTTGGCCGTGAGCGCATTGGGCAAGGCCATCGGCGGACGACTCCGTATCAGGCGCCGCGGCGGGCGCGCCAGGATCACACCGCACGACCTTGGCGCCGGTATGGTTACCGAAGCCTAGCCGACGGCCGGTTCTCCCGGGCCGGGGCGCGGAAAAGCGGACGCCCGCCGACTCTCGCGAGGGGCGGGCGTCCATGCTGGAACAAAACTGGAACGTGTCAAGTCTCGGGGACCATCATCCCCAGTGTTCACCGGTATACACGGCGGGGTCGGCCTCGCTGCCCGGCCACGCCGCCGCAGGCCCGATCGGCCGGTTGGCCGGCCGGTCAAGCCTGCAAACGGGGATCAGCCGCGGTCGTCGGCGCCCTCGCCGGCATCGGCCAGCGCCTGACCGACCTCGAGGCCGAGGTCGTCGAGGTTGAACGCCTCGCGCTCGGTCACCGACTCGCCGCGGGCCTGACGCTCGGCCTCCTCGGGGCTGCGGGCGACGTTGACGGTGATCTCCACCTCGACCTCGGGGTGCAGCACCACCGGGACCGTGTGAAGGCCCAGCGTCTTGATCGGCTGGTTCAGGGTGAACTGACCGCGATCGACCGTGAAGCCCTCCTTCGCGACGACCTCGGCGAGGTCGCGGGTCGAGACCGAGCCGTAGAGCACGCCGGTCTCGCCGGACTGACGGATGAGGACGAAGCTCTGGCCGTTCAGCTTCTCGGCGACGACCTCGGCGTCCTTCTTGCGGTCGAGGTTGCGGGCCTCGAGCTGGGCGCGCTGGGCCTCGAAGTGCTTCTTGTTGGCTTCCGTCGCGCGCAGGGCCTTGCCGCGGGCGAGCAGGAAGTTGCGGGCGAAGCCCGGACGGACATTCACGGTCTCGCCCATCTGGCCCAGCTTGGCCACGCGCTCGAGCAGGATCACTTCCATGGTCTTTCTCCTTCAGGTGTTCGGCCACGCGGGCCGGGGTCTCACGGCGCCGGATCGCCCTTGGGGCGTCGGCGGTCGAGGGCTGTGTCGGCGAGGCCGAACAGGGTCAGGGCGACCAGGGCGATGCCCTGGGTCACGAACAGGATCAGGTACATGCCGAACAGCATGAGCCCGCGCCCCGGCCGGCCGCGGGAGCGGTCGTGGAAGGCGGCGAGTCCCTGGAGGGCGAAGGCGGCGCTGAACGCGCCGAGCAGCGCGACCCCGAACACGCCGACATAGCCGGGCGCGAAGCACATCGCGACGGCCGCCGCGACCGCCACGAGCGTGCTGCGCGGCATGGCGGTCGAGGGGATGTCGGGCCAGGGCCGCGGCAGGCGGCCGGAGATCTTCACGATCCGGGCCGACGCCCAGAGATAGAAGGCCAGCAGCAGGGCGAGGCCGTTCGCCGCGAAGGCGGGCACGACGCGGGCGAGGGCGTCCGCCACCTCGGCCCGCGTGACGTCCGCCGGGTCGGCGTCGGCCTGCGGGGCCGGACCGGGCGCCGCCGCCCCGTCCTTGCCGGCCGCCTCGCCGCCGGTCGAGGGCGCCTCGGCGCGCTGGGCCTCGGCGCGCGGGGTCTCGGGGGACGGGCGGGCGGAGGGCAGCCGCGTCTGGACCAGGGTCTGGGCGAGCCCGCGCAGCTGCGCGTCGAAGGCGGCGTGGTTCGGCGACGACAGGACCGCGATGGCGATGAAGGCGAGGGCGGCCGTGGCGGCGATCCAGCCGAGCAGGCGGCCGGTCGGGTACCATTCGAGGCCGGCGGGCGTCTCGCGCCCGAGGAGCGCGAGGTAGGCGAGCCACCAGGCGGGCAGGGCGATGTAGGCCGCGAAGGCCAGTCCCAGGAAGGGCGCGATCACCAGGACCAGCGCGAGGCTGCCGGCGGCGGCCGCGGCGAGCGCGGCCTTGTGGCTCCACCCCAGACCGACGATCAGGATCGGCAGCGGCGCCACGAGGTAGAGCAGGATCGCGAGCGGCGTCGCCTTCAGCAGCACCCCGAACAGGAGTGCGGAGACGAGGCCCGCGCCGATACCGATGCCGATGTGCTGTGCCATGAATTCCGCTGTCCCGCTGCCGGTACGGCAGGGTTAGAGGCGGCTACGCGCCCCAACGATCGGGCGGCGCGAGCCGCCCTCTGGGAGGGCCGGCCCGGGCAGATGCCGGGCCGGCGGGTTCTGATGGCCTACTTGATCACGTAGGGCAGCAGGCCGAGGAAGCGGGCGCGCTTGATCGCCTGGGCGAGCTCGCGCTGCTTCTTGGCCGAGACCGCGGTGATCCGCGACGGCACGATCTTGCCGCGCTCGGACACGTAGCGGGACAGGAGCTTGACGTCCTTGTAGTCGATCTTCGGCGCGTTCGCGCCGGAGAACGGGCAGGTCTTGCGACGACGGAAGAAGGGACGGCGTCCGCCGCCCGCACCAGCACCGAATGCCATGGGTTAGCCCTCCCCGCCGAAGCTGCGCTCGCCGCGGTCACCGCGATCGCCGCGGTCACCACGGTCGCCGCCGAAGCCGCCACCGCCGAAGCCCTCGTCATCGCGACGACGGCCGCGCTCGCGATCCTTGCGGTCGTCGCGGTCGCGCTTCTGCATCATGGCGGACGGCTCGGAATCGAGCTCCTCGACCCGGATGGTCATGAAGCGCAGCACGTCCTCGGAGATCTGCATCTGGCGCTCCATCTCGGCGATGGCGGCCGGCGGGGCGTCGATGTTGAGGAGGGCGAAGTGCGCCTTGCGGTTCTTCTTGATCCGGTAGGCGAGGGACTTCACGCCCCACATCTCGATCTTCTCGAGACGGCCACCGTTCTGCTCGATCACACCCTTGTAGGTGTCGATCATCGTCTCGACCTGCTGGGACGTCACGTCCTGGCGGGCCAAGAGCACATGCTCGTAGAGAGGCATTGTCGGGCCTTTCATCGTCAAAAGGAGCCCGGCCGCCGGAAGGCGGCTGATTCGGGCCGGTTCATCTCGCGCTACGCTCGGCGCCAAGCCCTTCGAGCCGATTTTCAGGCCCGAGCGGTTGATCGAAGGCGGAGACACCGGACGACGGGATCTGGGAGAGCCCTGTGCCGCGAGCGGCACCGTCCGTTCAGCCCCCGGCCGGAGCGAACGCGAGGGGCGGCGCATAGTCGGTTTTTCGCGACCTGGCAAGGTCGCGGCGTGGGTCGCGGCGTGGGTCGCGGGCCCGAACTCCCCGCGGCCGCGGGGATCGGGCCGCGCGTCCCGTACCGGGCCCTGCCGGGACGGCCCCGCCTGTTGTGCGTAACACGCCCACGGGCGCGTGCCGCGCCGCGGCGCGACCCTGTCCGGCACCGCTCAAGCTTGCCGCTCGGGCGGTTCGATGACACAAGCGCGGCGCGGCTGGGGATCCCCGGCCGCACTGGTTTTCGGTAATCCTCCAGATCCGCGATGGCAGAGGCCCCAGCTTCCGGCCCGTCCGAGGTCGGTCCCGTGCTGATCACCGGCGCGAGCGGCTTCCTCGGCTCAGCCCTGGTCGACGTGTTCCGCCGGGCCGGCTTCCCGGTGCGCATCCTCGTGCGCGCGTCGAGCCCCCGCCGCAACCTCACCTGGACCGACGTGGAGATCGCCGAGGGCGACATGCGCGACCCGGCCGCCGTGGCGGCGGCGATGCGCGGCCAGCGCTACCTGATCCACGCCGCGGCCGACTACCGGCTCTGGGCGCCGGACATGGAGGAGATCGTCCGCACCAACCGCGACGGCACGCGCCTGATGATGCGCGCGGCGCTCGAGGCCGGCGTGGAGCGTGTCGTCTACACGTCGAGCGTCGCGACGATCAAACCGCCGGCCGACGGCGTCACGCCCTCCGACGAGACCATGCCGCTGACGCCCGAGACCGCGATCGGCGCCTACAAGCGCAGCAAGGTCGTGGCCGAGCGGGTGGTCGAGGAGATGGTCGCCCGGGACGGCCTGCGGGCGGTGATCGTCAACCCGTCGACGCCGATCGGCCCCCGCGACGTCAAGCCGACGCCGACCGGCCGGATCATCCAGGAGGCGGCGCTCGGCAAGATGCCGGCCTTCGTCGATACCGGGCTCAACCTCGCCCACGTGGACGACGTGGCCCAGGGGCACCTCCTGGCGCTGCGCAAGGGCCGCATCGGCGAGCGCTACATCCTCGGCGGCGAGGACGTGTTCCTCTCGCAGATGCTCGCCGACATCGCCGGCATGGTCGGGCGCAAGCCGCCGACCGTGAATCTGCCCCGGGCCGCCGTCTACCCGGTGGCGTTCTTCGCGCAGCTCGCCGCGCGGGTCACCGGCAGGCAGCCCTTCGCGACGATCGACGGGATCCGCATGTCGCGCTACCGGATGTTCTTCTCGGACAGGAAGGCGCGCGCCGAACTCGGCTACACGGCCCGGCCGTACCGCGAGGGCCTGTCGGACGCGATCACGTGGTTCCGGGAGGCGGGCTACCTCGCATGAGCACCCTCGATTCCGCCACCGCGACGCGCTCCGGCAAGGGGCACCGCGACGAGAACTTCCCCGTCGCCTCGCACCTGATCCATCCCCGCCACCGGGGCGCGATCCTGGCGTTCTACAACTTCGTCCGCGCCGGCGACGACGTGGCCGATCACGCCGCCCTGTCGCCCGAGCGCAAGATCGAGCTGCTCGATCGCCTCGCCGACGCGCTCACCGGCGCCGGGCCGTCCGATCCCGAGGCCGAGCCGCTGAAGCGCGAGCTCGCGGCCCGCGGCCTGCCGCCCCGGCACGCCCTGGAACTCCTCGACGCGTTCCGCATGGACGCGCGCAAGAACCGCTACGCGGACTGGGACGAGCTGATCCACTACTGCCGCTACTCGGCGATGCCGGTGGGCCGCTACGTCCTCGACGTGCACGGCGAAGACCCGGCCCGGGTCTACCGGGCGTCCGACGCCATCTGCGCGGCGCTCCAGGTGATCAACCACCTCCAGGATTGCGGCAAGGACTTCGCGGCGCTCGACCGGGTCTACCTCCCGCAGGATTCCCTCGACCGCCACGGTGCCACCGTGGGGATGCTCGGGGAGGAGAAGGCGCCGCCGCAGCTCCGGGCCGCGATCCGCGAACTGGCGCAGCGCTGCCTCGACCTCCTCGACGAGGGCGCGGTCCTGCCGGACCTGATCGACGACCTGCGCCTGTCTCTGGAGATCGCCGCCATCCACCGGCTCGCCGTCGTGCTGAGCCGGGGCCTGCTCGAGCGCGACCCGCTCTCGGAGAAAGTCCATCACGGCAAGGCCGCCTTCGCGCTGACGGCGCTGGGCGGCGTCGCCGCCACCCTGGCGCGCCGGCCCTTCCGCGGCCGGACCGTCCGGGCCGCGGCTCAGGGAATCCGCTCGTGACCGCCACCGCCACGCCCGCCCAGGACCACGCGAGCGCCGCCCCGGCGCTGCCCGCCGCCGGCTCCTCCTTCTACACGGCGATGCGCCTGCTGCCGAAGGAGCGGCGGGAGGCGATGTACGCCGTCTACGCCTTCTGCCGCGCCGTCGACGACGTCGCCGACGACGGCGGCACCCGGGCCGTCCGGCAGGTCGAGCTCGACCGCTGGCGGGCCGATATCGACGCGCTCTACGCCGGCCGCCCGGCCCCGCGGGTGCGCGACCTCGTGGAGCCCGTGCGCCGATTCGGCCTGAAGCGCGAGGATTTCCAGGCGGTCATCGACGGCATGGCGATGGACGCCGTCGAGGACATCGTCGCCCCCGACGCCGAGACCCTCGACCTCTACTGCGACCGGGTCGCCAGCGCGGTCGGCCGGCTGTCGGTGCGGATCTTCGGCATGCCGGAGGCGGACGGCATCCGGCTGGCGTGGCACCAGGGCCGCGCGCTCCAGCTCACCAACATCCTGCGCGACATCGACGAGGATGCCGAGCGCGGCCGCCTCTACCTGCCGCGCGAGAAGCTCCGGGCGATCGGCCTCACCGACCCGACGCCGGCCGAGGCGATCGGCCATCCCCGCATCGGCGAGGTCTGCATCTCCCTCGCCCGCGAGGCCGAGGACCATTACCAGGCGACCTGGGAGATCATCCGGCGCAGCCCCCGCAAGGCGACCAAGGCCGCCCGGCTGATGGCCGCCGCCTATCACCTCTACCTCAAGGCGGTCCTCGCGCGCGGCTGGGCGATGCCCCGCGCCCGGGTGAAGCCCGGCAAGCTCGCGCTGCTGGGCGTCGTCGTCCGGCACGGCCTGATCTGATGGGCACCGTCCACGTCGTCGGCGCCGGCCTCGCCGGCCTCGCCGCTTCCGTCGCGCTCGCCGAATCCGGCGCCCGGGTGGTCCTGCACGAGGCCGCCAAGCAGGCCGGCGGCCGCTGCCGCTCGTACTACGACCCGGCCCTCGGCCTGACCATCGACAACGGCAACCACCTGCTCCTGTCCGGCAACGCCGATTCCCTCGGGTTCCTCCGGACGATCGGTGCGCCGGCCGACGCCCTGGTGGGGCCGGACGTGGCGGAGTTCGACTTCGCCGACCTGAAGACCGGCGAGCGCTGGCGGCTGCGGCCCAACGCCGGGCGGCTGCCCTGGTGGGTCATGAGCCCGGCCCGCCGCGTCCCCGGCACCCGGGCCCGGGACTACCTCGCGCCCCTCGGGATCCTGCGCGCGGCCTCCGGCAAGGCGGAGGGCGCGGGCGGGACCATCGGCGCCCACATGGCCTGCGAGGGCACGCTCTACCGGCGCCTCTGGCACCCGGTGCTGCTCGCGGCCCTCAACACCGAGCCCCGCGACAGCGACGTCGGGCTGGCGGCGCGGATCCTGCGCGAGACCCTGGGGGCGGGCGGCAAGGCCTGCCGCCCGCTGGTGGCCGTCGAAGGGCTGTCCTACGCCTTCGTGGATCCGGCGATCCGCTACCTCACGAGCCGCGGCTGCGAGATCCGCCTCGGCCGTCGCCTGCGCGGCCTCGACCTCGCGGACGGCCGGGTCGGGCAGCTCGTGTTCTCGGACGGTCCCGAGAGCCTCGGCCCGGAGGACGGCGTCGTGCTGGCGCTTCCGCCGTGGGTCGCCCGGGAGGTGTTGCCCGGTCTCCTCGCACCGACGGAATTCCGCTCCATCGTGAACGCGCATTTCGCGCTGGTGCCGAAGCCCGGCAGCCCCCTCGTCCTCGGCGTGGTCAACAGCCTCACGGAGTGGCTTTTCGCCTATCCCGACCGGTATTCGGTCACGATCAGCGGTGCCGACCGGCTCCTCGACGTGCCCCGCGAAGACCTCGCGCGGCAGATCTGGGCCGAGATCGCACAGTTGTGCAACCTTGCACCGGACCTGCCCAGCTGGCAGATCGTAAAGGAGAAGCGTGCGACCTTTGCGGCGACGCCGGCGGAAGCCGCGCGGCGCCCGAAGGCCGAAACCGCCTACGACAATCTCGTCCTGGCAGGCGATTGGACCGCCACCGGCCTGCCGTCGACGATCGAGGGAGCGATCCGCTCTGGCCAGACGGCCGCACGTTCCTTGCGTGCGGGATCTGCCGCGCGTGCTGGAACCCAGGTGCGCGGCGCAGCTTGAGGCATGGCGTCCGCCGCGAGGCGGTCGTTCGAGGCGAGGACTATGAGAGAGGCCGTTAGCAAAGTCGAGGCGCTGCAGCGCTCGAAGACTCAGGGGATCTCGCTCGAGGACGTCGAGCGCGGCGTGGCGCAGGCGACGCGCGCGCTGACCGCCCTGGCGCACGACGACGGGCACATCTGCTTCGAGCTCGAGGCGGATGCCACGATCCCGTCCGAGTACATCCTGTTCCACCATTTCCGCGGCACGCGGGTCCCCGGCGACCTCGAGGCCAAGATCGGCAACTACCTCCGCCGCACCCAGGGGCGGCACGGCGGATGGGCCCTCGTCCACGAGGGGCCGTTCGACATGAGCTGCACGGTCAAGGCGTATTTCGCCCTCAAGATGATCGGCGACGACATCGAGGCGCCGCACATGCGCCGGGCGCGCGAGGGCATCCTGTCCCGCGGCGGCGCGGCCAACGCCAACGTGTTCACCCGCTTCATGCTGGCCCTCTACGGCGAGGTGCCGTGGCGCGCCGTGCCGGTGATGCCCGTCGAGGTGATGTTCCTGCCGAAGTGGTTCCCGTTCCACCTCGACAAGATCAGCTACTGGGCCCGCACCACCGTGGTGCCGCTGTTCGTGCTGCAGGCGACCAAGCCCCGGGCCCGCAACCCGCGCGGCATCAGCGTGCAGGAGCTGTTCGTCACCCCGCCGGAGAGCGTCCGCTCCTGGCCGGGCTCGCCCCACGCCACGTGGCCCTGGACGCCGATCTTCGGCTTCATCGACCGGGTGCTGCAGCGGGTCGAGAACCACCTGCCGCGCAAGAGCCGGCAGCGGGCCATGGAGATGGCCCGTGCCTGGGTGAGCGAGCGCCTCAACGGCGAGGACGGCCTGGGCGCCATCTTCCCCGCCATGGTCAACTCGGTGCTGATGTACGAGGTGATGGGCTACCGGCCCGATCACCCGCAGGTCCGCGTCGCCTGCGACGCCATCGAGAAGCTCGTCGTCGAGAAGGCCGACGAGGCCTACGTCCAGCCCTGCGTCTCACCGGTCTGGGACACGGCGCTCGCGAGCCACGCGCTGCTCGAGGCCGGCGGCCCCGAGGCCGAGGCCCAGGCCCGCGCCGGTCTGGACTGGCTGAAGCCTCGGCAGGTGCTCGACATCGTCGGCGACTGGGCGGCGCGCAAGCCGAAGGTCCGGCCGGGCGGCTGGGCGTTCCAGTACGCCAACGCGCATTATCCCGACCTCGACGACACCGCCGTGGTGGTGATGGCGATGGACCGGGCCATGCATCAGCACGGCCTCGTCGCCGGCATGCCGGACTACAAGGCCGCGATCGCCCGCGCCCGGGAATGGGTCGAGGGTCTGCAATCCGAGGACGGTGGCTGGGCGGCGTTCGACGCCGACAACAACCACATGTACCTCAACCACATCCCGTTCTCGGATCACGGCGCGCTGCTCGACCCGCCGACCGCGGACGTGACCGCCCGCGTGGTCGGGATGCTGTCCCAGCTCGGCGAGACCCGGGAGACCTCCCGCGCCCTCGACCGCGGCGTGAACTACCTCCTGAACGATCAGGAGGAGGACGGCTCGTGGTACGGCCGCTGGGGCATGAACTTCATCTACGGCACGTGGTCGGTGCTCTGCGCCCTCAACGCCGCCGGGGTCGACTCCGCCGACCCGCGCATCCAGAAGGCCGTGTCCTGGCTGATCCGGATCCAGAACCCGGATGGCGGCTGGGGCGAGGACGCCTCCTCGTACAAGATCGACCCGGCCTTCGAGCCCGGCTCGTCCACCGCCTCGCAGACCGCCTGGGCGCTCCTCGCCCTGATGGCGGCCGGCGCGGTCGACGACCCGGCCGTGACCCGGGGCATCAACTTCCTGACCCGCACGCAGGGCGCGGACGGGTTCTGGAAGGAGGAGCGCTACACCGCCACGGGCTTCCCGCGGGTCTTCTACCTGCGGTACCATGGTTACCCGAAGTTCTTCCCGCTCTGGGCGATGGCGCGCTTCCGCAACCTCAAGCGTGGCAACAGCCGGCGCGTCCAGTTCGGCATGTGACGTCCGCCGAAGTCCTGGACCCGGCCCGGCGGGCCGGCTCCGCTCCGCCGGATCGCGGCGCGCTCGACCGTCCCGACAGCCGATCCGCGAGCCCCGGTACGAGACACGTGGCCTCCTCAGACAGCGATCCCGCGGGACCGGACGAACCGCCCCCCGCGCCGGATCCGGCCCGGACCCCGCCTCGGCGCTCGCGCCTTCTTGCGGATCTCGCCGGACTCGTCCACGAGCGCGCCATGATCGATCCCGCCGCACCCGTCCTGGCCGTCACCGGCCTCGCCCGCGAGCGCCGCATGGCGGCGGGGGAGGGGGTCGAGGCCGTAGGAGCCGGCGGCAATCCCCAGCGGCTCCGCCAGCTCCTGGAGGCCCGCGGCCAGCCCGGCTGCCGGGCTGTGATCAGCTTCGGCATCGCGGGCGGCCTCGATCCCTCGCTCCGGCCCGGCGACGTCGTGGTGGGCACCGGCGTGGTGAGCGAGGAGGGGCGGCGCGCCGCCGATCTCGACCTGTCGGCCACGCTGCTCAACCTCCTGTCCGGCGTCGGGCCGCGGGTGATCCCGGCGGATCTGGCTGGCGTCGACACGGCGGTTCTCGCCGTCGACGGCAAGACCGACCTGCGGACCACCACCGGCGCCGCGGCCGTCGACATGGAATCGCACGTGGCCGCGTCCTTCGCGGGCCGGCACGGGCTGCCCTTCGCGGCCGTGCGCGTAATCTGCGACCCGGCCGACCAGGCCCTGCCGGCCTTCGCGGCCTCGGCCCTCACGCCGGACGGCGAGCCCGACATCGCCGCGGTGTTCTTCGCCTTCGCGCGCGGCCGGGCACGCCTGGGAGACCTGATGCGCCTCGCCCGGGACTCGAACGCCGCCTTCGCGGCGCTGGGACGGTGCCGGACGCGGCTCGGGCCTGGACTGGGCATACCGGTCCCAGGGCGCTGAGGCGCCCAGACGCTCAGTCGCGGTGAAGGGGCCACGAAAAAGCGCCGGCCTGTTCGGCCAGCGCGAGTCGGAGGTCACCACGAGACGGCGCGGGGCGGACCCCGCGCCGGGAGAAACCGGCCTCAGCCGGCCTTCTTGTTGAGCGAGACCGCCACGAACCGGGTCTGGCCCTTGCCGCTCTTCACCCGCATCAGCACGGCCTTGCGCCCGCTCGACTCGGCCGCCCGGATCTGCGTCGCCACGTCCGACGGACGGGCCACGCTCTGGCCGCCGACGTCGAGGATCACGTCGCCCGCCTCGATACCCTTGGCGGCCGCCGGGCCGTCGGGATCGACCTGGACCACCGCGACGCCCTGATCCGACAGGCCGACATCGCCGGCCGGGGCGAGCTGCAGGCCGAGCCGCGGCTGGCCGTTGCCCGAGTCGTCGTCACGGCTCGCCATCTTGGTGCCGTCGGTCGGCATCGTGCCCAGCGTCACCGTGGCGGTGTCGGTCTTGCCGCCGCGCAGGTAGCTCAATTCGACCTTGGCGCCCGGCTTCAGGCCGGCGATCTTGCGCGACAGTTCGCGGGCGCTGTCCACCGTGTCGCCGTTGACCTTCTCGATCACGTCGCCCGCCTTCAGGCCGGCCTTGGCCGCCGGGGTACCGTTCTCGGCGTGGTCGACCAGGGCGCCCTTGGCCTTGTCGAGGCCCAGGCCCTCGGCGATGTCCTGCGTCACGGGCTGGATCTGGACGCCCAGGTAGCCGCGGGCGACCTTGCCGTCGGTCCGGAGCTGGTCGACCACCGCCTGAACGGTCTCGGCGGGGATCGCGAAGGCGAGGCCGACGCTGCCGCCCGACGGGGACGCGATGGCGGTGTTCATGCCGACCACCTCGCCGTTGACGTTGAAGGTCGGGCCGCCCGAGTTGCCCTTGTTGATGGGCGCGTCGATCTGCAGGAAGTCGTCGTAGGGGCCGGCGCCGATGTCGCGGCCGCGGGCCGAGACAATGCCGGCGGTCACGGTTCCGCCGAGGCCGAACGGGTTACCGATCGCCACCACCCAGTCGCCGACCTGCGGCGCGGCCTTGCCGAACTGGACGTACGGGAAGTTCGAGCCCTCGGTGATCTTCAGCAGGGCGACGTCCGTCTTGGAATCCTTGCCGATGACCTTCGCGTCGAGAGTGCGCCCGTCGTCCAGCGTCACCTGCACGGTCTTGGCGTGGTCGACCACGTGGTTGTTGGTGACCACGTAGCCGTCGGCCGAGATGATGAAGCCGGATCCCACCGCGCCGCGCGGGCCCTGATGCTGGGGCTGCATCCCGCCGGGACCGTTCTGGCCGAAGCGCTTGAAGAACTCGCGCAACTGCGGCGGCACGTTCTGGAGGTTGCGCCCCTGGCTCGGGCCATCGTCGTCGTCGCTGCTCGCCGAGTCGTCGAGCTTCACCTTCACCGAGACCACGCCCGGCTTCACCTTGTTGACGATGCCGGCGAACGAGCCCGGCGGGTGCTCGGGCGCCTCGATCGGCGACTTGGGCAGAGCCTGCGCGTAGGCCGGGGTCGCGGCCGGCAGATAGCCGCTGCCGATGGCACCGCCGGCAATCAGCGCTGCGGCCGCTACGGAGGCGAGGGCGCGGCGCGAGGTGCGGCCAGTGGGACGGGTCTCGGTCATGGGGGGTCTCAACCTCTCGGGACTGATCGGGACGACGCCGGCGGTCGCGGCCGTCGATGGGATCTGTCTAAGGCGCGGCGCCTGACCCGGGCGTGGCGATCAAATTACCGTTTGGACAGGTAGCCGAGCGCTCGCGGAGCCCCAGCGCGATCGCGGCGCGTGACCGAGACCGGAGGTCCGACGACCCGGCGCGGGTTGGGCCGGATCCAGGCTCGTGCTGTCCGGCACCGCCGTTTCCGGAAGTCGATCTTAAATACCGCTCAGTTCGGCGGGCCGGCGCAATCTCGGTGCCGCCAGATTTGAATGTGTAGGCAGAGGAATTGACAATGAAGGTGCTGTTGGCGGTCGCCATGTTATTCGGGTCGACTGTCGGCGCGCTGGCGGTCGAGTCGTACGCGGATTACCGTGATTACTTCGACGCGAAGCCCGTCATCGCAAGTCGCGCGCCGCGCAGCGTTTCCGAGAGAACGTACAGCGTCGATACGCGCCGCCCCGGAGATGAGCGCGTTGCGAAATCGGCGGCCAACTTCCGGCCCGGCTACTGGAACCAGTCGGGCGGCTACGTTCCACCGGACTATTCCCTGCATCTGCGGGGCGCGTCGCAGGACGGCTTCTGGACCCCGAACGACGCGTCCGCCGCCAGTTGGGGCGGGCCGCGGGCGTTCACCGGAACCCTCGGCACCCGACGCTGACGGGCGAGCCTCCGGGACCGGGTCACCCCCGGGGCGGGCCTGACACGTCGGAGCGCTCCCGGACGGGCGCTCAGTCCCCGCTGAGCCGGACCAGAGCTTCCTCGATCTTCGCCAGCCGCGCCGACTCGCTCTCGCGGCGCTCCCGATTCTCCTCGATGATCTCCTCGGGCGCCCGGGCCACGAAGTCGGCGTTGCCGAGCTTGGCGTCGATCTTCTTGATCTCGCCCTGCGCCTTGCCCTGCTCCTTCTTCAGGCGCGCGACCTCGGCCGCGAGGTCGACCACGCCTTCCAGCGGCAGCGCGGCGACGCTGCCGCGCACCAGGAGCTGGACCGAGTTCCTCGGCGGCGTCTCCGCCAAGGTGATCTCCGACAGTCGGGCGAGGCGCAGGAGCGTGTCGCGCCAAGCCTCAACCCGCGCTCTCACCTCCGGGGCGGCGCCGACCATCACCAGCGGGATCTGCGCGCCGGCCGGGACATTGGTCTCGGACCGCGCCGAGCGGATCTGGCTGACGAGATCGACCACGAACCCGACCTCGGCCTCCGCGGCCGCGTCGGCGAGGCCGCCGAGGTCCGGCCAGGCGGCCAGGGTCAGCAGGCCGCGCTCCGGCAGGTCGGCGCCCTTGATCGCCCACAGCTCCTCCGTGAGGAACGGCATGAAGGGGTGCAGCAGCTTGGCGACCTGATCGATCAGGAACGCCACGCTCGCCTGCGTCTCGGCCCGGACCGCCGGATCGACACCCTCGCCCTGGAGCACCGGCTTGGCGAGCTCGAGATACCAGTCGCAGAAGATGTTCCAGACGAAGCGGTAGGCCACCGCCGCCGCGTCGTTGAAGCGGAAGGCCTCGAGGGCGCCCGCGACCTCGTCGACCGCGCGGGCCGCCTCAGTGAGCGCCCAGCGGTTGATCGCGCCGGTGGCGGAGCGCGGGTCGAAGGCCGGGTCGAGGCGGCAGCCGTTCAGCTCCGCGAAGCGGGCGGCGTTCCAGAGCTTGGTCGCGAAGTTGCGGTAGCCCTGGACCCGGTCGGTGGACAGCTTGATGTCGCGGCCCTGGACGGCCAGGGCGCAGAGGGTGAAGCGCAGGACGTCGGCGCCGACCTGATCGATCAGTTCCAGGGGATCGACGACGTTCCCCTTCGACTTCGACATCTTCGCGCCCGACGCGTCCCGCACCAGGGTGTGCAGGTAGACCGTGTCGAAGGGCGCCCGGTCGGTGAGGTGCAGGCCCATCATCATCATCCGGGCGACCCAGAAGAACAGGATGTCCTTGCCGGTCACCAGGGTGTTGGTCGGGTAGAAGCGCGCGAGTTCCGGGGTCGAGTCGGGCCAGCCCAGCGTCGAGAACGGCCAGAGCGCCGAGGAGAACCACGTGTCGAGGACGTCCGCGTCGCGGGTGAGCGCGACCGGCCGGCCGTGCTGCGCCTCGGCCGCCGCCTGCGCCTCGGCCTCGCTCTCGGCGACGAAGATGCCGCCGGCGTCGTCGTACCAGACCGGGATCTGGTGGCCCCACCAGAGCTGGCGCGAGATGCACCACGGCTCGATGTTGGTGAGCCACTGGAAGAAGATCTTCTCGTAGTTCTCGGGCACGAACTTGGTCTGCCCGTCGCGCACCGCCTGGAGGGCGCGCTCCGCGAGCGGCTTGACGTTCACGTACCACTGGTCGGTCAGGTAGGGCTCGATGACCACGCCCGAGCGGTCGCCGTGCGGGACCGCGTGGGTGTTCGGCTCGATCGCGCGCAGCCGACCGCGCGCCTCCATCAGCGCCACCACCTCCTTGCGGGCCTGCGCCCGGTCGAGGCCGTGGAGCGCCAGGGCCTCCGGCTCGGGCGCGACGCCGTCGAGGAACTCGGCGTTGCCGTCGAGCAGCATCCGGCCCTCGGGGTCGAGGACGTTGATCAGGCCGAGTCCGTGGCGGCGGCCGACGTCGAAGTCGTTGAAATCGTGGGCGGGCGTGATCTTGACCGCGCCCGTGCCCTTCTCGGGATCCGAGTAGGTGTCGGCCACGATCGGGATCAGCCGCCCGACCAGCGGCAGGCGCACGCGCTGGCCGACGAGCGCGGTGTAGCGCGCGTCCTCGGGATGGACCGCGATGCCGGTGTCGCCCAGCATCGTCTCGGGGCGGGTGGTGGCCACCGTGATGACGGCGCCGGTCTCGTTGCCGGCCTCGTCCACCACCGGGTAGTCGAAGTGCCAGAGATGGCCCCTGGTCTCGACCTGCTGGACCTCCAGGTCCGAGATCGCGGTCTGAAACTTCGGGTCCCAGTTCACCAGCCGCTTGTCGCGATAGATCAGGCCCTGCCGGTGCAGGTCGACGAAGGTCTTGAGCACGGCCCGGCTCAGCCCCTCGTCCATGGTGAAGCGCTCGCGGGACCAGTCGCAGGAGGCGCCGAGCCGCTTCAGCTGGTTGACGATCGCGCCGCCGGATTCCGCCTTCCAGGCCCAGACCTTCTCGACGAAGGCCGCGCGGCCGATCTCGCGGCGGCCGGGCTCCTGACGCTCCATCATCCGCCGCTCGACCACCATCTGGGTGGCGATGCCGGCATGGTCCGTCCCCGGCTGCCAGAGCACATCCTTGCCGCGCATGCGCTCGAAGCGGCAGAGGATGTCTTGCAGCGTGTTGTTGAGGGCGTGGCCCATGTGCAGGGAGCCCGTCACGTTCGGCGGCGGGATCACGATGCAGTACGGCGGGGCCCCGGCGCGCTCGGGCCGGCCGGCACGGAAGGCGTCCGCCTCGGCCCAGGCGGCGGAGATCCGCGCCTCGACGGAGGTGGGCTCGAAGGTCTTGTCCATCATCGCGGGTACGGGCCGGCGCTTGTCCAAACGGGGGTGGCCCCGCTTTCGACCGTCACGCCGCTCCCGTCAACACGCGGACGGCGGCCCGCGGCCGCCGTACCCAGGCCGCCGGCTCAGCGGCCGCGCGACACCCGCTCGATCTCGGCGCGCACGAGGCGCTCGACCACGGCCGGGAGGTTGTCGTCGAGCCAGGATTTCAGCATCGGCCGGAGCATCTCCTTGACGAGATCCTCCAGGGTCCGGGCGTTCTGCGTCAGCACGGTGTGGGCCAGCAGGTTGAACGCGCCGCTGACGCTGGCATCCGTGGCCGGAGAGACCAGGGCCTCGGGCTCCGGCTCGGGCGCGCGGGCGGCCTGGAGCACGGGCTGCGGGGGCGGAGGCGGTGGGGGCGGCGGCTCCGGGGCCGGCTCGGGCTCGGGCTCCGGTTCGGGCGCGGCGGTCACCGGGTCCTCGAAGTCGATCGCGTCGAAGTCGAGCAGGTCCGGGGCCGGCTCGGGTTCCGGCTCCGGCTCGACGACGCGCGGGCGCATCACCGGCTCGGCGACCTCCGCGAGGTCGAGCACGTCGTCGGGCTCCGGAGCGGGCGCCGCGACCTCGGCCGGCTTGGCGGCCTGATCGTCGGCGATGATCCTCCGGATCGACGCGAGGATCTCTTCCATCGAAGGCTCGTGCGCCTTATCGGCAGCCTTGTCCTGGAATTTCGAGTCCGGGATCTTGGGGCTTGCTGCACTCATCGGCAGGCGCACTCGGGCATGGGAGACTGGAAAGCGACCCGAATGGATCGATGTTCAATCAGTATTCCATGCCGTTTCGTGACGGCAAGCGCGCCCACAACACACTCCCCGTGGAAAAGCCGTCAGCGACCGTCCGGGGTGCGCAGGCCGAACCAGAGATCCTTGACCTGATCGTAGTGAACCTTGGCGCTGTAGTATTCGACCGGTAGCGCCGTGAAGCGCGCGGTCAACTGTCCGATCGCCTGGACCACCCCGTAGGAGAAGATGACCCGGTCACGCTGGGCGACGATGAGGTTCACCCGGGAGTTCAGCAGTTCCTGCTGCGCGTTGAGCACGTCGAGGGTCGTGCGCTGGCCGACGCGCGCTTCCTCGCGCACGCCGTTCAGCGCCACCTCGTTGGCCTGGACCTGGGCCTGGGCGGCGATGACCTGCGCCTTGGCGGCCTCGAGCCGGCCCCAGAAATCGACGATCTGGGCGCGGACCTGATCGCGGATCTGATCGACCTGGATGCGGGCCTGGCCGACCGACTCCTTGGCCTGCCGGATCTGCGCGTAGGTCTGGCCGCCCTCGTAGATCGGGATCGAGAGCCGGCCGCCGACGAAGCCGACGAAGAAGCTCTGGTTCGGTCCGTTCTGGTCGTAGAGCTGGCTGAGCGAGCCCTGCAGGCTGAGCTGCGGGGCGAGCTGGCCTTCCAGGACTTTCACCTGGGCCTCGCTCGCGTCGACGTTGTGGATGGCCGAGACGACCTGCGGGTGCTCGCGCAGGCCGACGGCGATCGCCTGATCGAGGCTGCGCGGCACGAACCGGTCCAGCGGCCGACCCGGCGCGAGCTGGCGCGGCTCGACGCCGATGTTCTGCCGGTAGACGCCGATGCTCGTGCGGAGGGTCGATTCGGCCTGGGCGACCTGCGATCGCGCGCCGGCCAGTCGGGCCTCGGCCTGCGCGACGTCGGTCCGGGTCACCTCGCCGACGTTGAAGCGGTCCCGGGTCTGGCGGAGCTGCTCTTCCAGAACCTCGACGTTGTTCCGGTTCAGCTCCAGCGTCGCCGTGTTGCTGAGCACGTTCATGTACGCCTGGACGGCGCTGTACAGAACCGACAGCTCGGTGAAGCGCAGGCTCTCGCGCTGGCTGTAGACCTGCGACTCCGCGCGCCGGACCGTGTTGTCGGTCTGGAAGCCGTTGAAGATCGTCTGCGTGACGTTCAGGCTGGCGGAGCTCGGCAGGTAGGTGGTGCGCGTCGTCCGCCGGGAGGTGATGACCTGGCTCGCGATGTCGGAGGTCGCGCCGCCGGACAGGCCCTCGCCGCCGGTCGCGGATCCCGCCGCCCCGGCACCTGAGGTTCCGATGCCGGTGGTGCCGCCCGCGGTCCCGATCCCCGTCGTCCCGATCCCCGTGGTCGTTCCGGTCCCGGTCGTCCCGGCGCCCGCCGTTCCGCCCAAGCCGCCGCCCGTTGTCCCGAGGGCCGATCCGGCGGTGGTCGCGGCCGTGCCGCCGGTGGCCGCCGACGCGACTGTGCTGGACGAGCGCGTCTGAAGGTACTGGACGCCGATCGCGGCGTTGACGTTGACGGTCGGCCGGTAGCCCGACTGCGCGATCGCCACGTTCTCGTCGATAGCGCGCACGCCCGCACGGCTGGCGTTCAGGCTCGGATTGCCCTGATAGGCCTTCGCGAGAGCGCTCTCCAGAGTCTCGGCCGATGCCGGCATGGCAGCCAGCATCGCGAGTCCGGACACCATCCCGGCCAGGCGGAACGTCGGGCAACTCGCTGGTGGACGTCGTGTCACGATGAACAAGCCCTTGCGGTCTCTTTCGGTCCGGAAGTCCGAGACGAAAACGGCCAAGGTACGGCGTTTCGCTCGTCTCCGATCAAGCCCGCCCCACCGTCACGCTTAGCGCAAACCGGGCGCTTTGGCTCGCCTCGGTGCGGGTCTGGCGGCGGAATGTGCGGCGTTGGGGCATTAAGGTGACACACCCGGCGCGGACAGCGCGGCACGCGAGCGAATTGAGTTGTTAAGTCGCATAAATACGCTCTTCCAAAGACTATTGCCGGCGTGCAGCCACGCGAGACTTGGGAGCCGACGCGTCGCCCCCGGCCGGGCAGGGCGGCCCGTTCCGCGGCTGGCCCTGCGGTCGACACCGGTCCGCGCCTAGTAGCGGTCCATCCCGCCGCCGCCGGCGTCGGGCTCCAGATCCAGCGGTCCCTCGGGCGCGGATTCCGGCTCGGGTGCGCGGCGCGCCCGCGCCGGCGGCCGCGGCTTCGGCGCCGGCCCTGCCAGCGCGGCCGACGGGTTCGGTTTCGGCGCGGCGCTCGGGGAAGCCGCCGGCCCTGCCAGCGCGGCCGACGGGTTCGGTTTCGGCGCGGCGCTCGGGGAAGCCGGCTGCCCGCGGGTGCCGCCAGGCGGCCCGGGCGGGCCGGGCGGGCCCATGGCACCCATCAGCCCCGGTGCGCCGGCCATGCCGATGGGTCCGCGCTCGCCCGGCGGGCCCGGCGGTCCGGCGACGCCCTCCGCGCCGGCTGGCCCCTGGGGGCCGGGCGGCCCGGGCGGTCCCATCGCGCCCCGCTCGCCGGGAGGTCCGGCCTCGCCCCGCGGACCCGTCTCGCCGCGCGGGCCGGCCGGGCCGGGGAGCCCGGGCGCCTGCGGCCCCTGCTGGCCGCACTCGCCGACCACGATGCTGCGGGTCTGCTTCGGCGTCCGCAGCGTCGCGATGCAGGTGGCCGGATGGTAGACGACGCGAAACTCGAAATAGCCGCGGCTGTCGGTCCGGTGGGGGAACTGGCCGTCGAGCGTGATCTCCACCCCCGGATCGTCGGCGTAACCGATGATCCAGAGATCACCGCCGGTGATCTTGGCGGCCTCGATGCGCATGTCCGCCGCCCGCGCCGGCAGCCCGCAGGCGGCCGACAGGGCCAGCATCGAACACAGCGCCCAGCGCTCGCGCCACAGGCGCTTGGCAGATCTCATGGCAGGTCACGCAGTCTTTTAGACGGTCAGAATGCCATAGCCCGCAAACTAAGCAATAAATTGCGGAGAAAGTTGGATGTGGAAAAGCGCGGCCGGTCGAAGGCCGTAGTCCGAAATGGGTATTCGAAAGGCGCGCGGCGGGGCCTGTAGCGTGACCGCGCTGGACCCGGTCTGGCGTGTGCGGACCGGGCCGGCAGAGGAGTGGCGCGGACCGATTCACCGGTCACCGCCGCGCGAGCGCCCCGGGCCGCATTCGGACCCGCGGTGGAGGGTTCTGCCGTGGACAACGACGATCCGCCCTGGGACACGGACCCGCTCTGGTACGACCGGACCGAGTCCGGAACGCCGCCGGGGCCCATCCTCGAGGCGCTGGCCTGGCTGTTCCTGCTGGCGATCGCCGGGTGCGCGGCGCTCGTGTGGCTCTACGGGATGCCGGACCGCCTGTGGCGCGCGGCGGCGCGCCGGCTGATGCGCCGCGATCCGGCGGATGCCGGGCGGTTCTGAGCCGCGCGCGCCGGCACCGGCTCAGGCCGCGGCGATGCGCGTGCTGAGCAGGGTGGCTTCCAGATCTTCCACCGGCATCGGGCGGCCGAGATGGTAGCCCTGCAGGAACGGGCAGCCCATCGCCTGCAGGATGTTCAGGTCCTCGGCCGACTCGACGCCTTCCGCCACCACGTCGAGCCCGAGCAGCCGGCCGAGGCCGAGGACGGCGAGGACGAGCCCGCGCTTGTCGTCGCTCGCCCCGAGGCCGGTCACGAAGCTCCGGTCGATCTTGATCCGGTCCGCCTTGAGCTGGCGCAGCGAGGAGAGCGACGAGTAGCCGATGCCGAAATCGTCCAGGGCGACCCGGATGCCGGCGCGGGACAGCGCCTGTAGCTTGCCCTGCACCGCGCCGATGTCGAGGGCCGTCTCCTCGGTGATCTCGATCTCCAGCATGGTGGGCGGCAGGCCGAGGAGGTTCAGGCGCCCGATGACGATCTCGTCCACGGGGACCTGCGCCATCTCCCGGGGTGAGACGTTCATCGCCACGCGCACGCCGCTCAGGCCGCGGCGATGCAGGATCTCCAGCATCGCGCAGACCTGCTCGAGGATGTAGCGGAGCAGCGATTCGGTCAGGCCGGCCATCGCGGCGGCGGCGATCAGGTCCGGGGGCGCGATCCAGCCGAGCCGCGGATGCTCCCAGCGGATCAGGGCCTCCAGCCCGACCAGGGTCCGGCCATCGGCGGCGTAGATCGGCTGGAACCAGACCTTCGGGGCGTTCTCGACCAGGGCCTGCGACAGGTCGCGCTCCAGGTCCCGCCGCATCTGCAGCCCCTCCCGCAGGCCCGAATCGAACACCCGGTAGCGGTTCCGCCCGGCGGCCTTCGCGGCGTAGAGCGCCTCGTCGGCGCAGCTCAGCATCTCGGTGAAGCTCGGCTCCGCGCTCGCGTGGACGCCGATGCTGACCCCGAGGCGGCCCGCGTCGAAGCCGTCGAACGGCTGGGACACCGCGGCGATGAGGTTCGCCGCCATGACGTCGTCGGGCACGCCCGACGTCACGGGATCGTACAGCACCGCGAACTCGTCGCCGCCCAGCCGCGCCGCGAGACCGTTCTCCGGCAGCGCGTCCTTCAGCCGGCGCGCCACCTCGACGAGCACCCGGTCGCCCGCCTTGTGGCCGTAGACGTCGTTGACGAACTTGAACCCGTCGAGGTCGAGCATCAGCAGGCTGAGGGTCCCGGTGCGGAGCCGGTTCTCCGTCGCCTGGAGGAAGCCCGCGCGGTTCAGCAGGCCGGTGAGATCGTCATGCGTGGCGCGCCACCGCATCTCGTCCACGAGGGCGCTGGCGCTGGCATGGGCCTCGGCGCGGGACCGGGCGAGGGCGTGGGCCTCGTTCTTGAGCCGGCTCGCCTCGCGAAACACGGACTCGCTGCGGAACGCCGTGTGCGTCAGGGCGAGGAAGTAGAGCAGCACGCAGGCCGCGAGGCAGTTCCGGTCGAAGTCGCCGGCATAGGCGAGGCAGGCCACGACGGACAGCAGCGGCAGGGCGATGAAGGCGAGGGGGATGCGCGCGTACGCGATCCCGTGCGTCACCGCCCCCGCGGTCACGCCGCAGGTGATGGTCAGGTAGAACAGGGTCTCGGCGGTCGTGTAGCCGTCGCACAGGAGTGGCTGACAGGCCCAGACCAGTCCGGAGAGGAACGCCGCGACCGTGAAGACGCGCAGGTGCCGGTCGACGGAGCGCGCGGCGGCCGCGGCGAGGCTCGGCGTCATGTCGGCGGTCAGCGCCAGGCCGAGGCAGGGGATCCGGCAGAGGGCGATTCGCAGGAGGTTGACGCTGGTCGACGCCGCGAACCAGATGGCCCCCACGGTGCCGTGCCCGCTCCTGTAGGCGACGAGCATGCTCGCCACGCCGAGCAGCATGTTGACCGGGATGGCCGCCAGCACGCTCCCGCGCATGGCCTCCAGCTGATCCCGCCGGATCAGCGCGCCCCACCTCGGATCTGCAGGGTCGAGAGATTCACCGGAGCCGGGTGAGCCCGGCTCGGATCTCTCCTGGTCCCGAACGATCATCGCACGTCCACTCGAAGATGAGGGACTCATGGCACCGAATCGTAAGATATCGTTGAACGATCAACGCGCGCCGCGCCAGATCCCGAGCTTTTCGCGCGCCGCGCGAAGAGAGACTCCGGGTCGCAAGGCATTCCGGCCGCGTCGCCGCGCACCATATCGGGTCGCGGGCCGCTTCCGGGCCTCGGATCGTCCATGGCCCTGACCCGCGACCTGCTCGATATCCGGACGATCTATCACGAGCCCACTGTCGGCGACTTCCCGCTGGGCCGGGACATCCTGGCGCGCTTTCCCGACGCCGCGCGCATCGTCGTGCCGTCGCACTGGAACATCCCGGAACTCCACGGCAACGCCGGCTCGGTGGAGGATTGGGTGCGGATCAAGCGCTCGACGCTGGTCCTCGGCGTGAAGAAGGGCCTCGCCATGCGCCCCAACGGCCGCAGCGCCCACTTCATCGCGCCCTCGACCTCCAACGGCTGCGCCATGGCCTGCGCCTACTGCTACGTGCCGCGCCGCAAGGGCTTCTCCAACCCGATCTCGCTGTTCGTGAACCTCGAGCAGGCCTGCGCGGCGATCGCCCGCCACGCCGGCCGCCAGGGGCGCCTGCCGGAGCCGGACCCGATCGATCCGGAGCACTGGGTCTACGATATCGGCGAGAACGGCGACCTCTCGGTCGACGCGGCAGTCAGCGACGGCGTGCGCGCCCTGGTCGCGCTGTTCCGCACCCTGCCCAACGCCAAGGCCTCCTTCGCCACCAAGGCCGTCAACCGCGACCTCCTCGCCTACGATCCGCAGGGCAAGACGCGCGTCCGCTTCTCGCTCATGCCGGCGCGGATCGCCCGGATCGTGGACGTGCGCACCGCCCCGATCGCCGAGCGGATCGCCGCCATCGACGAGTTCGTGGCCGCCGGCTACGAGGTCCACGCCAACTTCTCGCCCGTGATCCTCTACGAGGGCTGGGAGGCCGACTGGCGGGCGCTGTTCGCCGAGATCGACGCGACGCTGTCCGACGCCGCCAAGGCGCAGCTCAAGTGCGAGATCATCATGCTGACCCACAATGCGGATCTGCACGCGGTCAATCTCGGCTGGCACCCGAAGGCCGAGGACCTGCTCTGGCGGCCGGACATCCAGGAGGCGAAGGTCTCGGAGGGCGGGGGCACCAACCTGCGCTACCGGGCCGGCTGGAAGGGCCGCTGGCTCGCCCGCTTCAAGGCCCTGCTCGCCGAGACGATGCCCTACTGCACGGTGCGCTACGCGTTCTGAGCGCGGAGCGCTGAACTTCCGGCCGCGCGCGGCGTTGGCGCGCCAGCGGAGGAAAGCTCAGCCATGTCGAGCGCGTCCATGTCGAGCCCATCCATGTCGAGCCCATCCATGTCGAGCCCATCCATGTCGACGCACGAGGACCATATCGGCGAGGCGGTGGCCCTCGCCGCCGCCAATGTCGAGGCGGGCGGTGCGCCCTACGGCGCGGTCATCGTGCGGGAGGGGACCGTGCTGGTCCGCGCGGCCAACACCGTGCATGCGACCAACGACCCCAGCGCCCATGCGGAGATGGTGGCGCTGCGCGAGGCCAGCCGCCTCCTCGGCCGCCGCGACCTCGGCGACTGCGTGATGTACGCGAGCGGCCGACCGTGCCCGATGTGCCACGCCGCGATGCGTCTGGCCGGCTTCAAGGAGGGCTACTTCGCCTTCTCGGCCGAGGAGGCCGAGACCTACGGCGCCGGCAGCGCGTCGATCTACGCCGAGCTCTGCCAGCCCCTCGACGCGCAGCCGATGCGCGTCACGCAGCTGCGTCCGCCGGGCGATTCGCCCTACCCGGCGTGGAAGGCGCGCCGCGAGGCCTGACGCGGCGGCGACGGCCTCAATGGGTCCAGGGCGCCGTGCGGTTGAACTTGAAATTGTCCGAGTAGGACAGGCCCTTGCGCTGGACGGGCTTGGCCGGCTGCTCGACGCGGTAGGCGATCCCCTCGCGCTTCGCGTAGGCCACGGCCTCCTCCTCGGTGTCGAATTCCAGGCGCACCTGCTGGAGCATGTCCGAGGACCCGTTCCACCCCATCAGCGGATCGATCTCGCGCGGGCTGGTCCGGTCGAACTCCAGGATCCACTGCTTGGTCCGGGCGAGGCCCGACTGCGTGGCGTCCCGAGACGGACGGAAGATGCGGGCGCTCGGCATCTGACTCGACAAGCTCCTGATCGAATGGTCGGGGCGATAGGATTCGAACCTACGACCCCCTGGTCCCAAACCAGGTGCGCTACCAGACTGCGCCACACCCCGACTGCCACGCGGCCTCAATGCCGTAGCGGTTCCGCCGTTCCCCCGCAAGGCGCGGCGCAGTGCGCGCCGACGCTTCCGGGATCGGCCCTTCGCGGCGGCCTGGCCGTCGCGTACTACTTGTCAGACAAATCGGCGCGCGGTAGCGTCCGGGCCGGGACGAGGGCCGGGCCGCCCCGCTGTCGAACCGGCGCCTGCCATCACTGGGGGGTGGAGGATGGTGCGCCCGGATCGCCGTGCCGGGCGCTTCCGGCCCTCGTCGCCGCAGCGTCGCCGCGGTGCTGCGCCCGCGTCCGCGCGGCGGGCCTTGCCGGCCCGCGCCGGAACGGTGACGATCGCCGCGAGTGACAGGGACCTGCCCGTGTGGACACCGAGCCCGCGCTACCCGGACCCGGCGGTCGAGATTCTCGACGCCGCCTTCGCCCGCTACCGGGTGTTCAACGCGGCGGTCGAGCGCCTCGCGACCGGCTTCCGCTGGTGCGAGGGGCCGGTCTGGTTCGGCGACGGACGCTACCTGCTCTGGAGCGACATCCCCAATGACCGCATCCTGCGCTGGGACGAGGAGAGCGGGGCGGTCGGCCTCTACCGGCGGCCGTCGGGCTTCGCCAACGGCAACACCCGCGACCGGCAGGGGCGGCTCGTCACCTGCGAGCACGGCGGCCGTCGGGTCACCCGGACCGAGCATGACGGCGCGATCACCGTCCTGGCGAACGCGTTCGAGGGCCGCCGGCTCAACTCGCCCAACGACGTGGTGACCGCGGCCGACGGCGCGGTCTGGTTCACCGACCCACCCTTCGGGATCGGCGGGTTCTACGAAGGCGTGCGCGCCGAGCCCGAACTGCCGCAGAACGTCTACCGGCTCGACCCGGTCACCGGTGCGCTGGAGGCCGTGGCCACCGACCTCGCCGGCCCCAACGGCCTGTGCTTCTCCCCCGACGGCCGCGTGCTCTACCTCGTGGAATCGCGCGGGCAGCCGACCCGGCGGATCGTCGCCTACGACGTGGTCGCCGGCCGCACGCTCCGCGACCGGCGGGTCCTGATCGATGCCGGGCCGGGCACGCCGGACGGGCTGCGCTGCGACGTCGACGGCAATCTCTGGTGCGGGTGGGGCATGGGCGACGACGCCCTGGACGGCGTCATGGTGTTCAACCCCGACGGCCGGCCGATCGGCCGCATCCGGCTGCCGGAGCGCTGCGCCAACCTCTGCTTCGGCAGCCGGCACCGCAACCGCCTGTTCATGGCGGCGAGCCAGTCGCTCTACGCCGTCCACGTCGACGTCCAGGGCTGCGCCGGCGGGTGAGGCCCGGATGCCCAGCGCTGCGTGCGCCGCCGGCGTCGTCGCCGGCACCATGCTTGACCGGAGCGGCGCTCCGACCCACTTCCCGTCCGCCGGGGGCATAGCGGGACACCAGCCGATGATCGAACTCCATTACTGGCCGACGCCGAACGGCCATAAGATCACGATGTTTCTCGAAGAAGCGGGCGTTCCTTACCGCATTCATCCCGTCAATATTGGTAAGGGTGAGCAGTTCAACCCGGATTTCCTCAAGATCGCGCCCAACAATAGGATGCCGGCGATCGTCGACGACGAGCCGGCGGGCGGCGGCGCGCCGGTCACGCTGTTCGAGTCGGGGGCGATCCTGCTCTACCTCGCCGAGAAGACCGGGCGCTTCATCGCGGGTGACCCGCGCGGCCGGGCCGAGGTGCTGCAATGGCTGTTCTGGCAGATGGGCGGCCTCGGCCCGATGCTCGGCCAGAACCACCACTTCTCGCAGTACGCGCCCGAGAAGATCGACTACGCGATCAAGCGCTACGTCAACGAGACCAACCGGCTCTACGGCGTCCTCGACCGGCGGCTGGCCGACCGCGCCTTCGTCGCCGGGCCGGACTACTCCATCGCCGACATGGCCTGCTATCCCTGGATCGTGCCGTGGGAGAAGCAGGGGCAGAACCTCGACGAGCACCCGAACCTCAAGCGCTGGTTCACGGCGATCGCCGAGCGGCCCGCCACCAAGGCGGCCTATGCCCGCGCCCCGGAGGTCAATCCCGATTTCGGCAAGACCATGAGCGAGGATGCCAAGAAGGTGATGTTCGGCCAGACCGCCGCCAGCACCAAGCGCTGACCGGATCATGGTCGAGATCCCGCCCGCCCTGCCGCTGCAGGTGATCCACCGCGGCTGGAACACCTTCGGCATCGCCACGCTGACGCTGCAGGACGGCAGCACCGTGCGGCGGGCGCTGGAGGACCACGGGCAGGCGGCCTGCGTGCTGCCCTACGATCCCGAGCGGCGCGTGGCGCTGCTCGTCCGTCAGGCGCGGGTCGGGCCCGCCTTCTGGGGTGAGTCGGCCGAGTTCGACGAAGCCCCGGCGGGCGGCCTCGACGGGGGCGCCCCCGAGGCGACGGCGATCCGGGAGGCGATGGAGGAGGCGGGCGTCCGGCTGACCCGGCTGGAGCCGGTCGCCCACGCCTACAGCATGCCGAGCGTGTCCTCGGAGCGCCTCTGGCTCTACCTGGCGCCCTACGCCGCGGCCGACCGGGTCGGCCCCGGCGGGGGCCTGCACGCGGAGGGCGAGCAGGTGGTGGCCGTGGAGATGCCGCTGGCCGCGCTGGCGGAACAGGCCCGGGCCGGCCGCCTGCCCGATCTCAAGACCCTGGTTCTCGTCCAGGCCCTGATGCTCCGAAGCCCCGAACTGTTCGCCGCATGACCCTCTCGCCCACCGCACCCGCGCCGGATGTCCTCGCGGCGATGCTCGCCTTCGCCGAGGAGGCGGCCCCGCTGGCCCTCGCCATGCGGGCGGGAGGCCTCGCGATGAGCAACAAGGGTCCGGATCTCGGCCAGGCGCTGACCGAGGCCGACCTCGCCGTCAGCCGGTTGATGCACGCGCGGTTCGGCCCCGACCTGATCGAGGAGGAGACCGCCGAGGATCTCGGACAGGCGGTGGCCCGGGCGCTGCTCGCCCGCGACGCCTGGACCTTCGTGGGCGACCCGATCGACGGGACCCGGCCCTTCGCGGGCGGCCTGTCGGGCTGGGGCGTGATGGTGGCGGCCTGCCGCGGTGGCTGGCCCCGGGCCTGCGTCATGAGCCTGCCGGCCTGGAACGAGGACCGCTCCGCACCGGCCGGGGGCGTACCGGCGGAAGCCACGGAGGGTCTCCTGCTGGCGGCGAGCGAGGGCCGCGCCTACTGGGCCCCGACCCGCGGCGGCCGCACGACGACGGCGCTGCGCCCGCTCGAGCGCCCGGAGCGCCGGACCGGCCATGTCGGCTGGCTGTCGGTGACGGCGCAGCGCTACACCCTGGATTACGGCCGCGGCTGGTTCCCCTGGAGCGAGGGCGGGGCGATCTCGGACGCCGCGCTCCTGGCCACCGGGCGCCTCGACGCGACCCTGAGCAACAACCGATTGTGGGACCTGGGCCCGATCCTCCCGCTGTTCGAGGCGCTGGGCTTCCGCCTGTTCCACTGGCCCGATCTCGGGGATCCGCCGGCAGACTTCGTGGACCTGTTCGACGCCGAGCTGTCGGCCCACGACGACCTCTGGCTGGTGTGCCGGGATCGCGCGCAGGCCGCCGATCTGGCGTCGGCCATCCGCCCCGCCTAGGACAGGGCCCTGCCGGGCCGCGTCCGGGTCGCGTCCGGGCCGGGATGGCCGTCGATCGGGCGGTCCCGGATCGCGCGGGGATCCGGGACCGCTCTCAGAGCGCCGCGATCAGCGACCGGATCCGCGCCTGCGACGCCCTGAGCCCGTCCTCGGCCTGGGTCCGGGCGGCATCGAGCTTCGCCAGCTCGTCCTCCTGGGCACCCATGCGGCTGAGATAGCGGCGCGCCAGCTCGCTGTCCTTCGGAACGGCGCCGAGATTGCTGCGGATGCGCTCCTGCTCCGCCTGCACCTTCGCCGCGCGCTCGCCGATCTCCTCGACGGTCCGGGTCGCCGCGGCGACCTCGGCGCGGGCCTGGGAGAGGGTCTTGAGCTTGCCGCCCAGCTCCGGGTCGGTCGCCAGGGAGGCCCACCGGACGAGCAGCGCCTCGTCGGCGTCGACGAGGTCGTAGGCGTCGATCCGGACGCGCTCGAGCACGGCCCGGGTCTCGGCCGTCCCGCCGGCGGGAACCGCGACTTTGAGGCGATAGGCCGTGGGGGTCTCGCTGTCGCGAGCGGACGCGGTGAGGGTCCAGCCATCCCGTCGGGGATGCTCGATGATCACGGAGCGGGCGGCGTCCGGCGCACCCTTGATCGTGTAGGTCGTGACCTCCCGGGCGATCACCGTCGCGCGCGCCACGCCGTCGACCACGGTGATCTTGGTCAGGGCGTCGCTCGGCGCGGTCTCCGCCTGGACGGCGACCTTGCGGTCGAGGGCGAAGCTGGCGAGCCGCTGCTCGCCGACGGGCGTCGCGGGCAGGCGGGCGTCCCCCAGGTAGCCGGCCTTGCGGTCGTAGAGGGTGATGAGGCCCGCCGGCAGGGTCGCGCCGGCGCTGTTGCGGATCCGGAGGGCCGCGATCGGGTGAACCCCCTGGCCTGGCTTCCAGAGGGCGACCCGCTCGGCCTCGATCTCGGTATCGAGGAACGGCACCGACAGCGTGCCGCCGGCGCGCAGATCGACCGGATGCGGCAGCGTGAAGTTCGCCGCGACATCCCCCTCGCTGGCGGCGGCGCCCGCGGTGGCGGCCGCGGCGTCGTAGCTCGGTTCCGCGGCCTCCATGCGGCTGTCGCGGGTGTCCATCCGCGCCATCGGGGCCGGAAGAGGCGCGGCGGCGGGGGCCGGGGCGCGCAGGCGCGCGACCGACTTCGACGCGACCGTGCCCGGGTCGAGGTCCGGCATGCCGACATCCTCGACCATCACCGGCGCCTCCGGTCTCTTGCGCCAGTAGCGCTTGTGCAGGCGCTGGAGGAGCGCCACCGGCGACCCGGACGAGAGGGTGACGTCGACGCCCGTCCAGTCGGCGCCCAGCGCGTTCTCGATGATGGCCCAGGCCTGCAGGTTCGCGCGGCCGCCGCCGCCATCGACGATGCGGTAGCTCGTCTTCCAGACGGGCGCGGCGACGACGTAGGTCAACCGGACCTCGCGCTGGCCCTGCCCGGAGACGGCGATCTCGACCCGGTGGGCGTCGCCGACCTTGGTCTTCCCGGCCGCCGCGATAGTCTCGGCGATCTTGGCCGCCATGGCCGGGTCGAGGATCGTCACGGAGGCGCCGTCCTCGATCGGCACGGATTCGAGCGTGCCGGTCGCGGTCAGGACGGTCAGGATCGAGACGTCGCCGGTCTCAGTCCCGGCATTCCGCTCGGAGACGCCGAGCACCCGCCCTTCGAGCGTGCGCCCGCCGCTCTGGACCCGGATCGGGACGCCCTGCAGCTTGCCCACGAGGCGGGTCGGCGCGGACAGGTCGTCCGCGGTGAACGGCATCGTCCGCAGGGTCTCGTCGGCCTGATCCACCCCGTCCAGGCGCAGGGCGCCGACGGTTCCGACGGGATCGCGCACGACGAGGCTCTTGAGGATGTCGTCGATCTGCTCGGGCCGGACGCTGAGCCCGATCGTCCCGTCGCCGTCGACGGCATGGACCAGGGTCACTTCGGCCAGGCCGCCGCTCGACAAGGTCACCGCGCGGATGCCGTCGGGCGCTGCCATCAGGGGCGGTGCGGCTGCAATCATGGACACGAGGACTCCGGCTAAGGTCAGATGCGATCGGATCAATTCGTCTGGCTCCAGTCAGGGCGCGCCCGCCGCACGCGGTCCCACCCTGGCCGACCGCGCGCCGTCCGACAAAGGCTTCGTGACGCGCGCGGGCGTGAGCCGATCGCGGGCGCCCCTCCCGTGCTGTCCGCGCCGGGGCGCGCCGGGTCGCGGCGCCGATGCGGCGGGACGGGAACGGCGGCGCGATGGGGGAAGGCTGCGGTCCGCGGATGCACCCTACCGTGTCCGGCCGAATGTCCTGCCGTTCCAGACGGCGATCGCGCCGCACGGATCCTGCCCGGATCGTCCGCACGTCGCCCCGGTCATATCGACGATGACCGCCGGGCGGCCTCCCACCGTGCGGAATCGGAGGTCGTGGGCGACGGCGTCGAAGGCGTCCACGAACCCGTCCGTCGTCGAAGCGAAGACCTGCATCTCGCAGCCCGCGGTGCCGCACGCGGCGGACTCGTCATCGCCGCATTGGACGGCCGCGAAATCCAGGATGAAGTCCGGTACAGCGTCGCCGTTCACGTCCTGGCGGGTGATGAAACCCGGCTTGAGCGTGGCCGGCTCGGACCCGCAGGACGCCTCGGCCCGCGCGGCCGCCGCCGCGACCGGCGGCGGGAGATCGTCCGCCGCGGCGGTGAGCGGGACGGCGGGCGGGAGGGCGAGAGCCAGGGCGGCGAGGGCGCGACGCATGCGGCCAGGATCCTCAGGCCCGTCCGCCCTGTCCAGCGCACTAGCTCATCGCGGCCCCGATGGAGGCTACGCCCCGGGCCTTCCTCCGACCCAGGCGCGCAGCGCGTTCGCGCCGTCCGGACGGATGGTGACCGCGACGCTGGGGGCACGGTCGACAGCGGGAATGAGGGCGCCGCTCGACAGGGCGACGTCACCGGCGAGGGCGCCGAAGCCGTATCGGACATCCGCGCATCCAGCGAGGGTGGGTGACCGGTCCTGTGCTCTCCCGGCGCTTCCCCGAGCGTCGACCCGGGGAGCGACCGCCTGCCTGCGGCGCCGGAGAGCCAGACAACCTCTACTCGGCGCAGGCGAAGCGCGTCCCGTCCCACAGGAAGGTCGTGCGGCCCGGCCCCCTCCGGACCGAGCCGCAATTCCATCCCTCGTCGTTCGCCGAAGCCGCCGGCCGGCCATTCAGCGCGCGAAACCGGAGGTCGTGCGCGTAGATGTCCAGCACCAGGACGAACCCGTTCTTCGAGGATGCGGGGACGATCTTCGGGCATCCCATGAGGCCGCACTGAGAGACTTCTTCGTCGCCGCATCGGAGTCCGCCGACGTTGAGGATGAAGTCCGGCACCCCGTCACCGTTCACGTCCTGCCGGTCGATGACGAACGGATCGATCCTCGCCGGCGCGGATCCGCAGGCGGCCTCGACCTCGGCGATGGCCGCGGCCACCGGCGGCGGGAGATCGTCCGCCGCTGCGGCGAGCGGCACGGCGACGAGAAGGGCGGCGACGGCAGGGCGCATGGCGCCAGGATTCGGGGACCCGTCCGCCCTGTCCAGCGCCCTAGCTCATCGCGACATCGACGGTCGATGCCGCGCGCCCGTCATCCCCCGGGGGCCGCCTCGTGAGGGCCCGTGTCCGAGAGGCGCGACGGACCGGGCGGCGCACCGAGTGCCGGCGCGCCGCCCCTCGACCGTCCGGCCGATCAGTTCAGCGTCGCGTTGACCGGGCGGCGCTCGGCCCCGACCGTCACGTCGCCGATCATCAGGCCCATCGGGCCGAGGCGGACCGGCACCGTCTCGCCGTCGTGGACCTTGCCGGAGAGCACCAGCTCGGCCAGCGGATCCTGGACGTTCTTCTGGATCACCCGCTTCAGCGGCCGCGCCCCGTAGGCCGGGTCGTAGCCCTTGTCGGCGAGCCAGTTCTTGGCCTCCTCGTCGACCTCCAGGGTGATCTTGCGATCGTCCAAGAGCTTCTGCAGGCGCCCGAGCTGGATCTCGACGATCGCACCCATCTCCGACCGCGCGAGGCGGTGGAACAGGATGATCTCGTCGACCCGGTTCAGGAATTCTGGCCGGAAGTGCCCCCGCACCACGCCCATCACCTCCTCGCGGACCGCGTCGGTGTCCTGGCCCGCGGGCTGGTTCACCAGATACTCGGCCCCGAGATTCGAGGTCATGATCAGCAGCGTGTTGCGGAAGTCGACCGTCCGCCCCTGGCCGTCGGTGAGCCGCCCGTCGTCGAGAACCTGCAGCAGGACGTTGAACACGTCCGGGTGCGCCTTCTCGACCTCGTCGAACAGCACGACCTGGTAAGGCCGGCGCCGCACGGCCTCGGTGAGGGCGCCGCCCTCCTCGTAGCCGACGTAGCCCGGGGGCGCGCCGATCAGCCGGGCAACCGCGTGCTTCTCCATGTACTCGGACATGTCGATGCGCACGAGCGCCGTGTCGTCGTCGAACAGGAAGCCGGCGAGCGCCTTGGTCAGCTCGGTCTTGCCGACGCCGGTCGGGCCCAGGAACATGAACGAGCCGATCGGCCGGTTCGGATCTTGAAGCCCGGCGCGGGCGCGCCGGACCGCGGTCGAGACCGCCTCCACCGCCTCGCGCTGGCCGACGACGCGCTTGGACAGCGCCTCTTCCATGGCCAGCAGCTTCTCGCGCTCGCCCTCCAGCATCTTGTCCACCGGCACGCCTGTCCAGCGGGAGACGACGCCCGCGACGTGGGCGGGCGTGACCGCCTCCTCCATCATCGCGTCGCGGCCGTTCTCCGCTTTCGCCTCGATCTCGGCGAGCTGCTTCTCAAGGCCTGGGATGACCCCATAGGCCAGCTCGCCAGCGCGCTGGTACTGGCCCTGGCGCTGGGCCGCGGCGAGGTCGTTGCGGGCCTCGTCGAGCTTCTTCTTGAGGCCGGCCGCCGTGCCGAGCTTGTCCTTCTCGGCCTTCCAGCGGGCGGTGATCGCCGCCGAGCGCTCCTCCAGATCGCCGAGTTCCTTCTCCAGCCGGACCAACCGGTCGCGGGAGGCGGAATCGGTCTCCTTCTTGAGCGCCTCGCCCTCGATCTTCAGCCGGACGATCTCGCGGTCGATGTTGTCGAGCTCCTCGGGCTTCGAATCGACCTGCATGCGCAGGCGCGAGCCGGCCTCGTCGACGAGGTCGATCGCCTTGTCGGGCAGGAAGCGGTCGGTGATGTAGCGGTTCGACAGCGTCGCGGCCGCGACCAGGGCGGAGTCCTGGATGCGCACGCCGTGGTGCTGCTCGTACTTCTCCTTCAGGCCGCGCAGGATCGAGACCGTGTCCTCCACGGTCGGCTCCGAGACGAAGACCGGCTGGAAGCGCCGGGCGAGCGCGGCGTCCTTCTCGACGTGCTTGCGGTACTCGTCGAGCGTGGTCGCGCCGACGCAGTGCAGCTCGCCGCGGGCGAGCGCGGGCTTCAGGAGGTTCGAGGCGTCCATGGCGCCGTCCGCCTTCCCGGCGCCGACCAGCGTGTGCATCTCGTCGATGAACAGGATGATGCCGCCCTCGGCCGCCGTGACCTCGGAGAGCACGCCCTTGAGCCGCTCCTCGAACTCGCCGCGATACTTCGCGCCGGCGATCAGCGCGCCCATGTCGAGGGCGAGCAGGCTCTTGTCCCGCAGGGACTCGGGCACGTCGCCGTTGACGATGCGCAGGGCCAGACCCTCGACGATCGCGGTCTTGCCGACGCCGGGCTCGCCGATCAGCACCGGGTTGTTCTTGGTGCGCCGGGACAGGACCTGGATGGTCCGCCGGATCTCCTCGTCGCGGCCGATCACTGGGTCGAGCTTGCCGTCCCGGGCGGCCTCGGTGAGGTCGCGGGCATACTTCTTCAGCGCGTCGTAGGCGTTCTCGGCCGAGGCGTTGTCGGCGGTACGGCCCTTGCGCAGGGCGTTGATCGCGGCGTTGAGGGAAGCCGGGGTGACGCCCGCCGCCTGGAGCGCGCGGCCGGCCTCGGAATCCTTCTCGACCGCCAGGGCAAGGAGCAGCCGCTCCACCGTCACGTAGGAATCGCCCGCCTTCTCGGCGGCCTTCTCGGCGGTGTCGAACAGGCGCATCAGCTCGCGCGTCGCCTGCGGGGCGGCCGCGTTGCCGGAGACCTTCGGCTGCTTTGCGAGCCACTGCTCGGTCTGTGCGAGCGCCACGCGCGACTGGCCGCCCGCGCGGTCGATCAGGCCGGCGCAGAGGCCTTCCGGATCGTCGAGCAGCACCTTGAGCAGGTGGCCCGGCTGAAGCTGGGGATGTCCCTCGCGCATCGCGAGGTTCTGAGCCGCCTGCACGAAGCCGCGGGCGCGCTCGGTGTACTTCTCGAAATTCATGCACAACCCTCCCGTACCGGCATCCGCCGCCCGATGAGAGGCGCGGCGCCACCGAAACGTCGCCCTCCGGCTATCCGCCGCGCGAGGGCCCCGGCGCCGCTGGTGGCCGCCGGTAGACCCGATGTGGTGTTGCAATTGAGCACCACAAGGGGCGGCGAAGCTCTTGCGCGCCGGATCATTTCAGGGCCACGCTCCGCGCATGACCGCATTGATTCATGTCAGCGCCCTGTATCGCTACCCGGTGAAGGGCCTGAGCCCCGAACCCGTCGAGCGGGCGGCGCTCGAGACCAGCGGCCACTTCCCGGGCGACCGGCTCTACGCCATCGAGAACGGTCCATCGGGCTTCAACGCGGTTGCGCCCCGCCACCAGCCCAAGACCAAGTACCTGATGCTCATGCGCGACGAGGCGCTCGCCCGCCTGCGCACCCGCTACGACGATGCCACGGCGACGCTGACCGTGGAGGGGTACGGCGAACCGCAGGCCTTCCGGCTCGACACCGAGTCCGGCCGCGAGGGGCTCGCGGAGCTGATGCGGCGCTACGTCCCCGAGAGCCTCCGGGGCGAGCCGAAGGTGCTGGCCGCGCCGCCGCAGTACCGGTTCACCGACTCGCCGACCGGCTACGTATCGCTGATCAACCGGGCGAGCGTGGCCGCGGTGGAGGATTACCTCGGCGCGCCCGTGGACCCGCTGCGCTTCCGCGGCAACCTGCTGGTCGAGGGGCTCGAACCCTTCGCCGAGCTGGAGATGGTCGGGCAGGTGGTCGAGGCGCCGAGCGGGCTGCGGCTCAAGATCACCAAGCGGACCGTGCGCTGCGCCGCCACCAACGTCGACCCGGTCAGTGGCGTGCGCGACTGCGACATCCCCTGGACCCTCGACGCGCGCCTTGGGCACCGCGACCTCGGCGTCTACGCGGAGGTGATCGCCGGCGGGCCGCTGGCGCGGGGCGACGCGCTGCGCGTGGTGGGATGACGCGCGACGGGTGATCCCAGCGCTGCCGTTGTTGCGAGAGCAGCGAAGCGAGCCAGGCAGCGCCACGCTGACACGCCGCGCGCCGCCCTGTGTCACTTCGCTGCGCTCGTGATGACGGGTGGACGCGGTCCAACGGATGTCGTCTCAGAGCCGCGACACGTAGGCCGCGAGATCCTTGATGTCCGCCTCGCTCAGGCCCTGCGCGACCTCGTTCATGGCGGGGTCGTAGCCGGGCCGGGCGTTCGACTTGTAGCCGGCGAGCGCCTTGGCGAGATACTCCTCCCGCTGCGCGCGGATCCGCGGGATCGCGTCCCGGCCCGCGAGATCCGGCCCGTGGCAGGAATTGCACTGGTGCTTCGCCACCAGCGCCTGCGCGCGCTCCGTCAGAGCCGCGTCGGCCGGCGGCCCGGAGCGGTCGGGCGGCGGCAGCGTCGCCACCGCGTCAGCGTAGGCGCGCAGGTCGTCGTCGGAGAATCCGGCAGCGACCTCGTTCATCGGCGGCGCCTCCCGCTGCTTCTCCCGGAACTGGAAGAGCTGCGTGACCACGTAGTCCGGGAGCTGCCCGCCGAGCGAGGGCACGCCCTCCGTCGCCGACGTGCCGGCCCCGTGGCAGCCGATGCAGGGGGCGAGGCGCTCCTGCATCGCCGCGTCCGGGGCGGCGAGCGCCGCGCCCGCCAGCAGCAGCCCGCCGAGGGCGGGGACCAGTCCGCGGGCTGCCCGGGTGGGGCGGCGCATCACCGGCCGTAGCTGACGCGGTAGATCGCGCCGTTGTAGTCGTCGGAGATGAGCAGCGATCCGTCCTTGGCGACCAGCACGTCGACGGGCCGGCCGACATACTTGTTGTCCTGGAGGAAGCCGGTCAGGAACGGCTCAACCGCGGCGGCCTTGCCGTCCGGTCCGGGCTTGGCCACGACCACGTCGCCGCCGAGCTTGGTCGTGCGGTTCCACGAGCCGTGCCGGGCGACGAACATCGCGTCGCGGTAAGCCTCCGGGAACTGCGTTCCGGTGTAGAACCGCAGACCGAGCGAGGCCGTGTGCGGGCCGAGGAGCGCCGCCGGCGCGGTGAATTCCGAGCAGGCATGGCCCCAGCCGTATTCCGGATCCGTGAACGTGCCCTGGTGGCAGTACGGATAGCCGAAATGCTGCTTGCCCGGCTCCGTGAGCACGTTCAGCTCGTCGTTCGGGATGTCCTCGGAGACCCAGTCGCGGCCGTTATCGGTGAACCAGAGCTGCTTGGTCTTCGGGTTCCAGTCGAACCCGACGGTGTTGCGCACGCCGCGGGCGACCACTTCGGCGTTCTTGCCGTCGAGGTCCATGCGCCGGATCTGCGCGTGCGTGTCCGGCGGCATCACGATGTTACCCGGCGCGCCGACCGGGACGTAGAGCTTGTTGTCCGGGCCGATGGCGATGAACTTCCAGCCATGGGCCTCGTCCTTCGGCAGGTCGTCGTAGACCAGGGTCGGCTTCGCCGCGCCGTCGAGATGGTTCGCGATGTCGTCGTAGCGCCAGATCTTCGAGAGTTCGGCGACGTAGAGGGCGCCGTCGTGGTACGCGACGCCATTCGGCCGGTGCAGGCCCGTCGCGATGGTCTTCACCTCGCGCTTCCCGTCGCCGTCCGCCTTCGGCAGCACCGCGTAGACCTTCCCCACCGTCCGGGTGCCCACGTACAGCGTGCCGTCCGGCGCCTGGGTCATCTCGCGGGCGTTGGCGAGGCCGCTGGCGTAGACCTCGATCTTGAAACCCTCCGGGACCTTCAGCTTGTCGAGCGGCAGCTTGGCGGCCGCGGTCGCCAGAGGCGGTCCGGCCACCGGCGCGAGCTTGGCCGCGGCGCCGCCCTCGGGCCGGCCGTAGAGCGCCGAGCCGCGATCGACCTGGACGCTGGGCGGCGGGGCGGCGGTCGCGGGCGTCTCCTGCGCGACGACCGGGCCGGATCCCATCAGGCCGAGACTGAGTCCGGCGAGGGCGGCGGCGAGGCCGCGGGTCAGGATCGGCTGGCTGATCGGCGTCATGATGTCTCCCGGTGGCGGCGGCCTCGCGGACCGCCCGCTCTGCACTCTTTATTCAACGGTCCGCCGGGGAGTGCGACCGGCCCGGGCGGCAGGGAGGCGACACTCCGCGGCCGCCGTAACGTCGGCCGGGATTCGGTGCACCGCCGCGTCCTCCGGGGCCATCTTCGGCTGTCGCGTCGGCTCACCTTGCGTTTTGGGCAATGATCTCCGAAAACGCCCCCCGTCCGGGAAGCTTAGGCTTGGCCGGGGCTGCCGGCCGTCCGCTGGAGCCCGGCCGACGCGGCGTTCCGATCCGGTTCGAGGACACGTATCGATGATCGATTACGCGCAGGCGCGGCGGATGATGGTCGACTGCCAGTTGCGGACCTTCGACGTGAACGACAACACGGTGCTCGACGCGTTCGACACCGTGCCGCGCGAGGCCTTCGTGCCGAAGGGCCGCGAGCCCTTCGCGTATATCGACCAGACCCTGAACCTGGGCGAGGCCGGCGGCGAGACCCGCTGCATGCCGGCCCCGATGGTCGTAGCCCGGATGATCCAGGCCCTGCGGGTCCGGCCAGGCGTCGCCGCCCTCGACGTCGCCACCGGCTACGGCTACGCCGCCGCCGTCATGACGGAACTCGGCGCGCAGGTGACGGCGCTGGAATCGGTGCCCGATCTCGCCGCGGCGGCGCGCACCCGGCTCGGCGCCGCCGCCCAGGTGATCGAAGGCCCGATCGCCGACGGTGCGCCCAAGCAGGGCCCCTTCGACGTCATCCTGATCAACGGCCGGGTCGAGGTCCGGCCGCAGGCGCTGCTGAACCAGCTCAAGGACGACGGTCGCCTGGTCTGCGTGTTCGGTCCGCACCGCAACGCCAAGGTCACGCTCTTCGTGCGTGCCGGCGACGCGTTCGGCGCTCGGCCGCTGTTCGACGCGTCGCTGCCCGGTCTCGAGGCCTTCGCGGCGGAGGCGGGCTTCGCGTTCTGACAGCGCGCGCCAGATCGCGTCCGCCCCCGTCGGCGCGGGCGGATCCGTGACGGCGCCGCAGGCCCCGATCAGCCGAGCCTGTAATCCCCCAGCCGGGCCCGGCGGGCGCTCCGGCGATAGGCCATCACCGAGTCGGGCCAGAGGGTGTTGTTGCGCCCGGTCGCGTCGAGGTACCAGCTGCGGCAACCGCCGGCCTGCCAGATGCTGTCGGCCATGCGGCTGTGGATCCGGTCCACGAACCGGGCCTGGGCCTCCGGCCGGACCTCGATGGTCTGCCTCCCGCGGCGCAGCGCCTTCAGGCAGTCGAGGACGTGTTGCACTTGGATCTCGATCATCGAGATGACCGAGTTGTGGCCCAGCCCGGTATTGGGCCCGAGCAGCATGAAGAAATTGGGGAATCCCGCGACCGTGATGCCCTGGTAGGCGCCCACGCCGCCGGACCAGGCCTCGGTCAGGCTCCGGCCGTCGCGGCCGACGAGGTGCATCCGCGCGAAAGTCGCGGCCACGTCGAAGCCCGTGGCGTAGACGATCACGTCGAGGTCGTGATGCTGCCCGGCCTCGGTGGTCACGCCGGTCTCGGTGATCCGGGCGATGCCGTCCGTCTCCAGGGTGACGTTCGGACGCTGGAGCGCGGGGTAGTACTCGTCGGAGATCAGCACCCGCTTGCAGCCGAGGCGGTAATTCGGCGTCAGCTTCGCCCGCAGGGCCTTATCGGGGACCGCCTTGGCGAGATGGTGCCGCGCCAGGGACTCGGCCTGGCCGGTGAGCTTCGAGACCTTGGTGAAGCCGAGCAGCGCCCGCACCTCGTGCAGCCAGAACAGCCGCGCCCGCTCGAGCCGCCGGCTGAGCGGCAGGCGCCGGTAGCGCTCCCGGGCCCGCTCCGCGATGGCGTGGTCGTTCTTGGGCATGATCCAGGGCGGGGTGCGCTGGAACAGCGTCAGGTGCGACGCGACGGCGGCGAGTTCCGGCACCACCTGGATCGCGCTGGCGCCGGTGCCGATCACCCCGACCCGCTTGCCGGCCAGCACCGCGGAGTGGTCCCAGGCCGCCGTGTGGAAGGCGGGGCCGGCGAACGCGTCGCGGCCGGGGATGTCCGGGTAGGCCGGATGGTGGAGCCCGCCCATGCCCGCGACGATCGCGCGCGCCGTGATCGGTCCCCGGTCGGTCTCCACGTGCCACAGGGCGCGCGCCGCGTCCCAGGTGGCGCCGGTGAAGGTCGTCCCGAGCTGGATCAGGGGCGTCAGGCCATTCCGCTCGGCGGTGTCCCGGAGATAGGCCAGGATCTCCGGCTGCGGCGCGTACATCCGGCTCCAGTCGGCCTTCGGGGCGAAGGACAGCGAGTAGAGGTGCGAGGGGACGTCGCAGGCCGCCCCCGGGTAGGTGTTGTCGTGCCACGTGCCGCCGATGCCGTCGGCCTTCTCGATCACCCGCAGCGGGCCGATGCCCGCCTGCCGGCAGCGGATCGCCATCGCGAGCCCCGAGAATCCGGCGCCGACGATCAGGACGGCCAGGGTCTCGTCCGCGGGCTCGGTCATCGCTGGGTGCTCCCGGACGGGGCGTGCGGCGCGTGCGCCGTCAGGAAGGCCGCGGCCTCGTCGAGGGAGGTCCGCGCCTCCGGCAGCATGCTGGCGGCGAACTGCCAGGCGTGGGACACGACCGGGAACAGCTTGAGCTCCGTCTCGACGCCGGCCCTGCGAGCCCGCTCCGCCATGCGCACGGAATCGTCGCGCAGGACCTCGCGGGCGCCGACATGGAACAGCAGCGGCGGGAAGCCGGTCGGGTCGCCGTAGAGCGGCGAGACCCGCGGATCGGCCGGATCGGCCGCGCCCAGATACATCGGCCGGATCGCCGCGAGCGCCTGCGGGTCGAACATGGCGTCGCGCCACGCATTGGTCACCCGCGATCCGTCCTCGGACATGAAGTCCGTGGCCGGCGAGAACAGGGCCGCCGCCCAGGGCATCGGCAGGCCGAGGGCGCGGGCCTCGCCCATCAGCACGAGGGCGAGGTTGCCGCCGGCCGACTCGCCCGCCACGCAGGCGGCGCCCTCGGCGCTGAACGCCGCCCAGACGGCGGTCACGTCGTCGACCGCCGCGGGGAAAGGGTGCTCGGGGGCGAGGCGGTACTCGGGCGCGAAGATCGTGAAGCCCCGGTTCGCCAGCGCGCCGGTGACGGGACGGTGCGTACGGGGCGAGCAGGCGATGAAGCCGCCGCCGTGAATGTAGAGCATCCGCCGACCGGGGCCCGCTTTCGGCCGGACCCACTCGCCCTTCACGCCACCGACGATGCCCGGCTCGTAGGTGACGCCCTTGGGGTCGGGGAAGGTCGGCGCCTCGAAGATCCGGCGGAACGCGGCCGCGTCCCGCGCCCGGGACAGGGGGCCGCGGACCCGGCTGCGGACCATGTAGGCCCCGAGATACGCGCGCAGGCTCGCCATCTCAGAGCGTCCCGCCGGACAGGCGCACGATCGTCTTCCAGTAGCCCACCGGCATCAGCCGCTGGATCAGCGCGGCGTTCTTCGCGTCCTTGCCGATGACGATCCGGGGCGCCCGGGCCTCGATGCCGCGGATGATGGCGGCGGCCGCGTCGGCGGGCGCCAGGGTCAGGAGCTTGCCGAACGCCTCCCGCGCCTCCTCGTCCTCTACGGCCGCGCGCTTCGCAGCTTCCGGATCGCTCGGCGGCCGCCGGCCGCGGGCGTTGCGGGAGATGGCGGTGGCGACGCCGCCCGGGTGGACCACCGTCACCCCGAGGCCGGTGCCGGCGTACTCGTGCCGCAGCGCCTCCGAGAAGCCGCGCACGCCGAACTTGCTGGTGCAGTAGGCGACCTGGCCCGGCGGCGCGATCAGACCGAACAGGCTCGACAAGTTGACGATCTGCGCCGCCGGCCGGGCGCGGAGCATCGGCAGGAAGGCGTGACACATCCGCACGACGGCGCGCAGGTTGATGTCGAGCAGCCATTCGAAATCGTCGAGATGCGTCTCGTCGAACCGGCCGCCGAGGGCGACGCCGGCATTGTTGATGAGGAGGTCGAGATGCCCGGACCGCTCCGCGACCCAGGCGGGCAGCGCGCGGATCCCCTCGGCATCCGTGAGGTCGAGGACGCGCGTCTCCACCGTGACGCCGCGGATCTTCGCGGCGACGGCCGCGAGGCCGATCTCGTCTCGGTCCACCAGGAGAAGGGTGCAGCCCTTCGCGGCGAGGCCCTCGGCCAGCGCCGCGCCGATGCCGCTCGCCGCCCCGGTGATCAGGGCCACCGCGCCCGCGAGTTGGAACCGCTGTGCCAAACCGCGCCCCCCGTGCCGCCGATCTGGATCGGATCGTCCACGGGGGATAGGCCCCGCCTGCCGGATTGTCTAGGGTGAACACCCTAGACGGGGACGGGGTCATGTCGCGGGGCGAGGGTCGGAGGGTCGAGCGCGAGCGGGAGGTCGGCCGGGAGCCCGGTCCCGCGGCCGCGTCGCCCGACACGCGCACCCGGATCCTCGCCGTCAGCCTCGCGCTGTTCAATGCCCGCGGCCTCGGCCACGTCACGACGGCGGAGATCGCGGCCGCGGCGGGGATCCGCGAGGGCAATCTGCAGTACCATTTCCCGCGCAAGCGCGGCCTCGTCGAAGCCCTGTTCGCGGCCTTCGAGACCGAGGCCGTGGCGGTGGCGGGCCGGATGCCCGCCGACCCCGCGGCGCCGGAGGCGCTGCTCGCCTACCAGAGGGCGTGGTTCGACCTGATGTGGCGCTACCGCTGCGTCTACCGCGACGGTATCGCCATGGTGGAGATCGCGCCGGCCCTGCGCGCCCGGGTGCACGCGCTGCGGGCCGAGACCCAGGCGCTGGCCCGCGCCGTGTTCGAGGCGGCCGTGCGGGCGGGGCGGCTGCGCGTTTCCCCGGACGCGCTCGGGCGACTCATCGACAACGCCTGGATCGTGTCGAGCCACTGGATGAGCCACCGTCTCCAGGGCGGCACCGCCCTGACGGAAGCGGATCGGGACTGGGGCTTCGCGCAGGTCCGCGACCTCTTCGCGCCCTATCTCGCGCCCGAGAGCCCTACTTGACGGCCACTGGCCCGATCCTTCCATGCGCTCCGGCCAAGCTCGGACCCGAAGGACGCGATGCTCGACCGCCTGACCCATGCCGGCCTCAGCCTGCTCGTGCTGCTCGCGGTCGGGTTCCTATTCTCGACGAACAGGCGGGCGATCAGTCCCCGCGTAGTCCTCACGGGGCTGGCTTTGCAGGTCGGTCTCGGCGCGCTGGTCCTATTCCTGCCCGCCGGGCAGGCCGCGCTGCGCGCCGCCGCGGACGCGGTCGTGACCGTGCTTTCTTACGGCGACCGCGGCACGGCCTTCCTGTTCGGCGGCCTCGTCGAGCCGAAGATGTTCGAGCTGTTCGGCGGCTCGGGCTTCATCCTGGCGCTGCGGGTCCTGCCGCAGATCCTCTACGTCTCCGCGCTGATCGGCGTGCTCTACCATCTCGGCGTGATGCAGGCGCTCGCCCGCGGGCTCGGCGCCGTGCTCCGGCGGATCCTCGGCACCTCGCCGATCGAGTCGTTCTCGGCGGTGATCACGATCGCCATCGGCCAGAGCGAGATCGCCGTCGCCCTGCGCCCGTTCCTCGCCCTGCTGACCGGCGCCGAGCTGTTCGCCGTCATGTCGAGCGGCGCCGCGTCGACGGCGGGCTCGATCCTGGCCGGCTATGCGGCGCTCGGCGTGCCCATGACCTACCTGCTCGCGGCCTCCGTGATGGCGATCCCGGGGGGCCTCGTCTACGCCAAGATCCTGATGCCCTCGACGGAGCCGACCCGGATCGCCACCACCCGGGTGGAGTTCGGCGAGACGCGAGCGGCCAACATCATCGAGGCGGCGGCCGACGGCACTCAGAAGGGGCTCGCGGTGGCGGTCTCGGTGGGGGCCATGCTGATCGCCTTCGTCGGGCTGATCGCGCTGGCGGACGGCCTGTTCGGCACCCTCGGCGGCTGGATCGGCTACCCGTCCGCCTCGTTCGAGGGCGTGCTCGGCTGGGCGCTCGCCCCGCTGGCGTGGCTGCTCGGCGTGCCCTGGGACCAGGCGACCCTGGTCGGCGGGGCGATCGGCCAGAAGCTCGCCTTCAACGAGTTCCTGGCCTACGCCAACCTGTCGCCGGTCCTGAAAGCCGGAACCCTCGAGCCGCGGGCGCAGGCCATCGTCTGCTTCGCCCTGTGCGGCTTCGCGAATCTCGCGTCGATCGCGATCCAGCTCGCGAGCTTCTCCAGCCTCGTCCCGGAGCGACGCTCGGAGGTCGCCCGGTACGGCCTGCGGGCCATCCTCGCGGGGACGCTGTCGAACCTCACGAGCGCGGCGATCGCGGGGCTGTTCGTGGCGTGACGGGTCAGGCCGCCTTGCGCGCCGCGAGCAGCAGCGCGTTCGGGCGGGTCCGCTTCGGCACCGGCAGGACGCGGTCGAGGACGGCGCCGACGCCGTACGCGAAGGCGAGCGCCGCCGCCCAGGACCACGTCCGCCGGAAGAAGCGGTCGCGGCAGCGGACGGGGCTGACCTTGGCCATCCAGTGGATCAGCGAATCGTGCCGGTCCATGCCGATGGCGTGGACGGCCTCGGGCGTGCAGCCGAGCGTCCCGGCCAGGGCCTCCAGGGCTCTGGGCGTCCACCACGTCAGGTGGTGGGGCGGCGCGTTGATGACGAAATTCGGGATCGTGGTGTTGGGCGAGGGCCAGAGCGGCGTGCCGATCAGGACCACGCCGCCCGGCTTGACGCAGGCCGCGAGCGCCCGGGCGAAACCCAGCGGGTCCGCGACGTGCTCGATCACCTGGAACGCGCAGGCGACGTCGTAGACCGGCCCGACGCGCGCCGCGTGTGCCTCCACGGTCTCGTCGAGGATCGCGCCGGTCGGGTCCTCGGCGGAGAAGTTCGGATCGAGGCCGGTATAGGTGGCGTCCGGCACGTAGGCGCGGAACCCGCCGTGGCCGCAGCCGACATCGAGCACCCGGGCTCCGGACGGGACGTGCGCGGCGGCCTGGCGGAATTCCAGGCGCTCCGTCTCCGGGCCGGCGAGCTTATCGTGCGCGGCGATCCGGCCGTAGAACGCCCGGTAGAAGGCCGCGTCGCCGGCCACCGGCGGATCGAAGAAGATCAGTCCCGTAGGAGATTCCCAGAGCCGGAACGTGCCGGCGGGGCGGAGTAGCGGCCCGACATCGACGCGGCCGGAATAGTGCCAGAGGAGCGTCAGGAAGCCGGCGTCCAGGCGCTCGACGCAGCGCAGAGCGGGGGCACCGGTGATCGGGCAGGGGGGGATCGACCGATCGGCCGTGTGCGCGCTGTCCGCCAAACTGGTCCTCGCTCGCTCCGCAGGCCCGGCTGGTCCGGGGCGCCGCAGCGGCACAGGTTTGGTGCGGCCCGTCAAGCCGAGGCGCGGCTCGTGTCGAGCGCGCAAAGAAAAAGGCGCCGCTTCGGATGAAGCAGCGCCCGGAAACGTCAGAGCGACGTCTTAGTGGAAGGTGTCGATCTCAGCGGACTCGTAGCTGGTGACTTCCATGCCGACGCAGATCTCGGAGACGACGGGGGCGGACCAAGCCATGATTTCCTCCAGGTGAGTTGATGCGATGGATAGAGAGGCCACGAAGGCCGGAGCGAACCGCGCTCTGGGCCGCGCGCGACTTAGTTGAACGTGTCGATCTCGGCGGACTCGTAGCTGGTGACTTCCATGCCGACGCAGATTTCGGACACGATCGGGGCAGACCAAGCCATGGCGTTTCTCCTCGCTGTTGCTGCGATCCATATAGGCAATATCTTGGACGCAATACAAGCGAGCACAACACTTATATTTCTCATAGGGAGCCTGGCCGTGGGCGGCGCGGGGTCGTTCCGTGGCCGCGCGGCCACCCGCCGGAGCCCTGTTCGGCATCGGCTGCGGATGGGCGCGGTTTCGGCTTGACGGGCCCCGCGCCCGGGCGCACGACGCACCCGCGCGACGGTGTCCTCGACGGTGTCGCGCTCCCATTCCAGCAGCGACCCGCGAAGCGACGTGCCCGACCGATCGTGCCTGCCGTGCCCGGCCCCGTGCCGTCGTTCCGCCTGAGCCGCTGAGAGGCCCGGCCGCGGGGCGACCGACGCGGCGGCCGGCCACGGCCCAGACCCAGGATGACCGGCGCCGCGTCGCCTCGTAACCCACGAGGCGAGGCCATGAACGAGATCGCCCCCTTCGATACGCGCGTCGATCCCTCCGTGCTGGCCGCCCGCCTGTCGGACGAACGGGCGCCCGACATCGTCGAGGCCCTGAACGACGAAGCACCCGAGGTCGCCGCCGCCATCCTGCTCGGCCTGCCGCTGGAGCGGGCGATCGAGGTGCTGGACCAGCCGGAACTCGACTGCGCCGCCGACATCATCGAGATGCTGCCGCGGGACCGGGTCGCGGGCTACCTGTCGGGCATGTCGGCCGACCGGGTCACAGACGTGTTCCGCGAGATCGAGGAGCCGGGCCGCTCCGACCTGCGTGCCCGCCTCGACGCCGAGACCCGCGGCGCCGTGGACCGGCTCTCAGCCTACGGCGAGGAGACGGTCGGCTCGCTGATGACCACTGAGTTCGTCACGGTTCCGGGCACCTGGACGGTCGGCCAGACGCTGGAGCACATCCGCCACGTGGAGAAGACCCGCGAGACGATCTACGCGATCTTCGTACTCGACCCGCGCACCCGCGCGCTCACCAAGGCGGTGCCCCTTCGCCGCCTGATCTCGGGGGATCCGGGTGACAACGTGCTCAGCGTCGCCCCGGGGCGCCGGCCGCTCGCCGTCTCGCCGACGGCCAGCCGCGAGGAAGCGGCCCGGCTGATCTCCAAGTACGACCTCCTGGCCCTGCCGGTGGTCGACGCCGTGGGGCACGTCATCGGCATCGTCACCGTCGACGACATGATCGACGCGATGATCGAGAAGCAGACGCAGGACGTGCAGCGCTTCGGCGGCATGGAGGCCCTGCCGGAGCCCTACATGGATATCGGCTTCTTCACGATGATCCGGAAGCGGGCCGGCTGGCTCTGCGCGCTGTTCCTGTCGGAGATGCTCACGGCCTCGGCCATGCAGGGCTTCGAGGGCGAGCTGGAGAAGGCGATCGTCCTGACGCTGTTCATCCCGTTGATCATGAGCTCGGGTGGCAATTCGGGTTCGCAGGCGACCTCGCTGCTGATCCGCGCCCTGGCGCTGCACCAGATCCGCCTGCGCGACTGGTGGCGGGTGGCGCTGCGGGAACTGCCGACCGGGATGCTGCTCGGCGCAATCCTCGGGGTGATCGCGGTGATCCGAATCGTCGCGTGGCAGAAACTCGGGCTCTACGATTACGGCGAACACTGGCCTCTGGTCGCCGCCACGGTGGGCGCGGCGCTCGTCGGGATCGTGACGTTCGGGTCGCTGTCGGGCTCGATGCTGCCGTTCCTGCTCCAGCGGATCGGCTTCGATCCGGCCACCGCCTCGGCGCCCTTCGTGGCGACGCTGGTCGATGTCACCGGCCTCGTCATCTACTTCTCGGTGGCGCTGCTCATCCTGCGCGGGACGCTGCTGTAGGAAGGGCCCCGCGCATCATCCCGTGACCGCCTCGGCCAGCCGCTTCCTCTGGACCTTGCCGTTCGCCGTGCGCGGCAGGGCGTCGAGGAAGCGGATCTCCCGCGGGCGCTTGTAGGCGGCGAGCCGCTCGGCGCACCACGCGAGCAGGGCCTCCGCGTCGGGCTCGGTGCCCGCCTGCAGCACCACGAAGCCGCAGATGACCGAGACGTCCGCCCGCACCGGCAACTCGGCGACGCCCACCTCCGCCACGGACGGGTGGGTCGACAGCACCGCCTCGACCTCGTTCGGCGAGACCCGGTAGCCCATCGCCTTCATCAGGTCGTTGTTGCGGCCCTCGAACCAGAGGTAGCCGTCGGCGTCGAGGCGCGCGAGATCGCCGCCGACGAACCAGTCGCCGCGCATGACCTCCGCCTCTTCCTCCGGCCGGTTCCAGTAGCCGAGCATCAGCGCAGGCTCGGTCCGGTGGACGGCGAGGAGCCCGCTCTCTCCGGCCGGCAGCGGCACGGGCTCGCCCGCCACGGGCAGGATCGCCACCCGCCGGCCCGGCTGCGGCTTGCCGGGCGAGCCGGGGCGCACCGGGATGGTCGGGCCGCTGGAGATGTAGGTCGAGATCTCGCTCATCCCCAGCGCCTCGTAGAGGGGCTTGCCGGTGGCCTGCCGCCAAGCCTCCAGCAGCTCCACCGCGAGGGGCTCGCCGGCCGTGCAGCCGTGGCGGAGGCTCGACAGGTCGTGGGCGCCGAGGTCGCCGTACTTGAGGATCTGGCGGTAAAGCGTCGGGACGGCGGCGAACAGGGTCGCGCCGTACGCCGCGATCAGGCGCGGCCAGACCCCGGGATCGCGCGGGCCGTTGTAGAGCACCGCGGTCGCGCCCACCGACCAGGGATCGCTCAGGCCGACGCCCAGCGTGTAGGTCCAGTTCATGGTGCCGGCGTGGAGCATCACGTCGGATTCGGTGAGACCGAGCCAGTGGTCGAGCATGGGGCGGCGGCCGTAGGCGGCGCGGTGCGCGTGCAGCACGCCCTTCGGCCGGCTGGTCGTGCCGGACGTGTAGATCAGCATCGCCGGGTCGTCGGCGGCGGTGTCGGCGTAGTCGGGCAGGGGCGGGCCAGCCTTCAGGGCAGAGACCGCGGCGGCGTCGAGCAGGAGGCGCCCGCCCAGGGCCTCGGGCGCGACCGTGCAGCCGCTTCCGATCACCACGGCGGCGGCCCCGGAATTGTCCATGAGGAACGCCGCCTCGCTTACGGTGAGCTGCGGCGAGGACGGCAGCGCCACGAGGCCGGCCGCCAGGGCGCCGAAGTAGACGAGGACGTAGTCGGCCTCGTTGCCCATCCGGATCATCACCCGGTCGCCGGGCCTCAGGCCGAGGCCGAGGAGACCCGCCGCGATGCCGCGCACCGCCCGCTCGACTTCGCCGAAGCTGAGGCGGTCCGCGGTGCCGTCGCCGACCATCACCAGGGCGGTCTTGTCGGGACGCAGGCGCGCGTTCTCGGCGAGGCAGTACCGCGCCGCGTTGAAGCGGGCCGGCGGACGGTGGTCATCGTGCTGGCTGTCGGACACCGGGCGCTCCCCGCGGGCGGCTTTTCGCCGGGTGTCCCGCCTGGGCGCGCCTGCGTCAACTGGGGCCGTCGCCCCGCCGGCGAGCACGGCCCCCGGGCAGTCTGGCCCTCAGGTCCGCCGCTGCGCCTGGCCCTCCTGCTCCTCGAAGCCCTTGAGCATCTTGTCGAGGGTCATCGGGTAGTCGCGGACCCGAATCCCGGTAGCGTTGTAGATCGCGTTGGCGAGCGAGGCGCCGGCGCCGCAGATGCCGAGCTCACCGAGCCCCTTGCTCTTCAGCGGGTTCGCCTTGTCGTCGAGCTCCGGCAGGAACACCGCGTCGATCTCCGGGAGGTCGGCGTGGACCGGCACGTGGTACTCGGCCATGTCGTGGTTGACGAAGAAGCTGTAGCGCGGATCGACCACGGCATCCTCCATCAGCGCCGCGCCGACGCCGAAGGTCATGCCGCCGATCGCTTGGCTGCGCGCGGTCTTGGCGTTGAGGATGCGCCCGCCGGTGAACACGCCGAGCATCCGCCGCAGCCGGATCTCACCGGTATCGACGTCGACCCCGACCTCTGCGAAGTGCGCCCCGTACGAGTACTGCGAGAACTTCTGCTTCATCTCGCCGGGCTTGATCTCGCCGGAGGCCTCCAGCCCGGACTTGGCGAGATCGGTGAGCGACTCGGTGCGGTTGCCGGACGTGACCGCGCCGTCGCGGAAGGTGGCGCCGTCCGGGTTGAGGTCGCCGGCCTTGAGCAGGGCCTGCCGGAGGTTGTCGCAGGCGACGTAGAGCGCCGAGCCCGCCGAGCCGGCGCCGAAGGATCCCCCGGAGCCGGCCGCGAACGGGAAGTCGGTGTCGCCCATCTCGACCCGCACGCGCTCGGGCGGCAGCCCCAGCATCTCGCCGGCGATCTGGGTGAGGATCGTGTAGGTGCCGGTGCCGGGATCGGTCATCGCCATCCGCACCACCAGCACGCCGTCCGGCCCGAGGCGGACCTTCGCGGCGGACGGCATCAGCGGGTTGAGGCGCGCGGCCGCCGACATGCCCATGCCGACGAGCCAGTTGCCCTCGCGCCGGGAGCCCGCGGCCTGCCGCTTGTCCCAGCCGAACAGGCGCGCGCCCTCGCGCATGCAGGGCACCAGCTTGCGGGTCGAGAACGGGACCTTCTTCTCGGGATCCTCGGCCGGCTCGTTGCGCACCCGGAGTTCGATCGGGTCGATCTTCAGCTGCTCGGCAAGCTCGTCCATGGCGCACTCGAAGGCGAGCTGGCCTACGGCCTCCCCGGGAGCGCGCATCGCCGAGGCGATCGGCATGTTGAGGTTGACCAGCCGATGGCGCGTCACGCGGTTCTGCGCGGCGTACAGGGAGCGGGTGACGTTGGCCGAGGTCTCGAAGAACCCGTCGCCCTCGGCGGTGTCGGACCAGGATTCGTGGCTGATCGCGGAGAGACGGCCGTCGCGGTCGGCGCCGAGGCGGATCCGCTGGATCGTGTCAGTCCGGTGGGTCGCGACGTGGAACTCCTGCTGCCGGGTGAGCGCGACCTTCACGGGACGCTGGATCACCTTCGAGGCCAGGATCGCGAGCGTCGCCTCCGGCTGGACCTGCAGCTTCGCGCCGAAGCCGCCGCCGATATAGGGGCTGACGATCCGCACCTTCTCGGGGGGGAGCTTGAGCACCGAGCCGAGGGATTTCTGGCCCCGGTTCGGCATCTGGTTGGCCGTGTAGAGCACGACCCCGTCGCCCTCCCAGGACGCGATGGTGGCGTGCGGCTCCATCTGCACGTGGATCTGGTTCGGCGTGACGTAGTCCACGTCGAGCTTGACCGGTGCGGCCGCGAAGGCGGCGTCGAAGTCGCCGAGCTTGGAATCCGGCGGCGAGTTGACCGGCTTCGGCTCGTAGGCCGCCGCCAGGCTGTCCTTGAGCAGCCCCTTGGGCTTGGCCGCGTCGTACCGGACCTTGACCAGCATCGCGGCGGCGCGCGCCTGCTCGAAGGTCTCGGCGACCACGAAGGCGACCGGCTGCCCGTAGAACCGGACCTCCGTCCCCTGGAGTTGCGGCCAGACCTGCTCCTTCTTCTCGCCCTGCTCGGGCACGTTCTCGTGGGTCATCACCAGGATCGCGCCGGGCGCCTTGCGGGCGGCCTCCGCGTCGATCGACCGGATCGTGCCGGAAGCGATCGTGGCAGGCACGATGAAGCCGTAGGCGGGGTTCTTCAGGGCCCGAGTCTCGTACGCGTAGGGCGCGTGGCCCGTGACCTTGAGCTTGCCCTCGACCCGGTCGAGGGGCTTGCCGACGAGGCCGTCAGGCCGGTCGTCGAGGGGCGTCCGGCCGATCGGCTGGTTCATCTCCATGGGAACGGTCCTTGCCGGGATCTACGCGCGGGTCGCCTGCGCCACGACGGCCCGAAGGGTCCGGCGCGTCAGCGGGATCTTGAAGTCGTTGCTGCCGTAGCCGCGGGCGCCCTTGAGCACCGCGTCGGCGGCAGCGTCGGCCGAGCCGGTCTGCACCAGCGCCGCCTCGGCCTCGGCCACCCGCCAGGGCTTGTGCGCCAGCCCCCCGAAGGCGAGCCGCGCGGCCTGGGGCTTGCCACCCTCGGCGCCCGCGATCACGGCGGCCACCGACACGGTCGCGAACGCGTAGGACGCCCGGTCGCGGACCTTCCGGTAGATGTGTGTGCCGGCCACCGGCTTCGGCAGCGTCACGGCCGTGATGATCTCGCCCTTGCGCAACTCGGTCTCGACCTGCGGCGTGTCGCCGGGCAGCCGGTGGAAGTCGGCGATCGGGATGCTGCGCGCCTGCCCGTCCGGGTTGACGGTCTCCACCGTCGCGTCGAGGGCCCGCATGGCGACGTTCATGTCGGACGGGTTGGTGGCGATGCAGGCCTCGCTCGCGCCGACCACCGCCATGATGCGGTTGAACCCGCCGATCGCCGAGCAGCCCGAGCCGGGCTCACGCTTATTGCAGGGCATGGCCGTGTCGTAGAAATAGTAGCACCGCGTCCGCTGGAGCAGGTTGCCGGCCGTCGTCGCCTTGTTGCGCAACTGGCCCGAGGCGCCGGCGAGCAGCGCCTTCGCCAGCACGGCGTAGTCCTTCCGGACCCGCGGGTCGGCGGCCAGGTCGGCGTTGCGGACGAGCGCGCCGATGCGCAGGCCGCCATCCTGCGTCGCCTCGACCGTGTCGAGCGGCAGCCGGTTGACGTCGATCAACGTCGCCGGGGTCTCGATCTGGAGCTTCATCAGGTCGAGAAGGTTGGTGCCGCCAGCGATGAACTTGGCGTTCGGCCGCTCGGCCGCGAGCTTCGCGGCGTCCTGCACGGTGGCGGGGCGCTCGTAGGCAAAGGCCTTCATCTCCGCCTCCTCAGAGTTTGGTGGCGGCGGCGTCGCGAATCGCCGCGACGATGTTCGGGTAGGCGCTGCAGCGGCAGATGTTGCCGCTCATCCGCTCGCGGATCTCGGCGTCGCTGAGCGTCGGAGTCGCCGCGACGTCCTCGGTGACGTGGCTCGGCCAGCCGGCCTTGGCCTCGTTCAGCATGCCGACCGACGAGCAGATCTGGCCCGGCGTGCAGTAGCCGCACTGGAAGCCGTCATGCTCCAGGAACGCCGCCTGCATCGGGTGGAGCTTGTCCCCATCCGCCAAGCCCTCGATCGTGGTGATCGGGTCGCCCTCGTGCATCGCCGCGAGCGTCAGGCAGGAATTGATCCGCCGGCCGTCGACCAGGACCGTGCAGGCCCCGCACTGGCCGTGATCGCAGCCCTTCTTGGTGCCGGTGAGCGCGACGTGCTCGCGCAGGGCGTCGAGGAGCGTCGTGCGGGTGTCGAGGACGAGATCGTGCGGCTGGCCATTGATGGTGAGCCGCACCGGCATGGTCTGCGGAGCCGGATCGCCCGGCGCCGCCGCGGACATCGCGGGACCGGGCCGGAACCCGAGGGCGCCGAGTGCGCCGGCCACCGCACAGCCCTCCACCACGGCTCGCCGCGTCAGCGCGAGCGGCTTCGTCGGGGTCGCGTCTGTCATGCTGCCATCCAGCCCGTGCACCGCGCGTGGAACGCCGCGCGCAGCTTGGAATCTGGTGCGCCAACGTGCGGCCGGCTGGATTAGATCCTGTCCAGACTGCGCCCGTTCAGCGCGGCTCCGCCGCTACGGGCGCTGGACCCAGGTCGTGACCCGATCGCTCCCTCCTTGCTTCGCTGCGCTCGCGAGAAGGGCGACGCCTTGGAACGCGTCCCGCTGCGAGCGTTTGGGTTGATCGGACCACGACACCGGAGTCTCGCCTCATGGCTATCCCGACCCTGCCGCTCAACGACGGCCGACACATCCCGCAGATCGGCTACGGCTGCTGGCAGCTCTCGGACGCCCAGGCTCCGGATCTCGTCGGACAGGCCCTCCGCGCCGGCTATCGTCTGATCGACACGGCCGCGGCGTACGGCAACGAGGTGGGCGTCGGGCGCGGCATCCGGGACGCGGGGATCCCCCGCGAGGAGATCTTCCTCACCACGAAGCTCTGGAACGATCGCCAGGGCCGCGACGAGGCGAGGCGCGCCTTCGACGAGAGCCTGCGGCAACTCGGTCTCCCGTATGTCGACCTGTACCTGATCCACTGGCCGTGCCCGCAGCGTCGCCTGTTCGTCGAGACCTGGAAGACGCTGATCGAGCTCCGGAAGGAGGGCCGCGCGAAGTCCATCGGCGTGTCGAACTTCTCGCCCGAGCATCTCGCCACGCTGATCGGCGAGACCGGCGTGGCCCCGGCCGTCAACCAGATCGAGCTGCACCCCTATTTCCAGCGCAAAGAACCGCGCGCGGAGGACGCCCGTCACGGGATCGTGACCGAGTCGTGGAGCCCGCTGGGCCGGGGCAAGGAGCTGAACGACCCGGTCATCCTCGCAATCGCGGAAGCGCACGGGAAGACGCCCGCCCAGGTGGTGCTCCGCTGGCAGATCCAGATAGGATGCGTGGCGATCCCCAAGACCGCCACCCCGCGGCGCATCGCCGAAAATATCGCGCTGTTCGATTTTGAGCTCGGCGCGGACGAGATGGCACGGATCGCCGGCCTTGACCGGGCCGACGGCCGGATCGGACCTGACCCGGCGACCTTCTGCTGAGCGCTCGAGCCTTCGGCAGCGCAGCGTAACATCGCACCGCAAAAGATTTATGCTCACAGCTAGCATATCTGGACAGGCGCGTCCGGTCCCCATAAGTTAGACGGCACAATGCTCAAACTGAGCATAATGGAGGACGCCATGACGGCGACCGTTGCACCCGTCTCCCGCACGACGATCCCGGGCCTGCCCCTTCCGGATCTGTACGCACGCGTCAGCCGGCACGTCCCCGCGATCGAGTGGCCGGCGCTCGCCCCCGACATCGAGGCGATCCTGCGCCTGAAGCGGGAGCGCAACGCCGTGATCTTGGCGCACAACTACCAGGCGCCCGAGATCTTCCACACGGTGGCCGACATCGTGGGCGACAGCCTCGCGCTGGCCCGCGAGGCGGTGAACGTGAACGCCGACGTGATCGTGCTGGCGGGCGTCCACTTCATGGCCGAGACGGCCAAGCTCCTGAACCCGAGCAAGACCGTGCTCATCCCCGACTTGGGCGCCGGCTGCTCGCTGGCCGATTCGATCACCGCCGCGGACGTGCGCGGCCTGCACGCCAAGTATCCGGGCGTGCCGATCGTGACCTACGTGAACACCTCGGCGGCCGTGAAAGCCGAGTCCGACCTGTGCTGCACCTCCGGCAACGCCGTCGCGGTGGTCAGGTCGCTGAACGCCCCCCGCGTCCTCATGATCCCCGACGAGTTCCTCGCGCAGAACGTCCAGGCCGAGATCCCGGAGGTCGAGATCCTGACCTGGGCCGGCCACTGCGAGGTGCACGAGCGCTTCACACCGGCCGACATCCGCGACGTCCGCGACAGCTATCCCGGCGTGACGGTGATCGCGCACCCGGAATGCCCGCCCGACGTGGTGGCCGAGTCGGACTTCTCCGGCTCCACCGCCATGATGATGGACTTCGTCGTCGAGAAGCGGCCGAAGCAAGTGGTGCTCGTCACCGAGTGCTCCATGGCGGACAACATCGCGGCGCAGAACCCGGACATCGAGTTCATCAAGCCCTGCAACATGTGCCCGCACATGAAGCGGATGAGCCTGCGCAACATCCGGCGGTCGCTCGAGACGATGACCCACGAGGTCACGGTCGACCCGGCGCTCGCCGACCGCGCCCGGGCCGCGGTCGAGCGCATGCTCGAGGTGCGCACACGATGAACGCGATCTCCCCGAACAGCGCCGACCGCGTCGTCGTGGTCGGCGGCGGCGTCGCGGGCCTCAGCGTCGCGCTGCGCCTCGCGCCCCGCCCGGTGACGCTGGTCACGGCCTCGGCCCTCGGCCTCGGCACCGCCACCGGCTGGGCCCAGGGCGGCATCGCGGCCGCGGTCGGCGCCGACGACGCGGCGGCGCTCCACGCCGCCGACACGGAGGCCGCCGGCGCCGGGCTCGCCGAGCCCGACGTGGCGCTCCGGGTCGCCGCGGAGGGCCCCGCGCTGATCGACTGGCTCGTGCGGATCGGCGTCCCGTTCGACCGCACCGACGACGGCGCGCTGGCCCTCGGGCTCGAGGCGGCCCATGGTCGCCGCCGCATCGTCCGCTCCGGCGGCGACGCCACCGGCGCCCGCGTCCTCGAAGGGCTCGTCCGGGCCGTGCTGTCGGCGCCGTCCGTGGAGGTCGTCACGGCGCGGGCCTGCGACCTGCTCCGGGACACGCGCGGGGCGGTGGCCGGCATCGTCGCCGAGCGCGACGGCGCGCTGTTCCGCATCCCGGCCCGCGCGGTGGTGCTCGCCACCGGCGGCGTCGGCGCCCTCTACGCGGCGACCACCAACCCGCCGGGCGCCGTCGGCCGCGGGCTGGCGCTCGCCGCCCGGGCCGGCGCGGTGATGCGCGACATGGAGTTCGTGCAGTTCCACCCGACCGCCATCGCGGCCGGCGCCGACCCGATGCCGCTCGCCACCGAGGCCCTGCGCGGCGAGGGCGCCCGCCTCATCGACGAGACCGGCGCCGCCGTGATGGCCGGCATCGCGGGCGGCGACCTCGCGCCGCGCGACGTGGTCGCCCGCGGCATCTTCCAGGCGCTGCAGCGGGGCCGCACGGTCTACCTCGACGCCCGCGGCGCGCTCGGCGCCGCGATGCCGACGCGGTTCCCGACCGTGGCGGGGCTCTGCGCCGCTGCCGGCATCGACCCGGCCGTGCAGGCGATCCCGGTCCGCCCGGCGGCGCACTACCACATGGGCGGCGTGAAGGTGGACGCGTACGGCGCCACCTCGGTGCCGGGCCTCTACGCCTGCGGCGAGGTCGCCTCGACGGGCCTCCACGGCGCCAACCGGCTCGCCAGCAACTCCCTGCTGGAGGGCCTCGCCTACGCGCGCTTCATCGCCGACGGGCTCGACACGCCGCCGCCCGCCGCGATCGTGCCCGAGGCCGTGTCTGTCCGTGCCGCCGGCGACCTGCCGGCGATCCGCGCGCTGATGGAGCGCAGGGTCGGCGTCGTGCGCGACGCCGCCGGCCTCGAGGAAGCCGTCGCCGTCCTCGAGGCGGGGGCTGAGACCTGCGACGCCGCCCTCGTGGCGCTGCTCATCGCCCGCGGTGCGCTCGGCCGCCGGGAGAGCCGCGGCGCCCACTGGCGCAGCGACTTCCCCCATCTCGCCGCGGCCGCGCACACCGAGGCCGCGCTGGCCGACCCGATCGCCGCGACCCCGTCCGCCGAGGAGGCGCTGACGCCATGACCCAGTCGGTTCTCTCCGATGAGATCCTCCCCCTGCCGCGGCTCCTCGTGGAGCCCGTGGTGCGCGCCGCCCTGCTGGAGGATCTCGGCCGGGCCGGCGACATCACCACCGACGCCATCGTCCCCCCGGGCGAGCGGATGCGCGGCGTGATCGCCTCCCGGCAGGACGGCGTCATCTCGGGCACCGACGCCGCCGCCATCGCCTTCGCGCTGGTGGACCCGGCCGTCAGCGTGACGGTCGAGCGCGGCGACGGCGCCCGCGTGGCGCCGGGCGACGTGGTGCTGCGCCTCGAGGGGCCGGCGCGGGCGATCCTGACGGCCGAGCGCGTGGCGCTGAACCTGCTCTGCCGGATGTCGGGCGTGGCCACCGCCACCCACGGCCTCGTCGAGGCCGCGCGCCCGCACGGCAAGGCCTCGATCGTCTGCACCCGCAAGACGACGCCGGGCCTGCGCGCCCTGGAGAAGCACGCGGTCCGGGCCGGCGGCGGCTCGAACCACCGCTTCGGCCTCGACGACGCGGTGCTGATCAAGGACAACCACGTGGCGGTGGCCGGCGGCATCGTCCCGGCGATCGAGCGCGCCCGGTCCCGGGCCGGCCACTTGGTGAAGATCGAGTGCGAGGTCGACAGCCTGGAGCAGCTGGAGGAGGCCCTGTCGGTCGGGATCGACGCGGTGCTCCTCGACAATATGGGGCCCGACCTGCTCCGCCGCGCCGTGGCGATGATCGACGGGCGCGCCCTGTCCGAGGCGTCGGGCCGGATCACCCGCGAGACGGTCGGGGCCGTCGCGGCCTCGGGGGTCGATCTGATCTCCTGCGGCTGGATCACCCATTCGGCGGCGATCATCGACCTGGGGCTCGACGCCGCCTGACCGGCGGGCCCCGCGCGCCGCCGGCGCGGCGGGGCCGAAGCGGTCGCTCGACTGTCATCACGTTCGGGTGACAAGTCTTCGCCGCGGTCGCTCGGGAGATCTGCCGAGTCTATCGCCGCGCGACCGACTCGCTAAGATTTCGGCCAACCGCGACGCCATCGACCGGACCCGACCGTGAGCCAAGCCCTGCCTTCCGCGGCTGCCCCGGCGGTCGATCGTCCGGCGGCGCCGGTGGCACGCAAGCCCGGCGCGGTCCGGCACGGGCCCGGCGGCGCGCTGATGCTGGGCGCGCTGGGCGTCGTGTACGGCGATATCGGCACGAGCCCGCTCTACGCGTTCAAGGAGGCGGTGAAGGCCGCGACCAGCGGCGGCGCCTCGGTGCCGGCGGCGGCCACCGGCGCGGTGTCGCTGATCCTGTGGTCGCTGATCCTGATCGTGTCGCTGAAATACGCGGTGCTGATCCTGCGCGCCGACAACCGCGGCGAGGGCGGCATCGTCGCCATGCTGGCGCTGCTCGGCGCGCGGCATGCCAGGCCGGGGACGTGGAAGGCGCTGCTGCTGGTGGTCGGGCTGGTGGGCGCGGCGCTGCTCTACGGCGACGGCGCGATCACGCCGGCGATCTCGGTGCTGTCGGCGATCGAGGGGTTGAAGATCGACGCGCCGGCGCTCGGGCCGTACGTCGTGCCGATCACCCTCGCCATCCTGGTCGGGCTGTTCCTGGTCCAGCACAAGGGCGTCGCCGCCATCGGGCGGGTGTTCGGGCCGGTCATGCTCGTCTGGTTCGTCGTCCTGGTCCTGCTCGCGGTCCCGAGCATCCTGCACGCGCCGGAGATCCTGGCGGCGGCCAACCCGTTCCGGGCGGTGGACTTCCTGATCCATGCCGGCTCGCATGTCAGCTTCCTGATGCTCGGCGCGGCCTTCCTGGCGGTGACCGGCGGCGAGGCGATGTACGCCGATCTCGGCCATTTCGGCGCCCCGGCGATCCGGATCGCGTGGTTCGGCCTCGTGCTACCGGCGCTGCTGATCCACTATTGCGGCCAGGGCGCGCTGATCATCGCCGACCCGAGCGCGATCGAGAACCCGTTCTACCGGCTCGCGCCGGACTGGGCGCATTACCCGCTGGTGGCGCTCGCCACGATGGCGACCGTCATCGCCTCGCAGGCGGTGATCTCGGGCGTCTACTCGCTCACCCAGCAGTCGATCCAGCTCGGCTTCATGCCGATGATGCGGGTGGTGCACACCGATGAGGACGAGCGCGGCCAGATCTACGTGCCGGCGGTGAACTGGCTGCTCGCCGTGGCGACCCTGACGGCCGTGGTGGTGTTCGGCTCCTCCGACGCCCTGGCCGGCGCCTACGGCATCGCGGTCTCGGCGCTCATGGGCATCACCACGCTGCTCGCCGCGCTGATCGCGCTCCGCTGGGGCTACAACCCGGTCTTGGTCCTCGCGGTCAACGGCTTCTTCCTCGGCATCGACCTCGTGTTCTTCTCCGCCAACAGCGTGAAGCTGTTCGAGGGCGGCTGGTTTCCGCTGCTGCTCGCCGGCGTGGTCGCCTTCCTGATGCTGACCTGGATGAAGGGCAACCACGTCCTCGAATCCGTCCGCCAGACCATGCGCATGTCCGAGGCCTCCTTCCTCTCCAGCCTCGGCTCGCACCCGCCGGTGACGCTGCCCGGCACTGCGGCCTTCCTGACCGCCGCCACCGAGGGCATCCCGATGGCGCTCGGCCGCCTGCTGGAGCGCAGCCGCTGCCTGCACGAGCGGATCCTGCTGATCACCGTCGTCTACGAGGAGGAGCCGGTGATCCCGGCGAGCGAGCGGGCGCAGGTCACGCTGGTGGCGCAGGGGATCCGCAAGGCGATCTCGAAGTACACGCCCGGCATGGAGCGCGTCGTGCTGCGCTACGGCTTCATGCAGACCGCCTCGATCCCCGAGGGGCTGCAATGCGCGGTGGCGAGCGGGCTGCTGCCGCCGGAATATCTGGAGGACATGACGTATTTCGTGGGCCACGAGGTGGTGATCCCGTCACCGACCCATCCCGGCATGGCGCCGTGGCGGGAGGGCCTGTTCGCTTTCATGAAGCGGAACGCCGAGCGCACCGGCGCCCATTTCGGCCTGCCGACCCGGCAGATCGTCGAGGTGGGCACCGAGATCGAGATCTGACCGGCCGCGGCGCGCGGGGGCGCTGCCCGAGGCGCGCGTCGGAGGCCGGGGCCGGCCGTCTTTCGCATTGAAAACGGCCCCGTTCGCCAGCATATCGCCACCGCAATTTCCCCACAGCGGAGGCATCACCCGTGAGCGAGACGATCGAGCGGCACGAATTCGGGGCGGAGGTGGGACGCCTCCTCGACCTCGTCGTGCACGCGCTCTACTCCGACCGCGAGATCTTCCTGCGCGAACTCGTCGCCAACGCGGCCGACGCCATGGACCGGCGGCGGTTCGAGGCCCTGACCTCGGCGGCGAGCGCGCTGCCGCCGGACGCCAAGGTCCGCATCGCGCCCGACAAGGAGGCGCGGACCCTGACCGTGTCGGACGCCGGCATCGGCATGACCAAGGAGGATCTCGCCACCAACCTCGGCACCATCGCGCGCTCCGGCACGCGGGCCTTCTCGCAGACGCTCGAATCCGCCAAGGCCGAGGACCGGCCGAGCCTGATCGGCCAGTTCGGCGTCGGCTTCTACTCGGCCTTCATGGTCGCCGACCGCGTCACCGTCACGTCGCGCCGCGCCGGCAGCGACGAGGCCTGGACCTGGGCCTCGGAGGGACAGGGCAGCTACACGCTGGAGCCGGCGACGCGGGCCGAGCCCGGCACCGACATCGTGCTGCACCTCAAGGCGGATGCCGACGAGTACCTCGAGCCCTACCGCCTCGACCATCTCGTGCGGAAATGGGCCGACTTCATCACGGTGCCGATCGCGGTCGTGCGCGACGGCAAGGACGAGTCGGCCAACCAGGGCACCGCGCTCTGGCGCAAGGCGAAGTCCGAGGTCACCGAGGAGCAGTACGAGGAATTCTACCACTCCATCGGCATGAACTTCGACAAGCCGTGGGCGACGCTCCACTGGCGCGCCGAGGGGCAGCTCGAGTTCTCCGCGCTTCTGTTCATTCCCGGCTCGAAGCCGTTCCAGGCCCTCGAGAACGAGCGGCAGAGCAAGGTCCGGCTGCATGTCCGGCGGATGTTCATCACCGACGAGGCCGAGCTGCTGCCGCCGTGGCTGCGCTTCGTCCAGGGCGTCGTCGACACCGAGGACCTGCCGCTGAACGTCTCCCGCGAGATGCTGCAATCGACCCCGGCGCTCGCCCGGATCCGCCGCGCGGTCACCGGGCGCGTCGTCTCCGAACTCACCACCCGCGCCAAGGACGCGGAGGGCTACCAGTCCTTCTGGGAGAATTTCGGCCCCGTCCTCAAGGAGGGCATCTACGAGGATTTCGAGCGCCGGGGCGAGATCGCGCCGCTCCTGCGCTTCCGCTCCTCGGCGGTCGAGGGCTGGACCTCGCTGCCCGACTACGTGTCCCGCATGAAGGACGGCCAGGAGGCGATCTACTACCTCGTCGCCGACGACGCCGAGGCGCTCAAGTCGTCGCCGCAGCTGGAGGGCTTCCGGGCCCGCGGCCTCGAGGTGCTGCTCCTCTCCGACCACGTCGACGCCTTCTGGCCCGATCAGCTCGGCACCTTCGACGAGAAGCCGCTCCGCTCGATCACCAAGGGCGGCCTCGACCTGTCGAAGTTCGCGCCGGATGGCGAGCAGCCGGAGGCGCCGGAGGGCATCGACGCCTTCGTCGCCGCCGTGAAGACGGCCCTCGGCGCCGAGGTCTCGGACGTGCGCACCACCGACCGGCTCGTCGATTCGGCCGTGGTCCTCTCGGCCGGCACCGGCGGACCCGACCTGCAGATGCAGCGGCTCATGCGCCGGGCCGGGCGGGCCGGTGCCGGGCAGCCGGTCCTAGAGATCAACCCGCGCCACCCGCTGATTCGGGCGCTGGCCGCGGCACCCGAATCGGAGGTGCCGCAGGCCGCCGGCACGCTCCTCGACCTCGCCCGCATCCAGGACGGCGACAGCCCCCGCGACCCGGCGGCCTTCGCCCGCACGGTGGCGGCGGCGCTCGCGGCCGCGCGGGGCGCGTAGGACTACGGAGACCCGCGCCGCGCGCTGCCGGGAGGCCGCGCGCGGCGTGTGTCTCCACACACATCCGTTCGGGATGATTGTGGGTTCGGTTGATCATTCGGAAATGGTCGAGCCATAACTTCGCCACCGGTCGGGATCATTGCCCGGCCGAAGGCGCGGGCGCGGTGGGGGCCGCAGGCGTCTGAGCCGAACCCTCTCGCGCGCCTCGGGCGCGCCTCACGGACGCTGCATGAACCCGGTCGAGGCTGAAGCCGGCAACGGACAGGCGGTCGCGGCGGCGCGGACCCGGGCCCACGCCCGGGCGTACCGCCACAGCGGACGCGTGCGCACCATGCGCCGGCTGATTCCGGTGGTCGCCGGCGGCGCGGTGGCGCTGCTGCTGGGCTACCTGTTCAATCCCTTCGCGGCGCAGCTGCCGGGCGTCTCGGTCGGCCCGGTGACGCTGGCCGGCTCCAAGGTCCGCATGGAGAACCCGCGGCTCTCGGGCTTCCGCCAGGGCACGCGCGGCTACGAGGTGACGGCCGACGCCGCCCTCCAGGACGTCCGCAAGCCGAGCCAGATCGAGCTGCAGCAGATGCGCGGCCACATCGCCACCGACGACCAGGGCGGCATCGCCCGCCTCTCGGCGACGTCGGGCCTGTTCGACACCGCCCGCGAGGCGCTCGACCTGAAGGACGACATCCGCATCTGGACCGACAAGGGCGAGGAGGCGCGCCTGCGCTCCGCCGCCGTCGCGTTCAAGACCGGCTCCATCAGCTCGCAGGAGCCCGTCACCGTCTCGAGCGCGCGGGCCAACGTGAAGGCCGACACCCTCGACGTCGTCGAGAACGGCAAGCGGATCTCCTTCGTGGGCAACGTCCACGTGGTCATCGTCAGCGACGCGCCGGGGGAGAAGCCCCAGGCCCGCATCCTGACCTCGGACGCCGAAGCCGCGGACGGTGCCCGATGAGCGCCGCCCGCCTCCTCTGCGCCGCCCTGGCGGCCGGGCTGGTCCTCGCCGGTCCGGCGCTGGCCGAGAAGCCGGCGCGCAAGGATTCGCCCTTCGGCAATATCGGCGGCGGCGGCAAGGATCCGATCAAGATCGACGCCGACCGGCTCGACGTGTTCGACCGAGAGAACAAGGCGGTCTTCGCCGGCAACGTCGTGGCCGTGCAGGGCGACAGCACCATCCGCTGCTCGACCATGACGGTGACCTACAAGCGCGGCAAGGACGCGCCGGGCAAGGGCGCCAAGGGCGACGCCAAGCCCGAGGCGCGGGACGAGGGCGCCGACGCGGCGCCGCGGAACCCCGCCGAGAACGGGATCCAGAAGGTCGACTGCGCCGGGCCGGTGACGGTGGTGCAGAAGGACCAAGTCGCCACGGGCGATCACGCGGTGTTCGACCAGGACGCCAAGCGGATCGTGCTGACCGGCAACGTCGTCCTGAGCCAGTGCCAGAACGTCACCCGCGGGCAGCGGCTCGTCTACGACATGAACACCGGGCGCGCGAACATGGACCCCGTTGCGGGCGGCCGCGTCTCGGCCCTGTTCGTGCCCGGCGAGAAGTCCGACGCCAAGGACGGCAAGGCGAAGGGCTGCAGCCAGCCGCCGCCCAGGCCGAAGGCGCAGGTCGATTGAGCGGCGCCGTGGCGTTCCAGGCGGGCCCGCAGGAGCCGGCCCGGACGGGCTGGCTCGGCCGGCTGTTCGGCCGGCGCGCGCGGCAGGCCGAACAGCCGGCCGAGGCCGACGGCTGGTCCGCGGCCGAGGAGGGCGGTCTCGGCATCCTCAGCGTGCGCGGCCTGCGCAAGAGCTACGGCGCCCGCACGGTCGTCCACGAGGCCGGCCTCACCGTGCGCACCGGCGAGGCCGTCGGGCTGCTCGGGCCGAACGGCGCCGGCAAGACCACGATCTTCTACATGATCACCGGGCTGGTGGCGGCCGATCGCGGCCACATCACCCTGGACGGCCTGCCGATCACGCACCTGCCCATGTACCAGCGGGCGCGGCTCGGGATCGGCTACCTGCCGCAGGAGGCCTCGATCTTCCGCGGGCTCACCGTGGAGGACAACATCCGGGCGGTGCTGGAGGTGGTCGAGCCGGACCGCAAGGCGCGCGCGCGCAAGCTCGACTCGCTGCTCGAGGAGTTCGACATCGCGCGCCTGCGCAAGTCGCCCTCGATCGCGCTCTCGGGCGGCGAGCGGCGGCGCTGCGAGATCGCCCGGGCGCTCGCCTCGTCGCCGACCTTCATGCTGCTGGACGAGCCCTTCGCGGGCATCGACCCGATCGCGGTCGGCGACATCCAGGACCTCGTGAAGCACCTGAAGCAGCGCGGCATCGGCGTGCTGATCACCGACCACAACGTCCGCGAGACGCTGGGCCTGATCGACCGCGCCTACATCGCCCATTCCGGCCGCATCCTCACCGAGGGCACGCCCGAGGAGATCGTGGCGAACCCGGACGCGCGCCGGCTCTATCTCGGCGAGGATTTCCGGCTCTAGGCCGGCCGCGCCCGCACGGGCAGGGCGGCCGGCCGCTCAGCTCTTCCAGTTCTTCAGCGCCGCGAAGGGGCTGTCCGAACCCGCGGGCTTCTCCGGGTTCAGCACCGGCTCCACCTGGGCGATCGCGTCCGCCATCGAGAAGGCCGAGCCGCTCTGGAGCCGGCCGCCCGCCGCGTCGCGGTGGCCGCCGCCGCGGAACAGGCGGGCGCCGTCGAGCGCCGTGCCGTCGTTGGACCGGAACGACAGCGTGCCCATCCGCTGGACGTTGACCACGCGCTTGGCCCGGCCCGCGTCCATGATCAGGTCGGAGACCCGCTGGAAGGTGCCCGAATCGAGGGCGAAGGACAGGAGCGTGCCGTCCTTGAGCGGGCGGAACAGGGAATCCGAGCGGGCGAGCGCCCGGGCAAGCCGCATGCGCGTCGTCAGCGCCGGGTCGTCGTCCGGCGCGTCGCGCAGCAGGGTGTCGACCACGCCGGCGCGGAGCGCCGAGGCGCGGCGCTCCAGCTCGGCCGGGCTCGCCCCGTCCCGCAGGGCGGCGGCGGCCGCGAGCAGGATCTCGGACACGAACCGGTCGTGCCAGGGATGCCCGACCGGCACGTAGCTCGACACGACCTCCCAGAACAGCTCGTCCAGGGCGAGGCCGCCCCGGAAGGCGGGGCTCTCCTTGCGCCAGAGGTCGAGGGCGTCGACCGCGGTGAGCAGGCTCGACAGGTCGGTCGCGGGCTCGTGCGCGGCGAACAGGGCCCGGTGCTCGAAGGCCATCCGCGTGGCGCAGATGTCGTCCTCGATCAGCACGGCGATCTCGGGGTCGCCCAGGTCGATCCGGTGGAGCGCCGGCCGCTCGGCGTCGGGCGCCGCGTCCAGGCCCAGGCGCCGCATCTGGTCGAGGGAGGAGGCGTGGTGGTCGAGGACCACGAGGCGGTGCTTCTGCCCGTCCTCGCGGCGCCGGTTCATCGCGGCGAACTTCTTCAGGCCCGCGATGGTCTGCTCCTCCAGGCCGAGGTCGGTCATCAGCAGGATCTCGCGCTCCGCCGCGCGGCCGAGGCGCTTGATCTCGTCCTCGAAGACCGGGCCGACATCGCTGTAGCGGGGCACGTGGACGACGCGCTCGACCGGGGCGCAGGCGGCGGCGACCGTCGAGGCGCCGTAGCCGTCGAGGTCGTGGTGGGTGATCTGGATCAGGCGCAACGGGCGGACTCGGAGGGTGACGGAGCGGCCCGTCTACGACGCCCGGCGCCGCGAGGCGAGGGGCGGCGGCCCTTCCGTCCGGCGGCGTTCGGTGCAGAATGCTCCGCGGCCGCCACGAGTCGCGAAGGACCGGCCGGCCGCGGAGACCCCCAAGGGGCCCGTCATTCGGGGAGGACACGATGGCCCTGGCCGCAACGCCGCGCGTGCGCCGCATCCAGACGATCTCGCTCGCCCTGCTGGTGACCGCGGGCGTCGTCAACTACGTCGACCGGGCCACCCTGGCGGTGGCCAACCCGCTGATCCGCGAGGATCTCGGCCTCTCGATCCCCGACATGGGCCTGCTGCTCTCGGCCTTCCTCTGGGCCTACGCCTTCGCGCAGCTGCCGGCCGGGGCGCTCGCCGACCGGCTCGGCCCGCGCCTGACGCTGACGCTCGGCCTGACCTGCTGGTCCTTCGGCCAGATGCTCGGCGGCGCGGTGACGTCGTTCTGGCAATTCGTGAGCGCACGGATCGTCCTCGGAATCGGCGAGGCGCCGCATTTCCCGACCTGCGCCCGCGTCTCCCGCGACTGGTTCAACATCCGCCAGCGCGGCACCGCCACGGGGATCTGGAACTGCGCCTCCTCGCTCGGAACCTTCCTGGCCCTGCCGCTGCTGACCTTCCTGATGGTGAGCTTCGGCTGGCGGGCGATGTTCGTCATCATGGGCGCGGCCGGCCTCGTCCTCGCGGCGATCGTCTACCTCGTGTTCCGCAACCCGCGCGAGACCGACCTGACGCCGGGGGAGCGGGCCTTCCTGGAGGAGGGCGATGCCCCGAACGCCGGCCGCGCGGTCACCTGGAGCGCGTGGCGGCGGCTCTTCGGGTTCCGCACCAGCTGGGGGATGATCGTCGGCTATTTCGGCTGCATCTACATGACGTGGCTCTACACCGCGTGGCTGCCGAGCTACCTCGAGATCGAGCGGCACTTCACCCTGCAGAAGACCGGCCTCGTCGGCTCGATCCCCTTCGCCTTCGGCGTGCTGGGCGGGATCCTGGGCGGTCGCGTCGTCGATGTCCTCGTCCGCCGCGGCGTCGACCCGATCCGCAGCCGCAAGATCCCGATGGTCGGCTCCCTGGTGGCGACCGCCGCGTTCACGGTGGTGGCGGCGCTGACGCCGAGCGACACCCTCGCGATCGCCTGCATCTCGGCCTCGCTGTTCCTGGTCTACATGAGCTCGTCGTCGGCCTGGGCGATGGCCTCCGTGGCGGCGCCGGCCAGCTGCACGGCGTCGCTCGGCGCCATGCAGAATTTCGGCGGCTACATCGGCGGCGCCCTGGCGCCGACCGTGACGGGCTTCATCGTCGGCGGCACGGGCCATTTCTCCATGGCCTTCATCACCGGCGCCGTGATCGCCCTGGTGGCGGCCCTGGGCTACTGGACGCTGATCCAGGATCCCATCGCCGACGAGGGTCCGGAGAGCCCCGCCGTCGGCGCGCTCGGGGCCGCGCGCTAGGCGAGCCGACGGCGCCCTCTCGCGCCACCCCCGCGCGTCACCCCCACGCTTCACCCCCGCAGGTTCGGCGCGGCCAGGATCAGGTCGCGCAGATGCGTGCGGGCCGTGAAGCTCCGGCGCATCAGGTCGACGAAGGTGGCGGCCGGCCCGTCCCAGTCGTGGCGCGCCGCGTGGGCCCGCGCCGCGCAGGCGTCGAAGGGCAGCCGCCCCTCGACCGCCGCGCCCATCAGCTCCGCGAGACGGTCGACCCGGTCGGGCGCGTCCGGGTCGAAGTAGCTCGCCGCGCTGCCGCCGGCTTCCGGGATGGCCGTCAGGCTCGAGGCGATGACGGGGGTTCCCCGGGCGAGGCTGTCGAGCACCGGGATGCCCCAGCCCTCGCCGCGGCTCGGGAAGACCAGGGCGGCGGCCCGGGCGTAGAGGTCGGACAGGCCCTGGTCGTCGATGCCGGCGATGTGCACCGCGTCCGGCGTCCGGGCGAGGCGGTCGAGAGTCTCGGGCCGCTCGCCGTCGCCCTTGCCGACCACGATCAGCCGGGCCGCGCCCTGCGGCAGCCGCGCGAAGGCGTCGAGGACGAGGCCGAGATTCTTCCGCGGCTCCAGCCGGCCGACCATCAGCAGGTAGGGGCGCCCGTCGGCGAGCGGCGTCCGCTCCGTGACCGCCTGCGGCGGCGTGGAGCCGCAGCGCACCTCGGCGATGCGCTCCCGCGCGATGCCGTAGACGTTGGCGATGGAGTCGCGGCTGTAGTCGGAGATGGTCAGGACCAGCTTGGCGCGCCGCGCCGAGAGCCGGGTCAGGATCTTGTTCCGCCAGCGCATCGACCACGGGAAGAACTCGGGATGCGTCTCGAACAGGATGTCGTGGACCACCACCACCTGCCGGTCGCCCGGCACCAGCGGCGGGGCGATGTAGGTGGTCAGCAGCGTGTCCAGGCGGTCGCGCAGGAACAGCCACGGCCAGACCAGGGTCAGCCGCACGGTCGCGGGCACACGCGGCAGCCGTTGGTGCTCGATGTTGTCGCCCGAGACGATGCGGGCGCAGGCCTCCGGGTCGCCGGAATAGACCACGTAGGTGGCGTCCGGGTGGCGGGCGGCGGCCCGCCCGATGATGTTCACGAGCCAGGTCCGGCTGCCCTGCGGCTTGCCGGTGAGCACGTGCGCGTCGATGCCGATGCGAAGCATGTTACGGGCTCCTGTAGGCGCCGAAGGTCGGGGCCTCACCGGGGGCGTAGGCCTGGCCGGCGATGTCGCGGGTGGCGCCGAGCGGGATGCCGGCGCGGGCCGGGGGCGCCGTCAGGGCGAGCCCGCCGGCCATGGGGTTCGCGGGATCGCGGAAGGCGGGCGTGCCGGTGAGGTCGGGACCCTGGCCGTTGAGCGGCAGGCTCGCCCCGTCGCCGGTGGCCTGCGTGCCCCAGCGGTAGAGCGGGGCGCCGACGGCGCTGCCGAGGAAGTTCGGCCCGATCGCGTTGTTGTTGTCGGTGGTGGTCGCCTCGACCACGATCGCGGCCACGTTCGGCCGGGTCGCGTAGGCGATGTTGTTGAGCACCCGGTTGTTCGACGTGCGGTCGACCTGCTTGGTGTAGTCGGAGGCCAGCACGATCTCGCCGCGATAGACGTGCTTGCCGCCGGAATTGCGCATGTTGCCGGTGGTCGTGTTGTTGACCACCGTGTTGGAGCCGGCGTCGAACAGGTTGATCCCGGCGCCGTCGTTGTCGGCCGCGACGTTGAACGCGACGATGTTGCCGTCGCACCACTGGTCGATCTGGATGCCGTTGCCGTCCTGGCCGGTGGTCTCCTTCTGGCCGGTGACGATGTTGTACCGGATGATGTTGCGGTCGCCGGCGTCCTGGGCGGCATCCTTGGCGTAGACGTGGATGCCCGAGGTGCCCGACATCCCCACGCCGTTGCCCGAGACGCGGTTGCCCTCCACGACGTAGCCGGAGCCGTTGATCTCCATCCCGTGGATGCCGTTGCCGGTCACGGTGTTGTCGAGGATGTAGCTCGGATCCTCCGCGGGCGCGTTGATCACGTCGACGGCCACGCCGTGGGTCTGGTTGTCGGCGAGGGTGTTGCCGGTGATGCGGTGACCCGCCCCGGCACCGTCGCCGATCCAGATCCCCAGGCCGGAGCGGGACACGGTCGAGCCCGCGACCGTGACGTGGCTTGATCCCCGGCGGATGATGAAGCCGGAATTCACCGCGCCCTGGACGCTCAGGCCCGTGACCGTGACGTAGGCGGCGTTCTCGAACACCACGGAGTTGGACAGGCGCGGCTGCGTGCCGGGTTCTGCCGCCACCGTCACGGGCGCCGCCGCGGTCCCGCGGGACCCGACGAACACGACGTCGCCGTAGCTGCCGCCCCGGACCAGCACGCTCGATCCGGGACCGAGACTGGCGAAGGGCACGTCGGCGAGCCGCGCCACCGTGGTGTAGCCGGGCTTCGCGCCGCCGGCGGGATCGACCAGGATGTTCTGCTGCACCTGCGCGTCGGCCGGCCCGCAGGCGGACAGGACCGGCAGGAGCAGGGCCGACAGGGCGCCGAGGACCGTGCGGGGCCACCTCATGCCGCGAGCGCCCGGGCGATGGCGAGGCGCTTGCGCCGCTGGAACAGCCGCCGCCACACGCTGCGGCCGGCCTCGGGGCTGATCCGCGTCAGCGCGCGCGCCGCCATCTGCCAGCCGGGCAGGAGCGCCTGCGGCATGGCGAGGTCGGCGACCCGGTGGCGCGCCGCCGCGCCCAGCGGCGGCGGCCCGACGAGGCCGAGCCGGCCGAGATCCGCCACGAGGTCCGGGCGCTTGCGGTACCACAGCACCAGCGCCGCGCCCTCGCGCTCGGCGATCCGCAGGTAGGCCGCCTCGTCCAGGAGGTGGTGGTGGTAGCCCAGCGCCTCGGGCGCGTAGAACAGGCGCATGCCGCGCCGGGCCAGCCGCTCGCCGAGCTCGATGTCCTCGTGCCAGAACAGCTTCGGGTCGAAGCCGCCCGCCTCCTCCAGGAAGCGCCGGTCGACGCTGACGTTGCAGGTCAGGAACGCGTCCCAGCCGACCGCGTCGCGGCCCGCCAGCGCGTCGTAGGAGGCGTCGTGGTGGAGCGCCGAGAAGGGCGAGAAGGGCAGGGCGGGGTCGATCGTCATCCGTCCGAGGATCGCTGTCTCACGACCGCCCCGCCGGGCGTGGGCGAGGCGGTGCGCCTCGACGAGGCTCGGGACCGGGATCGTGTCGTCGTTGACGATCAGGAGGCGCGCGCCCCGCGCCGCCGCGATGGCGCGGTTGCGGGCGGCGTTCGCCCCGGCATTCTCCTGGCGCAGGTGCACCACGAGGATCCGGGCCGTGGCGACGGCGCGGCTGATGACCGTCCCGGTGTGGTCGGTCGAGCCGTCGTCGCAGACGACGATCTCGAAGGGCGCGTCCGTCTCCTGCCGGTCGAAGGCCCTCAGGCACAAGCGCAGCGTGTCGGCGCGGTTGTAGGTCGGGATGATGACCGAGAGCACGGGTCGATCGCTCATGAGGAGGCTTCCGGGAGCGGGAGGTCGAGGGGATCGGTCGGGGCGCGGCGCAGGCACAGCCACCCCGCGAGGGCGGCCGAGAGGGCCGCGGCGGCGGGCACCGCCGCGGGCGCCAGGGCGGCGGGACCGGCGGCCCAGGCGAGGGCGGTCAGGAGGGCCGGCGCGGCGAGGATCGGCACGTCGGCCAGGGCGAGGGGCGGTCCGGCCTCCCGCCAGAAGGCCTGAGCCAGGACGCCGAGCATCGCGGCCTCGGCGAGCAGCGCGGCGATGCCCGCGCCGAGGAGCGGATCCCACGGGATCAGCAGCGTGCAGGCGAAGAGGTTCGTGGCGCAGGCCGCCGCGCTCCCGCGCACCGCGAAGCCGGTCCGGCCCAGCGGGACGAGGCCCGCGAACAGGATCGTGGCGGCGATCAGCAGGACGCTCATCCCGGTGGCGATGCGCAGCACCGGGACGGCGCGGCCGAAATCCGGGCCGAAGGCGAGGCGCACCAGCGGCTCCGCGAGGGCGCAGGTCGCCACCGCTCCGGCGCAGGACGCGGCGAGGATCGGGACCAGCGCGCCGCGGACCCGCGCGCGCAGGGCGGTCGTGCCGGCGCGTGACCGTCCGTCGACCAGGGGCCCGACGGCGCGCCCGAAGACCGGCACCAGCGGGGCGCACAGGGTTATCGCCACCGCGGCGCCGAGCTCGAAGAACCGGAAGCCGGCCGTGAACTGGCCGAGCTCGGCCGCGCCCGCGAAGGCGGCCAGCATCATCAGGCTGATCCGGCCGTTGAGCGAGCCGAGGGCGTTCGAGACGCCCACCCCCGCCGCGGCCCGGATCGTCGCGAGCGCGTGCGGCAGCGAGGCGGGGCGGGCGGGCACGAGGCGCAGCGCCAGCGCCAGCCCGACCGCGCCGTACGCGATGCCGGCGGCCACCGCCACGAGGCTGAGCGCCGCCTCCGGAAGCTGCAGCCAGAGCGCGAGTGCCGTCCCGCCGATCAGCAGGGCGGCGTTGGCGAGCGACGGCCAGACGGACCAGCCCGGCCGCCCGCAGACCTGGAACAGGGCGTCGAGGAAGCGGGCGGCCGCGAGCGGCATGAGGAGAGCGGCCAGCGCCAGGGCGGGCCGGACCGCGTCCGGCAGCATCGGCAGGACGCCGAGGAGCGCGGCACCCGTCCCGAGGCCGAGGACGAGGCGCGCCGACAGCATCCGGCCGAACTCGGCCGCCCGCATCTCCGGCCCGACCGCGCCGAGCCGCGCCCCGAAGGTCAGCGTGGTGCCGAAATCCGCCGCGATCAGCGCGACCGCGAGGATCGCCAGGGCGAGGCCGTAGCGGCCCAGCGCCGCCGGGCCGGCGAAATGGCCGACCATCACGAAGGCCGCGAAGCCGGCCGCGAGGTAGACGCCGCGCCCCGCCGCCTGTCCGAGCAGGTTCGCGCCGTAGCGCAGCCCGCCGGCGCGCCCCCGTCCCGACAATCGGTTTACCAAGCGAAGCATCTCTCGGTGAAGCCTGACTGAAAACTGCGACCTACGATTGCATCGTGGCAGGCTGCGTATGGCTTGCAACCGCGAGCTCAATTTATGGTTGCAGAGTTGTCGCGTTGGGAAAAACCGGAGGACTGCGTATGTCCGAGACAGCCGCTGGACCGGATCTGCGCCTCTCGCGCGGAGCGGACGCGGAGGCGGGGCGTCTCCGGTGGGCCGAGGTGCGGGCTGCCCTGTCCGCCGACCGCGATCACTGGCGCCGCCGCGGCGGCGGACCGGCCCGCCTGCGCCGGGGCTACCACGCGGTCTGGCTCTACCGCCTGTCCCGCTACGCCCACGAGCGCGGCTGGCGGATGGCGGCGTGGCTGCTGTGGCTGGTGAATGGCTGGTGGACGGGCGCCGACATCCCGCCCTCCAGCCGCATCGCCGGCGGCCTGTTCCTGCCGCAGCCCTACGGGACGGTCATCGCCGGCGCCGTGGGCCGCGACGCCGCCTTCGGGATCCAGGCCTCCATCGGCGGCCTGCTGAAGGAGCCCGACCAGGACATCGGCGGCGGCCCCGGCCTGCCGGTGCTGGGCGACGACGTCGTCCTGGAGGCGGGCGCCATCGTGCTCGGCGCCGTCCCGATCGGTGACCGGGCCCGGATCGGCCCGCGGACCACCATCCTCAAGCCCGTCCAGGCCGACGAGGAGGTCATGCCCCAGCCCTGGCGGCCGCTTCCCGGCCGGGGGGGCGCGGCGTGAGCGGCCCGCTGACCGACCACGTCACCCTGCCGGGCCTGCGGCGCCTCCTGGCGGCCGACTTCGCCCGCGTCCTGCGCCAGACGACGGGGGGCAAGTCGACCTCGCGGCTGCGGCGCGCGATGCACCTCACGCTGCCGGCCATGCAGGTGGCGATCCTCCACCGGACCGCGCACCTGCTGCACGGCCGGGGCTGGCGCCGCTGCGCCGCCCTTGTGGCGGACCTGTCCCTGCGGCTGACCGGCGCCTGCCTGCATCCGGGCTCGCGCCTCGGGCCCGGCCTGTTCGTTCCGCACCCGGCGCGGGTCGCCTTCTGCGGAACCGGGGGCGCCGACCTGACGCTCCTGCCCGGCACCCTGGTCGGGCCGCGGGACTGGCTCTTCCCGAGCCAGCCGTTCCCCACCGACGGCCCCCATCTCGGCGACGGCGCCGTGGTCGGCGCGCACGCCGCCGTGCAGGGGGCGGTCGCCATCGGCGCGGGCGCGACGATCGGGATCGGGGTCTGCAGCCTCCGGGACGTCCCGGCCGGCACCGTGACGATGCTGGTCCAGCGGCAGCTCCGCAGCGGCGGGCGCGGCCCGGAGGCGGGCCGTGGGCGCTAGATCCGGACGCGCCGGGCCGGTGCCCGGCTCACGCGCGCCCGTGCTCCCGGCGGACGGCCGGCCGCGCCTCCCGGCCCTGGCGCCTGGGCGCCAGCTGACGGCGCAGCACGCGCTCGTAGGCGTCGAAGATGCCGCGCCACGTGAACGCCTCGGCGTGGCGGCGACGGGACGCCTCGCCCATGACCTCGAGGCGGCGCGGCCCGGCCCGCACCAGGCCGAGGATGCCCCGCCGCAGCTCGGTCTCGTCGCCGAAGTAGAGCGCCTGCGGCCCCGCCACCCAGCGGTTGAACGGGTTGTCGTGGGCGAGGATCGGCGAGCCCGCCCCCAGCGCCTCGACCAGCGACGGGTTGGTCCCGCCCACGGTGTGGCCGTGGATGTGGAACCGGGCGTGGAAGCGGAGCGCGGCCACGCGCTCGGCCTCGTAGATCGCGCCGGCGAAGATCACGTCCGGCCCGCCCGCCGCGCGGACGGCGCGGTGGTACGGGTCGGACTCCGCGAGCTTGCCCAGCACGAGCAGCGGCAGGCCCGGCCGGACCTCGCTCCAGGCCCGGACGATCTGGAGCACGAGGTTCTCGGGCACCACCCGGGCGATCAGCAGGCCGTAATCCCGCGGGCGCAGGCCGAACGTCGCCAGCGGCTCGGTCGAGGCCTCCAGCACCGGGTCGGCGCCGTACGCGATGGTGGTGATCCGGGCGGCCGAGGTCCGGCGGGCGAGGTGCCGGGCGATCTCGGGGTGGTCCGCCACGAGGTGGGTCGAGAACAGGCTGCCGAGCCGCTCGTTCAGCCAGAACCAGGCCTTGGCGGGCTTCGACCAGCGGTCGCGCTTCCACTCGATGCCGTCCATGTTCATCACGCTGCGCTTGGCGGTCAGCCGGTAGAGCAGCGAGAACACCGCGGTGTTGTAGCCGAGCACGAGGGGCAGGGCCGGCCGGAAGGCCGCCCGCAGGGTGCATTTCAGGTCGAACACGATCGTCGAGACGGCGCCGTCGCCCCGGACCGCGACCGGGATCAGCAGGATCCCGCGCCAGACCATCGGCGGCGCCGGCTCGCGCACTTGGCAATAGACCTCGACCCGCCAGCCGCGCGCCACGAGCTCCAGCGCGAGGCGCTCCGCCAGCGTCTCGAACCCCCCGTGCGCCGCCGGCACCCCGCGGGTGCCGAGGATCGCCACCGTCGGGCGCCCGCCCGATCCCCCGGATTTCATATGCGCCGTCGGCGCAGCACGTTCAGAGGAGCCTGAGGCATGGTCACGGTCGAACAGCGTCTGTTCCGGGAGATGGGGGCCGGGGGCTATTCCCGGCACGACCACCGGATGGAGTACATCGTGCGCGTCAACGCGCTGCTCCGCTCCGACATGCGGGTCATGGAGTTCGGCGCGGGGCGCGGCAAGTGGAGCGATGACCCGGTCCCACTGCGGCGGCACCTCGGCGACTTCCGGGGGCGCTGCGCCCAGGTCGTCGCCTGCGACGTCGACGAGGCGGTCCTCGGCAACCGGTCGGCCGACGAGGTCCGGCTGATCGGTCACGACGGGGTGCTGCCATTTCCGGACGGGAGCTTCGACCTGATCTCGGCCTTCTCGGTCCTCGAGCATATCGAGCACCCCGAGGTCACCGCGGCGGAACTCGGCCGGGTGCTCGCGCCGGGCGGCTGGCTCTGCGCCTGGACGCCGAATCGCTGGGGCTATGTCGGGATCGGGGCGCGGCTCGTGCCCAAGCGGCTGCACGCCCGGGTGCTGCGCCTCGTCGAGCCGCGGCGGGTCGAGATCGACTCGTTCGTTCCGCTCTACACGATGAACACGGAGGCGGCGCGGAAGCGGCTTTTCCCAACTGACCGGTTCGAGCACTTCACCTACAGTTTCGACGGGCAGCCGTTCTATCATGGCGAGAACATCGTCCTGGGCAAGTTCTGGGAGCTGCTGTTCCGGCTCACGCCGGGTCCCTTCAAGGGCTACCACATGGTGTTCATCCGCAAACGGCCGTGACGGTTCATCGCGGTCGGAGACGAAGACTGCGCAGGTGCCCGGAGAACCTGCGCATGTCCTCGGCCTTGCGGGCGAGGTCCGGCTGCCGGCGCAGCCGGGCCGCGAGACCGTAGGCCACGGCCCGCAGGGTGAAGCCGAGCCGGAGCGGGCCGGAGAAGAAGGCGGGCGACGACAGGAGCCGCCCGGCATTGCGCAGGCTGTAGATCGCCGCCAGGCCGTCGAGCCAGCGGGCCGAGCGGGCGCTTCCCGAGCCGCCCTGGAGATGGGTGACGGCGATGTCCGGGCGGTAGGCGACGCGCAGGCCGGCATCGCGCAGGCGGCAGCCCCAGTCCACGTCCTCGCCGTAGAGGAACATCGGGCTCTCCAGGCCGCCGATCGCGGCGATCGCCGAGCGGCGCAGGAGCAGGCAGGCCCCGCAGATCCAGTCGACGTCGAGGGCCCGCGCCCCCCTGGCCTGGCGGCTCGCGAGGTAGAGGCCGCGCAGCCCGAGGCGGCCCGACAGGCCGGCGGCGTGCACCAGGATCGAGAGCGGGCGCGGCTCGTAGCCGGCGTCACCGACTTGATGCGTCCCGTCCGGGAAGGTCAGGCGCGGGCCGACCGCCCCGACATCCGGATGCGCGTCGAGATGGTCCAGGAGGCCCGAGAGCGCGTCCGGGTCGTGCAGGAACGCGTCGGGGTTGAGGAGCAGGATCGCGGTACCGCGCGCGTGCTCCAGCGCGCGCGCGTTGCCGCCCGCGAAGCCGTGATTGGTCGGCTCGGCGATGACCCGCACCCAGGGAAAGGCCCGCGCGACGCGCTCCGGCGTCCCGTCGGTGGAGGCGTTGTCGACGAGGATCACCTCGTAGGGGCGTCTCACCCGGCTCGCCGCCAGCAGGTCCAGGCAGGTCTCGATGTCCCGGCCGGCATTGTAGGTGACGATCAGGACGCTGAGGCTGACGGCGCTCACGGACGGTCTCCGTACGCTGCGAGGGAGGGGCGACGCCCGGACTGCGAGGGCATCCGCTCCGGTCGGGCGCGCGCCGCGCCGATCGGGCCCGTCGACGCGACCGCCTGGGACGCCGCGACGGCCCTGCGCCGCTGCGCCGCCCGCACCCCGGCGATCAGCCCGAGGCCGGTGTAGAGCAGCTCGGCGATGCCGAGATTCAGGCGGAAGCCCGGATCGACCAGCCCGTGCAGCAGGTGCGCGATCAGGCCGACGGCGCAGGCGGCCGCGATCGCCGCGAGCGGATCGCCCACCGGGGCGCGGCGGGCGGCGCGGAAGCCCCGGGCGATGCCGATGCCGAAGACCAGCGCGAAGGCCGCGTAGCCGACGACCCCGACCTCGGTGAGGATCAGGATGTGCAGGTTGTGCACCACGTGGTTCGACCGGTCGAACAATCCGGCGAGCCGGGACAGGCCGGTCCTGTCGAGGACCGCGAACTGGTTGCCGAAGTTGTTCAGGCCGACGCCGAAGATCGGGAACTGCTCGAACAGGGCGAGGGCCGCGGCGTTCAGCGGGCCGCGCTGGGCGGCCGAGCCGCCGTCGTCGGCGGTGAGCCGCTCCCAGATCAGCGGGCCGGCGTAGAGCGCCGCGACGGCGCCGACGACCGCCAGCAGGCCGAAGACGATCAGGCTCGTCCGGGAGAACACGCGGTCGCGGTAGACCAGCAGGATCAGGAGGGCGGCCGAGACCGGGAAGGTCAGCCAGGACGCGCGCGAAAGGGTCAGGACCACGCCGACCAGGGCCGAGGCGGCGCCCGCCGCCCCCGCGAGGCGCAGGAGCAGCGGGCCGCGCGACAGGGCCAGCGCCAGGGCGAGCGGCCAGACGAACTCGTAATAGTAGCCGAGGATGTTCGGGTGGACCTTCAGTCCGCCGGCGCGGCGCTGGGCCGAGAAGTTGATGTTCTCCTCGACGATCTGTTCCTCGCCCAGCACCGACAGGCCGAGTTCCGAGCCCGAAACGTATTGCAGGCCCGCCACCGCGGTCTGGACGAGACAGAGGGCGCAGATCGCCAGCGCGAGGGTCCGGATGTCGGATTCGGACAGGTTCGAGACCGCGACCGAGACCAGGAGGAGGCCGGCGAAGCGCCACGTGTCGAACCAGAGATAGGCCGGGTCGGTGGCGTTGGAGAGCGAGAGCAGCCCCGCAATCAGGAAGCCGAGCTGCGTCAGCACGAGGGGCCGGTCGAGCCGCAGGCCCGGGGCGTCCTCCCCGAGTCCGGTGAGCTTGGCGACGATCAGCGCCACGGCCACCAGCAGGGCGACGCTCACCGTCAGGCCGGCGCCGCCGCCGATGCTCGGCAGGTACTGCCCGACGGCCTCGAAATGCTGGAGGAAGCTGACGTCGAGCTTGACCGTCAGCCCGACCGCGAGGGAGACGAGCAGGAGCGGCGTGAGGCGATAGAGCCGCCCGACGATCAGGGCGCCGACCGCGCCGAAGGCCGCCGCGAGGCCGACGACGGCGAATTTGAGCGGCGCCGCGCTCAGGGCGATCGCCCCGGCCGCGGCCGCGAAGCCGATCCCGGCGAGCGGCAGGACCCGCAGCGCGCGGACGGGCGCCGCGCTCATCCGAGCCACCGGTAGAGCCATCGCGGGATAGGCCGCCGCGTGCGGTTCAGGACGACGCCGAGCGGCGCCCCGCCGGCGGCCTTGAGGTCGGCCAGGGCGCGCTGCGCCACGGCCCGACGGGTGCGCTCGGCGCCGATCACCACGATGAAGCCGTCCACGAAGGGGGAGAGCGCGGCGGCGTCGCCGATCTCGGTGATCGGCTCGCAATCCACGATCGCGAGCTCGAAGCGGTCGTCGACGAGCGCCAGGAAATCCTCCACGCGGCCGTCGTCCAGGGTCGCCTGTCGGATGGCCGACGGGCTGCCCGCGGGCACGACGCTGAGGTTGTCGGCGACCGGGTGGACGCCGCGGCTCGGGGCGACCGTGCCGGCGACGATGTCGGCGAAGCCCGGCTGGCCGGTCAGGCCGTAGGACTCCGCCAGCGACGGGCGGGACCAGTTCGCCTCGATCAGCACGGCGCTGCGGCCCCGCCGGGCGTAGGCGCCGGCGAGTTCACGCGCGAGGGTGCTGACGCCCTCGCCGGGCTGGACCGCGGTGAGGCCGACCCGGCGCACGCGCGCCTCGTGCCGGGTGAGCTGGACGAGGGCCGGCTCCAGGATCGCCGGATCGATCTTCGGCGCGATGGCGGCGGCGATCATGCGGCGACTCCCGTCTGCAGCGGCACCGCGGCCAGCACCGGCACCCGCAGCGAGCGGGCGACCTCCGACGCGCTGCGGTAGGTCTGGGCCAGGATCTCCGCGAGGGCGACGTAGGCCAGGGCGGCGAGCAGGCCGAGACCGGCCGCGAGCCCGAGGATCAGCGGCCGGTTCGGGCCGGAGGGCAGCCGCGGCGGCACGGCGCGCGCCACGAGGGCCGAGGAGGTGACGGCCTGCGCGTCGAGACCCGTGCCGGTCTTCAGAGCGTCGATCCGCTTCTGGGTCTCGGTGATCTCGTCGGTGAGCAGGCCCTTCTGCTGGGTCAGCCGGCCGTAGGCCAGGGCGGCGTCGCTCTGGCCGATGGCCGCCCGGCGGCGACTCTGCTCGATCCCCGTGATGCTCTGGATCTTCTCGGCGAGGATGGCGAGCTTCGCCGTGTCGGCGGCGAGGAGCGCCTGATACTTCTGTCGGGCCAGGGCCGCGAGGTCCCGATCGAGGCTCACGAACTCGGGGGCGGTCGGCCGGAACCGCACCGCCAGCTCGGCGCGCTTCGTCCGCAGGTCCGCCCAGCGCTGGTCGAAGGCCGTGACCGTCGGGTCCGCGTCGGGCGGCGTCGGCTGCCAGCGGTCGGGTCCGGCCTCGCGAGTGCGCTTGAGCCGGGTCTCGACCACCTCGCGCTCGATCTGCGCCGCCGATTTCTGCTTGGCGAGGTCAGCGAGGGTGCCGAGGTCGTTCTGCTGCTCGATCTCGAAGCTCGCGGTGTTGTTGCCCTTGAGGTAGGTCGAGAGCTGCGCGTCGATGGCGGCGAGGTCGGCCCGGGCGCGCTCCAGCTTGCTCTGGTAGAACGAGGCGGGAGTCTCGTCGGCGTAGACCTCCACGTGGCGGCGCTTGTAGGCGTCGAGCAGCCGGTTCAGCGCCTGGGCGGCGAAGTGCGGGTCCGTCCAGGTGAACCCCGTGAGGATCACGTCCGTCTCCTTCACGAAGACGACCTTGAACGCCGCGAGGTACGCCTCGTAGAGCTTCTCGTCCGGGGTCAGGTGGCGCAGCAGGCCCACCGCCTCGAACGGGATCCGCACCGTATCGACGATCCAGGTCTTGACCGCCTTCGCGCTCCGCACGGCCTGACGGCCCTGGTAGATCAGCCAGTCGGTCCAGTCCGCCGGGGGCGGCCCGAGGTCGCCGGCCGGGGTGATCGCCTTCAGCGTCGCGAACTCGTCGCGCACGATGCTAGGATCGCGCAGGATCTCGATCTCGTTGTTCACGTTCTGCGCGCGCTCCGAGAACATGTAGTTCTGGTTCGCGCCGCCCTGGAGCGGGGCGCCCGCCTTCTCGCGGCCGAGACGGATGATCAGCTTGGCGTCGGCCGTGTACTCGGCCGGCGTCAGCAGGAGGTAGATCCCGGCGCCGAGGATCGCCGCGACGAGGATCAGCAGCGCCGGCCGGATGTGCCGGAACAGGGCCGCGAGGGCGTCGCGGAGGTCGAAGGCCGGGCCCTCGACCGCATCGGCGGCGGTCAGGTCGCTCTGCCTCACGTGCCGGACCTCACGGTGGCGCTGGTGGAGCTGCTGGCGGACGGACCGGTGATGTAGTTCACGCCGAAGCCGGTCCCGTTGAAGAGCAAGATCTGGCGCACCACGAGGTCCACCGCGCGGGCGGTCTTGGCCAGGAGCGAGGGCGGCACGTAGACGGTGGCGTTGGGCGGCACCACGATCGAGTCCGCCAAGCCCGGCTGGCCGATGTCGACGATGCGCACGCTGCCGGCCGCCTCGGCATCGAAGCGGATGATCCGCACGGCCTCGCCGGCCGCGGTCGGCAGGACGCCGCCGGCCGAGCCCAGGACCTGCGCCAGCGTCCGCGGCCCCTGCAGGGTGACGGGACCCGGGGCGCGGACCTCGCCGAACACCATGGTGTTGGCCGGGACGAGGCTCGCGAGCCGGACGCTGGTCGTCACCGAGGCCAGCTGGTGCTTGTAGGCGGCGTTCAGGCTGCCCATGACCTCGTGGACGGTCCGGCCCGCCGCCTGCACCGGGGGCACCATCGGCAGGTTGATCTTGCCGTCCGGCTCGATCGCCAGGACCTTCACGCGGCCCATGTCGGCCCGCTGGGTGAGGTCGCGGAAATCGTCGGTGACGGTGCGGAACCGGCGCAGCATCAGGGTGACGACCGGATCGATCAGCACGTCGTCGTAGGTGCTCTTGATCAGCGCGGCGGCCGCCTCCGGCGACAGGCCCGCGACCTTGATGCCGTTCTTGCCCGGCAGCGAGATCCGGCCGTCCGGCCGGACGATCACCGTACGGTTGTATTCCGGGTGCGTGCGGAAATCGACGTCGAACTCGTCGTTCGGGTTCAGGCGGTAGGTCGGCTGAACGACGCTGGAATCGATCAGGAACGAGACTTCCAGGTTGTCGCCGACGTTGAGCCGGTAGTTCGCCAGCCCGAGGCGCATGGTCCGCCCGACCTCCTCCTGGGCGGCCGCGACCAGCGCGGCCGGGAGGCCCTCGGTGACCGAGCCGGTCTGAGCCACGTCGAGGCCGGAGCGCGCCGCGCTCTGCGGGCGCCCGGAACTGCAGCCGGCGAGCAGCGGCGCGCAGGCGACGAGCGCGAGCGCGACCGCCGCGGCACCGGATGGCCGGCCTGGCCGCCGTCGCGCGACACCGAGGAACGCAGACAGGGTAAACGCCATCGACCTTCAGCCGCATCCTGCTCGAGTGCGCTCGTCCCATCACAACTCGTGATCGAACCGCGCACCGCGATACAATCGCCAAGCTTGGTTAACGAGGCTTGAACCCGGCTCTCGGCAACTCTATCAGAAGTTGTGTATGGCAATCCGTGGCAAAGTGCTGAGCCTCGCCCGCCGCGTAGAGGGGGGCGGGTTCCGGCGCAGGCCGAACGCGTGTGCGCGGCCGGGGCGCCGTCGTTCCCACCGTCGGCGGGTCGACGCGCGGATCCCGCCGCGGCGGTGCCGTCTCCCGACAAGTCCCGCGCACGCTCCCGCCGATCTAAACCTGTAATTAAAGGGATGCTTGCCCGGATTTAAGAACGTGATCTATAGTTCGACGGTATGGAGCCGTACCGAGCGAGGACGAGAGTTCGGCGAGCCGGCGCGGGGCGCCAGTATCCGGCGCGGCGGAGGCGCGTCACATGTCGGGCGTGAGGCCGGATCTCTTCGCCCGCCTGCGCGACGACCTGGAGTCCGGCTTCCGGGAGGACCTCGAGGAGGCCGTGATCGATCCCGCGCGCTGGCCTGACTTGGCCGAGCGCGTCGTGCGGGCGTCCGGCAGCGAGGGCGCCCTGCTGCTGCGCTCCGACCGGACCGGCCTCGAATCGCTCTGCACCGCCTCTCTCGCCGACGCCTCGCGCCGCTACTTCGACGAGGGCTGGCACCGCGACGACCATCGCCTCCGCGGTATCCCGCTCATGCGGACGCGCGGGATCGCGGTCGATCAGGACTTCACCACGCCGGAGGAGATCGCGCGCCTGCCCTTCTACCAGGACCTGCTGGCCTCCCGCGGCCTGCGCTGGTTCGCCGGGATCGGCTTCTCCGTGAAGGGACGCCTGTGGTGCCTCTCCCTGCAGCGGACCGTGGAGCAGGGACCGTACGAGCTGCACGAGCAGCGGCGCCTCGCGACCCTGTCGCCGCTCCTGCAGCGCGCGGGCCTGCTGACGTCGATGGTCGAGCGGGCCCGGCTCGCGGGGCTGACGCAGGCCTTCGAGCTGATCGACCGCGCCGCCCTGATCCTCGACGCCGAGGGGCGGGCGCTTCGCTGGAACGACGCGTTCGGCGCCCTCCTGGGGCGTGACCTGAAGCTCGCGGGCGGCCGCCTCACCGCGGAAGATCCGGACGCCGCGCGGCAGCTCGAAGCCCTGGCGCGGCCCTCCGGCCGCCCGCCGATCTCGGCGGTCGTCGCGGCGCGACGGGACGGGCCGCCGCTCGTGATCCACGTCGTGCCGCTGGTCGGGCCGAGCCGCGGCCTGTTCGCCGGGGCGAGCACGCTGCTCCTCGGGAGCGTGCCCGGGGCCCCGGCCGCGCCCGCGACCGCGATCCTCCAGGCGGCCTATCGGCTGACCCCGGCGGAGGCGCGCCTCGCCCAGGCGCTGTCGAGCGGGATCTCGCTGGCCGAAGCCGCTTCGCGATTCGCGATCACCGCGGCGACCGCGCGCTCGCAGCTGAAGGCGATCTTCGCCAAGACCGGAGCGACGCGCCAGTCGGATCTCGTGCGGCTCGTGGCCGGGCTCGCGCGCTGACGGGTCACGGTTCCGAGAGGCGCGCGGCTCTGTCGCGTCGGCGCCGGAACGGGTGGGGCCGGCCGCCGGTTGCCGCAGGAACGACAGGAGATGTCTCGATGACGAATCGGATCGCACTCGTTTCCGCCCTGGCCGTCGCGGGCCTGCTGGCCGGCGCGCCCGCCCAGGCGAAGGGCTGCCTCAAGGGCGCCGTGGTCGGCGGAGTCGCCGGGCACATGGCCGGACACGGCAAGATGGGCGCGGCCGCGGGCTGCGCGATCGGTCACCACAACGCCAACAAGAAGGCCAAGCAGGGCTGACCGTCCCGACACCGTCTACTTTGACGGCGATCGGATCGGCCAAAGGGTGATGACCAAGTCATCGCCGCTTCTCCGAAGCCGGATTCCCAGCGGAATCCGGCTTCGCTGCGTTCTGGGCCATGGCGCCAGCGAGGTCGGGTCGCGGGGCGCCTGACATCCTCACGCAGATGGCGAGACCGACGGCGCGGCGCCCCGCCGACCCGGAGCGCCCGCGCGCCTACGTCCCCCATCGCCCTCGCTCTCCCGCACAGCGTCGCGCTCGGCCCCCCGCCCGCAAGCCCCACGCAAGCCGGCCGTTGACCTCACTTTCGAGCTATTCTAATTAAGAACTGTGGAGGGCGCGCTGCCGCGGCGGTCCCCTCCCTCCGAGACACCCGATGGAGAGACCCGATGGCCGGTTCCGCGAACGCCGCTTGCGAAAGCTGCCGCTTCTTCGACGATCACAAGCTCAACGGTGCCCAGGCGAAGGGTGACGAGGGCCTCTGCCGCTTCAATCCGCCGGTCAGCCAGCCGGCCCCCGAGTCGAAGGGCCTCTGGCCGGTCGTGGCCTCGAAGGACTGGTGCGGCCACTTCACGGCCGAGATGTCCGCCGCCGAGTAAGTCATCGCAGCCTCGAGCCTCGGCGGGATCTGCGCCGAGGCGCCGGTCCCGCCGAGGCTCCGCCGCCGTCCGCGGGATCGAGCCGCGCCCGGCTCATGCGGGACGGATTGCCGGAGCCGCGCCGCCTCGCGTAACCTGCGGCCGTGACAGACGTGATACGCCCGGCCGCGGAGGCCGACCTTCCCGCCATCGCGGCGATCTACGGCGACGCCGTCGCCTCCAGCACGGCCAGCTTCGAGACGGAGCCGCCGACGCTGGCCGAGATGACGCGCCGCTTCGAGGTGCTGCGCGCGGGCGGCTTTCCCTACCTCGTGGCCGAACGGGACGGCGCGGTCGCGGGCTACGCCTATGCCGGCCCCTATCACCAGCGCGCCGCCTATCGCTCGACCCTCGAGGATTCGATCTACGTCGCCCGGACGGCCCGCGGCGGTGGAGTCGGCCGGCGCCTGCTCGCCGCCCTGATCGCGGCGAGCGAGCAGATCGACTGCCGGACCCTGGTCGCCATCATCGCCGAGAGCGGCTCACCCGCCTCGATCGCGCTGCACGCGAGCCTCGGCTTCACGCCCGTCGGCACGCTCGCGGGAGTCGGCCACAAGCACGGGCGCTGGCTCGACGTGACGCTCATGCAGCGCAGCCTCGGACCCGGCCGCAGCCTTCCGCCGACCCGGATCTGACCGTCCAACGCGCACCGATCCCAGTATCGCCGGGTCGATTCCCGTCCAGAGCCCCGGCTGAGTTGTCATGATGCGGACAACTTCGCGCGGGAGAGGGCGGGCATGACGCGCACGCCGTCCGGTTCTCGGCGCAAGCGCGATGACGCGGAGGGAGCGATCCTTCCTGCGCGGAAGCGGCACACGCGAGGACGGGCGGTCAAGGCTCCATCATGACTCGCGAGGGATGGGAGTTCGGGTATGCGGTTTACATCGATCGGTCGCCGGGTTGCGCCGCTCGCGATCCTGGCGCTCTCGGCGCTGGCGGGCACGGCCCAGGCCAAGACGCCGACCGATCCCAGCGGCACCTATCTCACCGAGGACGGCCGCGCGCGCGTGCGCCTCGAGAAGTGCGGGACCGCGGGGGACCGGCTGTGCGGATACGTGGTCTGGCTGAAGGTCCCGCTGAACGACAAGGGCGAGCCGCGGATCGACTTCAAGAACCCTGATCCCAAGAAGCAGGCCCGGCCGTCCCTCGGACACCAGCTGATCCTGGGCCTGAAGCCGAATGCCGACGCCCATTACGAGGGCAAGATCTACAATTCCGAGGACGGCAAGTCCTACGACGTCACCATCTGGACCGAGACGGCCGGCGAGCTGACGGTGCGCGGCTGCCTGATCGCGTTCCTGTGCAAGTCGCAGACCTGGACCAAGGTGACCGATCTCGCGCCGGGCCAGCTCCCCGGCCCGACCAACGGTGCGAACGGTCCGCGCAGCGATCCCGAATACGCTACCGCCGCCCCGAAGCCGACCGCCAAGGCCGGCGCGAAGCCGGCTCAGAAGCCGGCCGCCGAGGCGCCCAAGGAGGAGTGACCGGCGCGGACCCGCGCGTGGCCGGCCCTCAGTCGGCCAGGGCCGCGTAGGTCAGGACGCGCAGCTCGCGCCGGATCGGCAGGGCCGAGGACGGGACGAGCTGCGTCATGAGCACCACCGACAGGTCCTCGGACGGGTCGATCCAGAACGCCGTCGAGGCGAGGCCGCCCCAGGCGACCTCGCCGGGCGTGCCGAGGATCTGGGCCCGGGCGGGGTCGAGCATCACCGAGAAGCCCAGGCCGAAGCCGATGCCGGTGTAGGAGGTCTCGGCGAAGCGCGGCGTGCCCATCGCGGCCAGGTCGCCCGGCAGGTGGTTCGCCAGCATCAGGTCGACCGTCTTGCGGCCCAGCAGGCGCGCGCCGTCGAGGGTGCCCCGGTTGAGGATCATCCGGCAGAAGCGCTGATAGTCCGCCGCCGTCGAGACGAGGCCGCCGCCGCCTGACGCGATGGCGGGCGGGCGCGCGAAGGCCGTGTCCACGGAATCGTCGAACAGGCGCAGCTGCCGCGCGCGGTCGTACGCGTAGGTGGCGCAGAAGCGCGGCATCAGCTCGGGTCGCACGTGGAAGTCGGTATCGACCATGCCGAGGGGCCCGATCACCGCCTCGCGGAGATGGTCGGCGAACGGGCGGCCGGTCAGCGCGGCCACGTACTGGCCGAGCACGTCGGTGGCGACGCTGTAGTTCCAGGCGCTGCCCGGCTGGGCGAGGAGCGGCAGCTTCGCGACCCGCGCGGTCATCTCGGCGAGGGTGCCCTCGCGCGCCAGGAAGTCGACGCCGTGCTCGCGGTACTGCGCGTCGACCAGGGTCGCCTCCATGAAGCCATAGGTCAGCCCGGCCGTGTGGGTCAGCAAGTCCCGCACGGTGATCGCCCGGCGGGCCGGCTCGGTCTCGAGCTTCGCCCGGTTGCCGCCCACGGCGACGCGCATCTCGGCGAACTCGGGCAGGACCCGGGAGATCGGATCGTCGAGCTGGAACAGGCCCTGCTCGTAGAGCTGCATCACCGCCACCGAGGTTAGCGGCTTGGTCATCGAGTAGATCCGGGTGACCGTGTCGAGGGTGAACGGCGTTGCCCGGGCGAGGTCGGCCTGCCCGCAGGCGCGCGCGAAGGCGATGCGCCCGCGCCGCGCCACGGTGACCGACAGTCCGGCCAGCCGGCCGTCGCCGACGAGGCGGTCCATCCACGGCACGATCCGGGCGAGCCCCTCCGGGCTGAACCCGGCGCCGGTCGGATCGGTCTCGGTCAGCGCGGTCATGCGGTCTCCTCGTGGTGGCTTTCCGCGAACGTAGAAGGGGCGGGAGACGAAATCACCAGCCCATCGTTCCGGGCCCGCCCTTGAACGGGCCGACGATGCCGGGCGTGATCCAGCCGCCGTAGAAGTTTCCCGGTTGCGGCGTCACCGGGTCCGCCCCGACGAAGCAGGCGTCCATCGGGCCGGCGTAGAACGCGACGTAGCCGGCGATCGCGCGGAAATCCGGGGTCGGATCCGGGTAGGCCCAGGCCGCCCCGGGCACGAGACGGTCGCCGCCGTGCACGTCGAACAGGACCGCCTGGCCCTTCCACTCGCAGATCCCGCCGCGCCGCCGGTTCACGAGCGTCCCGTCCGCGATGTCGGCGGGCGGCAGGTAGTAGGTCGGCGGGTGCGAGGTCTCGAGCACCCGGAACCCGGAGCCCGTCTCGGCGATGACGCGGCCGCCGAGCACGACCCGCAGCCGGTCCGGGACGGATTCGAGCCGGGGCGGCCGCGGATAGTCCCAGACGCTCTCCTCGCCGGGTCTGACCGAATCGGGAACGGGCCGGAAGGGCGATCCGCGCATGGAGAACCTCGTGCTGTGCCGGTGCGGATACAGATAGGGCAGTGCGGCCGGCGTTTGTCGTCCGGCGCGCCCGTGCTAGCCCGTCGCCGACACTCGAGCCCGGGATCGCCCGCGATGGACATCGCCCTCTTCCTCGACTTCGACGGCACGCTCGCCGAGATCGCGCCGCGTCCGGACGCCGTGCGGGTAGAGCCCGGCCTCGTGGAGGATCTGGAGCGGCTCCGGGCGCGACTCGGCGGCGCCCTCGCCATCGTCACCGGCCGGCCGGTCACGGTGATCGACGGCTTCCTGGCGCCGTCCCGGTTGGATGCGGCCGGTCTCCACGGCGTCGAGCGCCGAGTCGCCGGCGCGCTCACGGGCGGCCGCGCGGAGGACCATCCGGATCTGCTCCGGCAGGTCGCGCGCCTGCAGGCCGAGACCGCCGCGCTCGCGCAGGTCCTGATCGAGGACAAGGGTGCCTCGGTGGCGGTCCACTGGCGGCTCGCGAACCCGGACGATGCCCTGCGGGCCGAGACGCTGGTGAAGGGCGCGGCGGAGGCGCTCGGCGCCGAGTACCGCCTGCAACTCGGCAAGGCGGTCGGCGAGATCGTCCCCGCGCAGGCCACCAAGGCCCACGCGATCCGCGCCTTCATGGCGCAGGCGCCCTACGCCGGACGGGTCCCCGTCTTCTTCGGTGACGACCGCACCGACGAGATCGCCTTCGCGTCGATCAACGAGGACGGCGGCGTCGCGGTGCGCGTCGGTGACGGCGAGACCGTCGCCCGGCGGCGCCTGCCCGACCCCGCCGCCGTCCGTGCCCTGCTCAGCAACTGGGCTGCCGGTGGCGCGATCGACCCGGACGCGCTGCCGCCGGCCTGACGCGCCGCGCTATCGAGGGGAGGTCGCGATGTCGGGGCGTTCCGTCACGGGCTGGCCGCGCCTGCTGCTGCGGCTGGAGGGGGGCTGCATCCTGGTCGCCGCCCTACTCGCCTATGGTTGGCTCGGGCCGCCGTGGTGGCTCTTCGCGGCGCTGCTCTTCGTCCCCGACCTGAGCATGCTGGGCTACGCGGCCGGTCCCGTGGTCGGCGCGGTGCTCTACAACGCGGCCCACACGCTCGCGCTGCCGCTCGTCGGCCTGTCCCTGGCGATCGCTTCGGGCCGCCCCGAGGCCGTCGGGCCGGTCCTCATCTGGCTGGCCCATATCGGCCTCGACCGCGCCCTCGGTTACGGTCTCAAATACGGCAGCGGCTTCGGAGATACCCATCTCGGCGTGATCGGCCGGGCGCGTGACAAGACGATCGCGCAATCCTGAGCGGCGGATGCCGCCGATTGGGACTTGCCCGCGCGGTGTCGCGCGGCCGATGAATCGCCGGAGCCGTGCTGGACGCGAGTCCCGTCGCGGCGGGCCAGAGAGCAGGGGCAAGTTGCGATGTTCGAGTTTCCGGTTCTGGTCGGCGACATCGGCGGGACGAACGCGCGGTTCGGTCTGATCGAGACGTCCGGCGACCAGCCCCGCCTCCTCGCGCACGAGGCGACCGCCGACCATCCCGATCCGTCGAGCGCCATCAAGGCGTCGCTCGCCAAGGGTGGCGGCCCGGCACCGCGCTCGGCGATCCTGGCGATCGCCGGCCGGGTCGACGGGCCGGAGATCCAGCTGACGAACGCGCACTGGAAGATCGCGGGCCAGCGCATCGCCGAGGATTTCGGGCTCTCCTCGGCGACGGTGGTCAACGACTACGTGCCGGTGGCGGCCGGCGCCGCCGATATCGAGCCCCACGACCTCACGCCGGTCGGCCCCTGTCCCCCCGTGCCCGGCGGCGCCCGCGTGGTGCTGGGCCCCGGGACCGGGTTCGGCGCGGCCGCGCTGGTCCCCTATGCGGCGCATCTCGCCATCGTCTCCACCGAGGTCGGCCACACCGATATCGGCCCGGCCGACGCCTTCGAGGAGAAGGTCTGGCACGCGCTGGAGCGGGTCGAGGACCGGATCACCGTGGAGACGGTGCTGTCGGGGCCGGGCCTGTCGCGGCTCCACGCGGCCGTCGCCCATGTCCGGACCGGGCAGCCGCACGAGAAGATCGAGCCGGCCGCGGTCACCGAGGCCGGTCTGAACGCCACCGATCCGCACGCCGCGGAGACGCTCGCGCTGTTCGGCCGGGTGCTCGGACGCGTCTGCGGCGACCTCGCTCTGACCTTCCTGGCGACGAGCGGGGTCTATATCGGCGGGGGCATCGCGCCCCGGATCCTCAAGGTGCTGGAGGAGAGCGGCTTCCGCGACGCCTTCGAGAAGAAGGCGCCCTTCGCCGCCATGATGCGCCAGATCCCGACCAGCGTGATCACCGTCCACGACCCCGCTTTCCGGGGCCTGGCGGCCCTGGCGAACGAGGGCGCCAAGTTCGTCTACCACGGGCAGGTGTGGCGGAAGGGAGCGTGAGCGCCCGCGGCGGCGTCGGCCGGGCGCGGAGCGAGGCCGGACGGCTCCGCTCCGCGCGCGTCCCGCTGTCGCGCCGGGCCCGCCCTCAGGCCGCCGCCAGCGGCTTCGAGACCTCCTCCAGGGACTTGCCCTCCGCGGCGGTGCCCCAGATGCCTCCGACGATGGCCGCGATGAGCATCAGCACCGCGCCGAGGCCGTAGCCGAACAGCACCCAGTCGCGCGAGCCGGTCTCGACCAGCGTGCCGAACAGGAGCGGGCCCGAGACGCCGCCGATGCCGGTGCCGACCGCGTAGAAGGCCGCGATGGCGAGCGCCCGGATCTCCAGCGGGAACGTCTCGGAGACCGTGAGATAGGCCGAGCTCGCCGCCGCCGAGGCGAAGAAGAACACCACCATCCAGGCCGCGGTCTGGCCGACCGGCCCGAGGATGTCGAGGCGGAACAGCAGGCCGACGCCGGCGAGGAGCAGCGCCGAGATGCCGTACGTGAAGGCGATCATCTTGCGCCGACCGATCGTGTCGAACAGCCGCCCGAGGAGCAGCGGGCCGAGGAACGAGCCGAGCGCGAAGGGCAGCAGGTACCAGCCGACATGGTTGCCGGGCACCTGATAGAAGCGCTCCAGCACCAGCGCGTAGGTGAAGAACAGCGCGTTGTAGAAGAAGGCCTGCGCGATCATCAGCGCGAGGCCGACCATGGTCTCCTTGCGGCTCGTCACGAACAGCGCCTTGAACACCTCGGAGAGCGGGGTGTGGTCGCGGGTGCGGACCTTCATGCGCTTGCTCTCGTCCACCGGCGGCAGGGTCACGCCCTCGTCGGTGAAGCGCTTCTCGATGCCCGTGACGACGCGGTCGGCCTCCGCGGCGTAGCCGTGGGTCGCGAGCCAGCGCGGGCTCTCGGGGATCCAGGTGCGCAGCAGCAGGATCACGAGGCCGATGGCGCCGCCGGTGAAGAAGGCGACGCGCCAGCCCCAGGCCGGGTCGATCACCTCGGGCTTCAGGAGCACGATCGACATGAACGAGCCGAGCGCCGCGCCGATCCAGAACGAGCCGTTGATGACGAGGTTGGTCCAGCCGCGGACCCGGGCCGGGACCAGCTCCTGGATGGTCGAGTTGATCGCCGTGTACTCGCCGCCGATCCCCGCGCCCGTGAGGAAGCGGAAGAAGCAGAAGCTCCAGATGTTCCAAGACAGGCCGGTGGCCGCCGTGGCGACGAGGTAGAGGGCGAGCGTGATGAAGAACAGCTTCTTCCGGCCGATCCGGTCGGTGAGCCAGCCGAAGCCGATCGCGCCGGTCACGGCGCCCACGAGATAGCAGGAGGCGGCGAGCCCGACGTCGAACTCCGAGAACGACATCGGCGGCTGGCGCAGCGCGCCCACCAGGGAGCCGGCGAGCGTCACCTCGAGGCCGTCCAGCACCCAGGTGATGCCGAGCGCCACGATCACGAGGACGTGGAAGCGGCCCCAGGGCAGCCGGTCCAGGCGCGCGGAGATGTCGGTGTCGATCACGCGGCCGATCTCCGCGCGCTCCGGCGTCCCGGATCCCCCCTCGACCTTGCTCGCCATGTCCGCGTGTCCTCCCGATTCACCTGTTTAACCGTGCCTGGACAGCGGGCATTTACCGCGACTGTAGGCAGGTGTTGGGAACGGGTTGGAAATCGATTCGGTTCGATTTCGTCTTCACGTGCGCGGCGCAGAACAGGGAGGTCCACGCGGTGCCCCTCCCATGCCTTCCAGTCCCGCCCGTCCCCGCCGATCCTGGCCCCGCTACGCCCTGTTGGCCGCGATGACGCTCGGCGGGCTCGCGACCGCCCCCACCGAGGGCGCGGACCGGCACCTCGAACGGCCCAAGCCCCGCGTCGCGATCCAGGCGGCCGAGCGCTGGCGCCTGCGGCCGACCGAGCCCGTCGTGGCGGCGACGACCGGCAGCATCCGCAAGCGGGCGGAGACCGCGATCCCCGAGGATCGGCGCAACGTCCGCCTCGTCTACCCGGCGCTGATCGAGGCGCGCTGACCGAGCCGGCGCCCGACCCATCTCGACGATCCGGATCCCGTCAGGCACAGCGCCTGCTTCGCCCGCGCGTGGACGGGCGAAGCGGTACGGTGCGGAGGATGCTGATGGCGGAGGCGATCGCCCTGGTCGGGTGCAAGGGGCCGGATCAGGAGGCGGAGTACCTGCGGATCCTCTCGGCGGCCATGCCCGAGGAGCGCCTGATCCCGTTCCGGTCGATGGACGACGCGGCCCGGGCGGCCGCGCGGGTCGCCGTCGTGGCCAACCCCGATCCGGCCGAGGTCGCGGCGCTGCCGGGGCTCGTCTGGGTGCAGAGCCTCTGGGCCGGGGTCGAGAAGCTCGTCGGCGCCTTCGACCGGCCGCTGCCGATCGTCCGCCTCGTCGACCGCGAGATGGCCCGCACCATGGCCGAGGCCGTGCTGGCCTGGACCTACTATCTCCAGCGCGACATGCCGGCCTACGCCCGCCAGCAGAGGGACCGGGTCTGGCGCCCGCACGCCTACCGCAAGCCGTCCGACACCACGGTCGGCCTGCTCGGCCTCGGGGCGCTCGGGACCGCGGCGGCGGAGCGGCTCACCGGAGCCGGCTTCCGCGTCGTCGGCTGGAGCCGCAGCCCCAAGGCGGTGCCGGACCTTGAGACGTTCCACGGCGCCGACGGCCTCCCGGCGATGCTCGGCCGGTGCGACATCCTCGTCTGCCTCGTGCCGCTGACGCCGGAGACGCGGGGCCTCGTGAACGCCGAGCGCCTCGCCGCCCTGAAGCCCGGCGCCGCGCTGATCAACTTCGCCCGCGGACCGATCATCGTCACCGAGGACCTGATCGCCGCCCTGGACAAGGGCCACCTCGCCCACGCCGTGCTCGACGTCTTCGCGGTCGAGCCCCTGCCGGCGGAGTCGCCGCTGTGGTCGCATCCCGGCGTGACGGTGCTGCCGCACGTCTCGGGGCCGACCGACATGGATTCGGCGGCCGCCACGGTGGCGGCCAACCTGCGGGCCTATCGGCGGACCGGCCAGGTGCCGGACGGCGTCGACGCGGCGCGCGGATACTAGGGCGCGCGCCTCACAGCTTCGGGAATGTCGCCGCGAGGTGGTCGATCAGAACCCGCACGGCCGGCGGCAGCCCGCGCCGGGTCGTGAAGACGATGTGCACGATCCCGGGCTGACCCTGCCAGTCCGGGTAGACGGGCACGAGCCGGCCGGCCGCGACGGCATCGGTGCAGGCGTGGTCGGGCAGGAACGCGACCCCGAGGCCGTCGGCCGCCGCGTCGCACAGCGCGGCGAAGTCGCCGCAGGTCAGGCGCGGCTCGTGGCGCAGGGTGAAGATCGTGCCGTCCCGGTGCTCCAGCCGCCACTCCGCCTCGCCGGGATCGTCGCGGGTGCCGAGGGTCGGGACCGCCCCGAGCGCGGCGATGTCGGGGCCGAGGCCGCGCGCGATCCGCGGTGCGGCGACCAGGATCCACCGCGAGGTTCCGAGCGTGCGCATGGTCAGCGATGCGTCGCTCGTCAGGTCCCGTCGGACCCGCAGCGCCACGTCGATCCGCTCCTCGATCAGGTCGACGGGCCGGTCGGTCACGACCAGCTGCAGCCGCACCTTCGGGTATCGGACGAGGAAGCCGCGGACGCGCGCCGCGACGATGTCGGTGAGGCCCGTCGGACAGCTCATGCGGATCCGCCCGTGCGGCTCGATCTGCGCCTCCGCGACGAGCGCCTCGGCACGCTCCGCCTCGAGCATCATCGCCCGGCAGCGCTCGTAGAAGCCCTGGCCGACCTCGGTCACGCGGAAGCGCCGGCTCGACCGCTCGATCAGGCGGGCGCCCAGGCGCGCCTCCAGGGCCGCGATGCGGCGGCTCAGCTTCGACTTCGGCTGGTGCAGCGCCCGGCCGGCCGCGGCGAAGCCGCCGTGCGCGACGACCTCGGCGAAGTAGACGTAGTCGTTGAGATCGGCGCGGACCATCGTTCCTCCTGTGGAACGCTGAGTGCCACAATCGCCGACTACCCGCACCATCGTTCCGGCGGCATCTCTTTAAACAGCGGCGCGCACGGCGCCGAACAGCGGAGAACGACGATGACCGGCAGGTTTCAGGACAAGGTGGTGGTGGTGACCGGCGGCACCAGCGGCATCGGCCTCGCGACCGCTCAGGCCTTCGTGGCCGAGGGGGCCTCGGTGTTCATCACCGGTCGCCGCCAGGAGGCGCTCGACGCGGCGGTGAAGCGGATCGGCGGCCGGATCACGGGCGTGCGCGGCGACATGGCGAACCTCGCCGACATCGACCGCCTGTACGACGCGGTCCAGCAGAAGCACGCGCAGATCGACGTGGTCTTCGCCAATGCCGGCGGCGGCAGCTTCGCGCCGCTCGGCGCGATCACCGAGGCGCATTATCAGAGCATCTTCGACACCAACGTGAAGGGCGTGCTCTTCACCGTGCAGAAGGCGCTGCCGCTCCTGCGGGACGGGGCCGCGATCGTGCTCACCGGATCGACCACCGGCAGTTCGGGCACGCCGGCCTTCAGCGTCTACTCGGCCACCAAGGCGGCCGTGCGCAACTTCGCCCGGAACTGGATCCTCGACCTGAAGGACCGGCGCATCCGGGTGAACACGATCAGCCCGGGCGTGACCGAGACCGCTGGCCTCGACGAGCTCTTCGGCGGCGGCGATCAGGCGGCGGCCACCAAGGATGTCCTCGCCGGCCAGATCCCGGCCGGCCGCGTCGGCCGGCCCGAGGAGATCGCCCAGGCGGTGCTGTTCCTCGCCTCGGACGCGGCGAGCTTCGTCAACGGCGTCGAGCTGTTCGCCGACGGCGGGCAGGTCCAGATCTGAGGGTTCGGGGCGGCCGGGACGCGACACCCGGTCCCGGCCGCCCCCGTGAACCCTGGCAATGGCCGGCGGTTAAAGGCCCGGCCCTCCGGTCCCGCTTCCTCGCGGGCGGGCGCCGGGAAGGACAAACGGTTTCCATGGGCTGGCCGCGCCGCATCCTGATCACCGCCGGACTCGTGACCGTCGCGGCCGGCGTCGCCCTGGGCGTCGGCCGCTTCAGCTACGCGCCGATGCCCGACCGGGCGGACCTGCTCAACCCGGACCGCTACCCGATCGAGACCGCCTTCGACATCCTCGGACGCCGCGTCTCGCGCGCGGAGGCCGACCGGCTCAGCGGCACCGAGGCCGGACGGAAGGCGCTCTCGCCGAAGAGCGGTGCGGTCGCGATCGATCCCGCCATGGTCGAGCGCGGCCGGCAGGCCTTCTATCAGGAGACGTTCGGCAACGAGGTCTTCCTCACCGACGTCATGGGCATGCTCGACGGCGGCCTGACTCCCACGCAGGTCGCCCTGGCGGTGGCCAAGCTCGGTGGCCAGGGCACCACCGATCTCAAAGTTGCCATGGCCAGGGACGTGCGCGTCGGCGACCGCGTCTACCGGGCGGGCGAGCTGGTCCCGACCGGGCTCGACGTGCCGAAGGGCGGCGCCTTCATCATCGGGATCAAGACCTTCTACGACCGCGGCCACCTGCGCATGGGGATCACCTGCGCCCTGTGCCACGCGGCGGTCGATCCCGGCACCGGCAGGGTCGTGGAGGGCGCGCCCAACACCGACCTCAATGCCGGCCTGCTGATGGCGCTCGCGAAGAACTCCTCGGCCTACTTCATGCACGCCAGCGTGCCGGAGGCCGATGCCAAGCCCCCCGCCGATCCGCAGCATACCGGCTCGACCGGCACGGGGCCGGCGCTCCCGGACGCCGCTTCCGTCGAGGCGGCCACGAAGGTGCAGGTGGCGAGCTGGCCGCCGGGCAGCTTCGACTCGTCCGCCGACCGGGTCACCAACCCGACCTCGATCCCGTCGAGCTTCTCGGCCCACGGCGAGCCCTACAGCTGGAGCGGGCGCGAGGCGATCGGGCCCTTCGCGGGCCTGTCCTCGCTAAACAACAACGTCCACGCGGCCAATTCCGACACGACCCAGCTCGCCGCCGCCGCGTCCTGGCTGTTCGGCATGGATCCCGAGACGTATCTCGGGATCGTGCTGCGCGGCTCGGCCACGGAGGCGTTCCGCTACAGGCCTGACGGCGGCCGGAGCCCGTCGGAGGTGCTGCGCAGCGTCGATCCGACCCCGGCCTCGCCGGGGCTGAACAGCTACGCGGTCCTGCCGACCTATCCGGCGACCAACTACGTCACCGACAACGGCCTGTTCACGTCCGTGCCCGGGGAGCCGGTCAACCACGCCAACAACGCCATGTCGGCCTTCCAGAACCTGCTGCACCCGCCGGCCGCCGGGCAGGATCCCGACCGGGTCCGCGCGGGCCGCGCGGTGTTCGAGAAGGCCGGCTGCGGCAGCTGCCATTCCGGCCCGGCGCTCACCAACCACCGGGTCGTCCCGGAGGCCGAGATCGGCACTGAGCCGACCCGGGCGCGGGCGGGCGCCAAGATGGAGGCGCGCCTGTCGGCGCCGGCGATGTTCGCCGCCGACACGCCGTTCCCGACCCCGGGCGACCCGGTCATCGTCCCGGTGCCGCTCGCGGGCGACGCCCTCGCCCAGGTGCAGCTCGCCTGGGGGCAGGGGGGCACGGAGGGCGGCTACAAGGTGCCGAACCTCGTGGGCCTCGCCTGGACGGCGCCGTACCTGCACGATTCCGGCGTCGCTGTCGGTTCCGAGGCGGGGTCGCAGCTCGGCGTACCGGGCACGCTGTACCGGGGTGTCGCCCCCGATCCCGCCAACAGCCTGCGCGCCCTGGTCGACCGGGATCTCCGGGCGAAGGTGATCGCCGCCAACGCCGCCTCGGACACGGCGCGGATCGCCCGCGTGACCGGCAAGGGGCACGCCTACTGGGCGGATGCCGGCTCGGGCGTCTCGCGCGAAGAGCAGACGGCGCTGATCGCGTACCTGCTCTCGGTCGATCGCCTGACGGAGCCGGCCGCGACGCCCTGACCGCGCCGCCCGCGAGCCGGATCTCCCATGTCGCAGACCCTCACCCCGGTCTGGGGCATCCTCGGGGCCTCTTACCCGGCGCTGTAAAATCTCATCGTCCTCGCGGGCGGGGCGAAGCGATCCAGCAGCGCCGCGCGCGCCGGTGTCGCGCTGCCCTGGGTTGCTTCACTGCGTTCGCAAAGACGCGGCTCAGATCACCGCCTCGATCAGGCCGCGCCGCTTGGCCTCCTCGGCCTCGAGGTACCAGTTGGCCGGCGCCTTCTCGAGCACCTCGTCGAGGGTGACGTCAGAGCCCTGGATCAGGTTGGCGAAGCCCTCGTTCTGGATCTCGATCGAGCACAGGATCTCGTTGAGCGTCGCCTTCACGGAGGCGATGCAGGTGGTGAGCGGTCCCTCGACCTGGAGCTGCTTGTTCATCTTGCGCTCGTGGATCATCAGCCGCGTCCCGCAGGTCAGGTAGCGGTTCTGCCGGGCGAAGAAGCTCATGAAGGTCGTGCCGGCCGAGTAGATCGCGGCCTTGCCGAGGAAGACGAACCGCCGGTTCGGATCCATCGCGCTGTTGAAGCGGATGTCCTCGCCCATCATCCGGGCGACCTCCGGGTCGCCGCCGAGCGTCGTCAGCTCGACGACGACGAGGTCGCGGTCCCCCGCCGCGTCGAGCTGGCGGCGGAAGTCCTTGTACATGTCGTAGTCGACCGGTCCGGAGAGCAGGACGGCCGGGGCCCGGAAGGCGGTGGGGCCGAGGGGAGTCGTGTCCATGGTCCTCCTGGTCGCGCGACCGGCCGGCTGGTCAGCGCGCCGGGTCGGGCGCGCCCGCGCCCTTGCCCACGAACGGGATGCCCTCGATCGGGCATTCCTCCGTGCCGACGCTCTGGCGGGTAATGGCCCGGACGGCGTCGCGGGTTCCATCGGGATCCTCGATCCAGCGCCGGTAGAAATCGTAGGGGCATTCCGACATCCCGTGCCGGTTCTCCTTCGAGTTGATCATGCCCGTGTAGCCGCGGTGCAGCAGCTTGAAGAGATGGTTCTCCGACTGGCCGTGGGCGCGGAAGTCCCGGATCAGGAATTTCGACAGGGCGGCGTACTGGATGCCCATCTCCTCCTCGCCGCACTCGCCGAGCGTGCGGCCGTCGAAGCCGATGATCGCGGAGTGGCCGAAATAGGTGTAGACGCCGTCGAAGCCGGCCGCGTTGGCCACCGCCACGTAGGTGTTGTTGGCGAAGGCCATCGCCTTCGAGATGACGACCTGCTGCTCCTTGGCCGGGTACATGTAGCCCTGACAGCGGATGATCAGCTCGGCGCCCCGCATGGCGCAGTCGCGCCAGATTTCGGGATAGTTGCCGTCGTCGCAGATGATCAGGCTGATCTTCAGCCCCTTCGGCCCGTCCGACACGTAGGTGCGGTCGCCCGGGTACCAGCCCTCGATCGGGGTCCAGGGCATGATCTTGCGGTACTTCTGCACGATCTCGCCCTGGTCGTTCATCAGGATCAGGGTGTTGTAGGGCGCCTTGTGCGGGTGCTCCTCGTGGCGCTCGCCGGTGAGCGAGAACACGCCCCAGACCTTGGCCTCCCGGCAGGCGGCGGCGAACACCTCGGTCTCCGCGCCCGGGACCGTCGAGGCGGTCTCGTACATCTCGGCGGCGTCGTACATGATGCCGTGGGTCGAGTATTCGGGGAAGATCACGAGGTCGAGGCCGGGCAGGCCGGTCTTCATGCCGACGATCATCTTGCCGATCGCCTTGGCGTTCTCCAGCACCTCGGCGCGGGTGTGCAGGCGCGGCATCTTGTAGTTCACGACGGCGACGCCGACGCTGTCCTGGCTGGACGAGATGTCTCCGTGCATCATGGCGTGATGTCCTCCTGACCTTGATCGTCCCCCCGGTAGAGGGCGGCTCAGTGGCTGATCATCCAGGGCCGCGCCTTCGGGAAGCTCTTGGCGGCGGCCGGAGCGGCGCTCGCTTTCTTGGGTGAGCAGCAGCCGCAGCCGGCCCCGTGACTGCCCGAGCGCCTGGGCGCGTGGCGGCTGCGCTCGTTGGTGGCGTGGGCGGTCCTGAGGCTCGCATCCATGCCGGCGATGCGCGGCGCGGTGAGGAAGGCGCGCTGGCTCGCGCCGCCGCAATCCGGGCAGGCATGCGGCTCGCGGAACTCCGCCATCGGCCGCATCACCGTGAAGGGCCCGCAGGCCTCGCAGGCGTAGTCGTAGACGGGCATGGGAGGCTCCCGGAATGAACTTGAGAGGTACGAACGGTGCCGAAGGATCGCTGGCCCCCTCTCCCGCACGGGAGAGGAGGCCTGTCGCGTCAGCCGCGACCGGCAGGGAAACGAACCATCACAGATCCGGCGAGAGCGGCATCTGGATCGAGCCGTCGAGGAACTTGGTCGGTCCGTCGGCGCCCGGGTTGATGTCGAACTCGAAGATCTTGGTCGGTATCCAGAGCGTCGCGCAGGCGTTCGGGATGTCGACGACGCCCGAGATGTGGCCCTGGACCGGCGCCGTGCCGAGGATCGAGTAGGCCTGCGCGCCCGAGTAGCCGAACTTCTTCAGGTACTCGATCGCGTTCAGGCAGGCCTGCCGGTAGGCGATGTGCACGTCGAGGTAGTGCTGGCCGCCGCTCTCGTCGACCGAGATGCCCTCGAAGATCAGGTGGTCGTCGTATTTCGGCGTGATCGGCGACGGCTTGAAGATCGGGTTCTTGATCCCGTACTTGGCCATGCCGTCCTTGATCAGATCGACCTTGAGATGCACCCAGCCGGCCATCTCGATGGCGCCGCAGAAGGTGATCTCGCCGTCGCCCTGGCTGAAGTGCAGGTCGCCCATCGAGAGGCCGGCGCCGGGCACATAGACCGGGAAATAGATCTTCGAGCCGCGCGACAGGTCCTTGATGTCGCAATTGCCGCCGTGCTCGCGCGGCGGGACCGTGCGGGCGCCGGTGGCGGCGGCCGCGTCCTTCGCGTCGCCCTTCAGGCGGCCCATATGGGCCGTCGGGCCGAAGGGCAGGGTGGCGAGCGCCGGCACCCGCTCCGGGTCGGTGTCGTAGAGCGCCTTCTCGCGGGTGTTCCAGGTCTCCAGCATCTTCGGATCGGGCAGGCAGCCGATCAGGCCGGGATGGATCAGGCCGGGGAAGCGCACGCCCGGCACGTGGCGCGACTTGGTGAACATGCCCTCGAAGTCCCAGATCGACTTCTGGGCCTGCGGGAAATGCTCGGTGAGGAAGCCGCCGCCGTTCTTCTTCGAGAAGAAGCCGTTGAAGCCCCACTGGCTCTCGGGCTTGGCGCCGATGTCGAGGAGGTCGACCACCAGAAGGTCACCGGGCTCGGCGCCCTCGACGCCGATCGGACCCGAGAGGAAGTGCACGATCGACAGGTCGATGTCGCGCACGTCGTCGGCGGAATCGTTGTTCTTGATGAAGCCGCCGGTCCAGTCGTAGGTCTCGACGATGAAGTCCGAGCCGGGCTTCACGTAGGCGACCATCGGGATGTCGGGGTGCCAGCGGTTGTGCACCATGTCGTTGTCGTAGGCCGATTGCGTGAGATCGACCTTGATCAGCGTCTCGGGCATTTTTTACGACTCCCTGCTGCGATTATGTTGCTCAAATCTTTGGCGTCGCCGTCTTTGCGAGCGGAGCGAAGCAATCCAGCGGCGCTCCGTCTTGACGCCTCGCGCTGCCCTAGGTCGCTTCGCTGCGCTCGCGATGACGGCCCGTACGAAGCGTTCGGCGGCTAGACCGAGAGGAACCGGGCGACGGCGGCCTCGTCGATGCCGTCGCGCGGGGCCTCGTGGACGATGGCGCCGTTCTCCAGCACGATCACCCGGTCGGCGACGTCGAGGGCGAAGCTCAGGACCTGCTCGGACACGACGATGGAGAGGCCGCGCGCGTCGCGGATCGCCTTCAGCGTCCGGCCCATCTCGCGGATGATCGAGGGCTGGATGCCCTCGGTCGGCTCGTCGAGGAGCAGGACCTTCGGGCGGCTCGCCAGGGCCCGGGCGATGGCGAGCTGCTGCTGCTGCCCGCCCGACAGGTTGCCGCCGCGCCGTCCCTTCATCTCCAGGAGCACCGGGAACATGTCGTAGAGGTCCTGCGGCACCTTGCGGGCGCCCGTGACCGTCAGGCCGGTCTCGATGTTCTCCTGCACCGTCATGGTCGAGAAGATCATCCGGCCCTGCGGCACGTAGGCGAGGCCCTTGGCGACCCGGGCGTGGCTCTTGAGCCCGGCGACGTCCGCGCCCTCGACCTGGATCGACCCGGCCCTGACCGGCACGAGTCCCATCAGGGTCTTCATCAGCGTGGTCTTGCCCATGCCGTTGCGGCCCATCACGGCGACGATCTCGCCGGGCGCCACCGAGAAGGTCAGCCCGTGCAGGACCTCGCTCTGGCCGTAGGCGGCGTGCAGGTCCTCGACGGCGAGGGCCGGCGTCGCGGACGGGGCCGCGGCCAGCGGGGGCGCCTGGACGCCGGGGATGCGCGCAGTCTGGAGCGACGCCATCGTCAATGTCCCAGGTACACTTCGATGACCTTCGGGTCGTTCTTGACCCGTTCCATCGAACCTTCGGAGAGCACCTTGCCCTGGTGCAGGACGGTCACCCGGTGAGCGATGTCCTCGACGAACTTCATGTCGTGCTCGATCACCAGGACCGAGCGGCCCTTGATGATCTGATTGAGCAGCTCCGCGGTCTTGATCCGCTCGCCGACGCTCATGCCGGCCACCGGCTCGTCGAGCATCAGCAGCTCCGGGTCCTGGATCAGCAGCATGCCGATCTCCAGCCACTGCTTCTGGCCGTGGCTCAGGAACTCGGCCCGTTCCTTGAGCTGGTCCTTCAGGAAGATCGTCTCGGCGATGGCGTGGATGCGGTCGCGGACCTCCGCGTCCCGCTTGAACGTGAGGGCGCCGAAGACCGAGCGGCCGCGGGGGAACGAGATCTCCAGGTTCTCGAACACCGTCAGGTCGTCGTAGATCGACGGCGTCTGGAACTTGCGGCCGACCCCGGCCTGCACGATCGCGCTCTCGGAGAGCTTGGTCAGTTCCTGGCCCTTGTACTTGATCGAGCCGGCGCTTGCCCGGGTGCGGCCGCAGATCAGGTCGAGGACGGTGGTCTTGCCGGCGCCGTTCGGCCCGATGATCACCCGGATCTCGTCGGGATCGACGTAGAACGACACGTCGTTCACCGCCTTGAACCCGTCGAACGAGACCGTGAGCGCCTCGACGGCGAGGAGGTAGTCGGGCGGGGCGGACTCGGCGCCGACCACGGGGGAGGAGAGGATCGCGGCGTTCATGGCATGCTCACTCGGCCGGGGCGCCGTGGGGCGGGACGATGGCGGGCGGCGGGGCGCGCAGCCCCTTCACCCGGCGGGTGAGGCGGGGCTCGATGTGCTCGCGCCAGATGCCGGCGAGGCCGTTCGGGAAGGCCAGCACCACCGCGATGAACAGAGCGCCGAGGCCGAACAGCCAGAGATCCGGAAAACTCTCGGAGAAGCTGGTCTTGGCCCAGTTCACGAGCAGCGTGCCCCAGACGGCGCCGAACAGCGACAGGCGCCCGCCGACCGCGGCGTAGATCACCATCTCGATCGAGGGGACGATGCCCACGAAGGAGGGCGACATGAACCCGACCTGCAGGGTGAACATCGCGCCGCCGATCGCCGCCAGTCCGGCGGCGAAGCAGAAGGCGAAGACCTTGAAGCCCGCCACCGAGTAGCCGGAGAACCGGACCCGGTCCTCCTTGTCGCGCATGGCGACGAGGATGCGGCCGAGCTTCGACTTCTTCACGTACTGCGCCGCCAGGATGCAGGCGATCAGCAGGCCGCCGTTGACGAAGTACAGGATGAACTTCGCCGAGTCGGTGCGGATGTCCCAGCCGTGGAGGGTGCGCAGGTCGGTGATGCCGTTGATGCCGCCGGTGTAGCCCTGCTGGCCGACGATCAGGATCGTCAGGATCGCGGCGATTGCCTGGGTGATGATGGCGAAGTAGGTGCCGCCGACCCGGCGCTTGAACATCGCGAAGGAGATCAGCATCGCGAACAGGACCGGGACGGCGACCGCCAGGATCAGCGTCAGCGGCAGGCTCTTGAACGGCTGCCAGAACCAGGGGAGCGCGGTGATCTGGTTCCAGTCCATGAAGTCCGGGATGCCGGGCGTGGACTGGATTTTCGTGTTCTCGATGCTCGAAGCTTCCAGCTTCAAGTACATCGCCATGCAGTAGCCGCCGAGGCCGAAGAACACGCCCTGGCCAAGGGAGAGGATGCCCGCGTAGCCCCAGCAGATCACCAGCCCGAGGGCGACGAAGGCGTAGGTGAGGTACTTGCCGACGAGGTTGAGGCGGAAGCTGTCGAGCACCAGCGGCAGGACGACCAGGATCACCCCGGCCAGGAGGAGCAGGCTCAGCCACTCCACCGGCTTCATGAACGGGTTGTCGTTGACGGTGACGGATTTGGTGAGGGTCTGGACCGGGTTCGTCATGGTCGAAAATCCTCAGCGCCGGACCTTGAGGGTGAAGAGGCCCTGGGGCCTCAGCATGAGGATGCCGACCACCGCGAGCAGGGTGATGACCTTGGCCATCGAGCCGGAGAGGAAGAACTCCAGGGTCGACTGCGTCTGGGAGATCGAGAAGGCGGAGGCGATGGTGCCGAGCAGGCTCGCGGCGCCGCCGAACACCACGATCAGGAAGGTGTCGACGATGTAGAGCTGGCCCGAGGTCGGCCCGGTCGAGCCGATCATCGTGAAGGCGGAGCCGGCGATTCCCGCGATGCCGCAGCCGAGGCCGAACGTGTAGCGATCGACCTTCTCGGTATCGATACCCACCGCCCCCGCCATGGCGCGGTTCGACATCACGGCACGGACCTGCTGGCCGAAGCGCGAGCGGAAGATCAGAAGCGCGACGCTGACGGTGATCAGGATGGTCACGGCCATGACGAACAGGCCGTTGATCGGGATCTCGATCGTGTCGGTGACCTGCACCGAGCCGATCAGCCAGGACGGCAGCTCGACGCCGACCTCGCGGGCGCCGAAGATCGACCGGTAGGCTTGCTGGAGGATCAGCGACAGGCCCCAGGTGGCGAGCAGCGTGTCGAGCGGGCGCTTGTAGAGGAACCGGATCAGGCCCCATTCCACCAGCATGCCCAGAGCCCCGGAGGCGAGGAACGCCAAGCCCATCGCGATGAAGAAGTAGATCGGGAAGAGTGACGGCAGGTAGGTCTGGAAGAAGGTCGAGCAGAGATAGGTGACGTAGGCGCCGAGGATCATGAATTCCCCGTGGGCCATGTTGATCACGCCCATCTGGCCGAAGATGATCGCGAGTCCCAGCGCCATCAGCAGGTAGACGGAGAACAGGATCAGGCCGGCGAAGCCCTGCATGGCGAAGATGGCGCCGAGGTCACCGAGGGAGTAGTCGCCGAGCATGGTTTCGGTCTTCCGCAAAAGGAGTGCGTCTTCTGCCGACTCGTCACGGCCTCCGGGCGAACCGGGCCGTCTTTGCGAGCGGAGCGAAGCAATCCAGGGACGCGCTTCGTGCCGGGAAGTCCCGCTGCCCTGGGTCGCTTCGCTGCGCTCGCGATGACGGGGAGGGGTGATTTCACCCCTCCGGACAACGGATTACTGGTAGCCCTTCGGGAAGGGATCGGGCTTGATCAGCTCGGGGCTGGTGTAGACGATCTCGAACTGGCCGTCGGGCTTGGCCCGGCCGACCCGGGTCTTCGACCAGAGATGGTGGTTCTCGTCGATCTTCACGTAGCCTTCCGGCGCGCCCTTGAACTCCAGTCCCGGCGAGGCCGCCACGACCTTGTCGACGTCGAACGAGCCGGCCTTCTCGCAGGCCATCTTCCACAGGAACGGGCCGAGATAGGCCGCCTGCGTCACGTCGCCGATGACGGTCTTCTCGCCCCACATCTTCTTGAACGCGGCCACGAACGCCTTGTTGTTTTCGTTCTGGATCGACTCGAAGTACTTCATGCAAGCGTAGGCCCCGGCGATGTTCTCGCCGCCGATGCCGTCGATCTCGTCCTCGGTGACCGAGATCGTCATCAGCACCTGCTTCGACAGGTCGATGCCCGCCGCCTTGAGCTGCTTGTAGAACGCCACGTTCGAGCCGCCGACCACGTCGGCGAAGATCACCTTGGGCTTGGTGAGCTTGATCTTGTTGATGACCGAGTTGAACTGCGTGTGTCCGAGGGGGAAATACTCCTCGCCGACGACCTTGCCCTTGAGCACGTTCTCCACGTGCTTGCGGGCGATCTTGTTGGAGGTGCGCGGCCAGATGTAGTCGGAGCCGATGAAGTAGAAGCTGTCGCCGCCCTTCTCCTTGTGGACCCAGTCGAGGCCGGCGAGGATCTGCTGCGTGGCCTCCTGGCCGGTGTAGAAGACGTTCTTCGACTGCTCCAGGCCCTCGTAGAAGGTCGGGTAGTACAGGAGGCCGTTGTACTGCTCGAACACCGGCAGCACCGCCTTGCGCGAGGCCGAAGTCCAGCAGCCCATCACGGCGGCGCAGTGGTCGTTGACGAGGAGCTTCTTGGCCTTCTCGGCGAAGGTCGGCCAGTCGGAGGCGCCGTCCTCCTGGATGATCTTGATCTTGCGGCCGAGCACGCCGCCGGCGTCGTTGATCTGCTGGATCGCCAGCTTCTCCGCTTCCTGCGCGCCCGTCTCCGAGATCGCCATCGTGCCGGTGACCGAGTGCAGGATGCCGACCGTCACCTCGCTGTCGGTCACCGCGAGGCCCGTGGTGTTGACCGCCGCGGTCGGCGGCGCCGCCCAGGCGGTGCGCGGCAACAGCGCCAGCGCCGGGGCGCCGGCCAATCCCATGAGCAGTCTGCGCCGCAGCGGGGAGCGCAAGCCGTGATCGGCGCCGGTCTCGGTGTCGTCTGCCATGTGCCTGACCCTGTTCGCGTCCGGGCCTTGAGAGGCGGCCCGGATCGACGAGCGCATGCTAGGTCCTGGGTTGCGGTGCGGCCTATACGCGATTTTGCGTATGGCCGTGGTCTTGCATGCGCCGCACCATCGCGGCGGAATACTTCGAGGTCGGGGTGGCTGAGAGCGCGAATAGTGGGAGCACCGCTCCGGTGCCCGGTCTTTCGCGCGCGCGCGCGTCGCGCGGCCGCCCGTGCGCGACGCTGCCCGGGCACGACGGGCTGATCGTCCCGGCCGGGGCCCGATGAGCGGTCCGCAGCGCATCATCCCCATCCGCCGGGACTACAACCGCTTCGTCGCCGACGAGACGCTGGAGGATTACGCCCTCCGCTTCACCGCTAAGAAGGCGCGGCGCTGGTCGAGCCTCGAGGTGGCGCAGACGGCCCTCGGCTCGATCTCGTTCCTCGCGCTGGAGGCGATCGGCGGGACGCTGGCGCTCACAGCGGGATTTCCCAACACGGTGGCGGCCGTGCTGGTCGTCGGCCTGATCATCTTCGCCACGGCGGCGCCGATCACGGTCTACGCCGCCCGCTACGGCGTCGACATGGACCTGCTCACCCGAGGCGCCGGCTTCGGCTATCTCGGCTCGACCGTCACCTCGCTGATCTACGCGAGCTTCACCTTCCTGTTCTTCGCCATCGAGGCGGCGATCATGGCGCTGGCGCTGCAGCTCTGCTTCGGGCTGCCGCTGGGCATCGGCTACCTGCTCTGCGCCGGGGCGGTGATTCCCCTCGTCGTCTACGGGATCCGGCTGATCAGCCGGTTCCAGATCTGGACGCAGCCGATCTGGATCGGGTTGAGCCTGCTGCCGCTGATCTTCGTGGCGGCGCAGGGCGCGGGGCCGCTGCGGGCGCTCGCCGGCTACCCGGGCCTCGACGGCGCCGGGGGCGGCTTCGACCTCGCGCGCTTCGGTCTCGCCACCGGCGTCCTGCTGGCGCTGCTCGCCCAGGTCGGCGAGCAGGTCGACTTCCTGCGCTTCGTGCCGGAGCCGCAGGGCCCGCGCGACCGCCACTGGTGGCTGGCGGTCCTGTCGGGGGGCGCCGGCTGGATCCTGCCCGGGATGCTGAAGATCCTGCTCGGCGCCGCGCTGGCGGTCCTGGCGCTGGGCCACGGCGTCCCGGCCGAGCACGCCGCCGAACCGACCCGCATGTACGCGGTGGCGTTCGGCTACCTGACGGGGGAGGGGAGCCGGGCGGCCCTGCTGCTCACCGGGCTGTTCGTCCTCGTGTCGCAGCTCAAGATCAACCTGACCAACGCCTATGCCGGCTCGATCGCGTGGTCGAACTTCTTCTCGCGCCTGACCCACAGCCATCCGGGGCGGGTGGTCTGGCTCGTGTTCAACGTCGCCATCGCGGTGCTCCTGATGGAGCTCGGCATCGACAAGACCATCGAGAGCACGCTGCCGCTCTACGCCTCCGTGGTCTCGGCCTGGGTCGGCGCGCTCGCCGCCGACCTCGCGGTCAACAAGCCGCTCGGACTCTCGCCCCCGGGCATCGAGTTCAAGCGCGCCCATCTCTACGCGGTGAATCCCGTGGGGACCGGCGCCATGGCGCTGGCCCTCGCGGCCGGGGGCGCGTCCTATGTCGGCTGGCTCGGCGCGACCCTGCAGCCCTTCGCGCCATTGCTGACCCTGGCGATCGCGTTCTGCGCCGCGCCGGCGATCGCCTGGGCGACGGCGGGGCGCTGGTACCTGGCGCGGGTCCCGAAGCGGGATTGGGGCGCGGCCGAGGTGGTCTGCCGGGTCTGCGAATTGCCCTTCGAGGGCGAGGACATGGCCCATTGCCCGGCCTACGACGCCCCGATCTGCTCCCTCTGCTGCTCGCTCGACGCCCGCTGCGGCGACCTGTGCAAGCCCCACGGGCGCCTGGAGGTGCAGGCGCAGGCCGCCGTCGCGCGGATCCTGCCGGGCCGCACCGCTGCCTGGATCGGCGCGCCACTGGGCCGCTACCTCGCGGTGATGCTGACGCTCTGCGCGGTGATCGGCCTGATCCTCGGCATCGTGCACGCGGGCGCGACGATCGCCCACCCGGAGAATCGCGAGTTCCTGCGCACGGCGCTGACCAGCGTGTTCTTCACCCTGGTGGTGATCCTCGGCGTCGTGGCGTGGCTCTTCGTGCTCGCCCAGGAGAGCCGGCGCGTCGCCCAGGCCGAGACGATGCGCCAGACCGCGCTCTACCAGGCCGAGATCGCCGCCCATAAAGTCACCGACGCCAAGTTGCAGGAGGCCAAGGAGCGGGCCGAGGCCGCCAACCAGGCCAAGAGCCGCTACGTGGTCGGGATCAGCCACGAGCTGCGAACGCCGCTCTCAACGGTGCTCGGCTACGCCCAGCTCCTCGAATCCGACCCCGCGATCCCGGCGCACCGCGTCAACGGCCTGCGGGTGATCCGGCGCAGCGCCCAGCACCTGTCGGGCCTGATCGACGGCCTCCTCGACATCTCGCGCATGGAGGCCGGGCGCCTCCAGATCCACCGCGACGAGGTCCGGCTGACCGACTTCCTCGACCAGCTGGTCGACATGGTCCGCCTCCAGGCTCGGGAGGCCGGACTGGAGTTCCGGTTCTCAAGGCCCGAGATCCTGCCGGCGGTGGTCGCCACCGACGAGAAGCGCCTGCGGCAGGTGCTGCTCAACCTGCTGTCGAACGCCATCAAGTTCACGGAAGCCGGCACCGTCTCGCTGGACCTCAGCTACCGGAGCCAGATCGCGGTGTTCACGATCCGCGACACCGGCCCCGGCATCCCGGAGGCGGACCTCGCGCGGGTCTTCGAGCCCTTCGAGCGCGGCTCGACCCCGGCCGCCCGGAGCACGCCGGGCACGGGGCTCGGGCTCACCATCGCCAACCTGCTGGCGCAGCTGCTGGGCGGCGAGATCACCGTGACCGCCGCCCCCGGCGGCGGCACGCAGGCGCGGCTGCGCCTGATGCTGGCCTCCGTGGCCCAGCCCGCGCCGATCGCCCCGGCCGCGCCGGCCGCACCCCCGGAGCGGGCCTACGCGGGCGCGCGCCGCACCGTCCTGGTCGCCGACGACGACAGCGCGCACCGCGCGCTGATGCGGGCGATCCTGGAGCCGCAGGGCATCTCGGTGCGGGAGGCCGGGTCGGGAACCGAGTGCCTCGCGACGGTCGCGCAGGGCGGCGTCGACCTGATCCTCCTCGACATCGCGATGCCCGGGATGAGCGGCTGGGCCGCGGCGGCGGCCCTGCGGCAGGCCGGGCATACCGGCCCGATCGCCATGATGTCCGCCAACGTCCACGAGATCAGCCCGACCCGGGGCGACGACGCCCCGCACGACGCGATCTTCGCCAAGCCCTTCGACCTGCGCGACGTGATGGAGCGGATCGGCAAGCTCCTGCACCTCGAATGGACCGAGGGCGCCGCGCCGGGGCGGTCCGGGGCGGCCGCGGCCACGGCGGACGTCCCGGGGCCGGGGCCCGAGCATGTCGGCGAGCTCCTGCGCCTCGGCCGGATCGGGCATATCCGCGCCATCGAGGCCAAGCTGACCCAGATGGAGCAGGACCCGACCGTGCCGCCCGCTTTCGTCGCCCGGATGCGCGGGCTCGTCGAGGGATACGACCTTCGCCGCTACCTCGCGGTCCTGCAGGAACTCGCCCGCCATGACTGAGGCGCCGAAGGTCCAGCCGCACCGGGACATCGTCCTGGTGATCGACGATTCGCCCGACACGCTGAGCTTCCTCACCGAGGCGATCGAGCGGTCCGGCGCCACCGTGCTGGTCGCGGTCGGCGGCGACCTCGCCCTGACCCTGGTGGACGAGATCACCCCCGATGTGATCCTCCTCGACGCGGTGATGCCGGGCCTCGACGGGTTCGAGACCTGCCGGCGGCTCAAGGCCAAGCCGCAGCTCGCCGGCGTGCCGGTGATCTTCATGACCGGGCTGAGCGAGACCGAGCACATCGTGAAGGGGCTCTCCGCCGGCGGGATCGACTACGTCACGAAGCCCATCGCCCCCGACGAGATCCTGGCCCGGATCCGCGTGCATCTCGCGAGCGCCCGCGCCGCGCAGAGCGCCCGGACCGCCCTCGACACGGCCGGGCGGACCCTGTTCGCGGTCGCCGAGGACGGCACGATCCTGTGGTCGACCCCGCAGGCCGGACGCCTGCTCGCCGGGCTCGGCGCGGTACCCTCCGGCGCCCCCGCGCTGCCCGCCGGCGCCCGCGAGTGGCTGCGCGGTTGCCTCGCCGGCGCCGCCCAGCCCCTCGCGCTGACCGATCGCGACGGCGTCGCCTACGCCCTGAGCTTCATCGGCCGCACCCCGGACGAGATCCTGCTCCGCCTGTCGCGCGACGCGCTGTCGGCGGGGGTCGAGCGGCTGAGGGTGCGCCTGCCGGTCACCGGGCGCGAGGCGGAGGTCCTCCTCTGGCTGTCCCGGGGCAAGTCGAGCCGCGACATCGGCGAGATCCTCGGGCTCAGCCACCGGACCGTGACGAAGCACCTCGAGAGCATCTACGCGAAGCTCGGCGTGGAGAACCGCACGGCCGCCTCGATCATCGCGGCGCGGCACCTGCAGGATTGAGCCCGCGCGGAGGCCTGTCGGCAGGGTTGCGCCGGCCGCGGATCCCCAAGCTTGTCCACAGGCGTCGATCCCCGGCGAAACGCCTTGGTAAGCCCCGCCGCCCCACGGTCCCGGCTCAGCCCGACAAGCCGAGTCCGGATGCGATGATGACCAGCCAGCAGCTCGCCGACGAACTGAAGCGGATCGCCACCACCCAGGTCAGCGACATCACGCGGGCGGTGAAGGAAGGCCAGAAGTCGATCGCCCTCAACGAGGTGCGGGACATGGCGCGGCGCCTCGGCCTGCTCGCGGACGCCTTCGATCCGAAATCCGCGGCCGAGAGATCCGAGGCCGACGGCGCGAGCGTCGCCGAAGCGGTCGACGACGCCCAGGCCGCCTGACACCCGTTGCCGGCGGCGCCCCGCCGGTCCCCTCCCAGGAGCGCTCCATGGTTCGCGCGCACTTCACCATCCGCCTCGGCAACGCCTCACTCCCGGCCTCGGCGGCCCAGTGGGTCGAGGATGTCGAGGCCGCCCGGTCGACCGCGCGCACGATCGTGCAGGGGCTGATGCGTCAGCACGGCGGCGACCCACGCCTCATGGAGGCCGCGATGGTGATCACCGGCGACGACGGCGCCGTGCTGCTCGAGATGTCCTTCTTCGACACGCTGTACCTGCCGGTCGAGCCGGTGCCCGACGCCGACCGGCGCCGGCCGCGCGCGCCCCGCGGGGCCGCGCCGCGGGGACTGACGGCCGCCCTCGGCCCGGTCCGGCGCCTCGCTGGCGCGCTGGGCATGCGCGCGCAGCCGCAGCCGCGACCGCTGCCCGGGCGCTGAGACGCTTCAGCCGTAGAGATCGCTGACCACGAAGCCCCGCGGCGCGAGGCGCTCGGCCAGCACGCGCCGGTGGCAGCCGGCCGGATCGCGCTCGAAGCAGAGCAGGCAGATCGGCGACGCCTCGGCGAGCGCGGCGAGTTCGTCGAGCGCCGCGATCCCGGCAGCGGTGTCCAGCACTTCCTCGCAGTAGATCCGGCGCATCAGCGCCGCGTCCCCGGCCCGCGCCGCCTGCCGGCCGGATTTCGGGGTGCCGAGGCTGCGCAGATGCGCGTAGCCGAGCCCGGCCTCGCGCAGGGAGGTGCCGAGCGCGCCCTTCGAGAAGCCGCGCTTGCGCGAGTTCGCCACCGCCCGGACATCCGCTAGCACCGCGACCCCGGCCGAGCGCAGGACGCCGACGAGGCGCTCCGAGTCGAGGCCTTCGTAGCCTATGGTAAAGAGTTGCTTACTCACGGTGCCCCGTCCGGACTCGCGTTGCGGGACCGCGACTTAGCCGTATGCGGCCCTGTGAACCAGCCGGGGATCGACGCCGTATGTCGCGGGGATGCAACGCGTCCCGGAATTCCGCCGCAATGATCGCAAAGCTCCGTTAACCGCGCCAGGGCCATCGAATACGCCTGTCTGTGGCGCATCTTCGGTGGCGGGCTAAACACTGATGTCGCGGATCTACACGCCTTCGCGGTCACCGATCGAAGATCTCGCTCGGGGCCTGATCAGTCGCCTCAAGCCGGCCCGGCGTCTCGCCGGGCGCTTCGCCGCCGCCGCGATCCTGGCCGGCCTCGCCGCCTGCGCGTCGAACAACGACTTCTACCCGACGAAGGGCGACGCCAAGCCCCATCCGGGCGTGGCCAAGGCCAAGCTTCACCCGATTCAGGGCATCGACATCTCGAAGTGGCAGGGCAACGTCGACTGGGCCTCGGTCCGCGCCGCCGGCACCCAGTTCGCCTTCATCAAGGCCACCGAGGGCGGCGACCACGTCGACGAGCGCTTCCGGACCAACTGGGACGGCGCGGCCCGGGCCGGCGTGCCGCGCGGGGCCTACCACTTCGTGTTTTGGTGCCGCTCCGCCCGGGAGCAGATGGACTGGTTCAAGAAGAACGTCCCCAACGACCCCACCGCCCTGCCGCCGGTCCTCGACGTCGAGTGGAACGGCCACTCGCAGACCTGTCCGAAGAAGCTGCCCAAGGCCCAGGCCCTGGCGATGGTCACCGAGATGCTGGAGGAGATGGAGCGCTACACCGGCAAGCGCCCGATCATCTACACCGACATCACGTTCCACAAGGACGTCCTGGAGGGCGAGCTCCCCGATTACCCGCACTGGCTGCGCTCCACCGCGGCCGAGCCGGAGCAGCGCTTCGTCAACCGCAAGTGGATGCTGTGGCAGTTCACGTCCACGGGCCGGGTTCCGGGCGTGCGCGGCGACGTCGACCGCAACGCCTTCTACGGCACCCCGTCCGAATGGGCCTCGTTCCTGACGACCGACTGCGACCCGCGCGAGCACAAGCGGCTCTCCGAGCAGGGGCTCTGCACGGACAAGTAGATGAAAGGCGTTGGCGAAACCTAGGTTAGTTCAAGGACGTAGAGCGCGGGGTATGGCTGACGGGCCCGCGCACCGGCGGGCGAGCCCGAGAGGATCCTGACGGGAGACTCTCCTCCCGCACCTCTCCGTCCCCCATGCCGATCGACTCTGCCGCCTCCACCGGCAACCTGCTCCTCGACGCGCTGCCGGGTTCGGATCGCGCCCTGATCGCCCCCCACCTGGAGCCGGTGACCTTCGCCAAGGGGGATACGGCGCTGGCGGCGGGCGCCGCGGCGAGCCACGTCATCTTCCCCCGCGACCAGACCGTCGTGGCGCTGATCGTCGCCACGCGGGACGGCCGGACGGCCGAGGTCGCGAGCGTCGGGCACGAGGGCGCGATCGGCGGGATCATCGGCGAGGGGCGGCTGCCTCCCGCGGTCAGCGGGCTGGCGCAGATCGGCGGCGCGGCTTTGCGCCTCGACGCGGCGCGGCTCCGGCAGGCCGAGCTCGAGTCATCGACGCTCCGCGACCTGTTCGCGCGCTACGCCGACTGCTTCCTGGCTCAGCTGTTCCAGATCGCGGCCTGCAACGCCCTGCACCCGATCGAGCAGCGCTGCCTGCGCTGGCTGCTGTCGCTGCAGGACCGGACGGGCGGCGACACCCTCCCGATCACGCACGAGGTCCTGGCCTCCATGCTGGGGGTCCAGCGGACCTACCTCACGCGGATCCTGCGGGTGCTGCAGGAGCAGGGCCTCATCCGGGTCGGCCGCGGGCGCATCACGATCCTCGACCGCCGGGCGGTCTCGAACGCCGCCTGCGAGTGCCACGCCCGCGTGCGGATGCAGTGCGAGGCGGTGCTCGGCGCGGTTTTCCGGGCCGAGGAGCCCCGCCGGACCGAGCCGGTCGAGACGCTGTCGCGCGCCGGGTGAGGGACCGGCCCGCGATCCGTCGACCACGTCAGGCAACGACCGGCACGCAGACCGGCGCCGCGAGGCCCGGCACCGGCGCCACCACCACGTCGATCCCGTAGATCAGGCGCAGCAGCTCCGGCGTGACCGTCGCGGCGGCGGGTCCGTCGGCGACGAGGCGGCCCGCGTGCAGGGCGATGAGGCGGTCGGCGCAGAGCAGGGCGTGCCCGGGATCGTGCGTCGAGAACAGCACGGCGATGCCGGCCTCGGCGAGGCGGCGGACCTGCCCGAGGACGCGGGCCTGGTTGCCGAAATCGAGGCTCGCGGTCGGCTCGTCCATGACGAGGAGCCGTGGCTCGCCGCTGAGCGCCCGCGCGATCAGCGCGAGCTGGCGCTCGCCGCCGCTGATCTCGGTGTAGACCTGATCGGCGAGATGCCCGATCCCGAGCGCGGCCAGCGCCCGCTCGGCGACCGCGACGTCCGACGGCCCGGGGGCGGCGAACGGGCCGAGCCAGCTCGCCCGGCCCATCACGACGACTTCGCGCACCATGAACGGGAAGTACGCCGCGTGCGCCTGCGGCACGGCGGCGATGGTGCGGGCGACGGCTTTCCGCGACACGCGCGACAGGTCGGTGCCGTCGAGGATCACCCGCCCGGCGCGGGCGGGCAGCAGGCCGAGCAGCGTCTGGAACAGCGTGGTCTTGCCGCCGCCGTTCGGCCCGACGAGGCACAGCACCTCGCCGGCGGCGAGGTCGAACGACACGTCGTGGCCGACGATCCGGCTGCCGTAGCCGAAGGCGAGGTCCCGGACCTGGAGCAGCATCAGCTGAAGCCCCGGCGCCCGGATGCCAGCAGCCAGAGGAAGAACGGCGCCCCGACCAGGGCCGTCAGGATGCCGAGGGGCACCTCGACGGTGCCGAGATTGCGGGCGATCAGGTCGACCAGCACGAGGTAGCCCGCCCCGAGGACGAGCGAGGCGGGCAGCAGGCGGCGGTAATCCGGCCCGACCAGCAGCCGGGCGACGTGCGGCACGATCAGCCCGATCCAGCCGATGACCCCGGTCATCGCCACGGCCGCCGCCGTGATCAGGGTCGCGCCGGCGATCAGGACGGGGCGCAGCACCCGCGTCTCCACGCCGAGGGCCCGCGCCTCCGCGTCGCCGAGGCTCATCAGGTTCATGCGCCAGCGCAGCAGCACCAGCGGCACGAGGCCGAGCAGCAGCATCGGCAGGGTGGCGGCGACGTCGCCGAGGGTGACCGAGGACAGGCTGCCGAGGAGCCAGAAGGTGATCGCCGGCAGCTGGTTGTAGGGATCGGCCAGCACCTTGAGGAGCGAGATGCCCGCCCCGAGCACCGCGCCGACCGCGACGCCGGCGAGGACCAGCGTCAGGACCGGGTCGTGCCGCCGCACGGCGAGGCCGACGCCGTACACCGCCGCGACGGCGCCGAGCCCGCCCAGGAAGGCCAGGGCCTGGATCGGTGCCACCGGCAGGCCGAGATAGATCCCCAGGACGGCGCCGAGCCCGGCGCCGGCTGAGACGCCGAGGATGTCGGGCGAGACCAGCGGGTTGCGGAACAGGCCCTGGTAGGTCGCCCCCGCGGCCGACAGGGCCGCGCCGACGACCAGCGCGGCGATCACCCGGGGCAGGCGCACCTGCATCACGACCGTCTCCGCCGTCGCCGGAACCCGGAGGGGCAGCCCGAGCAGCCGGTGGCCGAGGATCGCGGCGAGGTCGGCGGGCGCGACCGGGTACTTGCCGACCGCCAGCGCCACGGCGGTCAGCGCCAGCAGGGCGAGACCGGCCAGCAGCGCCGCGGGCAGGAGGAGGCGGGTGCGCGCCCGGATCGTCTCGGCGGCGGCCGGGACGCGACTCACCGCGCCGGGCCCGGGGGGGCGCCAGGCGGCGTCGGGCCGAGGAGGGCATCGGCCTGACCGAAATCGAGGTCGACATGGTAGAAGCGGCCGTAGAAGGCGCGCACCACCTCGGGCATCGGTTGCGGGAACAGGTCCGGATGAAGTCGGGCCGCCAGCCAGCGCAGGCCGATCAGCCGGTTGACCCCCGGCGGGGCGTCGAACCACGGGAAAGGCTGGAGCGGCGCCACGTAGACCCGCCCGGTCCGCACGGCCCGGACGTCCCGCCACAGCGGGTCGACGCGCAGCCCGGCCGCGAAGGCCGGGTCGAGGGTGACGATCACGTCGGGGTTCCAGGCGAGCACCTGCTCGGGCGAGACGTTGCCGAGGCGGCCGCCCCCGTCCTGCGCGACGTTGCGGCCGCCGGCGGCCTCGACCAGCTCGGTGTTGATCGAGCCGGCGAACCCCGTCTCCAGCCCGCGCGGCCCGCGCGCGTAGTAGACCCGGGGCCGCTTGTCCTCCGGGACCATCGCGACGGCGCGGTCCACCGTGTCGGCGAGGCTCTGGGCCTCCGCCGCCAGGGCGTCCGCGTCGGACTGACGGCCCAGGGCCGCGCCGAGCTGCCGATACGCCTCCGGTGTCTTCGCGAAGCTGCCGTCGAGCAGGATGTAGGGGATCCCGGTCTGCGCCTGGACCCGGTCGGCGAGCGACGCGTAGGTCGGCCCGAGGCTGCCCGAATCCACGATCAGGTCCGGTTTGGCGGCCAGCACCGCCTCGACGTTCGCCGTGCCGCCGCGCCCGGTCAGGCGGCCGTAGGCGGGGAGGGCCCGGGTCCGGGGCGCGAGGAAGGGCAGCGCCTCGGGATGCGGGGCGCTCACCCAGCCGGCCATGAGGTCGGGCGCCAGCGTGTAGAGCAGCACCGCGGCCGGCGGTCCCGCGGCGAGCACCCGCCCGACCCGTTCGGGGAGTTCGACCGTGCGGCCGGCCGCGTCCGTGAACGGGCGCGCCGCCGCCCCGCCGGACGCCGCCAGCAGCAGGATCAGCGCCGCGGTGAGGGCGCGGCGGCGCGCGGGTCGCGGCGCCATCAGGCGGATTTCCGCTCCAGGATCTCGATCAGCGCCCCGTCGGGGCCCTCCACGAAGGCGATCCGGAGGCCGGGGCCGCGCTCCGTGATGCCGGTCCGCACGGGCACGCCCCGGGCGGTGAGATCGGCCATCGCGGCCTCGATGTCGGCGACGCGCAGCCCGAAATGCTCGATCCCGAGGCAGGGCGTGGCGGTCGCCGGCGCGATCTCGTCCGGGGCCTGCTCGATGAAGACGGCGAGGCCGCCGAGGTCGAGCACGACGCGCTGCACCGGGTCCGCGCCGACGCGCTTCACCTCCCGGGCCCCGAAGGTCTCGACGTAGAAGGAGGCGGCCGCGACGGCGTCGCGGCTGCGCAGGTGGAGGTGGTCGCAGGCGTAGTGCATCGGCTCTCCGGTTTCAGGTGATCCAGACGGGCGCGGCCCCCGGCCCGGAGGCGCCGTTCCGCGCCGTGTCCGACGATAGGGCCGGCGCGGAGCCGCGGCGAGATCGGCCGCTTGACGTTCGGCCCGAACCCGCAGACTTTCGCCGCCAGAACCGTTGCAGGGATGCAACATCCATCCCACATCCCGGTTGCGAACCCACATCGCACAGCCAACCGCACAGCCAAGAGATCCATGCGCAATCCCTACGACGTGCTGGGCGTGGCCAAGGGGGCGAGCGAGGCCGAGATCAAGAAGGCCTATCGCAAGCTCGCCAAGGACTTCCACCCCGATCGCAACAAGAACGACGCCAAGGCCAAGGACCGGTTCGCCGAGGCGAATTCGGCCTACGAGATCCTGGGCGATTCCGAGAAGCGCAAGCAGTTCGACCGCGGCGAGATCGACGCCGAGGGCAAGCCGCGCGCGACCGGCTTCGAGGGGTTCGGCGGCTTCGGCGGCGGGCGCGGGGGCAATTTCGATTTCGAGAACATGGCGCGCGCGCAGCGCGGCGGCGGCGGCGGGATGGGCGAGGACATTTTCTCGCACATCTTCGGGGAAGCGTTCCGCGCCGGCGGGGCCGGTCCGGGCGGCCAGCGCCAGGCGGCCAGGGGCGAGGACGTCGCCGCGGAGCTGCTGGTGACGCTGGAGCAGGTCGCCAGCGAGGAGAAGCTGCGCCTCGCCCTGCCCACGGGCCGTGAGGTCGACGTCGTGATTCCCCGCGGCGTGGTCGACGGCCAGACCATCCGACTGCGCGGCCTCGGCCAGAGCGGCGGCCTCCGGGCCGAGCCGGGCGACGCCCTCCTTACCATCAGGATCCGGCCGCACCCGCGCTTCACCGTCGAGGGGGCCGACCTGCGCACCAGCGTCGACGTCCCGCTGGAGGATGCCGTGCTCGGCGGCACGATCCGCGTGCCGACGCTCACCGGCGCCGTCGAGATGAAGATCCCGGCGATGACGAGTTCCGGCCGCACCTTCCGCCTGCGCGGCAAGGGGCTTCCGAAGAAGGACGGCACCCGCGGCGACCTGTTCGCCACGACGGCGATCGTCCTGCCGGAGGGCGAGGACGCGGCACTGACCGAATTCGCCCGCGGCCGCCGGGCGGCCAACGCGGCCTGACGCGCCGGCGTAGCCACCGGGGCGCGCATGAAGGCGCTCGGCGGCGTCCCGGACTTCCGTCGCCGGGCCGCCTCCGCTAAGGAGGCCCCCCGGCCCCGAGAGGGGTCGCGCGGCTTCGGGATCGATCATGGCGGAACACGGGCAGGGCCTTCTGGCGGGCAAGCGGGGCATCGTCCTCGGGGTCGCCAACAACCGCTCGATCGCCTGGGGCATCGCCCGCAGCGCCCGCGCCCACGGGGCCGAACTGGCCTTCACCTACCAGGGCGACGCCCTGCGCAAGCGCGTCGAGCCCCTGGCCAAGGAACTCGACGCCCACGTAATCGGGCACTGCGACGTCACCGAGTCGGCCACGATCGACGCGGTCTTCGCGGAGGCCGCCAGGGTCTTCCCGGACGGCATCGACTTCGTCGTCCACTGCGTTGCCTTCTCCGACAAGGACGAGCTGACCGGCCGCTACATCGAGACCTCCGAGGACAACTTCACCAAGTCGCTCCTGGTCTCCTGCTACTCGTTCACCGCCGTGGCCCAGCGCGCCGAGAAGATCATGCGCCCGGGCGGCTCGCTGGTGACGCTGACCTATTACGGCGCCGAGAAGTGGATGCCGCACTACAACGTCATGGGCGTCGCCAAGGCAGCGCTCGAGGCGTCGGTGCGCTACCTCGCGGCCGATCTCGGCCCGAAGAACATCCGGGTCAACGCCATCTCGGCCGGCCCGATCAAGACCCTCGCGGCCTCCGGGATCGGCGATTTCCGCTACATCCTGAAGTGGAACGAGTACAACGCGCCCCTGCGCCGGACCGTGACGATCGGGGAGGTCGGGGAGACCGCGTCCTACCTCGTCTCCGACATGGCGGCCGGCATGACCGGCGAGATCCTCCACGTGGATGCCGGCTACCACGTCGTCGGCATGAAGAATCCCGAGGCACCGGATCTAACCCTCGACAAGGACTGAGACGGGTCGCTCGTCGCGGCGGCCCAGACCTGAGGCGTGAGCGGCCCGGTGCGGCTCACGCGTCCTCCCCCTCGTCGAACTCCCCCGAGAGCGTGAGCCCGTCGATCCAGGTCTCGCCGTCGCGCTTGATGACGGTGCGCGGCCGGACCTTCCCGTGCTCCGCGATGCCGGCCGCCAGCCGCTCCGAGTGCGTGACGAGCCAGACCTGCGTGCGCTCCGCGGCCCGCGCGATCAGCCGCGCCAGCGGATCCATGAGATCGGGATGCAGGCTGGTCTCGGGCTCGTTCAGCGCGATGAACGGCGGCAGCCGGTAGCCGAGCAGCGCGCCGGCCAGGGCGAGGTAGCGCAGGGTGCCGTCCGACAGTTCCGGCGGATCGAAGGTCCGGCCCGGGAAGTCGGGGAAGCGCAGGCCGAAGCGCGCGTGACGGCCCGGCTCCGGCAGCACGAGTGCCGCGCCCGGGAAGGCGCCGTCGACGGCCTCGTCGATCTCGGTCGTGTCCTCCCGGATATGCGCCAGGGTGGCGAAGACGGCGGCGAGGTCCGCGCCGTCGGACGCGAGGGTCGGCGTCGTCACCGCGAGGCATGGCCGGCGCAGGGGCGACTCGGCATCCGTCCGGAAATCGTGGTGGAAGCGCCACCCCGCCAGGGCGAGGCGGACCACGGCGATCTCGGGATGGCCGGTGGCGTCGAGGAGGCTGCCGAGGGCGGTCTCGGTCGGCAGCAGGTCGCCGCCGAGGGTGCGCTTGCGGCCCTCCGCGTCCCGGACGAAGCCGCTCCGCCCGTCGCGATCGAGGATCACGGCCGCGCGGCCGCGGGTGCGGACCGTCAGGCGCTCGGCCTTGACCTGCGGCTCCTTCCGGAAGGCGGCGCCGAAGGTCGTCCCGCCGACCTGCTGCACCAGCCCGATCTCGACGGCGTAGACGAATTCCTGCCCGATCGTGTCGTGGCGCAGGGTGGCCGACAGGCGGATCCGCGCCGCCTCGCCCTGCCGCCGGCGGCCGGCCCAGAGGGCGGAGTCCATGCCGCCCTCGGCGGCGAGGTCGCGGGTGAGGGTGCCCCGGGCGGCGGCCTGCAGCAGCTCCAGGGCCCGGTAGAGGTTGGTTTTGCCGGTGCCGTTGCCGCCGACGAAGACCGACAGCGCGTCGACCGGGAAGCCGATCCGCCGCAGCGAGCGGTAGCCCGAGACCGCGACCTCTCGAACCACCAGCATCCCGGATTCTCCCGCGTCAGTCGGGGACCGTCAGATCCGCGATGCCTTTGGCGGCCTCGGGGAATCGCGGGTCCATGGCCTCCAGCGTATCCGCCACGGTCCGGGCAATCACGTAGTTGCGGAACCACTTGTGGTTGGCCGGCACCACCAGCCAGGGCGCCTCGGGCGTCGAGCAGCGGCCGAGGGCGTCCGCGAAGGCCTGCTGGTAGGCGTCCCAGGATTTCCGCTCGACCAGGTCGGCCGGGTCGAACTTCCAGTGCTTCTCGGGGTCGGCGATCCGGGCCTCCAGGCGCCGCTTCTGCTCCGCCTTGGAGATGTGCAGGAAGAACTTCACGACCGTCGTGCCCGACTCGGTGAGCAGGCGCTCGAAATCGTTTATCCGGCCGTAGCGGCTCTGCCAGACCGCGTCCGGCACGAGGCCTTTCACCCGCACGACGAGCACGTCCTCGTAGTGGCTGCGGTTGAACACACCGATCATGCCGCGCCCCGGCACCCGGGCGTGGTAGCGCCACAGGAAGTCGTGATCGAGCTCCTCGCTCGAGGGCACCTTGAACGAGGCCACCGCGCAGCCCTGGGGGTTCACCCCCTTGAGCACCGACCGGATCGTGCCGTCCTTGCCGCCCGTGTCGATCGCCTGGAACACCAGCAGGAGGCTCCGGGCGCGCTCCGCGTAGAGGCGCTCCTGGAGGGCGACGATGCGCGCCCGCTCCTGGGCGAGGGCGTCCTTGGCCCAGTCCTTGTCGAGACCGCCGACGTCGTCGGGATCGACCGTGCCGAGATCGAAGGGCGCCCCCGGTTCGACCGCCACGATGCCGGGCGCCGGGCGGATCGGTACGGGCCCGTGCCGGCCGAGCGCCGCCGGGACGGATTCGGCCACGCTGTCGACGCTGCCGGCCCAGCGGGCCGTCGACGGGCGGTGATCCACGGTGGCGCCATGCAGATCAGCCTCACCTGTCATGCCGTCACCGCGTTTGTGGCCGCGATGATGCTTGCCGTGCTTCTTGGACATGGGGCAGGACCTAGTTCCGGATATTGCCGACCGCCGGCGAGAACGGCCGGTAGTCCAGGCTGTTCCGGACGCCTGTGCAGGACGGGGTTGAGACGGTTGGGTACGATCTACTTCATCCGGCACGGCCAGACCGCCTGGAACGCCGAGGGGCGCCTCCAGGGCGGGCGCGACACCGACCTCAATGCCCAGGGGGAGGCACAGGCCGCGGCCGTGGCGGAGCGCCTCGCCGCCGCGGCGGGGCCGGCCCTGGCAGAGGCCGATTTCGTCGCGAGCCCGCTCAAGCGCACCCGGCGCACCATGGAGATCCTGCGGGGCGCCCTCGGCCTGCCGCCCGAGGCGTACCGCGTCGACCCGCGCCTGCGGGAGATCGGTTTCGGCAGCTGGGAAGGCTCCACCTGGGCGGAGATCCGCCGCCGCGACCCGGCCGGGGCCGCCGGCCGCGACCGGGACCGCTGGCACTACCGCCCGCCCGGCCTCGGCGCGGAGAGCTATGCCGGCCTCGTCGAGCGCGTCGGGCCGATGATCGCGGGGCTGGAGCGGGACACGGTCATCGTCGCCCATGGCGGCGTCGCGCGGGCAGCGCTGGTCGCCCTCGGCCACCTCGACGTCTACGCGGCGCCCCGCCTGGGCATCCGCCAGGGCGAGGTCCTGATCCTCGAGCCCGGTGGCTGGCGCTGGGCTTGATCCCGTGCGCCGGCGCAGTGCAAAGCCGCCTCGATAACGGCATGATCGGCAGGCTATAGGGCGGCGGCCAGGACAGGCGCCGGCCCGAGCGGGCGGCCAGCGGAGCAGCGGATGAGCGACGTCGCCGAGAAGACCCGGCCCGGACCGACGGCCGGGGAGCCCGCGCCTCTCGGAGCCGCGGCGGCGATCCTGCGCGGCGACCACCGGCCCGACCTCATCCGCGACGAGGTCCTGGCCGAGATCTTCCTGCACGCGGCCGAGACCCGGCCCGATCATCCCTGCCTGGTCGACGGCGCCGGCGTCGGCGCCGGGGGCGTCCACCCGCACCTGACCTACGCGGAGGTCGCCGCCCGGGCCGGCCGGATCGCCGCTGGCCTCGCCCATCGCGGCATCGGGCTGGGTGACATCGTTGGCCTCTGGATGGCCCGTGGCCCGGACCTCCTCGTGGCGCAGATCGGCATCACGATGTCGGGCGCGGCCTGGCTGCCCTTCGACGCCGAGGCGCCGGCGGACCGGGTGGGCGTGTGCCTCGCCGACGCGGGCGCGAAGGCGCTGCTGGTCTCCCCGGCGCTCGCCGCGGCGGCGCCCGACGCCGCCCCGGCCCTGACGCCCGCCGATCTCGACTCCGGGACGCCCGCCGGCGCGCCGCTGCCCGATCCGCGCGCGGCCGGGCTGACACCCGAGCACCCCGCCTACCTGATCTACACCTCGGGCTCGACCGGCGTGCCCAAGGGCATCGTCATCAGCCACGCCAACATCTGCCACTTCCTGCGGTCCGGGAACGCCCTCTACGGGATGCGCGCCGACGACGTGGTCTTCCAGGGCGCCTCGGTGGCCTTCGATCTCTCGATGGAGGAGATCTGGGTGCCGTATCTCGTGGGCGCGACCCTGTTCGTGGCGAGCCCCGTCATGATGGGCGACCTGGAATCGCTCCCCGGCATCCTGGAGGCCGAGGGGATCACGGTGCTCGACACCGTCCCGACGCTCCTGGCGATGATCTCCGGCGACCTGCCGCGGGTGCGCCTCGTCCTGCTCGGCGGCGAGGCGCTGCCCGAGCCGCTGATCGCCCGCTGGGCGACCGGCGGCCGCCAGCTGTTCAACACCTACGGCCCGACGGAGGCCACCGTGGTGGCCACCGCGGCCGAGATGCGGCCCGGCGAGCCGGTGACCATCGGCGGCCCGATCCCGAACTACTCCGTCTACGTCGCTGGCGAGGATCTGACCCTGCTCGGCCGAGACCAGCAGGGCGAGCTGCTGATCGGTGGTCCCGGCGTGGCGCGGGGCTACCTCGCCCGTCCCGAGCTGACCGCGGAGAAATTCATCGCCAACCCGTTCGCGTCGGACGGGACCGACCCGGTGCTCTACCGCTCGGGCGACGCGGTCTCCCTCGACGCCGCCGGCCGGATCGTGTTCCACGGCCGGATCGACGACCAGGTGAAGATCCGCGGCTTCCGCGTGGAACTCGGCGAGATCGAGTCCCGGATCCGGGCGGTGCCCGACGTCAACCAGGCCGCCGTCGTGCTGCGGAACGACGACGGCGTCGACCGCCTCGTCGCCTTCCTGATCCCGGAGCGCGGCCGGTCCATCGACGCCGCCGCCCTGCGCCGGACCCTCGCCGGGCAGATGCCGCCCTACATGGTGCCCGGCCATTTCGAGGTGGCCGAGACTCTGCCCAGGCTCACGTCCGGCAAGGTCGACCGCAAGGCACTCAAGGTCGCCCCGCTCACGGTGGTCGCCGCTGACGGAGAGCAGGAGACGCCCGCCAACGAGACCGAGGCGGCCCTGGTCGCCGCGGCCAAGCAGATCTTCGGCAACCAGCCGATCGCCCTTGAGGGCGACTTCTTCGCCGATCTCGGCGGCCACTCGCTGCTCGCCGCGCGCTTCGTCTCGGCGGTGCGCGAGAACCCGCCGCTGGCCGGCATCACGCTGCCGGACGTCTACGCCCTGCGCACCGTGCGGGCGATGGCCGACGCGCTCATCGCCCGCACGGGCGGCATGGGCGCCGGGGCCGCGACCCGCGACCTGAGCTTCGCGCCGCCGCCGCTGCTGCGCCGGGCGCTGTGCGGCCTCGGGCAGCTCGTCGCGCTGCCCTTCGTGATCGCGCTGGCCACCGCGCAGTGGCTCGGCATGTTCGTGACCTACCTGCTGCTCACCGGCGGAGGCCTGAGCTTCTTCGCCGAACTCGGCGTGCTGCTCCTCGTCTACGTGGCGATCAACGGCGTGACCGCGGTCGCGGCGGTCGCCGGCAAGTGGCTGATCCTCGGCCGGACCAAGCCGGGCCGGTACCCGCTCTGGGGCACCTACTATTATCGCTGGTGGCTCGCGCAGCGACTGGCGCCCCTCGTCCACGTGAAGTGGCTCCAGGGCTCGCCCGCGATCGCCGTCTACCTCCGGCTGATGGGTGCGAAGGTCGGACGCGACACGCTCATCTCCGACATCGAGATCGGCGCGGCCGACCTCCTGACCATCGGGGACGGCGCGTCCCTGGGCGGCCGCCTCGTCATCGCCAACGCGGAAATCGTCGGCAACGAGCTGGTCATCGGCAGGGTCGAGATCGGCGCGGACGCGGCGGTCGGCACCTCCTGCGTGATCAGCCACGACGCGGTGATCGGGCCGCAGGCGGAGATCGCCGACCTCACCACGATCCCCACGGGCTCGCGGGTGGGCGCGGCCGAGCGGTGGGACGGCTCGCCCGGCCGCAAGGTCGGGATGGTCGACCCCGCGGAGCTGCCCCCCCCCGCCGAGGCCTCCTTCGCGCGCCGCGCGGCGTTCATGGCGGCCTACGTGGTGCTGCTCGGCGCGATCCCCGCGGTGGGTCTGCTGCCGATCTTCCCGGCCTTCTTCATCTTCGACCAGATCTCGGACTCGCTCTCCGACATCACCGACATCGACTACCACTGGTACCTGCCGATCCTCACCTGGCCGACCGCCATGCTGATGACCGCCGGCACGGTGCTGCTGATCGCCGGCATCCGCTGGGTGGTGCTGCCGCGGACCCGCTCCGGCACCTACTCGGTCCACTCGCTGTTCTACCTGCGGAAATGGTCGCTGGCGCTCGCCGTCGAGGTCACCCTGGAGACGCTCTCGTCGCTGTTCGCGACCGTCTACATGCGGGCCTGGTACCGGCTGATGGGCGCCAATATGGGCCACGGCGCCGAGATCTCGACCAACCTCGCGGGCCGCTACGACCTCGCCGAGGTCGGCGCGAAGAACTTCATCGCCGACGAGGTGGTGTACGGCGAGGAGGAGATCCGGCGCGGCTGGATGCACCTGGAGCCGGTGCGCACCGGCGCCCGGGTCTTCGTCGGCAATGACGCCGTTGTGCCGCCCGGCGCCGTCATCCCCGACGACGTTCTCATCGGCATCAAGTCGAAGCCGCCCGAGAACGCCGCGATGAGCCCCGGCGAGACGTGGTTCGGCTCGCCGCCGATCCGGCTGCCGGCCCGCCAGAAGGTCGATCTCGGCTCGACCGCCCAGACCTACGAGCCCGGCGCGTGGCCGAAGATCCGGCGCGGCGTCTTCGAGGCCTTCGCGACCTCGTTCTCGCCGATGCTCTACATCACCCTCGCGATCACGGCGATCGACTGGTACTTCTACCCGGCCATCCTGGAGCAGGACTGGTGGGGTCTGGCTTACAGCTTCGTCGGTGCGAGCGTCGCCATCGCGCTGATCCAGTCCTCGGCGGTCATCGCGATGAAGTGGCTGCTGATGGGCGTCTACAAGCCCGGCATGCAGCCGATGTGGTCGTGGTGGGCGATGCGCACCGAGGCGATCGCGGTGGCCTACTGGGGGCTCGCCGGCAAGGTGCTGCTCGAGCACCTCCAGGGCACGCCCTTCCTGCCCTGGGTGCTCCGGCTGTTCGGCGTGAAGGTCGGCAAGGGCGTCTGCATGCTCACCACCGACATCACCGAATTCGACTGCGTCACCATCGGCGACTACGCCACGATCAACCGCGTCTCGGCACTGCAGACGCACCTCTACGAGGACCGGATCATGAAGATCGGCCGCGTCGTCGTCGGGCGCGGCGTCTCGGTGGGTGCGTTCTCGACCGTGCTCTACGACACCAAGGTGGGCGATTTCGCCCGGCTGCGCCCGCTCACCATCGTCATGAAGGGCGAGTCGATCCCCGCCAACACCGAGTGGGAGGGCGCGCCCGCGGTCCCGGTGATCCACCGCGCCTGACGGGCGGGCCGCACCGCGCGTTCCGGCCCCGGCGTTCCGGGGCCGTGCGGGGGCGGGCCCGCGCCGAGGTCAGAGTCGGCGACCCTGCGGCACTCAGCACGGGAGACCCGGCAGGCTCCGGGACGAATATGCCGGTGTACTAGCACCCTCGTCCCGGTTGGCCGTTCTAATCTAGCTTACAGTGGCTTCCGGCAAGATAGAGCGATATACTCTGCCGGCTCGTATCGTTGCTCGGCCATAGTGCGACGCGGGGGCGGGGGCGGCTAACGTCCGGGTCGAGGATAGACAGGCGTCCGTGCAACTCGATCCCGCCACCCTGCTGGTCGTCAGCGCGGCGACGACCTTCCTGGTCGGCACGCTCTTCATGGCCTCGTGGCGGCAGGCGCCCGAATCCCGGGTGCTCGCCTACTGGGGCGCGGCGCATCTCGTGGGCGCGGCCGGATCGGCCGGCCTCGCGATGCGCAACCAGATCCCCGACCTGATCTCGGTGGGCTTGGCCAATGCCGTGGTGCTCGCCGCCTACGGCCTCATCTGGAGCGGCGTCCGCTCCTTCGAGCATCGGGAGCCGCGGGTGGGCATCGCCATGGCCGGCGCCCTCGGCTGGTGCGTCCTGTGCCTGATCCCGACCTTCTACGCGTCGATCGAGGCCCGCATCATCTACGCCTCGGGCACCGCGGCGCTCTATTGCTGCGCCGCGGCCGCGGAGATCTGGCGCGGTCGCGCCGAGCGGCTCGCCTCCCGGATCGCCGCCGCCATCATCCTGGGACTGCACGGCAGCTTCTACATCGTGCGGATCCCCGCGACGCTGGTGGCGCCCCCGCAGCCGGGTCTCAGCCCGCTCGCGTCGCACTGGGTGGCGATCCTGTGCTTCGTCACCCTGATGTTCTCGATCGCCTCGGCCTTCACCTTCATGGCGCTGGTCAAGGAGCGGGCCGAGCGGGAGCAGCGCATCGCTGCCTCCACCGACGCGCTGACGGGCGTGCGCAACCGCCGGGCCTTCGCCGGGGCCGCCGCGGACGCCATGGCGCGGCACGGCGACGCCGCCCTGCTGCTGTTCGACCTCGACCGGTTCAAGGCCGTCAACGACCGCTTCGGCCACGGCGTCGGCGACGCGGTCCTCGTCGGCTTCTGCACCATGGCGTCGACCCTGCTGCCGCGGGAGGCCCTGCTGGGCCGCCTCGGCGGTGAGGAGTTCGCGTGCCTCCTGCCGGACGTCTCGCCCGCCGAGGCCCTGGCCCGGGCCGAGGAGCTGCGCCAGACCTTCGCGCAACTCGCGGTTCCCGAGCTTCCGGCCTTGCGCGTCAGCGTCAGTATCGGGATCGCGCAGGCGCGCCCCGGCATCGCGTTCGACCTGCTGATGCAGCGGGCCGACGCCGCGCTCTACGCCGCCAAGAATGGCGGACGGGACCGGATCTCCGTGGCCGATCCGGCCGCCACCCGCGCGGCCTGAGGTCCTGCCGGGCCGGCTCACGCGAGGGCGCGCGCCGCCTCCGAGACCTTGCGCACCGAGGCGTCGACGACGCTCGCCGAGGAGGCGATCTCCGCCATGGCGGTGTGGATCGCCGCGACGCCCTGCGCCGCCGACTGCATGTTCTCGGTCATGTCGCGGGTCACCGCGGCCTGCTCGGTCACGGCCGACGAGACGCTGAGCGAGATCGCGCTGAGTTGCTCGATCGTGGCGCCGATCCCGTCGATCGCCGAGACGGCCCGGGAGGTCTCGGCCTGCACGGCGGCGATCTGGGTTCCGATCTCGCCGGTGGCCTTGGCGGTCTGCTCGGCGAGCGCCTTCACCTCGGCGGCGACGACCGCGAAGCCCTTGCCGGCCGCTCCGGCCCGGGCCGCCTCGATCGTGGCGTTCAGCGCCAGTAGGTTCGTCTGGTCGGCGATGGACCGGATCAGGCTCACCGCCGCCCCGATCCGGTCCGCGGCGCCGGTCAGCCCCACGACGATCGCCCCCGCCTCCTCGGCGCGGGAAACGACCAGATCGACGGAGGATTTCGCCTGCATCGCGTGACGGCTGAGTTCCTCGATCGAGGCGGCGAACTCCTCCGAACCCGCAGCGACCGCATCGACGTTGCGGCTTGTCCGGCTCGAGGCCTCCGCGGTCTCGTCCGCCTGCCGGACCACCCGGCTCATCGAATCGCGGATCGCCGCGATGTCGGCGTCGATCGCGCGCTGCCCCTCGGCCCGGCGCTGGCGGTCTTCGACCTGCCGGGTCACGTCGGTGGCGAACTTCACCACCGCGCAGGGCTTGCCGTCGGCGTCGAGGATCGGATTGTACGCGCCGAAGATCCAGACGGTGCGGCCGTCCTTCCCGACGCGCCGGAACTCGCCCGCCTGGTACTGGCCGTTGCCGAGCGCGGCCCAGAAAGCCGTGTAGTCCGGGCTGGCCGCCTCCGCCGGCGCCATGAACATGCGGTGATGCCGCCCGCGGATCTCCTCCAGCGTGTAGCCCATCGTGGACAGGAAGTTGCTGTTGGCATCCGTGATCGTCCCGTCGAGGGCGAAGCAGATCACCGCCTGCGAACGGTTGAGCGCTTCGACCTGACCGGCGTGGAGCGCGTTGCGGGCGCGTTCCGCGGTGATGTCGGTGGCGAGCTTGACGACCTTGGTGGGCTTGCCGCGGCGGTCGAGGATCGGGTTGTAAGAGCCCTGGATCCACACGGTCTGGCCGGCTTTCGTCACCCGCGGAAAGGCACGCGCCTCGTGCTGACCGGCGCGCAGCCGGTCCCAGAAGGCGCTGTAGTTCGGACCGGACCTGTCGGCCTCAGGCACGAACATTCTGTGATGCTGGCCCCGGACTTCGTCGAGCGTGTAGCCGACGAGGTCGAGGAACACGGCGTTCGCGTCGGTGACGGTGCCGTCGAGGTCGAATTCCACCCGCGCCATCGTCCGGTCGATCGCCGCGAGGAGGGCGTCGTCGCGTGAACCAAACATCGCCATCGGAGCCCGTGCCCGCCTGATCTGTAAAGTGCGGACGATCATGAGGAGACGCGCTTAAAAAACCGTCAATGGCGTGCTCTCGTCATGAAACGGGCTCAATGAGAGTGCGAGAAAGTTGTAGTAGAGCAGTTGATCGTCGCAAAATGCATTTATACAAACGAGAAAGATAACCGAGATATAAATCACTTTTGCGCCATTATCGGTCTTCGAGCCTATACATCGACCGATGGGCGTTCTCGACTGGTCATGGCTGGAGGCGGTCCGTCGGGTTGTTCGGCGCGCGGCCTGCGTTAGGAGGAGCGTAGAACGCCGGCGGTCCGAGACGATCGGGGCGGGGACAGCTCGCGACACGGCACTGCCTGGAGACCCGACATGGACGAGGCGACACGGATCGACCGCCTGGAGATGCGCCTGACCGAGCAGGACGCGACGATCGAGGATCTGAACCGGACCGTGACCGAGCAGTGGCGGGTGATCGACCGGCTCGTCCGGCAGCTCGACACGCTGCGGGAGCAGGTGGAGGAGGCGGCCGCCCGCGCGGCGCCGCGCGGGCCGGAACCGCCGCCGCCGCATTACTGAGGGGAGGGGCCGGCGCGCCGCGGCGCGCCGGCCGGCGCGTCAGAAATTCGCCTGCGTGACGAACTTGGTGACCAGGTAGGCGTCGAGGGCCTCCGGGCCGCCCTCGCTGCCGTAGCCCGAATCCTTGACGCCGCCGAACGGCGTCTCGGGCAGGGCGAGGCCGTGGTGGTTGATCGAGATCATGCCGCTCTCGACCGCGTTCGACACCCGCGCCGCGCGCTCGGCGGAGCGGGTGTAGGCGTAGGCCGCGAGCCCGTAGGGCAGGCGGTTGGCCTCGGTGAGCGCCTCCTCGTCGTCGGAGAACCGGTTGATCATCGCCAGGGGGCCGAAGGGCTCCTCGTTCATGATCCGGGCGGTCAGCGGCACCTCGGTGAAGACCGTCGGCTCGAAGAAATTGCCCTGGTTGCCGAGGCGCTTGCCGCCCGCCCGCAGCGTCGCGCCGCTGGACTCGGCGTCCGCCGCCAGCGCCGTGACGGCGTCGAGGCGCCGCCCGTGGACCAGCGGTCCCATCTTGGTCTCGGGATCGAGCCCGTCGCCGACCTTCACCGACTTGGCGAAGGTCGTGAAGCCCTCGACGAAGCGATCGAAGACCGAATCGTGCACGAGGAAGCGGGTCGGCGAGACGCAGACCTGGCCGGCATTGCGGAACTTCGAGGGGGCCAGGACGGCCACCGCCTTCTCCACGTCGGCGTCGCCGAACACGATCGCGGGGGCGTGGCCGCCGAGTTCCATCGTGGCGCGCTTCATGTGCTCGCCCGCGAGCGCCGCGAGCTTCTTGCCGACCACGGTCGAGCCGGTGAACGAGATCTTCCGGATGACCGGGTGCGGGATCAGGTAGGCCGAGATGGCTTCGGGATCGCCGTAGACCAGCGAGAGCGCGTCGCCCGGGATGCCCGCATCCAGGAAGGCGCGGACCAGGGCGGCGCAACTCGCCGGCGTGTCCTCCGGGCCCTTCAGGATCACCGTGCATCCGGTGCAGAGCGCCGCCGAGATCTTGCGGACCGCCTGATTGATCGGGAAGTTCCAGGGCGTGAAGCAGGCCACCGGCCCGACCGCCTCGCGGACCACCGCCTGCAGCACGCCGTCGGCGCGGCCCGGGATGACGCGGCCGTAGGCGCGCTTACCCTCCTCGGCGAACCAGTCGATGATGTCGGCCGCCGCCAGGGTCTCGACACGCGACTCGGCGAGCGGCTTGCCCTGCTCCAGCGTCATGATCCGGGCGATCTCGTCGACCCGGGCGCGCAGCAGGTCGGCCGCCTTGCGCATCACCTTGGCGCGCTCGAAGGGCGCGACTTTGCGCCAGGCCGGGAAGGCGCGGGCGGCGGCCGCCAGGGCCTCGTCGAGATCCGCCGTGGTGGCGACCGCGCACTGGCCGATCGTCTCGCCCGTGGCGGGGTTCAGGACGCCCAGGGTGTCCCGGTCGGCACCCGCGCGCCAGCGCCCGGCGATGTGAAGCTCGGTATCCGGATACATCGGTCGATTCCCGCTCGGCCGCACCATCGGCCGCAGGCGGAATGTGGCGATGTGGCGCGCCCCGGCAATCCCCGCGGCGGCATGGCTGGGGCCGTCTGTATTCAGGCGGCGGCGCGGGCGGGCTCCGGCGCCTCGACGAGCGTCGCGGTCCCGTGGCGGGCGCGCAGGGTCGCGCCCTTCGGGACCACCCGCCAGCCCTCGCGGCAGCCGTCGATCGGCTCCGACACCACCACGATGCCGCCCGGCCCCTCGCGATAGTACAGGCTCGGCGGCCGGCCGTCGCAGGCCCAGCGATAGGCGGTCAGCGTCTCGCCGTCCGTGAGCAGCGCGGTGAAGCGCAGCGGCTCGCAGACATTCGCCGACTCCATCAACTCGCGGACGGTCTTCAGCGTCCGCGCCATCGCGCCGACGGGGTCCGCCTCGAGGCCGTTGGCGAGCGCCAGGAGGAAGATCGCTTCCGAGTCGGTGCTGCCGCGGCGATGGTCGTAGTAGGAATCCGGGATCAGCGCCTCGAGGCGCCGCTTGATCCGGTGGTAGCCGCCGATCTGGCCGTTGTGCATGAACAGGTGGCGGCCGAACACGAAGGGGTGGCAGTTGGCCCGGGCGGTGGCCGTCCCGGTCGAGGCGCGCACGTGCGCGAAGAACGTCCGCGCCCGCACCTGCCCGCAGAGGTTCACGAGGTTCTCGTCCGACCACGCCGGGGAGATGTCGCGGTAGACACCCGGCTCGGGCCGCTCGGCGTACCAGCCGATGCCGAATCCGTCGCCGTTGGTCTCGGTCTTCCCCTCGTCGGCGTGCAGCGACTGGTGCACCAGCGAGTGGGTCGGCGCGCAGACGAGGTCGGAGAGGAAGACCGGCTCACCGCTGTAGGCGAGGAAACGGCACATGTCGGACGATGATCCTTCAGCTGTGGGCCGCGTTCGGTCCGGCGAGACGCCCCCGCGCGGGTGGGGACGTTCGGTCGCAGGACGTTAACAGTCGGTCCACTCCGGTGAACAGTTTCTTAACCGCCCGGAAACTGCGCCATTTTCGTGCGTTCCGCATGAAATTGGGGCCGTCTGTCCGCAGGGCAGGCATTCCCCGTCCGAGCGAGGCGACTCTTGTGAGCCGCCTCATGAAGGATCAGCATGGCCGAATCGGGGAATCAGAAGTTCGCCCTACAGGCGACCGCCCGACGCGGGGCAAGGCACCGGCATCAGGAGACTTTAATGGATCGCGCAACGCCCGATAGTTCCGCCCCCGTGGCGCTCGTCGTGGAGGACGACGCGGCTGTGCGCGATCTCGCGACGGCGGTGCTCGAGGAGACAGACCTCGGCGTGATCGCCTGCGAGAGCGCGGAGGCGGCGCTCTCGGTGCTGGAGCGCGCGGACGTGACGGTGGCGCTTCTCTTCGCCGACGTGCGCCTGCCCGGTGCCATGGACGGGGTGTCGCTCGCCCAGGCGGTGAAGCGGCGCTGGCCGGACGTGCGCGTGGTCGTCACCTCCGGCGCGAGCCGGGACGCGCGGCTCCCGGACCAGGCGGTCTACATGCAGAAGCCCTGGCGGGCCCTCGACGTGCTGGTCCAGGCCGAGCACGCCACCATGGCGGCCAAGGCGGCCTGAGCTGGCGGCCCGAGCGCGCGCCGGCCGACCCCCTTCACGTCATCGCGAGCGCTGCGACCCGGATCGCCGCCCGGCTGCGGCGCCGGGACCTCGAGCTGTTCCAGCTCGTGTCGCAGCGGGTCGGAAGGGCGACCCGGTTCGAGACAGCCGCGCCATGCCCCCTCTTCCGTGCGGGAGAGGGGGCATGGCGCCACACGCGGCTCGCGCGACCGGGCGCCTCCATCCGGCCGCGACGCAACCCAAAGAAAAAGCCCGGCCTGCGCGCGCAGGCCGGGCTTTCTCGTGACCGGAGAGATGTCGCTCAGGCGGCGGGGGCCGGGCTGACCGGGGTCTGGCCGGCGGCGTTGCCACCCTGGCCCTGCGCGGCGGACGGCGACGGGAAGCCGGGACGGCGGCCGCCGGCGGGGAAGCGGGGCTTCGGCTTCGGCGCGGCAATCAGGCCCTCGCGGATCGCGGTCTTGCGGGCCTGCTTGCGGGCGCGGCGGACGGCCTCGGCCTTCTCGCGAGCCTTGCGCACGGACGGCTTCTCATAAGCCTTGCGCTGCTTCATCTCGCGGAAGATGCCCTCGCGCTGCATCTTCTTCTTGAGGACGCGGAGCGCTTGATCGACGTTGTTGTCGCGAACGAGTACCTGCAACGGACTTGATCCTCTGGACCTGGATATCTGGGTTCACGTGGCCCGCCGCCGATCTGGAAACCGGCAACGTCCCTCGCCCGGTGAGAACCCGGGAGGGACGGGAACGTCGGTTTCCGAATCGGCGTGGAGCTCACGCCTTGACGGGGCTATTACACCAAGCGCGCACCAGTTCCAACCTGTCCGCGCGATCCATCTGCGCCTGCGCCGTGCTAGGTTGCGCGGATGAGACACGACGACTCGCAGCAATTCGCCAGCGACAACTATTCCGGCATCTGCCCGGAGGCCTGGACGGCGATGGAGGCGGCCAATCGCGGCCACGCCCCGGCCTACGGCGAGGACGCCTGGACCGCCCGGGCGGCCGACGCGTTCCGGGACCTGTTCGAGACCCCGTGCGAGGTGTTCTTCGCCTTCAACGGCACGGCCGCCAACGCGCTGGCCCTGGCGGCGCTGTGCCAGTCCTACCACAGCGTGATCTGCGCCGACTCGGCCCATGTCGAGACCGACGAGTGCGGCGCGCCGGAATTCTTCTCGAACGGCTCGAAACTGCTGACCGTCCGGACGGAGGGCGGCAAGCTCACGCCGGAGGCGATCCGCGGGCTCGCCCAGAACCGCAGCGACATCCACTTCCCGCGGCCGCGCGTGGTGACGATCACGCAGCCCACCGAGACCGGGCAGGTCTACAGCCTCGCCGAGCTGCGGGCCCTGTCGGCGACCTGCCGGGAGCTGGGCCTCGCCCTGCACATGGACGGGTCGCGCTTCGCCAACGCCTGCGCGAGTCTCGGCTGCAGCCCGGCCGACATGACGTGGCGGTCGGGCATCGACGTGCTGTGCTTCGGCGGGACCAAGAACGGCATGCATGCCGGCGAGGCGGTGGTGTTCTTCGACGCCGCGCTCGCCGAGGATTTCGGCTACCGCTGCAAGCAGGCCGGACAGCTGGCCTCGAAGATGCGCTTCCTCGCGGCGCCCTGGGTCGGCATGCTGGAGAGCGGCGCGTGGCTCAGGAACGCGGCCCACGGCAATGCCTGCGCCCGGCGCTTCGCCGAGGCGGTCGCCGGTCTGCCGGGCGTGCGGGCGCTGTTTCCCGTCGAGGCGAACGCGGTCTTCCTGACGATGCCCGCGGCCACGATGGAGGGCCTGCGCGCCCGGGGCTGGCGATTCTACACCTTCATCGGCGGAGGCGCGCGCTTCATGTTCGCCTGGGATGCCCGGCCCGAGCGGGTCGACGAGCTGGTCGGCGACCTGCGCGCGCTGGCGGCCGCGGCGGCCTGATCCGCTGGACACAGCGGTTCGGAGCCGCACCGGAGGTGTTTCGCGCGCCGGTGCCGAGTTTCCCTGAGCGGTGTGAGTACGCTGGCGCGACGTGCGCACGCGCGTCCTTGCGAGCGCAGCGAAGCAACCCAGCGTCGCGCGACGCCGGCCGATGTCGTGCCGCCCTAAGTTGCTTCGCTGCGCTCGCGATGACGGAGAGATCGGAAACCCGGGCTCGGGAAGAATGGAACCGCGCGAGGCCGCGGCTCGCCCCCTACAGCAGCGCCAGATCCGCCGGGTCCGCGCTCGGGAAGACCCGCCGCAGGCTCGCCGGGTCGAGCCCGTAGAGCCGCCGGATCAGGCCGCCCAGCAGCCCGCGATAGTCGGTGAGTACGGGATAGTCCCGGTTCTGGAACAGGTGCGCCTCGTCGGTCCGCACCTGCGGCCCCGCGATCCGGCCGCCGCGCACCCCGCCGCCGAGGATCCAGTAGACGCTGCCGTGCCCGTGATCGGTGCCGCGGCTGCCGTTCTCCCGGAAGGTGCGCCCGAACTCCGACAGCACGACCACCACCGTGTCGGACCAGCCCGGCCCGATCTCCTCGGCGAAGCCCGCGAGGCCGCGCCCCAGCTCGCCGAGCCGGTCGGCGAGGTAGCCGGTGCCGGCGCCCTGGTTCACGTGCGTGTCCCAGCCGCCGACATCCACGAAGCCGAGGTTGAAATTCTCGCGCATCAGGCGGCCGATCCGCCGGGCCGACAGCTCGAAGCCCTTGGGCGAGACCGCCCCGCGGTCGGCCTGGCCGGCATGGTCCGAGATCGTGTGGTAGACCGCGTCGCGCACCCGGAACCCCTCGGTCACGGCGGCGGCCAGCTTGGTGTCGCTGTACATGGCGGCGATCAGGCGGGCCTGCCGGTCGTCGATGCCGGGCTTGCCGACGCCGTTGATGGCGATGTTGGGCACCGTCTCGCCGCCCCGGAAGATCAGCGGCATCTGGTCGGTGAAGGCGATCGGCCGGACCCGCGTCAGCTCCGCGGCGAGCCGGGCCATGAAGCCGGAATTGTAGTCGCGGGCGACCCCGACAGTCTGGCCCATCTCGATCGTGTCCTGCGTCTCGAAATGGCTCCGGGTCAGGTCGTCGGTGCCGGCGAACGGCACGAAGGCGGCCTGGCCCCTGGCGTAGAGCGGCAGGAGCGTCTCGCGCAGCGCCGGGTGCAGGCTCCAGTCGGCGTCGAGCGCCAGCGCCGCCCTCGGGTCCGACGCGTCGGGCTTGGCGATCGCGAGGTTCGGCCGCGACCGGTAGTAGAAGTCGCTGCCGGTCGGGATCACCACGTTGGCGGCGTCGTAGGCGCCGCGCAGGAACACCACGAGGAGGCGCGCGTCGGTCTTCGGGGCGGCCCAGACGCGGCCGGCCACCGTCGACAGGCCGAGGGCCGCGGCGGCGCGGATCAGGTCGCGACGGGTCATCGCATGAACTCCGGCGAGGCGAGGTAGAGGGTGTTCCAGTCCTGCGGCGAGACGGCCTGTGCGAGGGCCGCCCGCGTCGCCGCCGACAGGGTGCCGGACAACGCCGCGAAGTAGAGCCCGTTGGCGAGCACCGGGAAGGCCGGTTCCTCGGGCTGATCGGGCAGCGCCGGCTTGAACAGGCCGGCCGAGCCGGACCCGATCTGCCGGGCGATCTCGAACCGCGTCGCGAGCTGCCCGGGCCCGCTCCAGGCGGCCGCGTCGAGGGGGTAGCCGTCCGGCGTCGAGCGGTTGAACAGGCCCTCGCCGAGGCGGTTCAGCCAGCCGAGCACCGGGCCGGCGTTGCGGATGACTCGCGCGTCGTAGGCCATGCGCAGGGCCGATAAGACGTAGCGGACCGGGTCCTTGAAGGCGCCGCCGCGCTCGGCCGTGAAGGCTGGCTCGCGCACCAGCGCCTCCATCACCGCGGCGATGTCGCCGTCGGTCCGCGTGAAGACGGCGGCGAGCCGGGCGACGAGGGCGTCGTCGGGCGGCTGGCCGAGGAAGTAGGTTGCCAGCGCCCGGGAGACGCTGGTGGCGGTGGCGGGGTTGCGGGCGATCAGGTCGACCGCCTCCTCGACCTCGGGCCAGCCGCGCCCCCGGATGCGCGTGCCGAGGAAGACCTTGTCGCCGTAATCGTGCCGGTTCGGGTTGAACTCGAACAGGCCGTCCCGGCGGAAGTCGGCGGCGCGCTCGGGGCGGAGCTTCGGGTTCTCGGGCTTCAGGTCGATACCGACCCCGCTCAGGATCCGGGCCAGCGCCTCCACGTCACCCTGCGTGTAGCCGGAGCCGACACCCATCGTGTGCAACTCCATGATCTCCCGGGCGTAGTTCTCGTTCGGGCGGCCGGCGGCGTTGGCGTCGTTGTCGAGGTAGCGCAGCATCGCCGGGTGGCGCAGGCTCGCCATCAGCAGGTCGCGGAAGCGCCCGAGCACGTGCGGGCGGATCGCCGTCTCGACGTAGTCGCCCACGGCGGCGCGCAGCGTCGACTTTCCCTGGTGGACGTTGAGCCGGTTGAACCAGAACCACGTCAGGCGCTCGCGCAGCTGGTCGGGGCTGTAGAGCGCCCGCAGCACCCAGACCGAGGCGGCGTTCCGCGCGGCCGTGTTGAGCGCCGCCTGGAAAGCCTGCTGCGCAACTTTCTTGGCCTCGGGATCGGCGATGTCCTTCGCCGCCTTGGCCTGCGCGTCCAGGGCCTGGGCCCGCTCGAACAGGCTGCCCGCCGGGGTCAGCGCGTCGACCTGCGCCTGGGCCTCGGGGGGCAGGCGCATTTCGGCGGGCGGGTGAAGCTGATCGTGCAGCCAGCGCGCCCGCCCTTCCGCTGTGAGCTGCGCGAAGGCCGAGGGCGTGGCGCCCCAGGTCAGGGCATCGAGGAAGGCGGCGTCGGCCGCTGCGGCGCGCTGCTGTGCCTCGGCCGCGCGGGGCCCGGGACCCGCGGCGGCGAGCAGCAGGACGGTGACCAGACAACAGCGTGCTGCGGCGCGCGACATCGGGGCCTCGCGAAGCGTGGATCGACCGGGGAAGCGTGGTGTCGCGCCCCTGTACGGTGCCTGAAAGGCGGCCCCATTCTGCCGCCGTCTTTGCCAATATCGGGGCTTGCCGCTACACGATCCCGAGACCGCGCGAGTGCCGCGCCGCGCACCACCACGTTCCGCCGACCCAGGGCGTTCGCTCCATGCTGATGCAGACCAAGACCGAGGCGAGGCCGGCCGATCCGGTGTCGCGGCGGCGCACCTTCGCGATCATCTCCCACCCCGACGCGGGCAAGACCACGCTCACAGAGAAGCTTCTGCTGTTCGGGGGCGCGATCCAGCTCGCCGGCGAGGTGAAGGCCAAGCGCAACCGGGTCTCGACCCGCTCCGACTGGATGGGCATCGAGAAGGAGCGCGGCATCTCGGTGGTCACCTCGGTGATGACCTTCGAGTACGGCGACTGCGTCTTCAACCTCCTCGACACGCCCGGCCACGAGGACTTCTCCGAGGACACCTATCGGACGCTGACGGCGGTCGATTCGGCCGTCATGGTGATCGACGCCGCGAAGGGCATCGAGGCGCGCACGCGCAAGCTGTTCGAGGTCTGCCGCCTGCGCGACATCCCGATCGTCACGTTCGTCAACAAGCTCGACCGCGAGGCGCGCGACCCGTTCGAACTGCTCGACGAGATCGAGAAGACGCTGGCGCTGGACGTCGCCCCGGTCACGTGGCCGATCGGTACGGGCCGCAACTTCTCCGGTACTTACGAGCTCGGCGGCAACCGTGTCCGCCGCCTCGACGCCGCCGAGGATGCGGGGATGGTCGCGGTGTCCGGCCCGGACGACAAGCTGTTCGACGAATTGCTCACCGAGGACGGCGCCGCCGACGCGTGGCGCGAGGAGGTCGAACTCGCCGAGGGCGGCCTGAAGCCGTTCGACCTCGACGCGTTCCGCGAGGGTCACCTGACGCCGGTCTTCTTCGGCTCGGCGCTGCGCAATTTCGGCGTGCGCGACCTCATCGACGGCTTGGCCAAGGTGGCGCCGCCGCCGCGGGGCCAGGACGCTGACAAGCGCCTCGTCGAGCCGACCGAGCCGCGGATGACCGGCTTCGTGTTCAAGATCCAGGCGAACATGGACCCGAACCACCGGGACCGGATCGCCTTCATGCGGGTCTGCTCGGGCAAGCTCAACCGGGGCATGAAGGCCCGGCTGGTGCGCACCGGCAAGCCGATCTCGCTCTCGGCGCCGCAATTCTTCTTCGCCCAGGACCGTGCCATCGCCGACGAGGCCTACGCGGGCGACGTGGTCGGCATCCCGAACCACGGCACGCTGCGGATCGGCGACACGCTCACCGAGGGCGAGGACATCGTGTTCCGCGGGGTGCCCAGCTTCGCGCCGGAGATCCTGCGCCGGATCAAGCTGACCGACGCCATGAAGGCCAAGAAGCTGCGCGAAGCGCTCCAGCAGATGGGCGAGGAGGGCGTCGTCCAGGTGTTCGTGCCGCAGGACGGCAGCCAGGCGATCGTCGGCGTGGTCGGCGCGCTGCAGCTCGACGTGCTGAAGGAGCGGCTCCAGGCCGAGTACGGCCTGCCGGTGGATTACGAGACCTCGCGATTCTCGGTCTGCCGCTGGGTGTCGTCCGATTCGGAGGCCGAGCTCGACAAGTTCATCGACTCGCACGGCTCGGCCATGGCCAAGGACCTCGACGGCGCCCCGGTCTTCATGGCGACCACGGCCTTCTCGCTCCGCTACGAGGAGGAGCGCTACCCGGCCGTGCGCTTCACCGACGTGAAGGATTACCAGAAGCGGGCGGCGTGACGCGCTTCGGCGGCGCCTCCGCGTCGCCGGGCCCGCGAGGGGTGCGCGGCGTCAGAACTTGCCGAGCATCGGGAATTCGACGCTCAGGGTCGATTCGGACGCGATCGGCGCCTCGCGCTTGCGCGGCTTGCGGTTGAGGACCTGCTTCAGCTTGGTCTTCAGCACCGCCATGTCGAACGGCTTGAGGATGAAGGCGTCCGCGCCCGCCTGGTGGGCGAGGTTGATGTCCTCGAAGTCGAAGGACGACTCGGTGAGCATGAAGGGCGTGTTCATCAGCGCGTCGTCGGCGCGGATCTCACGCAGCAGGGTGAGCCCGTCCATGGGCTCCATGTCGAGATCGGAGATCACCAGGGCGTAGCGGCGCTGCCGCATCCGCTCCAGCGCCTCGGGCGCGTTGGTGACGCCCTCGACATCCGGGAAGCCGATGCGGGTCATCAGCATCACGATCAGCCGCAGAAGCTTCTCCTGATCGTCGACGATGAGAATCGGGGGCGTATCGCTCTCGGACATCGGCGGCTCAGATGAAGAGGTGGTCGATGCCCTGACGGGACATCGCGTCGGACTGCAGCGACAGGCACAGCCCGTGTATCGCGGACGCCTTCGGCGTTCCGCGCTGGAGCATCGGGAGCAGGTTGGCCTTGGCGAACAGGGTGTCGTTCCCGGCCGTGCGCTGCGCGCTCTTGAACGAGTGGACGAACTCGCGCTTGGTGATCTCCCGCCACTCGCTGATCTGGACCTCGCGGTGGCGGCTGTCGGCACTCACCCGGTCGAAGGTCTCGTGCACGGATGTGCGCTCGCCCTCGATGACCTGGCAGGCGAAGTTGCCCTCGATGACCAGAAAGCTCGTGATCACCGCGAACTCGTTCTTCTTCTGAGCGATGCGGCCGATATCGCTGATCTGCTCGGACCTCTTCGCCGCGTCCGACGACAGGTTGAGACGCGAGAAGTAGATGATGTGGACGAGGCTTGTCCGTTTCGCCCGCATGATCCCGAGATCCGCAATCCGTACCCGTTCAGCGCTTCCGGACAGGACGCACCGCGCGTGGCCCCGGCCCGGCGGCATCTTCGCGCGTGTCGAATAACACCGCGTAAACGCGGCGGACGGGACTTCCGGTCCGGATCTCCGCCCCTGCGGAACCGACCCGGCAGGATCTGCCGGGCGCGCGGCCATGACCGGTCAACCCTGCCGGGTCGTCGACAATCCGGTCCAGGATTCTCAAGCACTTAGCCCTGGCACGCCGGTTGCGGCCGGTCCGGCCTGCGGGCCAGTGCGGCGCGCATCGGGGTCGTTCGCCATGGATCTTTTCACCGCCCTGCAGACCTCGGTCTCCGGACTCCAGGCGCAGTCCTACGCCATCAGCAACATCTCCGGGAACATCGCGAACTCGCAGACGACCGGCTACAAGCGCATCGACACCAGCTTCGTCGACCTGATGTCCGAGAAGACGCCGGGCCGCGAGGTCGCGGGTTCGGTGCTGCCCCAGTCGCAGCTCACCAACACCCTGGCCGGCAACGTGGTGTCGTCGAGCGTGCCCACCAACATGGCCATCAACGGCCAGGGCTTCTTCACCGTCGTGCAGAAGACCGGCGACGCGAACGGCGCCACATCCTTCGGCGGCACGAGCCTGTACACGCGCCGGGGCGATTTCGCCCAGGACAAGGACGGCTATCTCGTCAACGGCGCCGGCGGATACCTGACCGGATCCAACCTCGATCCGATCACCGGTCAGACGACCAGCATCGGTCCGATCAAGATCGGCAACTCGGCGCTGCCGGCGCAGGCCACCACGACGATCACCTACGCCGCCAACCTGCCCTCGACGCCGAGCACGTCGGCCTCGGCGACGTCGGGATCCGATCTCTACAATCAGAATACCGCAGCGGTCGTGACCTCCGGATCGGGGCAGACCGGCGTCAAGGTCGATTCGACCCAGACCGGTGCCGTCTCGACCTTCATGAGCAACAGCATCGCCGGCCCGTCGCTGCCGGTCTACACGTCGACCGGCGCGCCGCTCACGCTGACGACCCGCTGGGCCAAGGTCCAGGACGCGACGACCACGCCGGCTCAGCCGGCCGTGTGGAACCTGTACTACTCCACCAACCCGAGCGCCCTCACCACGTCCGACTGGAACAACGTGGGCACGGCCTTCACCTTCGACTCCACCGGGAAGCTCACCTCGCCCTCGACGAACCCGATCCCGCTGGGGCCGATCACCATGGGTGACTACACGTTCCCCAGCCTCAACATGAACCTCAGCGCCTCAGGCCTGACGCAGTATGCCGACACGACCGGTGCGGCGACGACCAACGCGCTGACGCAGAACGGCAACAGCTCCGGGACGCTCACGAGCGTGGCCGTCGGTCCGGACGGCAAGGTCAACGGCACCTTCTCCAACGGTTCGGTCGTGGCTCTCGCCTCGGTCGGCGTCGTCCAGTTCGCGAATGCCGACGGCTTGAAGGCCGATACGAACGGGAACTATCTCCAGACGGTCGATTCGGGGCCTCCGCTCGCGGGCCTCAACGGCAGCACGATCTCGGGCGCGAGCAACGAGCAATCGAACACCGACATTGCGACCGAATTCTCTAAGATGATCGTAACCCAGCAGGCTTACTCTGCGAACACGCGCGTCATGTCGACGGCCCAGACGATGATGTCTGATCTGCTCAACGTGATCCGCTGAGTGAGGGTGCGATTCGAGCCGCGGAGGCCGTGACATGTCGCTGAATGCGATCTCCACCTCGAGCGCAGGCCTCGCCGCCACCCAGGCGGCGATCAACATCGTCTCGCAGAACGTCGCCAATGCCGGGACGGCGGGCTACGTCAAGCGCACGCTCTCGACGGTCGCCACCGGGACGAACAATTCCGGCGTGGCCGCCGGCACGATCACCCGCAGCTTCGACGCCGCGGCGCTGAACCAGCTCCGGCTGGAGACCTCGGGGGCCGCCTACACGGGCACCAAGTCCGGCATCGCCGCCCAGCTCGACGCCCTCTACGGCGTGCCCGGCAGCGCCACCTCCCTCGACGGGACGCTGAACACCTTCACCCAATCGCTCCAGGAACTCGCCGCGAACCCGACCTCGGCGGCCGCCCGCACGACGGTGCTGGGCAATGCCGCGGCCGTCGCGAGCCTCATCAACAGCGCCGCCGGAACGGTGCAGAACCTGCGCACCGGCCTCGAGTCGCAGCTCGGCACCGACACGAGCGCGGCGAGCACGATCCTGTCCAACATCGCGACGCTCAACGGCAAGATCCAGAACACCACCGACAGCACCTCGCTGACCGATCTTCAGGACCAGCGCGACCAGGCGATCAACAGCCTGTCGAGCTACATGGACGTGCAGACGGTCCAGCAGCGCGACGGGACGGTCTCGGTCATGACCCAGTCGGGGGTGACGCTGGTCGACCGCGGGAACGCCGCGACCCTGACCTTCGACGGACGCGGCGTGCTCAGCCCCACCGCGAGCTACTCGACCGACCCCGCCCAGCGGACGGTCGGAACCATCACGGCGACGCTGCCGGGCGGCGGTAAGATCGACCTCGGCGCCCCCGGCGTGCTGCGGTCTGGCAGCCTAGCCGCCGAGATCGAGATGCGCGACCAGACCCTGCCGCAGGCGCAGCGGCAGCTCGACGATCTCGCGGCCGGCCTCTCGAAGGCGCTCACGAATACCGCGACCACCGGGACGTACAGCGGGACCGACACGCAGATCAGCGTCTCGACGATGCAGCCCGGGAACACGATCACCTTCCCGGTCACCGACAACACCGGGGCCGTGCGCAACGTGACGCTGGTGGCGTCCGCGACCTCCAGCGGCGCGGTCGTGCCCGCCGCGCAGACCACGGATGCCAGCGGCCTCACGCTGACCTTCAACGCCAGCGGCGGGCCCGGCACATACGCGGCTGCGATCCAGTCCGCTTTCGCTACGTTCAACGCCTCCGGCAGCACCTACAAGCTGCCGACACTGTCGGCGAGTCCGGTCTCCTCGACCGCCACCAGCGCGACGCTGACGCTGGGGGCGGCCGGCAAGGTCGCCGGCGCGGCCAGCGCCAGCGTCACGGCCGTCTCGGCGTCGGACCTGAACACCGGCAACCCGTCGATCGCGATGTTCGTCGACGGTACGGGCAACAAGCTCTACACCGGCACGTTCGACGGCGGCTCGCAGCTCACCGGTTTCGCCCAGCGCATCACGGTCAACGGCGCGCTGGCGGGCAACACCGCCGCGCTGACGGCGGCGAGCGCCACGGATCCGAGCGCGTCCGGCGCGCGCGCCCAGAAGCTGTTCACGGCGCTCACCGCGAACCAGCAGACCTTCTCGTCGTCGAGCGGCATCGGCGGCGTCTCGGCCCCCTACAGCGCCACCGTCATCGGTTTCGCGCAGGACATCGTGTCCACGCAGGGGGCCAACGCGTCGAACGCCGCCGCCCTCGACGCCACCCAGCAGACGGCGCTCTCCACCGCGCAGAGCCGGTTCTCCGCCGGTGCGGGCGTCAACATCGACCAGGAGATGTCGAACCTGATCGCCCTGCAGACCGCGTACGGCGCCAACGCCCGGGTGCTCACCGCGGCCCGCGACATGCTCAACCAGCTGCTGCAGATCTGATCATGACGACGATCACGCCCTTCGCGGCCGGCTCCTACATCACCAACCGCAACGCCTCGCAGCTCCAGGCGCTGAAGAGCCAGCTCAACGACCTGACCAACCAGCTCTCGAGCGGTCAGGTCTCGCAGACCTATGGCGGCCTCGGCTCCGGGCGGTCGACGGCTCTGTCCGCGCAGGCCACCCTGAGCGCGCTCTCCGGCTACGCCGCCGGCATCACCGCCGCGCAGACCCGGACCGACCTCGCGGTCACGAGCCTGACGCAGGTTGCGACCCTCGGCACCTCCACCGGGACGATGCTCCAGAACGGCCTGCAGAGCGTGGCGGCGAACTCGGTCTCCGGCCGGTCGACGGCGCTGGCCAACCTGCAGACGGCGCTCGACACGCTCAACGAATCGGCGGCGGGCAACTACCTGTTCGGCGGCACCGACACCACGACCCAGCCGGTGGTCGATTCGAGCAAGATCCTCGACGGCACGACCGACGCGAGCGGCAACACGCTCGACGGCCTCTCGACCCTGATCTCGCAGCGGGTCACCGCCGAGCTCGGCGCGGGGGGCAACGGCCGCCTGACGCAGACTCTGGCCAGCCCGGCCACGAGCGTGCAGGTCACCGAAGAGTCGAACAACCTGACCCGAGGACAGTTCGGCTTCACCCTGGCGGGCGCGCCGACCACGACCGGCTCGGCGATCGGCGCGACCTACACGGCGGGCACGGCCACGAGCCCGGGCAGCTTCAGCCTCAGCATGACGACGCAGCCGAGCGCCAGCGACACCGTGTCGTTCGCGCTGAAGATGGCCGACGGCACCTCCACGACGATCACGCTCACGGCCGCGACGAGCGCGGACCCGAAATCGATCACCAACTTCGCCATCGGCTCGACGCCCGCCCAGACGATGGCCAACTTGTCGGCGACGCTGAGCAACGCGCTCACCGGCGCGGCCAACAGCACGCTGGCGGTGAACGCCACCGCGGCGACCGCGTCGAACTTCTTCTCCGGCGCGGCGGAAGGCGGCTCGTCGGGGTCGGGCGTGATGCCGCAGCGCATCCTGTACGATGGCACCACCCCGGTCGGCTACAGGGCGGCCACGCCTCAGGACACGGTGCTGTGGTACCAGGGCGAGAACACCTACACGCAGCCCGCGCCGCCGGCAGTCCCACAGCCGACCTCGGCGATCGACACGCAGTCGGTCCAGGTGAGCGCGACCGGGAGCGTCGGGACGGGCGCCCGCGCCAACGATCCCGCGGTCCAGAACGTGCTCGCCGGCCTGGCGACCATGGCCTTCGGCCTGCCCACCACGAACGACGCCAACACCTACAACACCTACCAGACGGTGGCGACGAAGGCCGGCAGCCTGCTCTCGTCCGCCAACCAGACCCCGAGCGTCCAGGACACGGTCACGCAGCTCACCGTCGCGTCGACGCGGCTCTCGAATGCCGGCACGACCAACAAGGCGCTCCAGAACACCGTCCAGAATACCCTGGACGGGATCGAGCAGATCTCCCCCGAGGAGGTCATCACCAAGCTGCTCGACGTGCAGAACCGGCTCCAGGCCAGCTATCAGGTGACCGCGACGCTCTCGAAGCTCTCCCTCGTGAACTACATCAGCTGAGCTGATCGCCGGGACCGGTCAACGCGCGCCTGACGCTCGAAAAATCTCGCGACGTGTCGGGTTCACCATAGTCTTGCCGCTTTCCGGGAATGAAGCGCAGCGTGCGGTCGCGCCCACGCGCCGTCATTCGATTGAGGAGAGGTCGGCATGGCGCTGTCCGGACCCATCGAACTCGTCCTTCGCCTGGGAGCCGTCCCGCGTAGCGGCGCGATCGTCCTGGTCGAGCAGGCCGTCGACACCTACCTCGCGGGCTACGCGCATCCCGAAGAGCGCGCCATCGCCCTCGACATCCTGCTGCGCGACCTCGCCCGCCTGCGCATCCACGAGCCCGACCTCGACGGGTTCGTCGGCGAGGTCGAGCACTACATCGACCTGCTCCACCGGGATCTCGCCCGCCAGGCCGCCTGAGATGCGCGGCCGGATCCCGGTCTGCGCTGCCCTCGCGGCGATCGTGGCCGGCGCGGGCCCGGCCGAGGCCCTCGACCTGCGGGATCTGCCCGTGATCCCGGGGCCGGCGCCGTGCCCGTCCAAGGGCCAGGGCTTCGTGCGGCTGCCGGGGAGCGGCAGCTGCCTCCGCGTCTCGGGCCGCGTCGTCGCGGGGGCGGATCTGGCCGCGGGGAGCGGCGTCGCGGCAGCGCCAGTTGTCGCCGGCCGCATCGCGGTCGACAACCGCGTCGACACCGATCTCGGCGAGGTGCGGACCTACGTCCGGATCGGCGCCGGCCGCCGTCCGGGCGGGCCCTAGAGGTTGCGCGAGAGGACCAGCGGCCCGCTGCGCACGCCGCGGCCGTACGGGGACGGCGCTGGCGTCTGCCGCCCGTAGCCGGAGGGGAGCTGTGCCCGGCCGATCTCCTCCGCCAGGGTCTTGATCAGCCCTTCCGAGACGGTCTTGGCGCTGGCGAGCACCGTCTGGTTCGCCTCCACGGCCGCGGTGAACCGCCGGTGGGCGGTGCGCAGGGCCTCGACCCCGTCGGGATGGAAGCGCTTCAGCGCGACGGCGTTCGCCTTCGCGACCTCGAGACCCTGCATGTAGGCGGCGGCCAGCGCGGCCTTCGGCTCGCCCGCGGCGACGCCCTCCTGCAGTCGCCCTTCCCGAACGTAGGCCGCCTCTTCGGCGAGCACGGCTTCCAGCGCGGCCATGTTGCCGAGCACGCCAGCCACCAGGGCCTCGGCGGTGATCCGGTCCCCGACGCGCAGCGGTTCAGCCCTTTGCATGGATCGCTCCCTCGCTGGCCGCGCCCTGCATCTTCATGATCTCACGGAAAACCGAATCGGCGATGCCGACTCCGCCGCTCTTCACGATCTGCTTCGCGTATTCCTTGGTCAGCATCGAGCGGTAGACACCGCCGCCGGTCCCGTTCTCGCCGAGCGGCCCGTCGGTGCCCTCCGACTGGGTCAGCCGGTCGAGGCTGTTCTCCAGGAACATCGATTCGAACTCGGTCGCCGTCTTCAACGCCTTGGCCTTGTTGGCGGTCTTGATGATCCCGTCGACGGCGCTCCCGGCCACCGAGGTTCCGACGCTGGCGGCGGCGCTGGCCGCGAGACTGGCGAGTTGCAGCATGGATCGTCCCTTCGCGTCCGTTCGGTCACATCAGCTCGATATCGGCCTGGAGCGCGCCCGCGGCCTTGATCGCCTGGAGGATCGAGATGAGATCCCGCGGGCCGACGCCCAGGGCGTTGAGACCGTCGACCAGCTCGCGCAGGCTGACACCCTCCTTCACCAGGGCGAGCTTGTTTCCGTCCCCGGTATCGACCTTCACCCCTGTGCGCGGCACCACGACGGTGCGTCCGTCGGAGAACGGCGCCGGCTGGCTGACCTGCGGCTGCTCGGTGATGGTGACGGTGAGGTTGCCCTGGGCGATGGCCACCGTCGACACGCGCACGTCCCGGCCCATGACGATGATGCCGGAGCGCTCGTCGACCACGACCCGGGCGGTCTGGTCGGGCTCCACCTTCAGCTGCTCCACCTCGGTGATGAGGCGGATCATGTTGCCGTTGTAGCGGGACGGGATCTGGATCGTGACGGTGGCCGGGTCGGTGGGCTCGGCGGTGTCGGCGCCCATGAAGTCGTTGATCGCCGCGGCGATCCGCTTCGAGGTGGTGAAATCCGGGTTGCGCAGCGACAGACGCAGCGAGCGGGCGTCGTTTAGCTTGAAGGCGATCTCGCGCTCGATATTGGCGCCGTTGGAAATCCGGCCGTTGGTCGGCACGCCCCGGGTGATCTTCGCGGCATCGCCCTCGGCGGCGAAGCCGGCGATCGCCACCGAGCCCTGCGCCAGGGCGTAGACCTCGCCGTCGGCGCCGAGCAGCGGCGTCACCAGCAGGGTGCCGCCCTGGAGGGACTTGGCGTCGCCCAGCGACGAGACCGTCACGTCGATCCGGGTGCCCTGCGCGGCGAAGGGCGGCAGGCTCGCGGTCACCATCACGGCGGCGAGGTTCTGCGTGCGCATCGTGGCGCCGCGGGTGTTGACGCCGAGGCGCTCCAGCATGGCCTGGAGCGACTGCTTGGTGAACGGGATGTTGTTCAGCGTGTCGCCGGTTCCGTTGAGGCCGACCACGATGCCGTAGCCGACAAGCTGGTTCTGGCGAACGCCCTCGATGGAGGCGAGATCCTTGACGCGCGACAGGGCGAGCGCCGGCGCGGACAGCGCGGCGAGAAGCAGGGCGCCCGCGAGGGCGACCGAGAGAGACCGGAGAGGACTGAACGCGTGACGCGGGCGCATGCCGTGTTTCGACCGTGACGGACCTGCCCCCATCCTGCCAGGGTCGTGCCAGCCGCCAGACCTGTGCAAGCCGTTGAAGAAAACAAAGTTTTTCCGGGCCAGGTCTGGCCCCGCGCCTCGCGGTGCCGGCACCGAACCTGCCGACCCGGCAGCTTCTGCCGGCTTGTTTACCCGCGCTTAACCCTGGCGGCCGAATTTCCGGTTCTGCGCGGGGGCGCTTGGAGCAACGCGAACCGGATCATGCGTGTCGAGACTCGCCAGCCGATCCAGAGCGCCGGCGGTGTCGCGTCCGCCCGGAAGCCCGAGGGCGGCGCGGCCTTCAGCCTCGGCGCGGCCCCGTCGTCGACGACGTCTGCCGGCGCGCCGGCCGCCGCCGCGACGCTCGCCGGGCTCGACGCGGTCCTGCTTCTCCAGGCCGAGGCCGACACGCCCCAGGAGCGGCGCCGGCGCTCCGCCCAGCGCGGCCAGGACCTCCTCGACGGCCTCGACCGGCTGAAGGCGGCACTCCTCGGCGGCCGCGTCGCGCCGCAGGATCTGCGCGCCATCGCCGGCCGCCTGAACGAGCGTGCCGGCCTCTCGGGGGATCCCCGGCTCGACGGCCTGATGGCCGAGATCGAACTGCGCGCCGCGGTGGAACTCGCCAAGCTGGAGATGGCCCGGCGCGTCTGACCGGGCTTCCGCACCTGACCCCGGGCGCATCCCGGTACCGCGCCGGGCGAGCGCCCGATCCCGCTACCCCGCCCGCTAAACCGCCCGCTAAACCGCCCGCCGCTTCGGACCCGTCGGCAGCATCTGCGGCTCGCCCGGTCCGGTCTCGACGCCGAGATCCGGCACCGCGATGATCGGTGCGCCGCGCAGGTCCTTGCGGGTGACGATGGCGCCGCGCTCCTCGAGATAGGCCAGCATCCGCCGCGCCCGGCCGCCCGAGCTGGTGCCGTAGGCCTCGGCCAGCACGGTGTCGGTGGGGCAGGGGGCGCCCTCGATGGCAGCCCGCGCGACCACGAGGAACAGGCCGGCGAGGTCGTCCGGCAGGCCGGCCGCGATCGCCTGGGCCTGCTCCCAGCCGGAATTGTCCGCGACCGCGCCGCCGGCCTCGGCCCGCGCGACCGCGAGGCGCCGCTTGAACTCGGGCAGACCCATCGTGTCGCCGCGCAGGCGCCGGATCCGGCAGCGGACCGTGAAGTCCTGGTAGAGCGTGGCGGGAGTGCAGGCGGCGGCGTCGGCATCCGCCAGCACGGAGGCCAGCACCTCGGCGAGCGCCGCCTCGCGGGCCTCCGGGTCCATGGGTTCCTCCTCCACCTCCTCCGCCGGAGCCGGCGGACGGTAATTGGCGAGCTGGACGAGCACGTCTGGCGCCGGCGCGGGGCGCGGCTTCGGCCGCGGCGCCAGCGGCGCGACGATCTCGGCGGGGCTCGCTGTGAGGATCAGCGCGCGGGCATCCTCCAGGGCGTCGGGCAGGGGCACGAGGACCGGCGAGGAACTCCGGCTCACGGTCTGGGTCGGCCCGACCGCGATGGTGAGCGGGCGCCGGGACAGGGCCGGCCCCAGGGCCACGAAATGCCCGCGCGGCAGGTCGCGGAACGTCTCGGCCTGCCGGCGCTCCAGCCCGAGGAGGTCGGCGGCGCGTGCCATGTCGATGTCGAGGAAGGTCCGGCCCATCAGGAAGTTCGAGGCCTCGGCCGCGACGTTCTTGGCGAGCTTGGCGAGGCGCTGCGTGGCGATGATGCCGGCGAGCCCGCGCTTGCGGCCGCGGCACATGAGGTTGGTCAACGCGCCGAGCGACAGGCGCCTGGCCTCGTCCGAGGCCTCGCCGGCGGCCGCGGGCGCGAAGAGCTGCGCCTCGTCCACGGCCACCAGCATCGGGTACCAATGGTCGCGGTCGGCGTCGAACAGGCCGCCCAGGAAGGCGGCGGCGGCCCGCATCTGGCCGTCGGCGTCGAGATTCTCGAGCGACAGCACCACCGAGACCCGGTGGGTCCGCACCCGGGCGGCGATCCGCTGCAGGGCGACGTCGTCGCCGTCGGCCTCCACCACGACGTGGCCGTAGCGGTCGGCGAGGCTGGCGAAGTCGCCCTCCGGATCGATGATCGCCTGCTGCACGAGGCCGGCGCTCTGCTCGAGCAGCCGCCGCAGCAGGTGCGATTTGCCGGATCCGGAATTGCCCTGGACCAGGAGCCGCGTGGCGAGCAGTTCGGTCAGGTCGAGGAGCGCGGGGCGCTCGCCGGTCAGGCCGAGATCGATGTCGGAACGCATGGGGCCTCATAGCACGGCTTGGCGGGTCCGGGTGTGCCGCCGCGGCGCTGTCCACGCTTCCCGCATGTGGGCCGCGTGTGTGCCGCATGCGGGCGTCGGTCCGAGGCGTGGCTCCGCCGCCGGTGCGCGATCGGGCCGTCAACCCCCTTGCGGGAGCCCCGGGCCCCGCTCTTCCGCCCTGGACCCTGGCATGTCGGCCCTGTAGGCCCACGGCCCTCCTCTCCATTCCCGGACCCACGACACGATGGCGGCCTGCGGCCTCGATTTCGGCACGTCGAACACCACGCTCGGGCATCTTGGCCCGGACGGCCCGACGCTGCTGCCCCTGGAGGGCGCGCACCGGACAATCCCGAGCGCGATCTTCTTCGAGCTCGGACGGGAGCCGATCATCGGCCGGGCCGCCACGGCGGCCTATGTCGAGGGCCGGTCCGGCCGGCTGATGCGCGGGCTGAAATCCGTGCTCGGCACGCCGCTCATGGAGGAGGCGACCCCGGTCGGCCGCCAGCGGCTGCGCCTGCGCGACGTCATCGCCCGCTACCTCACCGCCGTGAAGGCGCGGGCGGAGGCCGCCAGCGGCCAGAGCCTCGACACGGTGGTCCACGGCCGCCCGGTCCACTTCGTCGACGGCGACCCGGAGGCGGATCGCCGCGCGGAGGACACGCTGCGCGACATCGCCCGCGACGTCGGCTTCCGGGAGGTCTCGTTCCAGTACGAGCCGATCGCCGCGGCGCTCGACTACGAGCGCCAGGTCCGCGCGGAGGAGATCGCCCTCGTCGCCGACATCGGCGGCGGCACCTCGGACTTCTCCATCGTGCGCCTCGCGCCGGAGCGGCGGAGGCGGCCGGACCGGGCCGGCGACATCCTGGCCAACGACGGGGTGCGGATCGGCGGCACCGATTTCGACCGACAGCTCAGCCTCGGAACGGTGATGCCGCTCCTGGGCCTCGGAAGCCCGATGCGCCGCGGCGACCTCGCGGTGCCGAACGCCTACTACCACGACCTCGCCACGTGGTCGGCGATCAACCGCCTCTACAATCAGAAGACCCTGCGCGAGATCGACGAGGTCATCCGCGACGGCGCCCGGCCCGACCTGCTCGTGCGGCTGCGCGAGGCGGTGGAGGGCGAGCGCGGTCACGCCCTGGCCGGGGCAGTGGAGAGCGCCAAGATCGCGGCGTCCGAACAGGACGCGACCCTGCTCGACCTCGGCCTCCTGGAGCCCGGGCTCGCGGTCCCGGTGGATCGCGCGACCCTGTCCGCCCAGACGGGGGACCTCGCCCGCGCCGTCGCGGCCCGGATCGCGCGCTGCCTCGCGCAGGCGGAACTGACGGCCGACCGGGTCGACGCCCTGTTCCTCACCGGCGGCTCCACCGGCCTGCCGCACCTGCGCGCCGCGCTGACGGCCGCGCTGCCGGCCGCCCGGGTGGTGGAGGGCGACACGTTCGGCTCGGTGGGGCTGGGCCTGACCATCGAGGCGGCCAGCCGCGGAGCGTGAGGCCGCGCCCGGCCGGGCGCGTCGCCTCTGCGGCGATTGACGGGCCGGCCTTGATCCTCGACAAGGCGGTCCCTCCCGCTCGGAGACAACGGCGGCCCATCCGGGCTCCTCCGCGCCGCCTCGCCCGATGCTGTTCAACTCCTTCGTCTTCCTCCTCGCCTTCCTGCCGGCCGCGCTGATCCTGCACGGGCTGGTGGCGCGCGCCGCGCCCGCGTGGCGGCTGCCGCTCCTCGTCGCCCTGTCCTTCGTGTTCTATGGCTGGTGGGACGTCCGGTTCGTGCCGCTGCTGGCCGGCTCGATCCTGGCGAACTGGTGCGTGGCGCGCGCCTACCGCCGGTGGCCCGGCCGCTGGCTGATCCCGACGGCGATCGCCGCCAACCTCGCGCTGCTCGGCGTGTTCAAGTACCTCGACTTCGCGGCCGACCTCGCCAACCTGATCCCCGGCCTGGAGGCGCAGCGGCTCGGCCTCGCCCTGCCGCTCGGCATCTCGTTCTTCACCTTCCACCACATCATGTATCTCGCCGACCTGCGGGCCGGCCGGGCGCCGGGCTTCGGGCTCGTGAAATACGCCCTCTACATCGCGTTCTTCCCGCAGGTTCTCGCCGGCCCGCTCGTGCGCTGGAGCGAGATCATGCACCAGTTCGACGAGGCGCCCTACGCGCGGCCCGACGCCGCCGAGCGCTTCGCCCGCGGGTTGATGCTGCTGACCGTCGGCCTCGCCAAGAAGGTGTTCCTCGGCGATCCGCTCGCGGAATACGTGAACCCGGTGTTCCAGGCCGCCGCCGCCGGCAAGGCCGTCACGGTGGTCGAGGCGTGGCAGGCGACGCTCGGCTTCACGTTCCAGATCTACTTCGACTTCTCCGGCTACACCGACATGGCGCTGGGCATCGCGCTGCTGTTCGGCCTCGTCCTGCCGCAGAACTTCGACGCGCCCTACCGCGCCACGTCGCTCCGCGACTTCTGGCGGCGCTGGCACATGACCCTGTCGCGCTTCCTGCGCGACTACCTCTACATCCCGATGGGCGGGAACCGCCGCGGGCTGCCGCGGCAGGTCGGGGCGCTCGTCGCCACGATGACGCTCGGCGGCCTCTGGCACGGGGCCGGCCTGACCTTCCTCGCCTGGGGGGCGCTGCACGGGATCGGCCTCGGGGCCGGTGTCCTGGCGCGCCGGGCCCGGATCGCGATCCCCGCGCCGCTGGGCTGGGCGCTCACCAGCCTGTTCGTCGTGCTGACCTGGGTTCTGTTCCGCGCGACGAGCTTCGAGGCGGCCCTCGCGATCTTCAAAGGACTCTTCGGGCTCGCGCCGAGGGGCTCCGGCTTCAAGTGGCGCACCATCGCCATCGCCGCCCTGGTCGCGACGGTCGGGCCCACCGCCTGGAACGCGGTGCACCGGCTGCCGCCGCGCCGCCTCCTCGCCTTCGGCTTCGCGCTGCTGTTCGTGCTCGTCCTGCTGAAGATCGGCGACGATGCGAACTACGAGTTCATCTACTTCCAGTTCTGAGGATGGCGCCCGCACCCCCCACGACCGACAGGGACTGGCGCGGCTTCGCCCGCGCCCTGGCCCTGTCGATGGTCGGCCTCTTCGCGGGCTACTTGGCCCTCGCGGTGCTGGTCGACCCCTACGATACCGGCCGCTCGACGCTGCTGTCCCGGGGGGCCGTGCGGCCGCAGGGGCCCCGCACGGCCTCGGCCGTCCGCGGCCGCGATCCGGCCTATGCGGGCGTGGTGATCGGCAACTCGCACATCCAGCTCATCGAGCCGGCGGCACTGACCGGGCTCACCGGCATCCCGTTCCTCCAGCTCTCGGTGCCGGCCACCGGCCCGTCCGAGCAGTTCGCCCTGCTGGGATGGTACCTGCAGCACCACGCCCGCCCCGCCGCGATCGTGCTCTCGGCCGACGCGTTCTGGTGCGCGGACGACCCGTCCTTCCCGAGCGAGCACGGCTTTCCCTACTGGCTCGTGGGGGACTGGCCCGCCTACCTGCGCGGGCTGATCCGCTTCTCGGCCGCGCAGGAGACGGTCAACCGCATCGGCTGGCTCCTGAACCCGCGCAGCAAGACCGCCGCGGCCGACGGCTGGTGGGATTACGAGCGCAACTACCTGAGCCAGGGCTTCGGCGTCGATCCTGCCAAGAAGGCGGCGCTGGAGAAGCCGGTCGGGCCCGAGCCGGAGCCGCGGCACGGCGGGCCGTTCCCGATCGCGGCGCGCCTGCGCGCCGAGCTGACCCGGATCCCGGCGGAGACGCCGGTCGTGGTGGTGTTCCCGCCGGTCTACGCCCGCGGCGAGCCGCCGCCCGGCAGCCCTCGGGCGCGGGCCGAGGCGGCCTGCCGGGCCGAGGTACGCACCGTGCTGGCGACCCACGCGCTCAGCACGGTGGTCGACTGGCGCGACGGCCGCCCCGCGGCGGCCGATCCCGACCAGTTCTTCGACCAGACCCATTACAGGCTGCCGATCGCTCGGAGCCTGACCACGGAGATCGCAGAAGCGATCGTACGGTTGCGGACCAGATGACAGCGTAAAACATCTGTACCGTGGCCTGTTTGCCGCACGCGGCGATGCAGTGACAGCCAGTTACAGCCCCTGCATCCGTGTGCGTTGTGGCGATGAGGCACCTCGACTATACGGCACCTCACGTTATCGCCGCACACCGGCCATCCCCTGGTGGGCGGTTTACCATCCAGCGAGGGTGACGCATGGCGAAGGTGCAGCTGGAGGACGGCTACGTCCCGTCCGACGACGAGCCCTTCATGAACGACCGGCAGCGCGAATATTTTCGGCGCAAGCTGATGAGCTGGAAGAACGACATCCTGCGCGAGGCGCAGGATACGCTGGTGGCGCTGCAGAGCGAGAACGAGAACCACCCCGACCTCGCCGACCGCGCATCCTCCGAGACGGACCGGGCGATCGAGCTGCGGGCCCGGGACCGCCAACGCAAGCTCACCGGCAAGATCGACGCGGCGCTGGCCCGAATCGAGGACGGGTCCTACGGTTTCTGCGAGGAGACCGGCGAGCCGATCTCCCTGCGCCGCCTCGACGCGCGCCCGATCGCCACTCTGTCCCTCGAGGCGCAGGAGCGGCACGAGCGCCGCGAGCGGGTCTACCGCGACGACTGACCGGGTCCGGCCCGCGCGCCGGATCCCGCGCAGCGCCGGCGCGGCGCCTACTGAGTCAGCCGCAGCGCGCCGATGCTGGCCTGGATCGACTTGAAGGCCTTGATCAGGTCATCGGACGAGTTGGCGAGGTAGAACTGGTCCGGCGACGAGGCGCAGTTCCGCAACAGCGTCTGCCCGGCAGAATCGATCGGATCCGTCGGGATGCTGAAGCCGATCGTGTAGATCGAGATATTGACGGCCTTCGTGTTCGCGCATGCCTCGGCGGTGAGCGCGTCGAGCGCCTTCCGCGCCGTATTGCTGTCGGCGATATTGGTGTTCTGGTATGCCGTCGTCAGGCGCGGATTCGGCGTCGTGCCGTTGGCGTTCTTGAAGTACCCGGCCGCGAAGTAGAGTGAGCCGGTCGGCGCGCTGGAATTGGTGCCCCAGCTGTTCGTGCCGTCGGTCATCAGGATGATGATCTTGTTGATGGTCGTCGCGTTCGAGCTGTTCGCGCTCGACGCGTAGGGTTGGCCGTCCGCGAAGACGCTGTTGGGCGAGAGCGTGCGCCAGCCCCACATGAAACCCTCGTGGATGTTCGTCGATCCGGACGGCGCCATCTTGCTGATAAGGGTCTTCAACGCGTTCGTGTCGCTGGTCAGCCTCTGGAGCGGCTGGGTCGTGCACCCGAAATTCGGACCGTTCGGGATGCCGAGCGGGGCGCCGGAGGCCGCATCCTTGGGCGTGATGTACTTGCAGGCCTGCCCGAGCGCGGTGTTGTAGGTGCTGCTGTTCCGGCATGTCGGGCCGGTCTCGTCGTCGATGTAGCTGTTGTAGCTGTAGGCCGTCGCCCGCGAGGCGCCGACCGGGAACGACGCGCCGCCCGAGGTGCCGTCACCCGGCTCGTCGGGCGCGAGCAGCGGCACGTAGAAGGAATCCTTGGTCGTGGGCGCTCCGTCCTGGACGTTGAAGGGGTAGGGGAGCGCCTCGAGGCAGCCGGCCCATCCCCAGTTCCGGTTCGCCGCCTGCAGCTTCGCGAAAATGTCGAAGCGGTTCTTGAACGGCGCCGGATTCGACTGGACGATGTTCGTCCAGTGGTAGCTGGAGAGGCCGTTCTGATCGATCCAGCTCGCGTAGCGGTAGGCGGACGGATCGACCGCCACGGCGGCGGCGAAGGGCACGATCGCGACCTTGGTCGCGCTGGAGAAGGCCGGGCTGGTGTAGACGTAGTTGACGAAGTCGGTCGCGGCCGTCTGGACGGCCTGGAGCTTCGACTGTCCCCCGCTCGAGGCGGCCATCGAGCCCGTGTTGTCGAGCACGAGCGCGATCTCGAAAGTCTTCGGCAGCGGCGTGGCGCATTGCGAGACGGCGCCCGGGTTGATGCGCTGGGTGCCGGTCAGCCCGCCGAAGAAGGTCGTCGATTGCTTGTGAGCGGTCAGCGTGATCTTGCGCGGGCTGCTGGTGATGGCCAGCCGGTCGACCACGAGGCTCGCCGCCCCCATGGCACCGGTCATCGTCGTCTGCGCCAGGGCGTTGAGTTCGGTCTCGGACGTCGTCAGCGGTGTCTGGCAGAGCAGCAGCGCCGTGGCGTCGGCCGCGGCCTGGAGCTTCGTCTCCAGCCGCGTGGCGAAGCCGTAGTCGATCGCCGCGCCGCCGACCATCACCATCGGCACGCTGAGGAACGCGAACAGCAGGGCGACGTTGCCGCCGCGGTCGCGCAGGACATCGCGGCGCCGCTCGGGGCGGCCGTCAGGTTTTGCGGACGATCTTCGTGCCATCGCAGTTCGATTGTTTGTCGTCCGGCAGGACGACTTCCGTGTAGGTGCTGGTGCCGTAGGCTTGGCCGCCGCGGGTCGGCCACGGCGCGCTGCTGGTGAACGTGATCGTGTTGCTCACGCCTTTGGCGAGCTTGACCAGCGCGCTCCCGATCATCGGCGTGTAGCTGATGCTGACCTCAGCCAGGACGTAGCGCATGCCCGGCATCCGGTAGCCGTCCGGCACGGTCAGGCTGGGCGCGGGGCCGGGGCTCCGCGCGGTCCCGTTGGTGTTGGCGACGCTCGAGCAGACCACCGGAGGACCGCTCGGGTCCTTCGCGTCGGTGCCCATCGCGCTGACCACGATCTTGACCTTCGACGTGTCGAACGGGCGCATCACCGCCGTGGCGGAGGCGAGGATGTCGTTCATCACGGTGGTGCTGATCGGGTTCTGTGTGTCGCCCTGCGCCGTCAGGTCCGCCACGGTGCGGCCGAGCTGCGTCAGCTTGCGCCACTCGTCGATGGCGTGCGTCACCTCGGTCATGCCCGCCCAGATCGCGAGCAGGATCGGCAGGATGACGGCGAACTCGACGGCCGCGCCGCCGCGCCTGTCGTGCCGGAGCCGCGCCGCCCGCCGGGTCAGGACGGCGAGGACGGGCACGGGCTCGCTCCGACGATCTGATAGGGCTCGGTGCGGAACACCGCCGTGGAGGTCAGCAGGCTCGATCCCTCCGCGGAGCCGCTGGTGAACTGCTTCGTATTGAGGCCCATCAGATTGAAGAAGGTCGGGAACGGCACGGCCGCTGTGACGATCACGATCGTCCCGGGCGAAGCGCATTTGTAGTTGGAGCCGAAACTCGTGCTCCACGTGCCCGTGGCGGTGTCGATCGGCTTGGTCGCAGTCGCGCTCGCGAAGCTGCTCGAGGTCGCGACGTCGATCTTGACGTTCTGGCAGTTGAAGACGGTGGGCACGGGGCTGACGGCCGATCCGCACATCCTAGCCTTCAGGGTCGCGAGCACGGTCGCCGGATTGGTCTGGCCGGCGGTGTCGAGCTGGAACTGGCCGGTGAAGATCGTCCGGACCGCGTTCTGGAGCGCGCGATCGAAATTCTGCGTCGCCCACATCTGGAACACGATCTGGATGATCGCGCCGCACAGCGCCAGGAAGGGCAGGGCCACCAGGGCGAACTCCACCGCGGCCGCGCCCCCGGTGTCGCGCCCGAGGCGCGCGAGGAGGCAACCTGGCGTCACTCTGACCTGCGTTCCTACAAGTCCTCGGCTGTTCATATGCGAGCAGATCAGTCGGAAGTAGCCATCTCATCCGATGTGACGCCAAGCTTTTGCGAAACTCTTAATCCGATCGACTAGACCAGGGTTATCAAACAGCCGCTACTTTTGGTTGTAATAGCGCCGTCGTGTCGGCGACGCGCTGTTGACGCACCGCCTGCGCGCGCCAGTTCCCCGCGCGCAGGCCTGCCGGAGAACCCCATGAGATCCCCCCTGATCGCGCTCGTGGTCGGCGCGGTGGCGCTCGCGCTCGCCGCCTGCGATGCCACGAAGCCCGGACCGGCCGGACCTCCAGGGGCGAAGGGTGATCGGGGACCGGCGGGGCCGGCCGGGCCGGCGGGGGTGAACGGCGCCACCGGCGCCCGCGGCCCCGCGGGCGACCCGGGCCCGGCCGGACCAGCCGGGCCACCGGGACCGTCCCTGAACAGCCAGGTGCGCCTCGACGTGGCGTGCCGCCGTGACGAGGAATTGATTGGCGCTTACTGCCGAGGCATGGCGGTTGTGCCGTCGGTGACCGTCACGGACGGCGTGTCCACGGTCGGCTGCCTCGACATGACCGCCAAGGCCGCCAAGGATGCCCAGCCCGTCGCGGTCTGCATGAAGAAGCCATGAGACTCGCCGTCCCCGCACTCTTGGTCGCGCTGGTGTCCGGCCCGGCCTGCGCGCAATCCTTCGTGCCCACGGAACGGGCGGCGATTGACCTCGTGCGCGACCGGCGCACCGCCGGCTTCACCACGGTGGCGCGGACGCTGGCCTATGCCGAGCGCGCGACCGGCGGCGCCTTCCGTCTCGGCGGCTACCGGGTCGATTACCGCCCGGACGTCCCCTTCGCCCGGGTGCGGATCTGCTATCGCCTCGGGATCGACCCGCCGACCTGCGGCCTCGCTTACCGCGTCGCGGTCAATCCCGCCCATGTCGAGCCGGCCGACCGCTACAATGGGCTGACGCGCGACCTGGAGCACGGCCCGCAGGCCTTCCTCCGGGCACTCGCCCGGGAGACCGACCTCCAGCGCCAGCCGGACGTCCTGCGGAAGGTCGAGGCCGCGCTCGAGCCCTACAACCCCTACGACTGGCGCTGAGGGAGGCGGCTCTCAGAGCAGCCGCGGCCAGCGCAGGAGCCGCTCCGGCGCGAAGGCCGCGACCGGCACGGCCGGTTCCCGGCCGGTGGCGAGGTCGGCGACGATTTCGCCGGTGATCGGGCCGGTGGACAGGCCGATATGGCCGTGGCCGAAGGCGAAGAGCAGGCCGTCGTGCCGGGGGGCGCGGCCGATCACCGGCATCCCGTCGGGGGTCGACGGCCGGGAGCCGAGCCACGGCGCGTTGTCCAGCGGGCCGCCGAGCCGAAGGGTGGAGGCCGCCTCCCGGGACGCCGCATCGATCTGGGTGTGGTCGGGCGCGGCGGCGCGCGCGTTGAGCTCGACGCCGGACAGGACCCGGACCCGGTGCTCGCCCATCGGCGACAGGATCGACCCCGCGCCCGTGTCGAGGATCGGCCGGGTCAGCGGCGCGCTGTCCGGATGCAGGGCGTAGTGGCGGTGGTAGCCGCGTTCGGCCGCAACGGCGAAACGGTAGCCCAGGGTCCGGGCGATCGCCCCGGACGCGGCGCCGGCCGCGAGGATCACCTGTCGGCCCCGCACCGCGCCGCCGTCGTGATCGACGCGCCAGCCGTCCGCCTGGGGCTCCAGCCGGGCGACGCTGCCCCGCAGGCGGCGGCCGCCGAGACCGGTGAACAGGGCCTCGCACGCCTCGATGAGCCGGCCGGGCTCGCGGACCGATCCCGTCTCGGTGAGCAGCATGGCCCGCGCGTAGGGCCGCACCAGCGCCGGCTCGAGCGCGCGCAGCGCCGCGGTGTCGAGGATGTCGAAGGCGACCCCGTGTCCGGCCAGGATCTCGCGCTCGAGGGCGGCGGACGCGAAGGCCGCTTCGGTGCGGTAGGCCTTGATCCAACCCGTCCGCTGTAGCCGGTCGCCGGTCCCGGCCCGGGCCGCCAGCCGCTCGTGGGCCGGATAGGCGGCGCTGGTCAGCGGCAGCAGCGCCTCCGCGGCGCGGCGCCAGCGCGAGGCGCGCGCGGCGGCGAGGAAGTGCGCCGTGTAGGGCACGATCCGCGGGAGATGCCCGTAGTGCAGCCGCAGGCCGCGATCGGCGTTGCGCAGGTAGGCCGGGAGCTTGCCCCACAGGGCCGGGCTCGACATCGGCAGGATCGAGCCGCGGCTGACCACGCCGGCATTGCCGTAGGAGGTCCGGGCCCGCGCCTCGCCGGGATCCAGCAGCACCACGTCGAGCCCGCGGTCCCTCAGCGCGATGGCGCTGGCGAGGCCGACCATCCCGCCGCCGACCACCACGATGTCGGCCGTCTCGTCCGTCGCCATGCCGCTCACATCCTGCACCGCACCACGCGCGCCCTTCTGCCGGGTTTCCCGCGTCCTGGGTAGCGGGCGCCGCGGGGCGGCGCATCGGGCCGGTGTGATCGCGAAGTCCCGCGCACATTCCCGCGCAGATCGGCTAGAGAGCGGGCCATGACTCTCGTCCGCTTCGCACCCTCGCCGACCGGGTATCTCCATATCGGCAACGCCCGGCCGGCCCTGCTCAACGCCCTGTTCGCCCGCCGGGCCGGCGGCCGCTTCCTGCTGCGCCTCGACGACACCGACGCGGAGCGCTCGACGGAGGCCTTCGCCGAGGCGATCGGCGAGGATCTCGCGTGGCTCGGCATCCTGCCCGACCTGTTCGCCCGGCAGAGCGACCGCACGGCGCAGCACGACGCCGCCGCCGACCGCCTGCGCGCAGCGGGAAGGCTCTACCCCTGCTACGAGACGCCGGAGGAGCTGGAGCGCCGCCGCAGGCGTCAGCTCGGCCGTGGCCAGCCGCCGATCTACGACCGGGCGGCGCTGCGGCTGACCGCCGAGGAGCGGGCGGCGCTGGAGGCCGAGGGCCGCCGGCCGCACTGGCGGTTCCTGCTCGAGGCGCGCACCGTCGGCTGGGACGACCTCGTCCGCGGGCCCGCCCATGTCGACTGCGCGTCCCTGTCGGACCCGGTGCTGATCCGCGCCGACGGCAGCTACCTCTACACGCTGCCGTCGGTGGTGGACGACGCCGGTCTCGGGATCACCCACGTCATCCGCGGCGAGGACCACGTCACCAACACCGGCGTGCAGGTGCAGATCTTCGAGGCCCTGGGCGCGCCCGTCCCGGTCTTCGGCCACCACAACCTGCTGACGACGGCCGACGGGGAGGGGCTGTCGAAGCGCCTCGGCCACCTGTCGCTGCGCGGCCTGCGCGAGGCCGGCTACGAGCCCGCGGCGGTGCGCTCGCTGGCGGTGCTCACCGGCTCGGCCGAATCGGTGCGGGCGGTGCCAGACCTCGACACCCTCGCGGGCCTCGTCGATCTCGGCGAGATCTCGCGGGCGCCGGCCCGGTTCGACCCGGCGGAGCTCGACGGCCTCAACGCCCGCTTGGTCCACGCCATGCCGTACGCGGAGGCGGCCGCGCGCCTCGCGGCTCTGGGGATCCCAGAGGACCGGGCAGAGGCCTTCTGGCTCGCGGTGCGGGCCAATCTCGGGCGCGTCGCGGAGGCGGCCGACTGGTGGCGGGTCGTGGCCGGTCCCGTCGAGCCGGTGCTCACCGAGCCCGCCGTGATCGCGGCCGCCCGCGAGACCCTGCCGCCCGAGCCGTTCGGCCCGGAGACCTGGAAGGCGTGGACGACCGAGATCCGGACCCGCACCGGGGCCAAGGGCCGCGGCCTGTTCATGCCGCTCCGGCTCGCCCTCACCGGCCTGGAGCACGGGCCGGACCTCGCCGGCCTGCTGCCGCTGATCGGGCGGGAGCGGGCGGCGCGCCGGCTCTCCGGCGCGGCCGCCTGAGCGATCAGCGGCCGGGCTTCGGGCGCGCCTCGATCAGCGCGGCGTCGAGCAGGAAGCTGCCGTTGGCCTCGATGGCGAAATGCGCCGCGACTTCCGCGGGCGCGGTGACCTGCAGCGCCCGGATCGCTGCGACGTGGGTCTCCGGCGTCCGCATCCGGGCGATCCAGCTCGCGAACTCCATGCGCGGCCGGCTCGGCGTCGCGTCGCCGGGCGCGAATCCGGCCGCCTCCAGCAGGGCCCGCCATTCCGAGACCCGGTAGTCGCGCACGTGCGAGGGGTCGCGCAGCAGCTCCAGCGCCTGTAGGTGCGTGTCCAGCAGCGGATCCTCGGGCGCGACGATGTCGCTGACGATGAGGAACCCGTCCGCCCGCAGCACTCGTCGCGCTTCCGCCAGGGCCGCCGGCACGTCGCGCCAGTGGTGGGCGCTGTAGCGGGTCAGGACGGCGTCGAAGCTCGCGTCGGGGAAGGGCAGGGCCTCGGCGCCGCCCTGCCGGGTCTCGATCCGGTCGAGCCCCCGCCGGGCCGCCTCGGCTGATACGGCCGCCAGCATGTCGGCCGACAGGTCGTAGGCCGTGACGGCGGCGCCAGCGGCGGCCGCCGCGAAGGCGACGTGCCCGCCGCCGCAGCCGAGGTCGAGCACCCGCAGGCCCGGTCGCGCGCGGACCCGCTCGCCGATCCGGTCGAGATCGGCGCCGGCGGCGTGCACGGCGCTGGTCACGTAGGCGGAGGCCTGCGCGCCGAACTGGTCGACGACGTGTCGGGCGTGGCTGCGGGCGTTCATCGGCGGATCTCCCGGATCAGGTCGCGAGCGGCTTCAGGCGGGACAGCCGCAGGGCAATCATCAGCGCCAGACCGTACAGCCCGCCCACGAACAGCACCACGCCGTTCCACCCGGAATGGGCGAAGAACCAGCCGCCCGCGGTCCCGAGGACCGACGAGCCCAGATAGTAGAGGCCGAGATAGATCGCCGAGGCCTGGGCCCTGTCGCGCAGCGCCCGCCGCCCGACCCAGCTGCTCGCGACCGCGTGGGCGCCGAAGAAGCCTACCGTCGTCACTACGATGCCGGCCAGGATCAGCAGCAGGCGGTCCGAGAGCGTCATCACGATGCCGGCCAGGCCGACGGCGGTGGCGACCCAGAGGACACGGCGGCGGCCGAAGCGGCTCGCCAGCTCGCCGGTGACAGGGCTGCTGACCATACCGGCGAGGTAGACCGAGAAGATCATCCCGATCACCGCCTGGCTCAGCGCGTAGGGCGGGTCCAGCAGGCGGAAGCCGATGTAATTGTAGATGCAGACGAAGCCGCCCATCAGCAGGAACGCCTCGGCGAAGAGCCAGGGCAGGCCGGCGTCGCGGAAATGGTGGGCGAAGCTGCCCGGGACTTCCGCCCAGGCCAGCCGGCGCGGCACGAAGCGGCGCGAGGGCGGCAGCCAGCGCCAGAACGCCAGCGCGGCGGCGAGCGCGAGGCCGCCGATCACCGCGAGCCCGGCGCGCCAGCTGACAAAGTCCGCCATCACGCCGCTGATCAGGCGGCCCGACATGCCGCCCAGCGCGTTGCCGCCGACGAGCAGGCCCATCGACAGGCCGATGGCCTTGGCGTCCATCTCCTCGGCGAGATAGGCCATGGCGACGGCCGGGAGTCCGCTGGCCGTCAGCCCGGTGAGCGCGCGCAGCGCCAGGAAGCCGTACCAGCCGGGGACCAGGGCGGCCACGACCGTGAGCACCGCCGAGGCGACCAGCGAGGCCAGCATCACCGGCTTGCGCCCCCAGATCTCCGAGAGCGGGCTGACGACGAGCAGCGCCACCGCCAGCAGCCCGCAGGGCAGCGACAGGGCGAGGCTGCTCGCAGCCGGCGAGACGCCGAAATCCTCCGCGTAGATCGGCAGGAGCGGCTGGACCGCGTAGAGCACCGCGAAGGTCGAGAAGCCGGCCGCCGCCAGGGCCAGAGCCGTGCGGCGGAAGACCGGTGTGCCCGACCGGATGAGCCCGTCCTCCGCCTCGCTGTTCATGACCGTCCCGCGCCGCTGTCCTCAACCGGTGGAGAGGCGCTGTGGCCGCACGGTCAACTGCCGCACGGTCAACTGCCGCGCGGGACAGGCCCGCGCGGCGGCCGCCCTAGCGCGGCGGCGGAGGCGGCGGAGGCGCTGCCTGGCCCTGCCCCTGACCTTGCCCCTGCTGCAGCAGCGGCGTGATCCGCTGGACGACGACGCGGCGGTTCTCCCGCGACGGGCCCTGCGTGTTCACTTTCAGGTACTGCTCGCCGTAGCCCTGGGTGGTCAGGTTCTCCGGCGGCACGCGGAACTGCTCGGTCAGCACGGTCGCCACCGACTGGGCGCGCCGGTCCGACAGCGACAGGTTGTCGAGCGCGGAGCCGACGGCGTCGGTGAAGCCCTCGATCAGGAACACCTCCCGCGGGTTGGCCTGGATGGCGCGGTTCATCGCGCCGGCGATCACCGACAGCTTGGCTGCCTGATCGGGCGTGACGGTGAACGAGCCGGTGTCGAAGGTGATCGTGTTGATATCGACCGAGCGAAGGCGGGCGCGCAGGTCCGGGCTGTATCGGATCTGGTCCAGCGTGTACCGGCGGTCGACCTGCACCACGGGGGGCGCCGTCAGCGCCTCGTAGACCTCCGCCTCGTCGGCCTGGGCGTAATCCACGATGTAGCGGTCCCGCGGGATGCGGATCTCCGGCGGCGGCAGCACCACAACGTCCTCGTAGATCGGGCGGAGCGGGCCGGCGTAGCTGTTGTCGATCAGGACGAGCTCGCGGCCGTCGCGGTAGCGGAGGTAGCGGCGCAGCATCCGACCGTCGTCGTTCGTGACGGTGACGATCTGCTCGCCGCCGGGCCGGTCGACGTAGCTGTAGAAGTCCGCACCCTGCCGCTCGAACCGGTAGCCGCGCGGGTCGAGGGTGCGGAAGCGCTCGTTCTCGTCGTGGCGGATCAGGTAGCCGTCGCGGTCCTGCACGATGATGCGGCCCGGCTCCCGGTAATAGGTCCGGCCATCCTCCCGGAACTCGCGCCGGTCTGTGCGGACCTGATCGAAGTCGCGCACGCCGTCGTTCTGGCGGAAACCGCCGGGGACGTAGCCGGGCTGTCCCGGCCGGTTGAAGGCGTTCGGGTCGGCCGGACGGCCCGGGCCGCCCGCGGGCGGCTGTCCCGGCTGTCCCGGCTGTGCCGGCGCCGTCCCGGGCTGCGGGCCGCCGGGCGGCGGGGCCTGTCCGGGGGCGGGCGCCTGGCCCGGCGGCACGAACGGCCGTCCCGGAATCCCGGGGGCCATGTTGGGCGGCACCGGCCGTCCGGGCTCGGCGCCGGGAGCACCGTTGGGCTGGGCCGGCGCCCGTCCCTCGGGCTGGGCTCCCTGCGGCTGGAACGGCCGTCCCGGAACGCCCGGAGCGGCGTTGGGCGCCTGCGGCCGGCCGGGCTCGGCGCCGGGACCGCCATTCGGCTGAGCGCGATTCTCGGGCTGGCGGTTATCGGGCTGCGCGTCTGGGCGCTGGGCCGGCCGACCGGGTGCGCCGGGGGGCGCGTTCGGCGGCTGAGACCGGTCGCCGGGCGCACCCGGACCGCCCGGACGCTGACCCGGCGGTCCGCGATCCGGCGCGGACCGGTCGGGGGCCGCGTCGCGCTGCGCGGGACGGTTCGGCTGGTCGTCGGGACCGGGGCGATCCCGGTCGGGCGCCTGGCGCTGCTGCGGCGGGGCCGGCGGACGCTCCGGCGCGGGCCGCCCCTGGGGCGGCGGAGCCTGATCGCGATCCGGCGCCTGCTGACGCTCGGACCGCCCCGGGCCGGGCCGATCCTGTGGCCCGCGGTCCGGACGGTCCGGCTGCTGATCCCGCCTGTCTTGCTGCCGGTCCTGCTGCCGCTCCGGTTGGCGGTCCTGCCGGTCCGGCGCCGGGGGACGGGCCGCCGGCGGCTCCGGCCGGCGCTCGGGCGCGCGCTCCCGCGGAGGCGGTTCGGCCTGCGGCTGGCGCTGGGCGGGCAGTTCGGGCCGCTCGCGCGGGGGCGGCGGCGCCCGCTCCGGCCGGGGTTCGGGCCGCTCGCGCGCGGCCGGTGGGCCCGGCGGCGGGCCGGGACGCTCCTGCGGCGGCCGCTCGGGGCGCGGGCCGCCGTGTGGGGATTCGCCGCCGCGGGGGCCGCGCTCCTCCGGTCCGCCCTGCGCCACCTGGATCCGGCCCGGCGCGGCGTCTGCGAGCTGCACGAGCGTCAGGCCCGGCAGCACCGTGCCGGTGAGGAGGATCAGGCGGAGCAGGCGCATCGCGGTCTCGTGTCGGTTCAGGCCGAGCCGAACACCGGACGTCGCGTATGGTTCCGCGCCCGTCGGCGCGAAACCGGTCTCAGGGGGTGAGGCGCTGGGGCACCGCGATGACGTCGGGCGCGATGATGCGCACGGCAACGTGATCCGGCTTGGCCTCCGCGGCCTCCGCGGCCTTCGTGCCGTCGGCCGCGGCAGGCTGGACCTTCGCCGCATCGTCGCGGCCGGGTCCCGCGCTTCCCTTCGTGTCGACGCCCGCGCGGCCGGCGGCGTCGGCGGCGAGCTCCGCCGCGGTCCGGTCGGCCCGGCCGACGAGGGTCAGGCGCACCTTCGGCCGGGACAGGGCCTCGGCCTGCATCGGCGTGACGAAGATGTCGCCCTTGTGCCGGACCAGCATGCTCTCGGCCTTCACCAGAGACTGCGCCCAGGACTTGCCCTCCGGCTTGCAGGAGCAGTTCGGCACGAATTCCTTGCGGAATTTGAAGGCGTTGGCGAGGTTTGTGTAGGCGCGGCTGCCCTTCACCGTGGCGGCGTGCTTCAGGGCGTCGTCGCCGTACGGCATGGAATAGGCCTGCGCCTCGGTCCCCGGGCAGAGCGCCTGACACATCTCGTCGGCGCCGCCGCGGCCCTCTGGCAGGTTCTTCATCGGGAAGTAGCCGCCGTCGCAGGTCCGCACGCAGACCATCTGCGGGCCGCCCCGGCCGTAGGCCTCACCGGAGCCGGCATAGGCCTCGCGCGGCGGGCAGGTGGAGGCGACCAGCCCCTGGAGCTCGCGCTTCCGGGCGCCGCTGTCGTCGATCACGGCGCCGCCGTAGGTGGCCTTGAGCGCGCGGATGCGCTGCTCCACCGCGCCGCACTGGGGCGGCCGGGTGTCGAAGAACAGGAACTTGCCGCCCTCGCAGTTCAGGCCGCGGAAATAGGCTTCGAGCCGACCGATCTCGTCGTTGAGCGCGCGCGTCGTGCTGGCGCCGCTCTGGAGCGAGGCCAGCTCCGCCCGGTAGCGCCGGCACTGCGGCGACGGCAGCTGCGGCGCCGGCCGCGCCTCGGCGGGCGCCGGGGCTGGCGCGGCCTCCTGCGCGCTGGCGGAGATGGCGAGCGGAGAGGACAGTCCGAGGGCTATGGCCGCGCTCAGGATGAGGCGGCCGAGCGTACGGACGATCGGGCGGTGAGGCATAGGCTGCATCGCGTTGATCGGGTGCGCGGCGATCCGGAGTATCCGGAGCCCGCGCGCATCCGCGCTTCGGGACGGAAGCGGGGCCATTCTACGCCCCCTCGCAAGACCGCGACACCCCTCCTACATCCGGCCCGCAAGCGTGAGGGGGAATTGACCGGCGATGTTGTTTCGGAGTCTCACCTATGTTGGGCTTCTCGCACTGGGCCTGGCAGCGGCCGGTCCGGCCGCGGCGCAGGAGCCGGACCGGATCTTCGACAAGTCGACGGTCTGGCGCCCGCTGACGCCCAACGACAAGCTCGTGGTCTACGGCGTCGACGATCCGGCGGTCTCGGGCGTGTCGTGCTGGTACACCCAGCCCGAGAAGGGCGGGATCAAGGGTACGCTGGGCCTGGCCGAGGATGTCTCGGACATCTCGCTGGCCTGCCGGCAGACCGGGCCGATCGCCTTCAAGGGCAAGCTCAGCCAGGGCGAGGTGGTGTTCAGCGAGCGCCGGTCGCTGATCTTCAAGTCGATGCAGATCGTCCGCGGCTGCGACGCGAAGCGCAACACGCTGATCTATATGGTCTACTCGGACAAGGTCATTCAGGGCTCGCCGAAGAACTCGACCTCGGCGGTGCCGCTGGCACCCTGGGGCACCGAACCGGCGCAGAAATGCGCTGACTTCATGAAGTGAGCGGCGCCCGGTGACGTGAGCTTTCCGCGCGGCGGCCCGGCGACGGGCCGTCCGCGGCCGGCTCAATCCTGGCAGGTGATCCGGATCGGGCGCTCGGACGGCGCCGGGACCGGTTGGCTGATCGCGCCGGTATACTCGTCGGCGGCGGCGACGCCGTAGGAGTTCGCCGCGGCGTAGCCCTGGGCCTCGCACCACGCGTTGGCGACCACCTGGCCGCAGGCGCTGCCCGGCGTCGTCAGGCACTCGCCGACGCCGTAGCCGTCGCTCGACGGGATCAGGAAGGTCTTCTCGACACGGGCCGGCGCCTTCGCGGGCGTCTCGCCGTCGGTGCCGGCCAGCGCGGCGTGGGTCAGGCCCGCGCAGGCGAGAACGGTGGCGAGAGCGAGGGAACCAACGGCCGAGCGTCGCATGGATTGTCCTTGGGCACAGGATCTGTGGCGTGAGGATCGTGGCCCGGACGGTCCGACGGCGCGGTTAAGGAAGCCTTACCCGCATGGCGCGCAAGCCATCTCGAATTCCTCACGCTTTTGGGTTAGCCCCATCGCGCGGGCCGCGCCGTCGCCGCGATGCAACAGGGTGCCGTGCCGGGGCTGGCCGATCCGCCACGTTTCGGCCGCTCTTCGCCGCGCGGGGCCCTCAGGTCGTTGAAGGCAGGGCCGGATTTCCGGCCACGGCTCCGGGCCGGACGTCATCCCCGGCGCCGGAGAAGGGATGGGTTTCATGGCGCCGATGTTGCGGCTCTACAACACGCTCACCGGCGCCAAGGAGGCGTTCGCGCCGATCGACCCGCAGCATGTCCGCGTCTACGCCTGCGGCCCGACGGTCTACGACGCCGCCCATATCGGCAACGCCCGACCGATCATCGTCTTCGACCTGCTGTTCCGCCTGCTGCGCCACCTCTACGGGCCGGAGCACGTCACCTACGCGCGCAACGTCACGGACGTGGACGACAAGATCAACGCCCGGGCGGCAGAGCGCGGCATCACCATCCGCGAACTCACCGACGGGACGCTGGCGCAGTTCCACCGCGACGTGCGCGACCTCGGCGTGCTCATGCCGGAGGACGTGAACGTGCCGGGCAAGCGAGCACGCTTCGTCGAGCCCCGCGCCACCGACCACATCGCCGAGATGGTGACGATGATCGAGGCCCTGGTCCGGGCCGGCCACGCCTATGTGGCGGAGGACCACGTGCTGTTCGACGTCCCCTCGATGCCGGATTACGGCGGCCTGTCGAAGCGGCCCCTCGACGAGATGGAGGCGGGGGCCCGGGTCGAGGTCGCTCCCTACAAGCGCTCGCCCCTCGACTTCGTCCTGTGGAAGCCCGCCAAGCCCGGCGAGCCGTCCTGGCCGTCGCCGGCCGGCATTGCCGCCGCCGGCCGCCCGGGCTGGCACATCGAGTGCTCGGCCATGTCGGCCAAGCATCTCGGCCGGACCTTCGACATCCACGCGGGCGGCATCGACCTGATCTTCCCGCACCACGAGAACGAGGTGGCGCAGTCCCGCTGCTGCTTCGGCACGCCGGTGATGGCCAACGTCTGGCTGCACAATGGCTTTCTCCAGGTGGAGGGGGAGAAGATGTCGAAGTCGCTCGGCAACTTCATCACCATCCGCGACGTGCTGAAGGACTGGCCGGGCGAGGTCGTGCGCCTCACCATGCTCAAGACCCAGTACCGGCAGCCGATCGACTGGACCCTGCGCGGCCTGGAGGAATCGGCCCGCGTGCTCGACCGCTGGTACAACGCCGCCGGGGATGCGCCCGCCGCGCCCGACATCCCCGCCGGGGTCGTCGAGGCGCTCTGCGACGACCTCAACACGCCGGCGGCGATCAACGAGCTGCACCGGCTCGGGAGCGGTGCGGAGGCGCAGCCCGGTGCGCTGCGCGCCGGCGCGAACCTGCTGGGCTTCCTCGCGCGCACCCGCAGCGATCGCGAGCAGGATCAGGTCGCGGCGTCCGGGGTCGACGTCGCGGCCGTCGAGGCGCTGATCGCCGAGCGCCGCGCGGCGCGGGCCGCCAAGGACTGGCCCGCCTCGGACCGGGCGCGCGACGCTCTCGCGGCCATGGGCGTCGCCGTGAAGGACAACAAGGACGGCACCACGACCTGGACGGTGGCGCGCTGATTGCTGAGCCGGCGGCCGATGACACGGACGTGACGGCGGCCGCGTCCTCGCGCCCGCTTGCGCGGCGCGGCGCGTGCGGCATCTGTGGTCCGGGGGCTCGCGGCGGAGATGAGCAGCACGTGATCAGCTTCGGGACCAGCTTCGGGACGACCTTCCGGACCACCGGGGCGCGGCGCGCCGCCGCCGCGTCGGCGCTCACCCTCGGTCTGGGCCTGTCGGGCCCGGCCGCCGCCATCGACGGCGGCTCGGCCGCCGGCCGGGATGCCCTGGCGCAGGCTACCGTGGCGATCGGCACGATCACCCAGCCCGAGGAGGCGCTGAAGCTGACCCGCTGCACCGGCGTGCTCATCGCGCCGGATCTCGTGCTCACCGCGGCCCATTGCGTGAACGGCGATCCGCTCGGCGCGCTGGTCGTGTTCTTCCGGGGCAGCGAGCCGGCGCGGCCGGTCTACGGGGCGCGTGTCGCCGCCCGCTACAGTCCCGATCCGGGGGAGATGCTGCCGAACGAGGCGTCGGGCGTCAGCCTCTCCGACCTCTCCCTCGACCTCGCGGTCCTGCGCCTGACCGAGCCGGTGCGCGACCGGCGGCCGGTGCCGCTGGCGGCGGATCCCGGCCGGGTCCCCAAGAGCCTGCGCATCGCCGGCGCCGGCCTCTCCGGTCGGACCGTCGGGCGCCTGCGCACCGCCACGCTGACGCCGGTGGCGGCGAGCAGCACCGGGCTGACCATCGCGCGGGCCAACGGTGCCCGGGTCTGCTTCGGCGATTCCGGCGGCCCGGTCGTCGCGCAGGATCGCCGCGGCACCTACATCTGGGGCGTGGCCAGCGCGGTGATCAGCCGGGCCGCGCCCTGCGGCGGCTACGTGGTGATCGCGCCCGCCGCGCAGGTCTTCTCGGCCACCGGGACGCGGTGAGGGCTGCGGATACCGCCGGAACGCGAAAACCCCGCGCGGCCGGACCGCGCGGGGTTTTTCAGGAGACGGTGCGCGTGGCGGGTCAGACCGCCATGCGCTCCTCGCCGTCCATCGGCTCGCGCAGCACGTAGCCGCGGCCCCAGACGGTCTCGATGTAGTTCTTGCCCTGGCTGGCGTTGGCGAGCTTCTTGCGCAGCTTGCAGATGAAGACGTCGATGATCTTCAGCTCCGGCTCGTCCATGCCGCCGTAGAGATGGTTCAGGAACATCTCCTTGGTGAGCGTCGTGCCCTTCCGGAGCGAGAGGAGTTCCAGCATCTGGTACTCCTTGCCGGTGAGATGCACCCGGGCGCCGCCGACCTCGACGGTCTTCTGATCGAGGTTCACGATCAGGTCGCCGGTGGTGATGACCGACTGGGCGTGGCCCTTCGAGCGGCGCACGATGGCGTGGATGCGCGCCACCAGCTCGTCCTTGTGGAACGGCTTGGTGAGGTAGTCGTCGGCGCCGAAGCCGAGGCCCTTCACCTTGTCTTCGATGCCGGCCATGCCGGAGAGGATCAGGATCGGGGTCTTCACCTTCGCCACGCGCAGCGAGCGGAGCACCTCGTAGCCCGACATGTCGGGCAGGTTCAGATCGAGGAGGATGATGTCGTAATCGTACAGCTTACCGAGATCGACACCCTCTTCCCCGAGGTCGGTGGTGTAGGTGTTGAAGTTCTCGGACTTGAGCATCAGCTCGATGCTCTGCGCGGTCGCGCTGTCGTCCTCGATCAAAAGTACCCGCATCGTCGGTCCCCAGCCCCGCCGGCCGCATCAGCGCGCAGACACGTCCCAGCCTTCGCCCGCCACCGGCCTGTGGACGGGCGCTCCGTCGCTCTTGACGTGGAACGCTATGGATTAATCGTTAACAAAACCTGATTCCTGCCCGCAAGCGTCTCGTTCGAAGTTCCGCGAGCTTGACAGGAGAAACACCGTTCCTCCGGCCTCGCCCTCGGCCCCGATTCCGATCCGCCCTCGTCCAGGCCGCTCGCCCCCTTCGGCGTAAGTACTTCCTGCGCAACGGTTCGATCCCCGGTGTTGTCCGTCGGACACACCGGTACGACTTCGTCGGGCGCGATTGTGGTCGCGACCCGGATCGAGCCGCTACGAGCCCGTGACCCGCAGTGTTAAGGAGGCCGGTAAACGAAGCGTTGAGAGCCAGGCCGATGACACAGGATCCGGCAAGATCCGTTGCTTCGCTCGCGTCGGCGCAGGCCGCCCTCGAGCGGATCGAGGTGCTGGAGACGTTCGGGCGGGTCGTGGCGATCCGCGGCCTGCTGGTGGAGGTCGCCGGACCTGTGGCCGCGATGCGACTCGGTGGCCGGGTCGACGTCGAGGGTGCCAACGGCCACGGGCTGGTGCCCTGCGAGGTCATCGGGTTCCAGGGCGATCGGGCGCTCGCGATGCCGTTCGGCTCGCTCGAGGGCGTGCGGCGCGGATGCCCCGCCTATGTCCGCGACGAATCAGCCGGCGCGATCCGGCCCTCCGGCGCTTGGCTCGGCCGGGTGATCGACGCCCTCGGGCGGCCGGTCGACGGGCTGGGCCCCCTTGTGCAGGGGCCAGACGTCTACCCCCTGCGCGCGGACCCGCCCCCCGCCCATGCCCGCACACGCGTCGGCGGACCGCTCGATCTGGGCGTCCGGTGTATCAACACCTTCCTGACCATGTGCGCGGGCCAGCGGATGGGCATCTTCGCCGGGTCCGGCGTCGGCAAGTCCGTGTTGCTGTCGATGCTGGCCCGCTACACGGCCGCCGATGTGGCGGTGATCGGCCTCGTGGGCGAGCGCGGCCGCGAGGTGCAGGAATTCCTCCAGGACGATCTGGGCGCTGCCGGACTCGCGCGCTCGGTGGTCGTGGTGGCGACCTCCGACGAGCCGGCCCTGATGCGCCGGAACGCGGCCTACGTGACCCTGTCGGTCGCCGAGCACTTCCGCGATCAGGGCGCCAAGGTCCTGTGCATGATCGACTCGATCACGCGCTTCGCCATGGCCCAGCGCGATATCGGCCTCGCTGCCGGCGAGCCGCCCACCGCCAAGGGCTACACGCCGACCGTCTTCTCGGAGCTGCCGCGCCTGCTCGAGCGCGCCGGTCCCGGGGTGGGGCAGGGCACGATCTCGGCCCTGTTCACCGTCCTGGTCGAGGGCGACGACCACAACGAGCCCGTGGCCGACGCCGTGCGGGGCATCCTCGACGGCCACATCGTCATGGAGCGCGCCATCGCGGAGCGCGGGCGCTACCCGGCGATCAACGTGCTGCGCTCGGTCTCGCGCACCATGCCGCGCTCCTGCGACCCGGCCTACCTCCCGGTCGTGCGGCGGGCGCGGCGGCTGCTGTCGACCTACGCCGACATGGAGGAGCTGATCCGGCTCGGCGCCTACCGGGCGGGCTCCTCCCAGGAGGTCGACGAGGCGGTCGCGCTCATGCCCGATCTTGAGGCTTTTCTGGGGCAGGGTAAGGAAGAAGCAACGTCCATCGGCGATGGTTACGCACGGCTCACCGAGATCGTCGGCAGGGCCTAGGCACCATGGGCCGGGGCGTTAACGCTTCGGCGCGATCATGGTGCACGTGGGGGATCCGGGCGGGTCTGCCGTGGGCAGGCTCGCACACAGGCTCGGTCCGGGCACGATCCCGGGCGCGGCCTCAAGCGTTGCGTGGAGTGAGCGTCCTGATGAAATCGCGTGACACGCTGATCCGCCTGCGCCGCTTCCAGGTCGACGAGAAGCGCCGGCGCGTGACCCAGATCGAGATGATGATGGCCGACTTCCAGCGCATGGCGGTGGAGCTCGATCGCGAGGTCGCCGTCGAGGAGGCCCGGGCCGGAATCACCGACGTCGGTCACTTCGCCTACCCGACCTACGCCCGGGCCGCGGCGACGCGCCGGGACAACATGATCCAGTCCGCCCAGGCGCTCGAGGGCCAGCTCGCCGAGGCGAAGGCCGAGCTGGGCGAGGCGTTCGAGGAGCTCAAGAAGGTCGAGATCCTGAACGACCGCGAGCGGACCGCCGAGCGCGCTGCCGAATCGGCCCGCGATCAGGCCGCCATGGACGGGATCGGCCTCAACCGCGCCCGGGGCTGACGCGGCCCGTCGGACCGCTCGGCCGGCTTCCGCGGCACGAAACCGTCACGATCACCTGACAAGGGGGATCGCGGCGGCGCCATGCCGCTTGCAGCGCGTCGCGTGCCGGCGCATCAGGGGCTCTCCCCAGGGCGTCGGTGTTCATGAAGAAGATCAGCGAGTTCATCTGGCCCTTGATCGGCCTCGCGGCCGTCGTGATATCGGGCTACTTCCTCTACCAGGAATTGAAGACGACCTCGCTCGCGGCGATCTGGGCCGCGATCCTCGCGATCCCGCCCCACCGGATCCTGCTGGCGGCCCTGTCGACCCTGGTCGCCTACGCGGCGCTCGCCTGGTACGACCGGATCGCCCTGCTGCATCTGGGCGTGCGCCACATCTCGTGGCTCTTCGTCTCGCTCTGCTCGTTCACGACCTACGCGCTCTCGCACAATATCGGCGCCTCGGTCTTCTCGGGCGCCCTGGTCCGCTACCGGGCCTACACGGCCAAGGGCCTGACGGCGGCGCAGGTCGCCGTGCTGGTGGCGCTCTGCTCGTTCACGTTCTTCCTCGGGACCGTCCTCCTCGGCGGCTTCACGCTGGTGGTCGATCCGAACCTGCTGACGCGCCTCGAGGGCAAGCTCCCGGGCTTCCTCACCGATTCCAAGACCGCGCTGATCGTCGGCATCGGCATGCTGGGCTTCGTCGGCCTGTACGTGATCGGCTCGATCCTGCACCTGCGGCCGCTGCACATCCGGTCGTTCAAGCTCGAGTATCCCCGGCCCGGCATCATGGGGCGCCAGCTGCTCGCGGCGCCGCTGGAGCTCCTGGGCGCGGCGGGCATCATCTACTTCGCCCTGCCGGAGGCGATGAACCCGGGCTTCATCCCGGTCCTGGCGATCTTCCTGGCCTCCTTCTCGGTGGCGCTGGCCTCGCACGCGCCGGGCGGACTCGGCGTGTTCGAGATCGTGTTCATCACCGCGATGCACATCACCGACGAGGCGCAGAAGGACGCGATCATCGCGGCGGTGATCATCTTCCGGATCTTCTACTTCTGGCTTCCGGCCTTGGTCTCGGTGATCGTGGTGATCGCCTTCGAGCGCTCGCGGCTGGCCGCGGCGATCGGCTCGGCCGCGCACGGGCCCAAGGCGGCCGCCGTGCCGGAGCCGCCCGTCGTCGTTCCCGGGCTCGACGCGCATGAGCTGGAGCGGGAGCTCAAGCAGAAAGCGATCTGAGGGCCTGACCGCCGTCTCGACGCGGGGGTGACGCCGCCGCCTTGGCCCCCGCGCGCCACACCACGAAACCCGGGATCGCTTCGCCGCGCGCTTCGTCTGCGCGCGGCGCGCGCCGATCCCGTGATTGCTCCCTCGGCCCGTGCGCCGGCACGAGTCTGCCCACGCCGGTGTCGCGGCCCCTGGGTCCTCAGATCGAGTTCACCGTCCGCAGCCGCGCCCGCGGGTGGATCTCCGCTTGGCTCATCACCGGCGTCTCGCGGCGGAAGCGCTCGATGATCGAGCGCACGAAGGGCCGCGTCTGGGCGGAGGTGACGAGCACCGGCATCTCGCCCTGGCGCGCCGCCGTCTCGAAGCGGTCGCGCACGGTGTTGACGAACTCGCTGAGCTTCGAGGGCTGCATCGCGAGGTAGCGCTCCTCGCGCTCGCCGACGATCGACTCCATGAACGCCTGCTCCCAGGCCGGCGACAGGGTGATGATCGGCAGCATGCCGTTCGGGTCCTGGTACTGCGCGCAGATCTGCCGGCCGAGGCGCGCCCGGACGTGCTCGACCACGTCGCGGGGGTTCTTCACGGCGCCCGCCACCTCGGCGATCGCCTCCACGATCGCCCCGAGATCGCGGATCGAGACCCGCTCGGCGAGCAGGAACTGCAGCACGCGCTGGATGCCGGTGGTGGAGATCTGCGACGGCACGATCTCCTTGAGCAGCTCGGCGTGCTCCTTGGGCAACTCGCGCAGCAGCTTCGACACCTCGACGTGGTTGAGGAGCTCGGAGACGTGGGCCTTGATGATCTCGGTCAGGTGCGTCGACACGACGGTGGCGGCATCGACCACCGTGTAGCCCTTGAGCTGCGCTTGGTCGCGCAGGGCGGCGTCGATCCAGGTTGCCGGCAGGCCGAAAGTCGGCTCCAGCATGTGCTGTCCGGGCAGCTGGACCTGACCGCCCATCGGATCCATCGCCATGAACTGGCCCGGGAAGATCCGGCCGGTGCCCGCCTCGATCTCCTTGACCCGCACCACGTAGGCGTTGGCGTCGAGCTGGACGTTGTCGAGGATGCGCACCGACGGCATCACGAAGCCGAGTTCCGCGGCGAGCTGGCGGCGCAGGGCCTTGATCTGGTCGGTGAGCCGGTCCTGGCCCTCGCCGTTGACCAGGGCGAGGAGCGCGTAGCCCATCTCGAGCTTGAGGTCGTCGAGCTTCAGCAGGTCGGTGACCGTCTCCTCCTTGGCGGCGCTCGCCGCGGCGACCGCGGCCGCATCCATCGGGGCGCCCAGGGCGTCGAGCGGCGGCGCGAGCTTGGCGGTCTTGTTGATGCGCCACGCCGCGTAGCCAGCGCCGCCGCCCAGCAGGACGAAGGGCAGCATCGGCATGCCGGGCAGGAGGGCGATCAGCAGCATCACCGCGGCCGACATGCCCAGCGCCTTGGGATAGTGCGCGAGCTGCTTGCCGAGCGCCTTGTCGGCGGCGCCGCGCACGCCGGCCTTCGAGACCAGCAGGCCCGCCGCCGTCGACACGATCAGCGCCGGGACCTGGCTCGCGAGGCCGTCGCCGATGGTCAGCAGGGTGTAGCTCTTGGCGGCCTCGCCGAAGCTCAAGCCCTGCTGCGCCACCCCGATGATGATGCCGCCGACCACGTTGATGAAGGTGATCAGCAGGGCCGCCACCGCGTCGCCGCGCACGAACTTCGAGGCACCGTCCATGGCCCCGAAGAAGGAGGATTCTTCCTCGAGCGCCGCGCGCCGCGCCTTCGCGGTCTTCTCGTCGATCAGGCCGGCCGACAGGTCGGCGTCGATGGCCATCTGCTTGCCGGGCATCGCGTCGAGGGTGAAGCGGGCCGCGACCTCGGCGATGCGGCCCGAGCCCTTCGTGATCACCACGAAGTTCACGATGATCAGGATCGCGAACACGATGATCCCGATGACGAAGTTACCGCCCATCACGAAGTGGCCGAAGGCCTCGATGACGTGCCCGGCCGCCGCCGTGCCCTCGTGCCCGTGCCCGAGGATCAGGCGCGTCGAGGCGAGGTTGAGGGCGAGCCGCAGCATCGTGGCGATGAGCAGCAGCGTCGGGAAGACGGTGAATTCCAGCGGGTTGTCGATCGACAGGCCGGTCATCATGATCAGGACCGACAGGATGATCGACACGGCCAGCAGCAGGTCGAGCAGGATCGCCGGCAACGGGAAGATGAGGACCGCCAGGATCCCCAGCACGCCGGTCGCGAACAGCAGGTCCGACCGCTTCGACAGCGCCTGGAGATCGCCGCGCGTCGGCAGCGCGAGCTGGCCGAGGACGGCCGCCGCTCCTGTCTGTGCCGGCGCGCTCGCCGTCTCTGCCATCGCTGCCATCCGCTGCCGTTCGCCCGGGACAGGCCCGGGACGTACCCGGCAAGATCTGCCGAGCGGATGGTTAGCGCGGCGTTAAGATGGGGCCGGCGCTCGCGGGAACCCACGCCGCCGCGATCGCTTGATCGGTCGGCGAGAGCGTCGATCCGGCATCCGACCGCGCCCGCGTCCGGGCCGCCCGCGCCGCCGCCACGTCTCCGGGCCCAGGCCCGGACATACCGGGAGAGCTCGATGGCCCTGCGCGCCCTGACCGCCCTGTTCGACGATTACGACGCCGCCGCGGGGGCGGTGGACCGGCTGGAGGCCGCCGGCATCCCCCACGCGGACATCAGCATCATCGCGAATCGCAACGAGCCCGCGGTCCCGCCGCGGGCGCCCGGGACCGCCGTTCCCCGACCGGTGGACGCGGCGGATTCCGCCGGCACCGGAGCCACAGTCGGCACGGTCCTGGGCGGCGGCGCCGGCCTGCTCGCGGGGCTGGGCCTCCTGGCGATCCCGGGGCTCGGGCCGGTGGCGGCGGCGGGCTGGCTCGTCGCCACCGTGACGGGCGCCGGCGTGGGCGCCGCGGCCGGCGGCCTGATCGGCGGCCTGACCGCCGCGGGCCTCAGCGCCGACGAGGCCGAGACCTACGCCGAGGGCGTGCGTCGCGGCGGAACCCTGGTGACGGTGCGCGCCGACGAGTCCCGGGCCGAGCGCGTCCTGTCCATTCTCGACCAGGCGGGGTCGATCGATCTCGACCAGCGCGCCGAGGGCTGGCGCGCCCAGGGCTGGACCGGCGGCACCATCGGCCCGGCGGCGGACGACCGGGGCACCGGGGCCGGCCGCTGAGGATACCGGACCGTCCCGGGCGAACCCGGCGGGACGCGCGTCAGGTCATCATCTTCCGGGCGAACATCGCGGCGCCGAACAGGACGCCGGCGCCCGCGGTGATCAACGCGATCATCAGGAGCCGCCGCGGTTCGGTGGAGGATTCGGCCTTCACCGGCTCGACGATCGGGCTGAAGAACTCGATCTGCCGGGCCGCGATGATGCGCGCGCGCTCGTGGGCGGTCAGCACCTGCTGATAGTACTTCTCGGCGTTCTTGCGGTCGTTCTCCAGGACCTCGAACTTGGTCAGCGCGTCGGAGAGCAGGCGCTTCTGCTCCGGATCCTGGCTGGCGGATTGCCGCTCGATCCGCGCGATGTTGTCGTCGATGTCCTTCATCTGCTGCTTGATGTCGATGATCCGGCGGGCGTCGGGACCGAGGTCCCGCTGCCCGATCGCGAGCTGGAGCGCGAGGTTGATCCGCGAGGCCCGCAGCTCGGCGATCATCTTGACGTTGATGTCGTTCGTCTTCTGAGCGTCGAGCACGCCCTCGCGGTTGCGCAGGTCGCGCGTCGCGAGGCGGATCTTGGTCATGCGCTCCTCGGCGAGCCGCAGCTCCCGCGTGCTCTCGGCGACGGCATCCTCGCGCGACTTGACGCTGAGGTCGTTCACCTTGCGCTCGGCCTCCTTCATGATGGCCTTGGCGATGGCGAGGGATTCGTCGGGATCGAAGGCCTCGACCTGCACCGACATGATGCCGGATCCGGACTCGACCTCGACGCCGACGCGCCGCTTCCAGTAGCGGAGGAACTTCTCGATCGGCTTCTCCGGATCGAACCGGGAAAAGTAGTCGATCGAGTCGGCGCTGAACCACTGGCGCAGCGGCAGCTGCGCCTCGAGGAGCTCCAGCATCGGCCGGCTGAGGATGAACTCGCGCGTGATCAGCGTGTCCTGCGCCACCATCTGGTTCGCCATGCCGGAATTCGTCCCCCCGGTCTCGGTGGACGTCTTCTCGGCGGAGCCCAGGGCCGGCCGGATCGCGAATCGCGCCTCGCTGACGTAGCGGTCCGAGGCGATCAGGCCGTAATAGGCCGCCCCGGCGAGCGTCGGCAGCAGGAAGCAGACGATGAACAGGATCGGGATCCAGGGATCGTTCTTGGCGTCGGCCTGAAAGGACCGGATGCCCTTCTTGCGGTCGGCGAAGCGCGACATGCGCGCGATCTGCCGCAGCGACTCGCTCACCGCCTGCTGGCGGTCCGCGGGCGTGACCGGCTGCCCCTCGGCCTTCCGGATCTCCATGTTCATGGCCTGATTCCCGGCCTCCCCGGCCTCGAAGGTCGACCCGTTACCGGGATCCCGCGCGCGCCGCACCCGGCGCCGCGACCGTCTCTCGCACGGCGAGGCGGCAAAAGCATGTCGTCGCAGTCCGGCCGCCGCCGGCGCGGTCAGGCGTTGAGGCGCCGGTACACCTCGATGGCGTCGTTCACGTCCTCGTAGATGATCGCGCGACCGTTCAGCAGGACCAATCCCTGCGTGCACCACTGCCGGATGGTCTCCATGGAGTGCGAGACCATGATGATGTCGGCGTTCTTCCGGCGCTGCGAGAAGACCTCGTCGCAGCGCTTCGAGAACCGCGCGTCGCCGACCGAGGTGATTTCGTCGATCAGGTAGCAGTCGAACGGGATCGCCATGCTCATGCCGAAGGCGAGCCGCGCGCCCATGCCCGACGAGTACGTGTAGATCGGCACGTCGAGGTAGCTTCCGAGTTCCGAGAAGTCCTCGACGAAATCGAGCACCTTGCGCGGATCCTCGCCGTAGATGCGCGCCACGAAGGTGACGTTGTCGCGCCCAGTCATCTTGGGATGGAAGCCGCCGGCGAAGCCGAGGGGCCACGAGACCCTGAGGCCGCGGTGGATCCGGCCGCGCGTCGCGTCCTCGGTGCCGGCGATCAGCCGCATCGTGGTGGATTTTCCGGCGCCGTTGATGCCGAGGATGCCGTAGGACACGCCCGGCTTCAGGGTGAACGACACCTGTTCCAGGATGGTCCGCCGGTGGCCTTCCGTCCGGTAGACCTTGCTGACTTTCTCGAAACGGATCACCGAAATGGTCTCCCGGGCGGTGTGCCGAACCGCCGGTCCGAGCTGCCTGACGGGCGGAGTCCTGCTCGCCGAAAGCGGCAAATCTGAGAAGGACATGAGCGCCTTGCCGGGCCGCGCGGCGGCGGCCGAGAGGCGCGCGTCGGCAGACGGCTTCGCCCGGAAAGCTCCACCGGCCGCTTGAAGAAAAGTGCCACCTGTCACCCCGTCGGTTGACGCCATTCTCCATTTGGCATACCAAATACCAACCGAAGAGGGCGGGTGACAGCCCTTCAAGGATGCGGGACCGGAATTTTACCGCCGTTTCCGCGCGTGACGTTCAGGAAGGGCCGCCCCATGACAAGGCGCCGGACTGCCGCGATCCACCTCTCATCCGCGCCGCCGACCGGGTGGCGCCCATGACGGCGACCGGGCCGACCCTGGCCGCGCCCGGTTCCCTCGAAATCCACGGTCTGGCCGAGGCGATCGGCGACGCGGTGGTGGTGTCTGATCCGGACGGCGCCATCACGGTCTGGAACCCGGCCGCGGAGCGCATCTTCGGCTTCACCGCCGCCGAGGCTCTGGGCCAGACCCTCGATCTGATCACACCCGAGCGGCACCGACGCCGCCACTGGGACGGCTACGCCAAGACCATGCGCACCGGCGTCACCCGCTACGGGGCAGAGACCCTGAGGGTGCCGGCGCTCCACAAGGACGGCCGCCAGCTCTCCATCGCCTTCACGGTGGGGATGGTGCGGGACGCCTCCGACCGGGTGACCGGGATCGTCGCCGTGATCCGCGACGAGACCGAGCGCTGGGCCGAGGAGAAGCGCCTGCGCCAGCGCGTCGCCGAACTCGAAGCTTCCTCGGATCCGGCCCGTCGGGCGCCTTGAGCCCGCCGGACGATCCGAAGGACCCGATCACCGAACCGCACAGGGAGAACGCCCAATGAGCAAGCCGCTGGAAGGCATCAAGATCATCGACTTCACCCACGTCCAGGCCGGCCCGGCCTGCACGCAGCTCCTCGCCTGGTTCGGCGCCGACGTGATCAAGGTCGAGCGCCCCGGCGCCGGCGACGTGACCCGCACGCAGCTGCGCCACGTCGAGGACGCGGACGCGCTCTACTTCACGATGCTGAACTCCAACAAGCGCTCGCTCACCCTCGACACCAAGACCCAGGCCGGCAAGGAAGTCCTCGAGAAGCTCATCCAGGACTCCGACGTCATGGTCGAGAACTTCGGCCCCGGCGCCCTCGACCGGATGGGCTTCTCCTGGGCCCGCATCCAGGAGCTGAACCCGGGCATGATCCTCGCCTCGGTGAAGGGCTTCTCGGACGGCCACCACTACGAGGACCTGAAGGTCTACGAGAACGTCGCCCAGTGCGCGGGCGGTGCCGCCTCGACCACGGGCTTCTGGGACGGGCCGCCCACCGTCAGCGCCGCCGCGCTCGGTGACTCCAACACCGGCATGCACCTCGCCATCGGCATCCTCACGGCGCTCCACCAGAAGAACAAGACCGGCAAGGGCCAGAAGGTCGCCGTGTCGATGCAGGACTCGGTGATCAACCTCTGCCGCGTGAAGCTGCGCGACCAGCAGCGCCTCGACGCGCTCGGCTACCTCGAGGAGTACCCGCAGTACCCCCACGGCGAGTTCTCCGACGTGGTGCCGCGCGGCGGCAACGCGGGCGGCGGCGGCCAGCCGGGCTGGGTGCTGAAGTGCAAGGGCTGGGAGACCGACCCGAACGCCTACATCTACTTCACGATCCAGGGCCACGCCTGGGCGCCGATCTGCAAGGCGCTCGGCAAGGAGGAGTGGATCACCGACCCGGGCTACAACACGCCGCGGGCCCGCCAGGACAAGATCTTCGACATCTTCAAGACGATCGAGGAGTGGCTCGCCGACAAGACTAAGTTCGAGGCGGTCGACATCCTGCGCACCTACGACATCCCCTGCGCGCCGGTGCTGTCGATGAAGGAGATCGCCGAGGACAAGTCCCTGCGCGAGAGCGGCACCGTCGTCGAGGTGGCGCACCCGAAGCTCGGCAAGTACCTGACCGTCGGAAGCCCGATCAAGTTCTCCGACATGCAGGTCGAGGTGAAGGCGTCGCCGCTGCTCGGCGAGCACACCGATGAGGTGCTCGCAGACCTGGGTTACACCCAGGAGCAGATCCGGGCGATGCACGAGGCCCGCGCGGTCTGATAAGGACCGCCCGACTTCAGCGACCCTGAGACAGGACGGCGCTCCCCGGGGCGCCGTCCTTTTCACGTGCGAGCCCCGGATCCGATGCGCGCATTCCTCAGCCGTTTCCTGCCGGAGCTGACCCCGGTCAGCAAGCGCGAGCGCCTGCGCTCGGCGGCCGGTGCCCTCGTGGGCATCCTGGCGACCGGCTTCGTCTGCCGGGTCTCCGTCCCGGCCGAGGCCCTGCCGGTGCTGATCGCCCCGATGGGCGCCTCGGCGGTGCTGCTCTTCGCGGTGCCGGCGAGCCCCCTGGCGCAGCCCTGGTCGATCCTCGGCGGCAACATCGTGGCGGCGCTCGTCGGCGTCACGGCGGCGGCCTGGATCGGCGACCCGTTCGTGGCGGCGTCCTGCGCCATCGGGGTGGCGATCGCGCTGATGATGGCCCTGCGCTGCCTGCACCCGCCGAGCGGGGCCGTGGCGCTGACGGCGGTGCTCGGCGGCCCGGCGATCCGGGAGCTGGGCTACGGCTTCGTGCTGTGGCCGGTGGCGGTCAACTCGCTGCTGCTGCTGACCACCGCCCTGCTGTTCAACAACCTCACCGGGCGCGCCTACCCGCACCTGCGCCCGGCCGGGCCCCGGACGGCGGATCCGCCCTCGGACGCCCGCGTCGGCTTCCGGGCCTCGGACCTCGACGCCGCGCTGGAGGATTTCGACCAGCTCCTGGACGTCGATCGGGGCGACCTGGAGCAGATCCTGCGGCGCGTGCAGATGCGGGTCTACGGCCGCCGCTCGGGCCCGATCACCTGCGCGGCGATCATGTCGCGCGACGTGATCGCGGTGGCGCCGGACGCGCCGCTCTCCGAGGCCATGCGGCTGCTGCGCCGTCACCGCATCAAGGCGCTTCCGGTCACCGACGAGGGCGCGCGCGTCCTCGGCATCGTCACGCAGACCGACCTGCTCGACAAGGCCGCCTGGGACCGGAGCGGGCCGCGCCTCGGTCTCGGCCGACGCCTGCGCCTCACCGCCGAGCGCGGCCGCGCCCCCCACGGCTGCGCGGCCGACATCATGAGCGCGGTCGAGCCGGTCGGTCCCGACACGCCCGTGGCCGCCCTGGTGCCGCGGATGTCGGAGGCGGGGCTTCACCACCTGCCGGTGGTCGACGACGACGGCCGCCTGGTCGGAATCGTCTCGCAGACCGACCTGATCCCGGCGCTCCTGTCCGAGGCCGATGCGCCCGAGGCGCCGATCCGCGCCCGCGCGCCGGCCCGGGCTGCCCTGGCCTGACCCTCAGCGCCCGGCGGGCGGATCCGCCAGGAAGAACCTGACCGCCTGCGCCACCACGGCCGGCTGGTGGGCGTGCGGTCCGTCATACTCCACGTAGGTCACGGGGTAGCCGGCCTCGCGCAGGGCCGGCACGTGGACCCGGGCGCTCCGGTCGATCGGGATCTGCTCGTCCTGTGTGCCGTGCGACAGGAAGATGCGCGGCGCGCCGACCTGCAGGTGCACCGACAGGAACCCCGCCGACGAGACGATAAGGTGGCTCGCCACGTCGCCGTTCGCGAGCCCCGCCGAGAGCGTGTAGCTGCCGCCGTCGGAATGGCCGGCGAAGCAGAGCCGTTGCGGATCGAGCAGGAACCGGTCGGCGACGTGACCCAGCGCCGCCGCGACGCGCTCCCGGTCGGGCCCGTGGCCGGCGATGACGATATCCCAGGTCGGGAACAGGGATTGCGGCGCGAGGAGCAGGAAGCGCTCGGTCCGGGCGTGCGCCTCCAGCATCGGCAGGATGCGCTCGGCGCTGCCGCCGCCGCCGTGGAACAGCACCACGAGCGGGCAGGGCCGGCGCGGATCGAGGCCCTCGGGAACGACCAGCACCGCGTCGCGCTCGGCGAAGAGGCCGAGGTCGTGCCGGCCCGGGGGGAGGGGCTCCTCGGTCGGGAGCCGGTGGCGGAAGTGCAGGCGGCCGGCGAGGTCGGGGTCGATCATGGATGCACCGTCACCGAACGGATGACGGATCCGGCGCCGTCACTGCGGGCGCGGCGAAGACATCCCCGCGCTCCGCGCGGAACTGGACCGCGCCGCCGCGGGTCGCTTCGGTTCGCTCGCGATGACGGTGCGGGGAAGGTCTCCCGGTGGCCGGGAGCTTCGGCGGAACACCGTCCCGCGCGGATCCGCGACGCCGTTCTCATCAAGGCAAAGAGCCGGGCTCGACACGCGAGCCCGGCTTCGATGGTGTGGGATCAGAGATCTCGCGAGGGTCTCGCCCTCACTTCTTCTTCTTGATCCCGCTTTGCGGGTTGAGGCTGCCGATGTTGCCGCTCTCGCTGCCGGCCGCCGGGTCGATGACGGCGTTGACGAGGGCCGGGCGGCCCGAGTTCATCGCCTCGTTGACCGCGCGGGTCAGCTCGTCCGGCGTGGTGACGTGGTAGCCGACGCCGCCGAAGGCCTCCATCATCTTGTCGTAGCGGGAATCCGGCACGAACACCGTGGTGGCCGGGTCGCGGCCGGTCGGATCGGTGTCGGTACCGCGGTAGATGCCGTTGTTGTTGAACACCACGATGCAGACCGGCAAGCCGTACCGGCAGATCGTCTCGACCTCCATGCCGGAGAAGCCGAAGGCGCTGTCACCCTCGACGCAGAGCACCGGCTTGCCGGTCTCGACCGCGGCCGCGACGGCGAAGCCCATGCCGATGCCCATGATGCCCCAGGTGCCGACGTCCAGGCGCTTGCGCGGCTGGTACATGTCGATGATGCCGCGGGCGAGGTCGAGGGTGTTGGCGCCCTCGTTGACGAGGATCGCGTCCGGCCGCTCCTTGACGATGGTGCGCAGCGCGCCGAGCGCGGCGTGGAAGTTCATGGGCGAGGCGTTGCTCATGAGCTTCGGCGCCATCTTGGCGACGTTCGCCTCGCGCTTGGTCTTGAGCGTCTCGATCCAGTCGGACGGGGGCTGCTGCCAGCCCTGGCCCATGCCGTCGAGCAAAGCCTGCACGCAGGAGGCGATGTCGCCGACGACGGGCGCCACGATCTCGACGTTCGAGTCCATCTCGCGGGGCTCGATGTCGATCTGGATGAACTTGGTCGAGCCCGGCTCGCCCCAGCTCTTGCCCTTGCCGTGCGACAGCAGCCAGTTCAGCCGGGCGCCGACCAGCAGCACAACGTCCGAGTCCTTCAGCGCCGTCGAGCGCGCCGCGCCGGCCGAGAGCGGGTGGGTGTCGGGCAGGAGGCCCTTGGCCATGCTCATCGGCACGTAGGGGATGCCGCTGGTCTCCACGAGGGCGCGGATGGCGTCATCGGCCTGGGCGTAGGCGGCGCCCTTGCCGAGCACGATCAGCGGCCGCTTGGCGGATTTCAGGACCTCGAGAGCCCGGGCGATCGCCTCGGGGGCGGGGTGCTGGGCAGGCGCCGGATCGATCACCTTGACCAGCGACTTCTGGCCGGCCTCGGCGTCCATCACCTGGGAGAACAGCTTGGCGGGCAGGTCGAGGTAGACGCCGCCGGGCCGGCCCGAGCAGGCCGCGCGGATGGCGCGGGCGACGCCGATGCCGATATCGGCGGCGTGCAGCACCCGGAAGGCCGCCTTGCACAGGGGCTTGGCGATGGCGAGCTGGTCCATCTCCTCGTAGTCGCCCTGCTGCAGGTCGACGATCTCGCGCTCGGAGGAGCCCGAGATCAGGATCATCGGGAAGCAGTTGGTGGTGGCGTTGGCGAGCGCCGTCAGGCCGTTGAGGAAGCCCGGCGCCGAGACGGTGAGGCAGATGCCCGGCTTCTGGGTAAGGAAGCCCGCGATCGCCGCGGCGTTGCCGGCGTGCTGCTCGTGGCGGAACGAGATGACCCGCATCCCCTCGGCCTGGGCCATGCGGCCGAGGTCGGTGATCGGGATGCCCGGGACGCCGTAGATGGTCTCGATGCCGTTGAGCTTGAGCGCGTCGATGACGAGGTGGAAGCCGTCGGTCAGATCGGGCTCGGCCTCGACCTCGGGGGTGGTGTGGACGATCTTGGCGACTGCGGTCATCACGGTATCTCCCGGAGGATCGGTTTGTACGGGCGGGTCTCGGTGCCGGCTGGCTGGAGGATCCCCCACACTCCCGAGGAGGGGGAGGGCGGGAGATCCGCGAAGGTCGGGCGTCGCTTGCGCGACGTCGTGGGGCGGGGGCCTATCAGGCCGCCCGGATCGGCTGGGCGCTGAGCGCCGCGGGCTGGTCCTCCGAGGCGAGGTAGCGGGCCCGCATCGGGCGCAGGACGAACATCGCCAGCGCCGCCGCCGTCACGTTGAGGACGATGATCAGCGTGAACACCGCCGACCAGCCGTAGGCCGCCGACAGGATGCTGGCGAAGGGGACGAGGAAGGCCGCGGTGCCCTTGGCAGTGTAGAGCAGGCCGGCGTTGCTGGCGGCGTACTTGGAGCCGAACGTGTCGCCGCAGGTCGCCGGGAACAGCGAGTAGATCTCGCCGAAGACCCCGAAATACACCGCGGTGGCCAGGACGAAGACCATCGGGACGTGACCGTAGGTCAGCAGCACGATCACCGCCAGCGCCGCCGTCGAGAAGGCGATGAACATCGTATTCTCGCGGCCGATGTTGTCGGAGACGTAGCCGAAGAACGGCCGGCCGAACCCGTCGAAGACCCGGTCGAGCGAGATCGCCAGCGTCAGCGCCGCCATCTGGAGGCCGAACAGGCTCACCGGCACGCCGGCCACCTGGAAGTCGTGGGCGATCGGGGCGATCTGCGCCGCCGCCATCAGGCCGCCGGAAGCGACCATCACGAACATCACGTACATCACCCAGAAGACCGGGGTGCGCACCGCCTCGCGGGGGCTGCGGTCGACCTTGGTCTGCGGCAGGCGGGTCTTCTTGCGCTGGACCGGCGTGTTGGTCGACGGCTTGCGCAGCAGGAAGGCGAGGGCCAGCACCACGGCGCCCTGGCCGATGCCGAAGTACAGGAACGCGTCCTGGTAGCCGCTCGACGCGATCATGCGGGCGATCGGCACCACCGTGATGGCGGCACCCGCGCCGAAGCCGGCCGCGGTGGCGCCGGCGGCCAGGCCACGGCGATCCGGGAACCACTTGAGCGCGTTGCCCACGCAGGTGCCGTAGACCGAGCCCGCACCGATGCCGGCGACCACGGCGCCGAGATAGAGCATCGCCAGGCTGTCGGCGTAGGCGTTGATGGTCCAGGCGAGGGCGATCATCACGCCGCCGAAGGCGACGACGATCTTCGGACCGTAGCGGTCGACGAACCACGCTTCGACCGGCACCAGCCATGTCTCCGTGGCGACGAACAGCGTGAACGCGAGCTGGATCGCCGCGCGACCCCAATGGTAGCGCTGGTCGATCGGGTCCACGAACAGGGTCCAACCGTATTGAAGGTTGGCGATCATGGCCATGCAGATCACGCCGAAGGCGAGCTGCCACCATTTCGCCGAAGGCGAATCCTGGCGTTCCATCCCTGAGCCTCTCTCTTGGGCGGCGCGGCCTTGCTCTGGCGGCGTCTCTCGTGCCCCGACGATCATGCACATCCGTTCTAGGTATGCAATATACCAGGGTGAGACGGACCGGGTGAAGTGTCAGGACGGCGATATTATTCCGTTTGCCCGGCCGGAGGAATCGGTCCCCAGGCACCGAGCGTCGGTGCCTCAGCGGGGCTCAGAATCTCGTCGAGGGCGGGGATCGAGGCCGGCTCGGCCGGGAAGCCGATGAGGGCGCAGGCGGCCTCCCAGTCGGGCCCCGACTTCACCGCCGCCAGGGTTCCCGGATCCAGCGCCGTGATCCGACCGCGGTCGAGACGCATGAAGGCCCGGCCGGTCTCGGCCTGAACGAAGCGGACGACCGCCATCCGGCGCAGGCATTCGCGCAGGAAGCTGGTGTTGGCGGAGGCCGAGAGGTCGGCGCCGTCGAACACCGCGTCGGGCCCGTGGGCGAAGATGTCGACCTTGCGGAAGCGGTCGATGTCGATCAGCCCCTTCACGTCGAGGATGTTGAGAGTTCCGTCCGCCCAGAACGCGATGGTGCGCGGGCGCTCGCCCAGCGGCACGCTGTTGTCGAGGAACTCGCAGACCACCTGCTTGTCCCGTGAGAGCGCCCAGTTGAAGAACAGGCGCGGCATGCCGGTATAGGCCTCGACGTTGTGGGCCAGGAGGTCCTCGACGGCTTTGTAGCGGCCGAACAGCTCGCCGCGCTTCCAGGCGCGCTCCACGGTGTCGGCCGGAGGCGTGACCATGAACTGCATGTAGACGCGGTCGCCGAACCGGGTGAGCAACTGGCCGCCGCCGTCCGAGCCCGCGTCGGCCTGGAAGCTGTCGAACCGGAACCGGTCGATCAGCAGGTTCGAGATCCGCCGCTCCGCCGCCTTGCGGGTGACGTAGCGGTCGAGCTTCATGTCGATGATCTCGACCTCGTAGCCGGTCAGCGTCCCGGCGTACCGCGAAGCTTCGCCCAGGCTGTCGTAGTCGAGGAGGTACTTGCGCCAGACGTCGGGGGTGATCACCGCGAAGTCCGACCACGCCATGCCCAGCCGCCTGGCGAGGCCGAGCTGGTAGGGGCGGATCGTGCTCTTTCCCGACGCCGAGGCGCCCTTCACGTTCATCACCACCGGATGATCCTGCGGCGCCAGCCGCCGGTAGCGCTGCGCCTCGACGACGGCGTCGATCCAGGGCTCGATCTGCTCGCCGACGCGCCGGCTGCCGTAGCCGTTCGAGACCAGCGTCCCCGCGATGGTCCGCAGCAGCGCGGCGTCGCGGATGACCGCATTCTGCCGCGCGATGAGGCCCGACACCACGGCGCGCAGGGCCTCGCAGGCGGCCGTCTCCAGGGCGTCGCCGGCTTCGGCGGCGCGTCGCTGCCAGCTCTCGAGATGGCGCAGGGCCCGGGTCGCGAGATCCTCGCGCGGCGCCTGGACCGTCGGCGGGCGGCGCCCGAGCAGGCGGTCGAGCCAGCGCGGCTCTGGCGGCGGCGGGGGAGGTCTCTCCTCCAGGATGGCGGCGATCTCGCGGGCGAGCACCGCGTCGGCCTCGGCGCGGATCCGGTCGAGGGCGGACTCGACCTCGGCGAGGCGGGGCTCGATGCCCTCGCGCAGGATGGTCGCGACGATGGCGCGGAAGTTCACGCCGAGATCGGCGTAGACTTCGCCCACCGGCACGGAGAGATCCGACATCACCCGGATCAGGACCTCGTGGACGACGAGGCGCCCGGCCCGGAACCGGGTGAGCTGGCGGGCGGGCAGCCCGCAGAGATCGCTCAGGTCCAGGGCGTCGTGGAGCGGCGTCTCGACGTGCTCCGGCCGGTAGACGGTCACGAGGGGCAGGAAGGCGGACGGCAGATCGGACCGGACGCCCGGGTTCCAGGGGCCGATGGGCGGCTCGGGAGAGTGGACCGACGCGTCCGTCACGCGCGCGGCAGCCGTATCCGTCACCGCGCGCCCCGCCGAAGACCGCCCGAGAAGTCCGCAACGCCCGCCGCGACCTCGGGACGAGGGCTTGGATCGGGCAGACGCCTGCCCGGTCCTCGCGGCGAACCCGGCAGTCCCGACCCCGACCACACGGCCGCGGGCGGACGCCGGCTCTCAGAAGATCTTCTGGAACCAGCCGTGGGCGTCATTGGAATTGCCCCGCTGGATGTCCACCAGCAGGCTCCGCAGCCGCTGGGCCACGGGGCCGGCCTTGCCGTTCCCGATGGTGAAGCTCTCCTCCCGGCCCTTCACGGTACCGATCGGCGTGATCACCGCGGCGGTACCGCAGGCGAAGGCCTCGGTCAGGCGGCCCGCCCGCACGTCGGCGCGCCACGCGTCGATCGTGTAGGGCTCCTCCTTCACGGTCAGGCCCGCCTCCCGCGCCAGCGTGATCACCGAGTCGCGGGTGATGCCGGGCAGGATGCTGTCCGAGAGCGGCGGCGTCACCAGCGTGCCGTCCTCGAAGACGAAGAAGACGTTCATGCCGCCGAGCTCCTCGACGTAGCGGCGCTCGGCCGCGTCGAGGAACACCACCTGCTCGCAGCCCTGCGACGCCGCCTCCGACTGCGCCGCGAGGCTCGCCGCGTAGTTGCCGCCGCACTTGGCCGCGCCGGTGCCGCCCGGGGCCGCGCGGGTGAAGTGCTCCGAGACCCACACCGTCACGGTGCCGGTCGGATCCTTGAAGTAGGAGCCGACGGCCGAGGCGATCGTCACGAACAGGTATTCCGAGGCCGGCTTGACCCCCAGGAAGGCCTCGCTGGCGATCATGAACGGGCGCAGGTAGAGGCTGCCGTCCGGCGTGTCGGGGATCCAGGCGCGGTCGATCTCGACGAGCCTGCGCATCGCCTCGACGAAGGCGTCCTCCGGGAAGGGCGCCATCGCCATCCGCTCGGCGGAGCGGCGGAAGCGCAGGGCGTTGGCCTCCGGCCGGAACAGGGCCGCGCCGCCGTCCGCGGTGCGGTAGGCCTTCAGGCCCTCGAAGATCTCCTGCGCGTAGTGCAGCACCGCGGCGGCAGGATCGAGGGGGATGGCCTCGCGCGCCTGGATCCGCGCGTCGTGCCAGCCGCGGCCGGCGGTGTAGCGCGCCACCACCATGTGGTCTGTGAACACCTTGCCGAAGCCAGGATTCGCCATCAGCGCGGCCCGCTCCTCGGCGGTCCGCGGGGCCGGATGACTTTGGATCTCGAACGTCAGGTCGCTCACGGTGTGGTCCTCATCGACTAAGGCCCTTATGGCGCGCTCCGGCGCGCGAATCTACGGAGCCGGCGCATGACGGCGTCGCCGCACATGCGAGTCACTCGGCGCGTCACTCGGCGCGTCACCCGGCGGTCGCGGGCTCCGACAGCTGCAGACGGTGCAGGCGCGCGTACGCGCCGCCGGCGGCGAGCAGGTCGTCGTGGCGCCCGGTCTCGATCACCCGGCCCGCCTCCATCACGGCGATCTGATCGGCGTCGCGCACGGTCGAGAGCCGGTGGGCGATCACCAGGGTGGTGCGGCCGCGCATCAGCCGGGTCAGCGCCTCCTGGACGAGCCGCTCCGATTCGGAATCGAGGGCCGAGGTCGCCTCGTCGAGGAGCAGGATCGGCGCGTCCTTGAGGAAGGCGCGGGCCAGCGCCACCCGCTGCCGCTCGCCGCCCGAGAGCCGGCCGCCGCCCGGGCCGACCCGGAACCCGTAGCCTTCCGGAAGGGCCGAGACGAAGGTGTGGGCCGCGGCGGCCTCGGCCGCCGCCTCGATCTCCGCGGGCGTCGCCCCGGGCCGGCCGAAGCCGATATTGGCGGCGATCGTGTCGTCGAACAGCACGACCTCCTGCGAGACGACCGCCACCGCGGCGCGCAGGGAGGCCAGCGTCACCCCCCGAACGTCCTGGCCGTCGATGGTCACGGCGCCGCCGGTGACGTCGTAGAGGCGCGGAACGAGGTTGAGCAGCGAGGACTTGCCCGAGCCTGAGCGCCCGACGAGCGCCGTCACCGATCCGGCCGGGACCGCGAGGTCGATGCCCTCCAGCGCCGGCGCGTCCGGCCGGTAGCGGAACCGGACGTCGGCGAAGCGGATCGCGCCGCCGGTCACCGCCAGCGGCCGGGCCTCCGGCGCCTCGCGGATCGTGGCACTCTCGTCCATGACGTCGAAGTAGCGCCGCAGCGCGGCCGCCGCCTCCTGCAGGATGGCGTTGAGGTTGCCCAGCGCCCGCGCCGGCTGGGCGGCGAGGAGCAGGGCCGCCACGTAGCCGGTGAAGTCGCCGACCGTCTTCTCGCCGGCCAGGACCCGCTGGCCGACCAGCACCAGGACGCCCGCCACCGCGATGCCGCCGCCGATCTCCAGCAGCGGGTCGAGGCGGCCGCGGGCATTGGCGGCCTTCATCTTAAGGCGCCGCACCTCGTCGAGGGCCTCCGCGGCGCGGCCCTTGAGGTAGGCCTCCATCGCGTAGGCCTTGGCGACCCGGGCCCCCTGCAGGCTCTCGGAGATCAGGCTGGCGGTGGCGCCCATCTGCTCCTGGGTCGAGGTCGAGACCCGCCGGAGCTTCCGGCCGATCCGCCCGATCGGTCCCGCCACGAACGGGACCGTGACGCCGGCCACGAGGGTCAGCACCGGATCCATCCAGATCAGCGCCGCCACGAGCCCGATCAGCATCGCGATGTCGCGGAGCAGGACCGTCGAGATGCGGGTCAGCGCCTCCTTGATGAAGGCGAAGTCGGTGGTGAAGCGCTGGGTGAGCGCCGCCGGGCTCTCGCGGCCGAGCTGGGCGAGGTCCGAGTCGATGAGATGCCCGTAGAGCGCCGCCTGCATGTCGGCCTCGACCCGGGTCACCACCCGGTTGGTCAGCACCGTCTGGCCGTAGAGGGCGAAGCCGCGCGTGGCCGTGACGACGATCACCACCAGCGGTCCGTACGCGATGGCGGCGGCGTCCTTGCGGTCGAAGGCGTCGAAGGCGGCCTTGATCAGCGCCGGGTAGAGCCCGGTCGAGGCGCCGACCAGGGCGATCAGCACCAGCACCACCGCCAGGGTGGCCCGGTGCGGGTACAGCCACGTGCGCCAGAGCCGGGCGAGGAGGGGAGCCGTGTCGCCGGGAAGGCGCGCCATGAGACCTACCGGGTCGGATCAGTGCCGCCCCGGGGCAGGATGCGCGGCGGCTGCGGTTTGCCGCCGCCGCCGCCGCGGATCAAGGCTTTTGCTCAGCGGCCGTCGCCGCGCGGCCCGTGATCGTCGCCGCGATCGTCACCGCGGTCCCGGTGCCAGCCGCCCCGCATGCCGTGGCCGCCCATCGGGCCCATCGGCCGGGCGAGGATCATGGCGCGCCGCTTCTGGTCCTGGTCGAGGCTGGCGTAGAGCGGCTGGGCCGCGTCGGCGAGCTTGCGCAGGGCGTCGCCCCGCGCGCTCGCCGCGTCCGCCATCGCCCGCAGCGCCGCCGGGGCGTCGTCGCTGAACGTCGGCCGGTCGCGCATCGCCTCGCGGCGCTGCTGGCGCAGCTTGGCCATGTCGCGGATCGCCGTCTCCACCGGCGGCCACAGCTTCTCCTGGTCGGCGTTGAGCTTCAGGCCGGCATGCAGGGCGGCGATGCGGGCATCCGTGAAGGCCGCGCGGTCCTCGGGGGTCAGCGCGCTCCAGCGGCCGTGCCCGCGGAAGCCCTCGGGTCCGTGATCGCGCGCGACCGCCGCGCCGACGAGCCCGAGGCCGAGCGCCCCGGTCACCAGGATGGCCGCCGTCAAAGGTCGGGACATGGAAATCTCCGTCTCACGCTCGGGACGTCGCCGCGGCCCGCGGCGGCGCCCAACGCCGCGCATAGGGCACCCGCCGTGTATCCCGCTTGTGTATGTAACAATGTTACATTAGTGGCAGGCGCGACGGGGTTGCAGCAGGTGGAGCGGTGCGGCGCGTGGCGAGAACATTCCGGATCACGGCGCTCGCGATCCTGTCCCTGTGGTTCGGATCGGCGGGGCCGGTCTCGGCCGCACCGCAGGAGCGGCCGGTGCGGGCGGTGGCGACCTTCTCGATCCTGGGCGACCTCGTCCGGCAGGTCGGCGGATCGCACGTGACGGTGGCGACGCTGGTCGGTCCGGACTCCGACGCGCACGGCCTGAGCCCGTCCCCGGCAGACGCGCGCAAGCTCGCCGAAGCCGACATCGTCTTCGTCAACGGCCTCGGGCTGGAGGGCTGGTTCGACCGGCTGATCCGGGCCTCCGGCACGCGCGCCCCCGTGGTGGTGGCCTCCGCGGGCGTGAAGCCGATCCCCGCGCAGGACGAGCACGCCCACGAGGACGGCGATCACGGACACGGACACGGCGACCACGCCGTGGACCCGCATGCCTGGCAGGACGTCGCCAACGTGCGGACCTACGTGGCGAACATCCGGGACGGCCTCGCCAAGGTCGATCCGGCCCATGCCGACGCCTACCGGGCGGCGGCGGCCGCCTACCTCGCCGAGCTCGACGCGCTGGAGCGGGACGTCCGGGCGGCGATCGCTCGCATCCCCCCGGAGCGGCGGCGGATCATCACGACCCACGACGCCTTCGGCTACTTCGCGGCGGCCTACGGCCTGCGCTTCATCGCGCCGCAGGGCGTGTCGACGGACAGCGAGGCGAGCCCGCGGGACGTGGCCGCGATCATCCGCCAGATCCGGAAGGAGCGCGTGCCGGCGGTGTTCCTCGAGAACATCAGCGACCCGCGCCAGATGCAGCAGATCGCACGCGAGAGCGGCGCCCGCGTCGGCGGCAAGGTCTATTCCGACGCGCTCTCGGCGCCGGACGGCCCGGCCGCGACGTATCTCGACCTGATGCGGTCGAACCTGAAGGCGTTCGACGCCGCGCTGATGCCGGGCTAGCCCGCCGGGAGGGCGCGCCGCCGCGATCCTTCGCCTTCACGGCGTCGGACATGACATAGCGTAAACCGCCGGTTAAGAGGCCCCCACTAGCCTTACGAAACGGGTGCCAGCCGATCCTCGTGCGCGAGGGCTCAAGGCCTTGGGGCCTTCAGAACGCGTAGCTCGGAGATCGCGTGGCTTGGGGGCCTGACCGCTGGCGCTTCTATCGGCTCGTCGCGCGCGAGACCGCGCGCGCGGTCCGCGCCGCCGGCGCCAGCGTCACAGCCCCGCCCGACATCCTCGCCCGGATGCGGGTCGCCGGCCTGGTGATCGCGCCGCAGGACCTGCGCACCTCCGACGCGACCTTCGCGGACGACATCTATGCCGGGTTGTTCGTCTTCGCCGGCCGATCGCTCGCGGCGAGCGGCGGCTCGCCCTTCGACTACGCGGCACCGTCGCCGGAATGGGCCGACGAGCTCTACGGCTTCGGCTGGCTGCGCCACCTGCGCGCCGCCGACACCGCGCTGGCCCGCGCCAATGCCCGCGCCTTCGTGGCCGATTTCATCGCCGGCCGCGGCGACGCGGCGCTCGCCCGCCAGACGCCGGTGGCGGCGCGCCGGCTGATCTCGTTCCTGTGCCAGTCGCCCCTCGTGCTGGAGGGGGCCGACCACGGCTTCTACCAGAACTTCCTCAAGGCGATCGGCCGCAACGCCCAGCAGCTCGAGCGCGACCTCCGGCGCGGTGTGCCGCCGCAATGGCGCCTGAACGCCGCGGTGGCGCTCTGTTACGCCGGCCTGTGCTGCGACGGCATCCAGCCGATCCTGCGCCGGGCGACCCGCATCCTGACGCGGGAGCTCGACCGGCAGATCCTGACCGACGGCGGCCACCGCTCCCGCGACCCGCGCTACGCCATGGAGCTGCTCCTCGACCTCCTGCCGCTGCGGCAGAGCTACCTGAGCCGCAGCGTCGAGCCGCCGCTGGCGCTCCTGCGCGCGGTCGACCGGATGCTGCCGCTGCTGCGACTGCTCCGCCACCCGGACGCCTCGCTGAGCCACTTCAACGGCATGGGCGCCACGGACGCGGACCATCTCGCGACCCTGCTGGTCTATGACGGCGCGCTCGCCCGCCCGCTGATGCACGCGCCGAACTCGGGCTACGAGCGCCTGGAGGGCGGCCGGGTGGTGATCGTGGCCGATGTCGGTGCCAGCCCGCCGCTGCCCTACGCGGTGAATGCCGGTGCGGGCTGCCTCGCCTTCGAGATGTCGAGCGGGCCGCAGCGCATCGTGGTCAATTGCGGCCTGCCGGCCAGCGGCGCGGATCTGCGCCTCCTCGCCCGCTCGACGCCGGCCCATTCGACGGCCTCGGTGGCCCACGCCTCATCCTGCCGGTTCCTCACCCGCACCGGGTGGTGGGGCGAGCGGCTGCTGGCGGACTGGCTGATCGGTCGGCGCGGGCCCGTGGTCCTGAGCGGTCCATCGGCGGTGGCGGCCGAGCGGGCCGAGGAGGCCGACAGCGTCGTCCTCGCGGCCCGGCACAACGGCTACGCCCCCGAATTCGGCATCGTGCACGAGCGCCGCTGGCAGCTCTTCCACGCGACGGCGCGCCTGGAGGGCCGCGACGCCTTCCTGCGCCAGGGCAAGGGGCTCAGCCGCGGGCGGCGGCTGCGCCCGCAGGACGTGGTGATCCGTTTCCACCTGCATCCCGGCATCGCGGTGCGCAGCGTCCCGGAGGGGCTGGAACTCGCCTCGGCGCTCGGGGAGGTCTGGGTGTTCAGCGCCGAGAACGCCGAGATCGCCATCGAGGAGAGCGTCTACTTCTCGGGCCTGACCGGACCGCGCCGGACCGACCAGATCGTCCTCCACCTGCGGGTATCCGACGATGTGGAAGTCCGGTGGAGCTTCGAGCGTCGGGCCTCCGCGCCCCTGCGCGGCGTGGCGCCCTGACGGGTATCCGGACAGGTCTCCGGACAGGGCCGGCTGGCCGGGCTCACCGTTTCCATGCTACCGCGCCGGAAAATCTCGAACTTTCGGCACGAAGCTATGGCGCACGATCAGGTGCGGGTCTCCCGCGCGCTCCTCTCGGTCTCGGACAAGACCGGCCTCGTCGACTTCGCCCGGGCGCTCCACGCCCGCGGCATCGCGCTGGTCTCGACCGGGGGCACCCACCGGACCCTGCAGGAGGCCGGCCTGCCGGTCACCGAGGTCGCCGACCTGACGGGGTTCCCGGAGATGATGGACGGCCGGGTCAAGACGCTGCACCCAGCGGTCCACGGCGGCCTGCTCGCCATCCGCGACAACCCGGAGCACCAGGCCGCGCTCGCCGCCCACGGCATCGGCGCCATCGATCTCCTCGTGGTCAACCTCTACCCGTTCGAGGCGACCATCGCGGCCGACCGGTCCGACGCCGACTGCATCGAGAACATCGATATTGGCGGCCCGGCGATGATCCGCGCGGCGGCCAAGAACCACGCGGACGTCGCCGTCGTCACCGACGTGTCGGACTATGCCGGCGTCCTCGCCGCCCTCGAGGCGCAGGACGGCGCACTCGGCGCGGATCTGCGCCGGAGCTTGGCGCAGAAGGCCTTCGCCCGCACCGCGTCCTACGATGCCGCCATCGCCAACTGGATGGCGGGCCGCTTCGGCGCCGAGGCGCCGGCCCGGTTCCGGGCCTTCGGCGGTTCCCTGGGCCAGGAACTGCGCTACGGCGAGAACCCCCACCAGTCGGCCGCCTTCTACCGCGCCCCCGGTAAGGTCCGGGCGGGCGTGGCCACCGCCCGCCAGCTCCAGGGCAAGGAGCTGTCCTACAACAACTTCAACGACACGGACGCCGCCTACGAGTGCGTGGCCGAGTTCGACCCGGCCCGGACCGCCGCCGTGGCCATCATCAAGCACGCCAACCCCTGCGGCGTCGCCGAGGGGGCGAGCCTGCTCGAGGCCTACGAGCGCGCCCTGAGCTGCGACCCGACCTCCGCGTTCGGCGGCATCGTCGCCCTGAACCGGACCCTCGACGCCGAGGCGGCCCGCCGGATCGTCGAGATCTTCACGGAGGTGATCATCGCCCCCGACGCCACGCCCGAGGCGGCGGCCATCGTGGCCGGCAAGAAGAACCTGCGCCTGCTGCTGGCCGGCGGCGTGCCCGACCCGCGGGCCGGCGGGGAGACCGTGCGGACCCTCGCGGGCGGGCTGCTGGTCCAGAGCCGGGACGCGGCGGTCGTCGACGACATGCCGCTCACGGTCGTGACCAAGCGCGCGCCGAGCGAGGCCGAGCTGGCCGATCTCCGGTTCGCCTACCGGGTGGCCAAGCACGTGAAGTCGAACGCCATCGTGTACGCGAAGGCCGGCGCCACGGTCGGCATCGGCGCGGGCCAGATGTCCCGGGTCGATTCCTCGCGCATCGCCGCCTGGAAGGCCGCCGAGGGGGCGAAGCGTCTCGGGCTGGCCGAGAGCCTCGCTGTCGGCTCGGTGGTGGCGTCGGACGCGTTCTTCCCGTTCGCGGACGGCCTCATGGCGGCAGCCGAGGCGGGCGCCACCGCGGTGATCCAGCCCGGCGGCTCGATGCGCGACGCGGACGTGGTCGCGGCGGCCGACGAGGCCGGTCTCGCCATGGTCCTGACGGGGCACCGCCACTTCCGGCACTGAGCCGGCGGGCCGTCTCCCGCCCTCCGGGACGGCGCGCCACCTCGGGGGCGGCCGCACCGGTCCGGACGCCCCGGAACGCCCGCGGTCGCGCCGCCGCGCCGCGTTAACGATACGCCGCGATCGGATCGGCCGGGTCGATTGTTTGCCGAGCGGGCGCTCCCGCCCAGCATTGCCGTGAACAGACGCGGTGCCCGACCAAGCTCGGCAATGAATGGTCGGCGTCCGGGAAAACTATCTTTGGTGCAACATTACGGGTGTAATATTCCAAACTTATCGAATAGGCGCGGTGTCTGCGCCGCGGGTTGAAATTTTCTCGGCCGCACGCCATCATCGCGGAGAAATGCGCCGGAAGCTCGCGTGGAGAACTTCCTGGAACAGCTCCGGGTCGAGTGACGAGATGGTGGTCGCAGCGCTGTTGTTTCTCGTGGGATGGCTTCTCGGCCGATCCTACTCGGTGATCATCCTCGCCCTGACCTCGTCGGTAATCCTGTTCACCGCCACGACGATCTTCGTGTCGGTCTACGGGATCGACCTGCTGCGCGTCCTGATCGTGTTGGGATATCTCACCGCGCATCAGGCAGGGTATCTCCTCGGCGCCTATCTCACCGGGTACCCCGAGAGCGATCGGGGGCGGTGAGGCGCATCACCACCACCAGACCAGCCGTCCGGCGTACCCGTTGATCAGGATCCAGAGCCCAGTGGCGACGAGGGACCAGGTAATCACAAGGAGAAGCGGTGGCTTCGTGCCGGGCTGACTGCGCAGAAGTGTCAGGACGGTGTTCACGTTCGATATCCCAGGGGCCCGGTGCGGAGGGAAAGCCGATACGGGCTCGTACCGCATCGGGTTCCACCGGGCCGATTGTCGGCAGGTTAAATCTTGTCCAGGCTCGGGTGACGGGCGCGCCTTCGATGAGCTCAGGGTCGCCGGTCAGATTACTTGCAGTTGCAATAAGTCGCCTCTCGCAACATCAAAAGTTTGGACCAGGACAATTGACGCTCCGGATCCGGTCGGCGGAGGCCTGTTTCCGCCGGGCCTCGATACTTGACACATCCGTATAGGATCAGACGAAACGCAATCCGTGAGGAACCGCACGGGTCGCTATTTCGCCGCCGCGTTGCAGGCTCGACACAAGCGGGATGGCCGCGTCGTGCCGTACGAACGAGAACGCCCAGGCAGCGTGAGCTGCCTGGGCGTCTTTGACACGCGCCGGACCTCGGTCCGGTCGGCTCGCGCCGATCAGGTGTCGGCGAAGATGTCGCGATCCTTGGTCTCCGGCACGAAGAACACGCCGATGATCACCGTCGCGACCGCGATGACGATCGGGTACCAGAGGCCGAAATAGATGTCGCCGGTCTGGGCCACCATGGCGAAGGCGGTCGCCGGCAGGAGGCCGCCGAACCAGCCGTTGCCGATATGGTAGGGCAGCGACATCGAGGTGTAGCGGATCCGGGTCGGGAACAGCTCCACCAGCATGGCGGCGATCGGGCCGTAGACCATCGTGACGAAGAGCACGAGGATGAACAGCAGGCCGATCACCTGCGCGACCTGCGGCCGGAAGATGTCGAACGGGTTCGACATCTTGACGATCTCGGGGTCGCCGGCCTTCGGGTAGCCCGCGGCCTGCAGCGCGGCGGTCGTGGCCTTGTTGGCCTCGACGTTGCCGCCCTGCGGGTACGGGATCTCGGTGTCGTTGACCCGGATCGTGGTGGGCTGGCCGGCCGCGCCGGGGGCGGTCGAGTAGCGGACCGACGACTTCGACAGGAAGTCGCGGGCGAGGTCGCAGGGCTGGGTGAAGACCCGGGTCCCGACCGGGTTGAACAGGGTTCCGCAGGCGGCCGGATCGGCCGTCACCGTCACCTTCACGTTCTCGATCGCCGCCTCGAGCTTCGGGTTGGCCGTCGAGGTGATCCCCTTGAAGATCGGGAAGAACGTCGCCGCCGCGATCGCGCAGCCCGCCAGGATGATGACCTTGCGACCGATCTTGTCGGACAGCCAGCCGAAGACCACGAAGAAGCCGGTGCCGAAGAGCAGCGACCACGCGATCAGCAGGTTGGCCGTGTAGCCGTCGACCTTCAGGATCGATTGCAGGAAGAACAGCGCGTAGAACTGGCCCGTGTACCAGACCACGCCCTGGCCGGCGACGAGCCCGAACAGGGCGATGATCGCGAATTTCGCGTTCCGCCACTGGCCGAACGCCTCCGTGAGCGGCGCCTTCGAGGTCTTGCCCTCCTCCTTCATCTTCTGGAAGGCCGGGGATTCGGAGAGCTGGAGACGGATCCAGACCGAGATGCCGAGCAGCAGCACCGAGACCAGGAACGGGATGCGCCATCCCCACTCGGCGAAGGCGGCCTCGCCGGTGATGGTCCGGGTCGCCAGGATCACCATCAGCGACAGGAACAGGCCCAGGGTCGCGGTCGTCTGGATCCAGCTCGTGTAGAAGCCGCGCCGGCCGTTGGGGGCGTGCTCGGCCACGTAGGTCGCCGCGCCGCCATACTCGCCGCCGAGCGCGAGGCCCTGGGCGAGGCGCAGGACGATCAGGATGATCGGGGCCGCGATGCCGATGGTCGCCGCGTTGGGCAGGATGCCGACGATGAAGGTCGACAGACCCATGATCAGGATCGTGACGAGGAAGGTGTACTTGCGGCCGACAAGGTCGCCGACACGGCCGAACACGAGGGCGCCGAACGGGCGGACGATGAAGCCGGCCGCGAAGGCCAGCAGGGCGAAGATGTCGCGCGTGGCCGGCGGGTAGGCCGAGAAGAATTGCGCGCCGATGATCGCCGCCAGAGAGCCGTAGAGATAGAAATCGTACCACTCGAACACGGTGCCGAGCGAGGACGCGAAGATCACCCGCTTCTCGGCCGACGTCATCGGCCTCGCGGCGTCCCCTGTCCGCGCACTCGCGGTTGCCACAGCCATGAAACAGGTCCTCCCAGACGCATTTGGGCGGCCCGCGACACGGATCGCCCGCTCACCGGCCCGATTCCCGGGCGGTTCTGCGCACGGCGCAGATCACCTATGCGTTATCGCACCGATCGGAGCGGTCAACCGGTAAAGCGATCGTGAAGACCCCCATCAACATGGGCGCGTACGCAGTTGTCACCGGAACGACGAAGGGCGCGGCTCGCGCCGCGCCCTTCGCCTGTTCGACGCTTCGGAAGGCCGTCAGTGCGCGTGCGCGCCGGCCGCCCCGATGCCGGTCTCGGAGCGCACGTACTGCGCCTCGAAGGCGGCCCGCTCGCGCTGGGCCCGGCGGGACTTGTCCACGAGGGAGACGACCCAGATCGTCGCGAAGGCCAGCGGCATCGAGAACAGCGCCGGGTTGTCGTAGGGGAAGAGCGGGGCGGGATTGCCCAGCGTGGTCACCCACACGGCCTTCGACAGCACCACCATGATGACCGCCGCGAGCAGGCCGACGAGGCCGCCGGCAAGCGCGCCCCAGGTGGTGGTGCCGCGCCACAGGATCGACATGGCCAGCACCGGGAAGTTGCAGCTCGCCGCCACCGCGAAGGCGAGGCCGACCATGAAGGCGACGTTCTGGTTCTCGAACACGTAGCCGAGGTAGATCGCCACGATCCCGATCACCACGGCCGAGATCTTCGACAGGTTGACCTCGTGCTTCTCGGTGGTGCGCCCGCGGGCGATCACCTGGGCGTAGAGGTCGTGGCTGATCGCCGAGGCCCCGGCGAGCGTGAGCCCGGCGACGACCGCGAGGATCGTCGCGAAGGCCACCGCGGAGATGAAGCCGAGGAAGTACGGCCCGCCCACCGCGTTGGCGAGGTTCACCGCCACCATGTTGGTGCCGCCGATCATGTCCTTCAGCTTGTCGAAGGCGCCGGCCGGACCGAGCTTGAAGTAGACCGGGTCCGACATCAGCAGCGCGATGCCGCCGAAGCCGATGATGAAGGTCAGGATGTAGAAGTAGCCGATCAGCCCGGTGGCGTAGAACACCGACTTGCGGGCGGCCTGGGCGTCCGAGACCGTGAAGAATCGCATGAGGATGTGCGGCAGGCCGGCGGTGCCGAACATCAGGCCGACGCCGAGCGAGATCGCCTCGACCGGGTTCGACACCAGACCGCCCGGCGCCATGATGGCGTCGCCCTTCGGGTGGACCTGAACGGCGCTGGCGAACAGCGATTCCGGGTTGAAGCCGTACTTCAGCAGCACCGCGCCGGCCATGAAGGTCGCGCCGCCGAGCAGCAGGCAGGCCTTGATCACCTGCACCCAGGTGGTCGCCTTCATGCCGCCGAAGGCGACGTAGACGATCATCAGGACGCCGACGATGATCACCGCGTAGAGGTAGGGCAGGCCGAACAGGAGCTGGATCAGCTTCCCCGCGCCGACCATCTGGGCGATCAGGTAGAAGGCCACCACCACCAGGGTGCCCACCGCCGAGATGATGCGGATCGCGGTCTGGTCGAGGCGGAAGCTCGCCACGTCGGCGAAGGTGAACTTGCCGAGGTTGCGCAGGCGCTCCGCGATCAGGAACAGCACGATCGGCCAGCCGACCAGGAAGCCCGTCGAGTAGATCAGCCCGTCGAAGCCCGAGGTGTAGACGAGGCCGGAGATGCCGAGGAACGAGGCCGCTGACATGTAGTCGCCGGCGATCGCCAGCGAGTTGGTGCCGGCCGAGATGCCGCCGCCCGCCGCGTAGAAGTCGGCGGCCGACTTGGTGCCCTTGGCCGCCCGGTAGGTGATGCCGAGCGTCAGCAACACGAAGAACAGGAACATCAGGATGGCCGGCCAGTTCGTGGCCGATTGCGCGACGGCACCGAGATCCGGGCCGGCCGCGTAGGCGGCGCTCGCGACGATCGTGGCGAGCGTCAGGCCGAGGAGGAGGCGGTTCATCGGGCCACGCTCCGCTTCAGGGCTTCGCTCAGCGCGTCGAAGCGCGTGTTGGCCCGGGCGACGTAGACCCCCGTGAGCGCGAAGGCGAACAGGATCACGAACACGCCCGCGAACAGGCCGAGGGAGGCGGTGCCGCCGACCTTCACGGCGAGGAGCGACTTGTCGAAGGCGATCAGGCCGATGAAGCCGAAATAGACGACCAGCATCAGGATCGTCAGGATCCAGGCGAAGCGGGTGCGCTCGTGAACGAGCTGCTGGAACTCGGGTGTCCGGGCGATCCGCTCGACCTGCGGATCGGCGGCGGTCTCGCGTGGGCGTGGTCCCGGGGGCGCCGCGCGCCCTCGGGTGTTCAGTGTCGTGCCGCTCATGGGTGTTCCTCCCGCGAGGGCCTGCTCTGGCCCCCCGGTTCTTCGCGTTGAGACTCGTGGTTCTTGTTGGGAGCGGGCGCCGCCCCGGCACCCGCCCCGGTCCGAACCCGCGCCGCCGGGGCGGCACGGGTGCGATCAGCCCCGGTTCTGCCGGTTCTCGATCAGGTCGTCGACGACGGCCGGCTCGGCGAGCGTCGAGGTGTCGCCGAGCGAGCTGAAATCGTCCTCGGCGATCTTGCGCAGGATCCGGCGCATGATCTTGCCCGAGCGAGTCTTGGGCAGGCCGGGCGCGAACTGGATCAGGTCCGGCGAGGCGATCGGCCCGATATCCTTGCGGACCCAGGTCACGAGCTCCTTGCGCAGGGCGTCGTCGCCCTCCTCGCCGTCGTTCAGGGTCACGTAGGCGTAGATGCCCTGGCCCTTCACGTTGTGCGGGTAGCCCACCACCGCGGCCTCGGCCACCTTCGGGTGGGCGACCAGGGACGACTCGACCTCGGCGGTGCCCATCCGGTGGCCCGAGACGTTGATGACGTCGTCGACCCGGCCGGTGATCCAGTAGTAGCCGTCCGCGTCGCGGCGGGCGCCGTCGCCGGTGAAGTACTTGCCCGGGTAGGTCGAGAAGTAGGTCTGCTCGAAGCGCTCATGGTCGCCGTAGACCGTGCGCATCTGGCCCGGCCAGGAATCGGAGATGCAGAGATTGCCCTCGCAGGGGCCCTCCAGGACCTTGCCCTCGGCGTCGACCATCTCGGGCTTCACGCCGAAGAACGGCCGGGTCGCCGAGCCCGGCTTCAGGGCGGTGGCGCCCGGCAGCGGGGTGATCAGGATGCCGCCGGTCTCGGTCTGCCACCACGTGTCGACGATCGAGCAGCGCTGGTCGCCGACGACGTTGTAGTACCACTCCCAGGCTTCCGGGTTGATCGGCTCGCCCACGGAGCCCAGCACGCGGAGCGATTGCCGCGAGGTCTTCTTCACCGGTCCCTCGCCGCCGCCCATCAGCGAGCGGATCGCGGTCGGCGCCGTGTAGAAGATGTTGACCTTGTGCTTGTCGACCACTTCCCAGAACCGGGAGGTCGACGGGTAGGTCGGGATGCCCTCGAACATCAGCGTCGTGGCGCCGTTCGCGAGCGGCCCGTACACGATGTAGCTGTGGCCCGTGACCCAGCCGACATCGGCGGTGCACCAGTACACGTCGCCTTCGCGGTAATCGAAGACGTACTCGTGCGTCATCGACGCGTAGACGAGGTAACCGCCGGTGGTGTGCACCACGCCCTTCGGCTGCCCGGTCGAGCCGGAGGTGTAGAGGATGAAGAGCGGGTGCTCGGCCTCCACCGCCACGGCGGGGCACTCGTCCGTCACCTGCTCGGCGGCCTCGTCGTAGTAGACGTCCCGGCCCGCCTCCATGGCGACGCTGCCGCCGGTGCGGCGCACGACGATCACGTGGTCGACGAGGTCGGTCCCGAGACGCTTGATCGCCTCGTCGACATTGGCCTTCAGCGGCACCTTGCGGCCGCCGCGCAGGCCCTCGTCGGCGGTGATCACCACCTTGGAGCCGCAGCCCTGGATGCGCGAGGCGAGGGAATCCGGCGAGAAGCCGCCGAACACGATGGCGTGGATCGCCCCGAGCCGCGCGCAGGCGAGCATCGCGTAGGCGGCTTCCGGGACCATCGGCATGTAGAGCGTGACGCGGTCGCCCTTGCCGACGCCGCGGTTGCGCAGGACGTTGGCCATCCGGCAGACCTGCGCGTGCAGCTCGCGGTAGGTGATGTGCTTGGATTCGTCGGGGTTGTCGCCTTCCCAGATGATCGCGGTCTGGTCGCCGCGGGTCTCGAGATGGCGATCGATACAGTTGTGGGCGACGTTGGTCTTGCCGTCCTCGAACCACTTGATCGAGACCTTGCCGGGCTCGAAGCTGGTGTTCTTCACCGTCGAGAACGGCTTCATCCAGTCGATGCGCTTGCCGTGCTCGGCCCAGAACGCGTTGGGATCGGCGACCGAAGCCGCGTACATCTCCCGGTACTTGGCATCGTCCACGTGCGCACCCTCGCGCCACGCGGATTGAACCTCGATCACCTTGCCTACCATGGCGTCCCATCCCTGTTTTGGCGCCCGATCGTATCGCGGTCTCCGCCGCGCAGCCAGGACTTCCAAAGTAACGTAGCCGCCAATCTACGATGACGATATCATCGCAGTTTGGCGCGCTCCTGCGCAGCTCAATTCCCGTGAATAGATTGGGCGCAATGTAAGGGCTGATTGGGGCTTCGATGCTGCGCTGTCAAGCGCGCGCGCCCGAGGCCGCTGTCACCGGCGGCCCTCTGTTTCCGCCCCGCGGGGGTGGGGGGCGCTCACCCCTAGCCGTTGGCCGCCCGCCGCGCGGGCATGATGATCTCCACGAGCGTGCCGTCTTCCGGTCGGGCGGAGAGCTGCAGGCGCCCGCCATTGGCCTCCACGAGCGCCCGCGGCAGCGCCAGCCCGTCCTCGACATCGCCCTGCGGCGCTGCCGCCCGCGGCGCGTGGCCGGCGCCGGTCTCGCGCACCCGCACGGCGATCCCCGCCCGCTCGGCGGACCCGGTGGACACGATGATCTGGCTGCCGGCCGTGGAGCGTCGGATCGCGTTCTCGATCACCAAGCTGGCCGCGCGGCTGACCGAGCGCTCGTCGGCCTCCAGGTCGCCGATATCGGTCGAGAAGCTCGTCCGCATCACGATGCGCCCCCGCGCCGCCTCCGCCTGGAGCTGGGCGACACAGCTCGCCACGACGTCGTTGAGGTCGAGGGCGCGCGGCTCCAGGTGGAGCGCGCCGGCCTCGACGGCGGCGAGGTCCAGGAGTTTCCCGACGCGCTCCAGCATCGCCTCGCCCGAGGCCTTGATCTCGGCGAGGCAGCCCCGGTAGCGCGCGTCGCCGAGGGGGCCGAACGGTTCCTTCAGCATCGCGCCGGCCAGGTCGACGATCCCGGACACGGGCTCGCGGACGGCGCAGCCGAGCCGGTCGAGGGCATCGGCGCGGCCCGGCGCGGGCTCCGGGCCGCCCTCCGCGCTCCGCGCGAGGGCCTCGTCCTCGGCGCGGGCGATCTGGGCCACGCGCCGGCCCGCCGTCGCCGCCACAGTCAACGACATCGGAGCGCCGTCGATGCGCACGATCCGCCGCCCCGGGGCGGTGCCCATCAGGGCATCGGCGACCGTCAGGACGCTCTCCCGGTCGAAGAGCGTGACGAAGCTGCTGCCGACGATCTCGCGCGGATCGCAGCCGAACAGGCCGGCCGCCGCGCGGTTCAACGCGACGATGCGCCCGGCCCCGTCGACCGTGACGACGCTTGTTTCCAGCGCGTCCAGAGTCGCCTCGGCGCTGGCCGTCCGCTCGGTCTCAGCGGCGCGGGCGAGGCGCTCGGCCGTGAGGGCGTCGGCGATGTCGGCGTCCTCGACCGGGCGCACGACCAGGCACGTCGCGGTCGCGCCCGACCAGGGGAGGGCGCCGGCCCGGATTTCGACGGGACGGGCGCCGCCGTCGGCCGTCGCGACGGTCGTCCGGCGCGCGGACGGGTCGGCCGTCTCCGCCGGGGGGAGGCCGGGGAGCAATCCCGGGAGACCGAGGCGCGCGAGGCTCGGCAGGTCGGGATGGCCGGTCAGATCGAGGAGGGCGCGATTCGCCGCGACGATCGCTCCGTCGCGATGGACCAGAACCGGCACCGGCAATCCGCCGAGGAGATCGGATTCCGGGGACGGCGGCGCGTCGGCGACCGGCTCGGCCTCCACCGGCCCGGTCTCGACATCGGGATCCGCGGCGGTCGCGCCGGTCTCCGCCGGACCGGCCTGCGGCGCCGGGAACGGCATCACCGCCCCACCCGCGGTCCGGGGCGACCCCGATCCGGCCTCGTCACCGGCGTAGCGGGCGCCCAGTGCGCGGGCGATCTCGCGGAACGCGGCGTGCTCGTCGTTCGACAGCGGCGCGGCGACATGATCCGCGTCGACCGCGACAGGAATCGCGACAGGGATCGCGGCGTCGCCGGTCCCGGCCGGGACGGCAGCGGGCTTGGCAACCTCGGACGTTGCCGGCTCCGGCGTCGCGGAGGGCACGGGCTCGGGAACGCGCTCGGGCATGGGCTCCGGAATCGGCTCCGGCGTCGCGACCGGTCTCGGGTTGCCGGCCGGGGCGCTGCGGATCAGGCCGAAGCCGCCGAAGCCCGAGAAGGCCGCGTCGCCCCGCCCGAGCGGGGCCCCGGACAGGTCGACCCGGAACGCCCCGGTGCCGGCATCGAGGACCGCCGGTTCCCCGCGGAAGGTGCGCCGGTCGCGCAGGGCCGCCAGCACGGCGTCGGCGCCTGAGAGGCGCCCGCTCTCGGCCAGATCCTGCCAGCGCTGCCCGACCAGCCCAGCGAGCGCCTCCGGGCCTGTGAGGGTCGTCAGGACACCCGCGGCATCGAGGCGCCAGAGGAAGCGGTCGTCGCGCCGGAGCGGCGTCGCCGGAGGCGATTGCGGCTCCTGGGGAAGCGCCCGCGCCGCCACGGGATGCCCAACGGGCGCGTCGACCGGTGGATCGAGCGGGCGGATCGGACGCCCGCGGCCAGCCGCCACCGGCGAGGTCGGCACGACGAGGATCGCGGGCCGGCCGTCGGCCTGCGCGCCGCGCGCCAGCCAGCACAGGACCGGCGGCGCGATCCGGCGGACATCGAGGCGCAGGCGCGCGAGGCGGGGCGCGGCGTCGCCCGCCACCGCGGTCGCGATCTGCCGGGTCAGGTCGGCGAGGGCCGGGCCGTCCAGAACCGCGGCGAGACCCGCCGCCGCTTCGGACGCGGACAGGATCCGGGCCTCCGACGGATCGATCACGAGATGCACGGCGTCGCGCGCGCCCAGAGCGGCCGCCAGCGCGGGCAGGCGCTCCCAGGTCGCGAAGGCAGTCCCCAGCCCGGGCGGGGCTGCAGCGGCCGTCGGTGTCACTGTCGTCTCCAAAGCCCGCGACCTCGAACCCTACGCGATCCTGACGCTCAACGGTCCCGCTTTGCCCGAGAAACGCGCGCGACCGTAGCCCTATTGTAAACTCCCCCGCGCCGCGGCGCTGGACTCTCGGCGCAACCGTCACACGTTTACGTTATGTCAACCTTAACGCCGTGAGCGCGGGTGGCATATGGCGGCGAATCAGTTATTGTGCACCGCACAAAGCGCCATCCACAGGCCAATGAAGAGAGGAGACGACGTATGAGCAACCCCCCGAACTACGAAGTTCCGGCCGAGATGCGCGACTTCGCCGAGAAGAGCGTCGAGCAGGCCCGGAAGGCGTTCGACAGCTTCATCGGCGCGGCTCGCCGCACCGCCGACACCGTGCAGGGCTCGGCCGAGCTGGCGCGCTCCAACGCGCTGGACGCGTCCTCGCGCGGCTTCGAGTATGCCGAGCAGAACGTGAACGCGGCCTTCGACCTCGCCCAGAAGCTCGTCCGCTCCCGGGACATGCAGGAGGCGATGCAGCACCAAGCCGAGTTCGTCCGCAGCCAGTTCGCCGCCATCCAGGCCCAGGCGAAGGAGTTTAGCGGCCTCGCGCAGAGCGCGATGCAGCAGGGCGCCGAGCGCGCCAAGTCGGCGATGCAGCAGGGTGCCGACGAGGCCCGCAAGGCCATGGAGCAGGGCCAGGACGCCGCGAAGCAGACGGCCCAGAACGCCCAGGACGCCGCCGAGCGCGCGTCGCACTGACGCTCGCACCGACGAACGGGGCCGCGGCCCGCTCCTGATCCGGGGGCGGGCCGTCTCGTTTTCGCCGGTATTGCCGCCGAGAGCCGCCGGGCGGACGCGTTGGGTCCGCGCCGAGTGAAGGGTTCAGGGATGCGCGTCACTGTTTCCGGCCGATCCGGCCTGCGTGGACCTCTCCGTCTGGCGGTCGCCGCCCTGGCGCTCGCCGCCGTCGCTCCGAGTAGCGCGGCCTTCGCCCAGTACTACGACGATCCGGGCTACGACGGCGGTTACCGGCCGGTCCCGCGCCGGGCGCAGCGCGCCCCGGTCGGCTACAATTGCGACGCCGTCCAGCAGGGAATCACCGGCCCGAAGCCGTACTCCTGCCCGCTGCCGGGGCCGCGGCCCCTCGGCGTGCGCTGCTTCTGCGACATGCCGATCGCCTCGTTCAGCCCGCCGCAGACGGCCGTCGGCCGCGTCGTTCCCTGAGGCGCAGCCCCGCGCAGGCGACCGCACACGCGACGGGCCGCGCCCCCGGGTGGGATGACGCGGCCCGTGCGGCACAGGCGGGCTAGGGGCGCGGGTGATCCCGCGCCGCGCGCTCAGTTCAGGACGACGACCTTGGCGCCGACCTTCACGCGCTCGTACAGGTCGGTGACGTCGTCGTTGGTCATCCGGATGCAGCCCGACGAGACTGCCTGACCGATCGTGTCCGGCTCGTTGGAGCCGTGGATGCGGTACTCGGTGCTGCCGATATACATGGCCCGGGCGCCGAGGGGGTTCTCGATGCCGCCCGCCATGTAGCGCGGCAGGTCGGGACGACGGGCGATCATGGCCTTCGGGGGCGTCCACGACGGCCACTCACGCTTGGCGGTGATCTTGTTGGTGCCGCTCCAGCTAAAGCCCGGACGGCCGACGCCGACGCCGTAGCGGATCGCCTCACCGTTGCCGAGCACGTAGTACAGGCGCCGCTCGGCGGTGGAGACCACGATCGTGCCGGGCGCGTAGGGCCCGTTGAACGCGACGATCTCGCGGGGGATCGGCTGGACCTGCGCCTGCGGCGCGGCCTGCACGCCCTGGCCGTAGCCCGGGGCAAAAGAGCCCTGGTAACCGTACTGTCCCTGATCGGAGTAGTACTCGTCGGCACTATCCGTGCCGAAGGGATCGTACGACGAAGCGGCGAGGACGGGCGTGGCGGCAAGAACAGACACGCCGAGGAGCGCGGCGAGTGCGGTGACCGTGGTCTTCATGAGTGGCCTACCTGTGCAATAACCTTTGCCATTACAAGCGTGAGCATAGGCTAGCAGTTCCATACTTCCGCCCGGAATTTGCTGTCCGGCGGAATACGCAGGCCGGCTTGGCCGTGCGGTGCGCGATATCACGAACGCGTGCGCGGCTCAGGGGGCCTCGTCCGTATGGACGTCGAAGCGCGCGAGGTGGGCGTAGCCGAAGTTCGTCGAGATGGCGCAGTCGGTGGCGTCGCGGCCGCGGGCCATGACGATGCGGCCGATGCGGGGCCGGTTGTGGCGGGCGTCGAACGTGTACCAGCGCGGCCCCTCGGGCCCTTCGAGGAAGACCTCGAACCACGCGGAGAAGTCCATCGGCGCCGGATCCTTCGGCACGCCGATATCGCCGAGGTAGCCGGTGGCGTAGCGGGCCGGGATATTCATGCACCGGCACAGGGTGATCGCCAGGTGCGCGAAGTCCCGGCACACGCCCTCGCGCTGCATGAAGGCGTCGTGCGCACTCCGGGTCGCGTCGGCGCGCTGATAGTCGAAGCGGATCCGCTCGTGCGTGTAGTCGACGATCGCCTGGACGCGGGCCCAGCCCTCCGGCGTGCCGCCGAACAGGGACCACGCGGTCTGCGAGAGCTTGTCGGTGTCGCAGTAGCGCGAGCCCAGGAGGAAGATCAGGACGTCGTCGGGCAGGTCCTGGACCGGGATCTGCCGGGCGTCCGGCACGACCGGATCGGGCTCGCCCGAATCCTCGACCGTGAAGTCGACCGCGATGGTCAGCTGACCGGGCGGCGCGACGATGCGGTGGCAGATGTTGTCGAAGCCGTCCCGGTACGTCCGCGCCTCGAGCGGCGGATCGAACCCGATCGCGTGCGGGGTCAGCACGTCGTCGATCCGCGAGGGATGGACGCTCAGCATCAGGATCATCGGTGTCGGCTGCGACAGCGTGAAAGCGATATCGAAACCGGTCCTGATCTTCATCGGGGCCACCTTGCTCTGTCGCCGTCCGCGCGGAGTCGCCACGCACGCTCGTTCCGGGTCCGGGTGCGCGCGAACTCAACGCGCCAGGGAGGTCTCCGGCCCCTGCACGGTTCGGGCCGCCGGCCCGTCGGCCGGCAGTTCCACCACGTCGACGTCGACGCGCATGCCGAGATCGTCGCTGGCGAGGCCGAAGAAGGAGCCGTGCAGCGGCACGGCCTGGGCCGGATCGCGGGTCACCGCCACGCGGATCAGGTCGCGGTTGCCCACGATGCCGTTGGTCGGGTCGAACTCGACCCAGCCGGCGCCCGGGAGGTAGACCTGCAGCCAGGCGTGGGTGGAGCCGCCGCCGACGTGGCGCGCCCGGTCGTTGCGCGGGTTGTAGAGGTATCCGGAGACGAAGCGGGCGGCCATGCCGAGCGCCCGGACGCCCTCCATCATCAGCACCGCGAAGTCCCGGCACGAGCCGAGCTTCGTGCGCAGGGTCGTCAGCGGATCCTGCACGCCCTTCTCGGAGCGGGCGAGATAGGTGAAGTTCGCCCGCACGCTGCGCGTCATCGCGGCCAGCAGCTCCTGCGTCGGGATACGGCCCTGCGGCGGCAGGAAGCTCCGCGCCCAGGCATCGACCTCGTGCCGCGGGTCCGGCCATTGCCGCTCGATGGAGCGGGCGAGGTCCGGCATGTCCTCGGCCCCGTAGCCGAACGGGTAGTGGGTCGCGTGCGGCGCCAGCGGGAAGACCGGCGCGTGCTCCGGGGTGTGGTCGAGGGTGATGCCGCAGTCGAAGGTCAGGGTCTCGGCGCGGGTGTCGAAGGTGGCGACCGCCACGCAGTTGCCGAATACGTCGAACAGCCAGCGCAGGGTGGCCGGCTCCGGGGCAATGTCGAGGGTCGCCGCGATCAGCCGCTGATCGTAGCTGTCGCGTGGCCGGAACATGATCCGGTGCTCGCCGAAGGCGACCGGACGCCGGTACCGGTAGACCGTGCGGTGGCGGACGGAGAGGATCGGCAAGTCGCAGGCTCCGGGCTCGCGCCGACGCGGTCACCGGCGATGCAAGGGCCGGGCCCGGCCGCGCGGGACGCCTCAGACCACCGGCGGGGCCGGGTCGGCGGCGGCGCGCTCGGCCTCGACCAGCACGTCGAGGGGGCGCCACGGCTTGGCGATGAAGACGGCCTCGGCCGGCAGCTCGGGGCGGGGAATGCCGTGGCCCGAGGTGATCACCAGGCGGGCCCGGGGCCACAGGGTCGCCACCGCGCGGGCGAGCTGGAGCCCGTCCATCTCGCCGGCCAGCCGGACGTCGGCGAAGACGAGGGCGACGTCGCCCCCGCGCGCCTGGAGGACCGACAGGGCGGCCTCGGCGCTGTCGCACCCGACCACGTCGAGTTCGGTTTCCTCCAAGAGGGTCTCGGCGAGCGCGCGGATCTCGGGATCGTCCTCCACGACGAGCGCGAGACGCGGCGGACCGGCCTCGGCCGCCACGACGCTCGGCGCGCCCGGGGCGGCCTCGTCGCCCTCGTTCTGCCGCACGCGGCGGACCAGGGCCGCGAGGTGCTCGGGCACGCCCTCGGTGACCAGATCATCGTAGAACGACGCCAGTTTCTGACCGATCTGATCGAGCGGAATACCCGGTGACAGCGTATCGGTGAGCGGCAGGGGTGCGCTCGTCTGGTGCTTTTTCAAGGACTCCCCCCGAAGTCGACTTCCGCGCCGCCCGAGGATGCGGCGCTCGAAGGAGGAAAGTCGGCAATCCGCCGCTGGTTGCGCCGGGCGTTCGGAATCCCGCCCGGCGTCACAGAGCCGTTACTGCGTGGCGAGCCCGGCGTCGGCGTCGGCATACGCCATGATTCCAGAGACTTGGCGGACGTTCTGGTAGCGCGTCCCGCGGGTGCTCATCATCGCCTCGAACTTCTCGTGCACCTGCGCGACCGACAGGCTCAGGGGCTTGCGGTGGCGGCCGCGCCCGACGAAGCGCCCGGCGGCGAAGAAGATCGAGCGGTTGGCCCGGGCCGGCCCCGGGAGCAGGGCCGCCGCGGCGGCGGCCGGCTTGTTCACGACGTTGGCGAGGAACTCCTCGGCGTCGTCCGGTCCGAGGAAGTGCGCGAGGTAGACCTCGCCGAGGGTCAGCTCGCGGCCGATGCGCAGGGCGATGCGGGCCGCGTCGCGCTTCAGCATCTCGCCGGCCATCAGCGCCGAGAGGTACGGGTCGCGGCGCAGTTCCAGCACCCGGGCGCGCTCCGCCGGATCGGTGATCACGGGCCGGTCGTTGGCGTCGGAGGTGATCAGCGCGGCGTCCTTCTCCAGCCCGTACTTGGCGCCGAAGTCGCGAACCACGCCGAGCCAGGTCCGCTCGATGAACTGGTAGAGGCCCGTCGCCGAGGAGGTCTTGGCCTGGACCGCCGTGACGAAGCTCGATTCCTTGTCGGCTACCGCCATCAGCAGCACCGGATCGGTCTGGACCGCCTGGGCCGCCCGGACGATCGTCTGCACGAGGTGGCGCCGGATCTTCATCGGACCGAACTCGAGGATGTCGTTCGGATCGCCGACGGCGCTCTCGGACAGCAGGAAGTCGTACGACACGCGGTCGACCGTGTTGGAGCCGAGCTCGGTGTCGAGGTCGTGCACCGGGGCGAAGCTCGCGGCGGCGCGCAGCGGCGTCTGCTCCAGCGGGGTGCTGAGGGCGACGGTGTGGATGCGCGGGCGCGGCATCGGGAGCTCGGTGGCGGCCTCCGCGACCGACACGGCCGGCGACAGGCCGACCTTGGCGAGGTCCACGCCCGACCCGATCAGCGCGGCGCTGAGGCCGCCGGCGATCATCGAGACGGTGAGCAGGGAGCGGAACAGCGCGGGGCGGCTGCCATGGGCACGGCCCAGCATGGGCTGTGCGGCGATCACGTCGGCGCGGCCCGAGCCGAAATGGCCCTGCTTGCCGGTGATGGTCCTCGGCGATCCGACCGTGCGGCCCTGCATCGTTATCCCGACTCTCCACACGCCGCTGTGGCGCTACGGACTCACCATCGCTTGACAGATGTGGCGACAACACGGCCGCGCTTGTGGCCGAGTTGCGGCGTCCCGTGGAGATTTCGGGGCAGGCCGCCCGTGACTCGCGCGACATCCCTCCTTAAGAGGGCGCCATGCGGGCGCCGGGCGGACGACGCGCGGCCGCCCTTTCCCGTCCGTACTGCCAGAGTCAGCCCCGATGAGCGGCGTCAACGAGATCCGGTCGACCTTCCTCGACTACTTCGCCAAGGCGGGCCACGAGGTCGTGCCGTCCTCGAGCCTCGTGCCGAAGAACGACCCGACGCTGATGTTCACGAACGCCGGCATGGTGCAGTTCAAGAACATCTTCACCGGGATGGAGAAGCGCGCCTACGACCGGGCGACGACGGCGCAGAAATGCGTGCGGGCCGGCGGCAAGCACAACGACCTCGACAATGTCGGGTACACCGCGCGCCACCACACGTTCTTCGAGATGCTCGGCAACTTCTCGTTCGGCGACTACTTCAAGGACCGCGCGATCGAGCTGGCCTGGACGCTGATCACCAAGGAGTTCGGCCTCAAGCCCGACAAGCTCCTCGTCACCGTCTACGCCGACGACGACGAGGCCGCAGGCCTGTGGAAGAAGATCGCCGGCTTCTCCGACGACAAGATCATCCGGATCGGGACCTCCGACAATTTCTGGCAGATGGGCGATACCGGCCCCTGCGGCCCCTGCTCGGAGATCTTCATCGACCAGGGCCCGGCGCTGCAGGGCGGCCCGCCCGGCTCGCCGGACGAGGACGGCGACCGCTTCCTCGAGTTCTGGAACCTCGTGTTCATGCAGTACGAGCAGCTGGAGCCGGGCGTCCGGAACCCGCTGCCGCGGCCGTCGATCGACACGGGCATGGGCCTGGAGCGCATGGCGGCGATTCTCCAGAGCGTCCACTCGAACTACGACACCGACCTGTTCCGCGCCCTGATCGACGCCGTGGCCCACGCGGTCTCGCGGGCGCCGGAGGCGGCCACGATGGCGTCCTACCGGGTGATCGCCGACCACCTGCGGGCGGCCTCCTTCCTGGTGGCCGACGGCGTGCTGCCGGGCAACGAGGGCCGCGGCTACGTGCTGCGCCGGATCATGCGCCGCGCCATGCGCCACGCCGAGATCCTGGGGGCCCGCGAGCCCACCATGTTCCGCCTCGTGCCGACCCTGGTCCGCGAGATGGGCCAGGCCTACCCGGAGCTGATGCGGGCCGAGAGCCTGATCGCCGAGACGCTGAAGCTGGAGGAGACCCGCTTCCGCCGCACCCTCGAGCGGGGCCTGTCGATCCTCGACGCCGAGAGCCGCGACCTGCGGGAGGGCGACAAGCTCTCCGGCGAGACCGCCTTCACCCTCTACGACACCTACGGCTTCCCCCTCGACCTGACGCAGGACGCCCTCAAGGCCCGCGGCATCGGCGTGGACACCGACGCCTTCGCGGCCGCGATGCAGCGCCAGAAGCAGGCGGCCCGCGAGGCCTGGAAGGGCTCGGGCGAGGCGGCGACCGAGACGGTGTGGTTCGGACTGCGCGAGCGCGTCGGCGCCACCGAGTTCCTGGGCTACGAGACCGAGACCGCCGAGGGCATCGTGACCGCGCTCCTGCGCGACGGCGCCGAGGTGAAGGCCCTCGAGGCTGGTCAGACCGGCCTCGTCCTCGTCAACCAGACGCCGTTCTACGGGGAGTCGGGCGGCCAGGTCGGCGATACCGGCTTGATCCTGGCGCCGGGCGTGCGGGCCCGGGTCACCGACACCCAGAAGAAGCTCGGCGACCTGTTCGTCCACCACGTCACCGTGGAGGAGGGGTCGGTGAGCCTCGACCAGCCGGTCGAGCTGAAGGTCGACAACGCCCGCCGCAGGGCGATCCGGGCCAACCACTCGGCCACCCACCTGCTCCACGAGGCCCTGCGGCAGGTGCTGGGCGACCACGTCGCCCAGAAGGGCTCGCTGGTCAGCCCCGACCGGCTGCGCTTCGACATCAGCCACCCGAAGCCGATCGAGGCCGACGAGCTCGGCCGCGTCGAGGACATCGCCAACGCGGTGTTGCTGCAGAACGCGCCCGTCGTCACGAAGCTGATGGCCGTGGACGACGCGATCGCGTCGGGCGCCCGCGCGCTGTTCGGCGAGAAGTACGGCGACGAGGTGCGGGTGGTCTCGATGGGGCTGCCGGTCGACGGCGACGCCGCGCAACCGCGCGCCAAGAATTTCTCCGTGGAGCTCTGCGGCGGCACCCACGCCGCGCGCACCGGCGATATCGGGGCGATCACCATCGTGGCCGAGAGCGCGGTGGGCGCGGGCGTGCGCCGGATCGAGGCGCTGACGGCCGACGCGGCGCGCCGTCACCGCGCCGAGGAGGCCCGGACGCTGGCGGCGCTCGCCGGCATCCTCAAGGCGCCGGTCTCTGAGGCGCCCGACCGCCTGACCGCGCTGATGGAGGACCGGCGCCGCCTGGAGCGCGAGCTGGCCGAGACCCGTCGCAAGCTCGCCATGGGCGGCGAGGGCGGCCCGGGCTCGGGCGCGCAGCAGACCGAGATCGGCGGGGTGGCCTTCCGCCGCTCCGTCATCGAGGGGCTCGACATGCGCGACCTCAAGCCGATCGTCGACGAGGAGAAGAAGCGCCTGGGCTCCGGCATCGTGGCGGTGGTCGGCGTCGGACCGGACGGCAAGGCCGGGCTGGTGGTCGGCGTCACCGACGACCTGACCGCGCGCTACGACGCGGTCGGGCTGGTCCGGGCCGGGGCCGGGGCGCTCGGCGGGAAGGGCGGCGGCGGCCGCCGCGACATGGCGCAGGCCGGCGGCCCGAACGGGGCCGGGGCCGAGGCCGCCCTCGACGCCGTCGCGCAGGCCCTCATCGAAGCCGCCTGAGGCGCGACGCGCCGCGGAGCGGCCGCACCGTCACGGGTGCGGCCCGATCGTCCTCCGCGAGACCGGCGCGGTCGCCCCGAGAGAGCCCCGCGCCCGTTCTAGCCGCGGGCAGATATCACGGCCCCTCTAGCGGGTCCTGCGCCGCTCGGGTCACCGGGGATCAGGCGAGATCACCGGCTGCCGCCGCCGCCACCGCCCTGCGGCGCGACCCGCGACTGCTGGTTGGCGTTGCCCGCCGCCGCCGAGTTGTTGGAGATCGTGTCGGCCGGCCGGCCGGTGGGCGAGTAGCTCACGGCGGCTTCGTTCCCGGTGGCGTCGATCTGCTGGCTCACCACGCCCGGCGCGCCGGGAGCGGGCGCGACGGGCCGGGCCTCGACCTGGGCGCTGGCCGGCGCGACGGTGGCGAGGGCGAGAAGGGCGGCGAGACATGTCCGGGTCATGAGAATCCTTGCTGGTTCCAGACCCAGGCAACCTCAGTCGCGCGCGATCGATCCCGCGTTGTTGCGACGCGGCACCGCCTCGCCCCGGCGCCCTCCGCGCGCGATCACTTCACGCGCGTCCAGGTCTGCCGCTTGCAGAACACGCTCATGACGCAGCCGGAGACCTCGAGCGAGTCGGGTCCCGTGAGCTTCAGCGAACCGGAATAGGTCTTGCCGTCGTTCGGGTTGTAGAGCGACCCTGAGAAGCCGCCGCCTCCGGGCTGTCGCGCGTCGAGGATCTGGACGCCGACGACGCTGCGGCCACGCAGGGCCGGATCCGGGTTCTTCGCGTCGAGCCCCTTCCCGGGTGCGCTGATGATCGTGCCGCAGAAGCCGCCGCCGCAGGGCGCGATGCGGACCTTCGAACTGCCGGTTTCCGTCAGCCATACGCCGGCCGGATCGGCCGCCAGGGCCGGCGCGCACGCCGCGCCCGTCGCGAGCAGGGCCAGAACCGCGCGACGAAACCTCGAACCCATACCTGTTCCTCCCAACCGAGAACGCGGCCGGGTTCTACCGCGATGCCTGCGGCAGCGCACCGCCCAGATACGTCTCGACGACCTCGCAGAACGGCTGCCCGGCACCGGTCGACAGCACGGCGTCGATCTCGAAGAGCGGATCGTCCGGTCCGGGCGCGGCGCTCCGGACCGGCGCGCGCACCTCGACGGTGCTGCGCACCGGGGCGAGGGGGCGCACGACCCGGCCGAAGGGCGTGCGGGTGGTGTCCAGCGTCGCGTTCATCTCCGGCGTGAGCCGGGCCGGCACGTACCAGTTATCCGCCTCGGACAGGACGCGGTCCCCGCAGGCGAGACGGACGCGGCGGTAGCGCACCGGCTCGTCCGGGCCGATCGCGAGACGGGCGCGCTGCGCGGCCGTCAGGGGCTTGTCGGCGACGGCCACGCGTTCCGCCACGAGGTGCGGGTCCCCGGCGAGCTTGTAGTCGGCACACCAGCTCTCGAGGGCGAAGGTCGCGCTGTGCGCCGCGAGGATACGGCTCCGCAGCGAGGCGATGAGCGCCTGCGGCCCGTCGGCGGCGGACGGCGTATCGGCCGGCTTCGGCGCCTCGGCGGCGTCGCGCGCCCAGCTCGGCGACCCGATCACCGCGACCGACCCCAGCAGCACCGCGAGGGCCAGGGGCGGCACCCGGAGCGCCGGTGCGGCCGTTGCGGGCCGCGGGGCCCCGCGCGCCGATCGATCCCGTGCCAGTAATGGCAAAATGCGGACGGCATGGCGGAAAGACTTTCCGGTGTGCCACAGCATCTCGGATCATATCCTCCCAGCTGAACCACCAGATCTTCGCCACGTACCGCCGCATCGAGGCCCGGCAGAACGCTCCGACGGGACGGCTTCCCGGCCGAGCCGGCGACGCGGGCCGAGATCTATACAAGACGCGGCGATCCGTCGAGCCGCCGGGCGGACGGGCCCGGCGCCGATGTCGTGTCTACCGACGGGCGACCGGCGGCAGGTCGGTGCAGAGGCCGAGCCCGGCCTCCGCCGCGAGACCGATCGTCTCGCCGAGCGTCGGGTGGGGGTGGATCGTCCGGCCGATATCGGTGGCGTCGGCGCCCATCTCGATCGCCAGCGCGACCTCGCCGATCATGTCGCCGGCGCTCGGGCCGACGATGGCGCCGCCGACGACGCGCCGGGTCTGCGCGTCGAACAGCAGCTTGGTCAGACCGTAATCGGCGCCGTTGGCGATGGCCCGGCCCGAAGCAGCCCAGGGGAAGCGCGCCACCTCGACGGCCCGCCCGGCCGCCTTCGCGGCCGTCTCGGTGAGGCCGGCCCAGGCGATCTCCGGGTCGGTGTAGGCGACTGAGGGGATCACGGCGGCATCGAAGCCGGCCTTGTGGTCGGCGGCGGCCTCGGCGGCGACGTGGCCCTGATGCACTGCCTTGTGGGCGAGCATCGGCTGGCCGACGCAATCGCCGATGGCGAAGATGTGCGGCACGTTCGTGCGCATCTGAGCGTCCACCGGCACGAAGCCGCCGTCCAGCGCCACGCCGGCCGCGTCGAGGCCGAGCGTCGCCCCGTTGGGCCGGCGGCCGGCGGCCTGGAGCACGAGGTCGTAGGTTCCGGGCTCGGCCCCGCCCGAGAAGGTCACGGCGATCCCGTCCGGTTTCGCCTCGGCGGAGACGACCTCGATCCCTGTCAGGACGCGGTCGAAACGGTGGGCGTTGCGCTTCGTCCAGACGCTGACGAGATCCCGGTCGACGCCCTCGAGCAGGCCGGGCAGGCGCTCGACCACGTCGACCCGCGCGCCGAGGGCGCTGTAGACGGTCGCCATCTCCAGGCCGATGATGCCGCCGCCGATCACCAGGAGCCGGCGCGGCACGGCGGGCAGTTCCAGCGCCCCGGTGGAATTCACGATCCGCGGATCGTCCGGGAGCATCGGCAGGGCCACCGGCGCCGAGCCCGCCGCCACGACGGCGCCCGTGAAGGTGATGTCGCGCGTGCCGCCGTCGTGCAGCGTCACCGAGACCGTGTCGGGCCCGGTGAAGCGGGCTGTCCCGCGGACCACCTCGACCTTGCGCTGGCGCGCCATCTGGGCGAGCCCATCGGTGAGGCGGCGGACGGTGCCGGCCTTGAAGGTCCGCAGCTTCTCCAGATCGACCGTCGGCGCGCCGAAGCTGATCCCGTGCGCGGCCAGCCGGACGGCCTCCTCGGTGACCGCGGCCACGTGGAGCAGCGCCTTCGAGGGGATACAGCCCACGTTGAGGCAGACGCCGCCGAGGGTCGCGTGGCGCTCGACCAGGATGACCCGCTGCCCGAGATCGGCGGCCCGGAAGGCGGCCGAGTAGCCGCCCGGTCCTCCGCCGATCACCAGGAGATCGCAGCCCGCGCCGGCCCGCGGCTTCGGCGGCGGCGCGGCGGGCGTGGGCGCGGGGGTCGGAGCCGAGGCAGGGGCCGGTTCGCCGCGCGCGTCGGTCGCCTCGACCGCGAGGCGGGCGACGAGGGTGCCGGCCGAGACCGTGTCGCCGAGGCCGACCTGCATCTCCACGAGGCGGCCCGCCGCGGGGGAGGGGATGTCCAGCGTCGCCTTGTCGGATTCGACCACCAGCAGGGTCTGGTCCTTGGCGACCGGCTGGCCGGGCGCCACCGGGATCTCGATGACGGGCACGTCGGCGTAGTCCCCGAGATCGGGGACGCGGATGTCGAGGGTCTCGGGCATGGCGGCGGTCACAGGAGGGCGCGGCGCAGGTCCGACAGGACCGAGGCCACGTGGCCGAGGAAGCGGGCGGCGGCGACGCCGTCCACGACGCGGTGGTCCCAGGACAGGCTGAGCGGCAGGATCAGGCGCGGCTGGAAGGCCTTGCCGTCCCAGACCGCCTCGGTGCGCGAGCGCGCCGCGCCCAGGATCGCGACCTCGGGGGCGTTGATGATCGGGGTGAAGCCGTCGCCGCCGATGCCGCCGAGCGACGAGACCGAGAAGCAGCCGCCCTGCATGTCGGAACCCGGGAGGGTTCCGGCCCGGGCCTTCTCGGCCATCGCGGCCATCTCGGTGGCGATCTCGATGAGGCCCTTGCGGTCGCAGTCGCGCACCACCGGCACCATCAGGCCCTTCGGCGTGTCCACCGCGAAGCCGACATGGACGTAGTCCTTCAGGACGAGGTCGCCGCCCTCCAGGGAGGAGTTGAAGCGCGGGTAGGCCCGCAGCGCCGAGGCCGCCGCCTTGATCAGGAAGGCCACCATGGTGACCCGGGCGGGCGGCGTGCGCGTCTCCGTGTTGAGGCCGACCCGGAACGACTCGATCTCGGTGACGTCGGCCCGGTCGAAGTTGGTCACGTGCGGGATCGTCAGCCAGTTGCGGCTGAGATTGGCCCCAGAGAGGCTCTGGATGCGCGAGAGCGGCTCGCGCCGCACCGGCCCGAACTTGGCGAAGTCGACCTCCGGCCAGGGCGGCAGGCCGGCGCCGATGCCGGACGCGGCGACGGGCGCCTGGACCGGCGCGTTGAGGGCCGCCTTGACGAAGGCGTGCACGTCCTCGCGCAGGATCCGCCCCTTCGGGCCGGTGGCGGCGACGCGGTCGAGCCCGACGCCCAGCTCGCGCGCGAGCTGGCGGACCGACGGGCTGGCATGCACGTCGCCGCTCGTCGCCTGGATCGGGTCGGCCCGCATCGGCTCCGGCGAGGCGCGACCGGCTCCCTCTCCCGTGCGGGCGAGGGCTGGGGTGAGGGGGGTGCCGTCTCCGGACAACCCGGATCCCTCACCCTGTCCCTCTCCCGAACGGGAGAGGGGACCCGCGCTCCGCTCGGAGGACGGCGGGGTCGCGGCAGCCGGCGAGGTGTCCGGCACCGGTGCGACCCCGCCGCCCTCGGCAGGCTCCACCGTCAGGATCGGCGTGCCCTCGGAGACCTTCGACCCCACCGACACCAGCAACTCGCGCACGATGCCGGCGACCGGGGAGGGGACCTCCATGGTGGCCTTGTCGGACTCGATGCTGAGGATCAGGTCGTCCACCGCGAGGCGGTCGCCGGGCTTCACCAGAAGCTCGATGACCGGCACGTCCCGGTAGTCGCCGATGTCCGGGAGGGCGATCTGCAGCGCGGCGCTCATGCGGTCGGGTGTCCGTGGGTCGGGCGTTCGGAAAAAGGGTGGAGGCGGGCGGCGCCCCTCGACGGGGCGCCCGGCCTCAGATCGTCCAGGGCGCGGGCGCGTCCGCCGCGACGCCGTAGCGGCGGATCGCGTCCGCCACCGTGGCGCGCGGAACCGTGCCGGCCTCGGCCAGGGCGTGCAGGGCGGCGATGACCACGTGCTGCCGGTCGACCTCGAAGAACCGGCGGAGCGCGTTGCGGGTGTCGCTGCGCCCGAACCCGTCGGTGCCGAGGGCGACGAAGCGCGCGCCCACGTAGGAGGCGATCAGCTGCGGGTAGGCCCGGACGTAGTCGCTCGCCGCGACGATGGGCGCCGTGCCCGGGAGCAGCGCCGCCACGTGGCTGACCGGCGCCTCGGCCTCAGGGTTGAGCATCGCCTGCCGCTCGGCCTCGCGGGCCTCGCGGGCCAGCTCGCTGAAGCTCGTCACGCTGAACACCTCGGCCGCGACGCCGAAATCCTGCGCGAGCAGCGCCGCCGCCGCGATCACCTCCGGCAGGATCGCCCCGGAGCCGAGGAGCCGCACGGCGCCGCTTCCCGCCTCCGGCCCCGACAGGCGGTACATGCCCTTCAGGATCCCGGCCTCCGCCCCCTGCGGCATGGATGGTTGGGCGTAGTTCTCGTTCATCGCCGTGAGGTAGTAGAAGGCGTCCTCGCCCTCCTCCATCATCGCCCGGGCGCCCCGGTCGACGATCACCGCCATCTCGTACGCGAAGGCCGGATCGTAGGCCCGGCAGTTCGGGATCGCGGCCGCCTGCATGTGGCTCGACCCGTCCTGGTGCTGCAGACCCTCGCCGCCCAGCGTCGTGCGGCCCGCCGTGGCGCCGATCAGGAAGCCGCGGGCCCGCTGGTCGGCCGCCGCCCAGATCAGGTCGCCGACCCGCTGGAAGCCGAACATCGAGTAGTAGATGTAGAACGGCAGCATCGACAGGCCGTGGACGCTGTAGGACGTGGCCGCCGCCGTCCAGGACGAGATCGCACCGGCCTCGGTGATGCCCTCTTCGAGGAGCTGCCCGTCCCGGGCCTCGCGGTAGTAGAGCATCGAGCCCGCATCCTCCGGCTCGTAGAGCTGCCCCTGCGGCGCGTAGATCCCGACCTGCCGGAACAGGTTGGCCATGCCGAAGGTCCGCGCCTCGTCGGCGACGATCGGCACGATGCGCGGCCCGAGATCCTTGTGCTTCAGGAGGTTGCCGAACAGGCGCACCACCGCGGTGGTGGTCGACATCTCCTTGCCGCCGGCCTCGAGGGCGAAGCCCGCGTAGGTGGAGAGCTCCGGAACCGGGACCGACGGCGCCGTGCGGCGGCGGGCCGGCAGGACGCCGCCGAGCATCTCGCGCCGCTCGCGCAGGTAGCGCATCTCGGCGCCGTCCTCGGCCGGCTTGTAGAAGGCGAGGCCCTCCACCTGCGCGTCCGACAGCGGCAGGGCGAAGCGGTCGCGGAAGGCGCGCAGCGCGTCGACGTCGAGCTTCTTGGCCTGGTGGGCGGTCATGCGCGACTCGCCCGCGCCGCCCATGCCGTAGCCCTTCTTGGTCTTGGCCAGGATCACCGTCGGCCGGCCCTTGGTGGCCTTGGCGGCCGCGAAGGCCGCGTAGAGCTTGCGGAAGTCGTGGCCGCCGCGCTTCAGCCGGTCGACGTCGGCGTCCGACATGTGGGCGACGAGCTCGCGCACCTCCGGGTCCTCGCCGAAGAAGTGGGCGAGGTTGTAGGCGCCGTCCTTGGCACCGAGCGTCTGGTACTTGCCGTCCACCGTCTCGGCGAAGCGGCGCAGCAGGGCGTGGTTGGTGTCGCGGGCGAAGATCCCGTCCCACTCCGAGCCCCACAGCACCTTGATGACGTTCCAGCCGGCGCCGCGGAACAGGCTCTCCAACTCCTGGATGATCTGGCCGTTGCCGCGCACCGGCCCGTCGAGCCGCTGCAGGTTGCAGTTGATGACGAAGGTCAGGTTGTCGAGATTCTCGCGCGCGGCGAGCGCCAGGCCGCCGATCGACTCGGGCTCGTCCATCTCGCCGTCGCCGAACACGCCCCAGACGTGCCGGCCGGTGGTGTCGGCGAGGCCCCGGTCGCCGAGGTAGCGCATGAACCGGGCCTGATAGACCGCGTGGATCGGGCCGATGCCCATGGAGCCGGTGGGGACCTGCCAGAAATCCGGCATCAGCCAGGGATGCGGGTAGGAGCAGAGCCCGTCGCCGGCGATCTCCTGGCGGTAATGCTTCAGCTGCTCCTCGGACAGCCGGCCCTCGAGGAAGGCCCGCGCGTAGACGCCCGGCGCGGAGTGCGGCTGGAAATAGACGAGGTCGCCGTCCGTGCCGCCCTTGAAGAAGTGATTGAAGCCGACCTCGAACAGCTCCGCAGCCGAGGCGTAGCTCGCCACGTGGCCGCCGAGCTCGCCGTAGGCCATGTTGGCACGCACCACCATGGCCAGCGCGTTCCAGCGCATGATCGAGGTCAGGCGCTCCTCGATGTCGAGGTCGCCGGGGTAGCGCGGCTGCTTCTCCAGCGCGATCGTGTTCCGGTAGGGCGAGTAGGGCAGGGCCTCGTCGAGGATGCCGATCTCCTTCGAGCGCCGCTCCAGGCGATCGAGGATGAAGCGCGCCCGGGCCGCACCCTCGGTGCGGAAGACGGATTCCAGCGCGGCGAGCCAGTCCTGGGTCTCGGCCGGATCGTGATCCACCTCGGCGGACCGCGCGATCGTGGCTTTCGGCGGTATGGCGTTCATCGGCGCGGCCTCCCTGGTCGGCGCGATCATACGAGGATCGCGGCGGCGGGACATGCCGGATATTTGCCGCTATGCCGGGGTTCGCGGATTGATATTCCCTGATACGGGCTGTAGGCGGCAAAACATGCCGCATCCTGCCCCTCAGGCCGCGCACGCGGCTCTAGACCGGAGACCGATCGCATGCCCGCCCGACCGGCTGCCCTCGACGCCGCGAGCCTGCGCATCCTCGAGTGCCTGCAGCAGGACAGCGAGATCAGCATCGCGGATCTCGCGGAGCGAGTCGGCCTGTCGACGTCGCCGTGCTGGCGACGCGTCAACGACCTGAAGGAGGCGGGGGTGATCCGCGGCTGCGTGGCGGTGGTCGACCCGCTGAGCCTCGGGCTCGCGGTCAACGTCTTCGTCCACGTCTCGCTGGAGAAGCAGACCCAGGCCGCGCTCCAGGCCTTCGACGAGGCGGTGCGCAGCCGCCCGGAGGTGATGGAGTGCTACCTGATGAGCGGCGAGGCCGACTACATGCTGCGCGTCGTGGTCGAAGATCTGGGCCAGTACCAGAAGCTCGTCCTCGACCACCTCACACGGATCCCCGGCGTGGCCAACATCCGCTCGAGCTTCGCCCTGGGGCAGGTGAAGTACACGACCGCGCTGCCGCTCGGTCACCTGACCCGCTGAGCCGGATTGATACAGCGAGGAGTCCCGATGCGGGCTTGGTCGGCCGGGACGGGTTCCGCCTGAAACCCTCGGGCGATGTCCTCTCCGCCGTCACGAGCAACGCGTGGTGACTCAGGACCGCGCGACCTCAGTCGTCGCGCCGACGGGATCGCTTCGCTGCGCGCGCAGGGACGGTGCTGTGGGGATCTGCCTGACGGCGCGGAAGGCCGGGACGGCCGCGTCGCGCCTGCGAGGAATGGTGGAGCCTAACGGGATCGAACCGATGACCTCTTCCATGCCATGGAAGCGCTCTCCCAGCTGAGCTAAGGCCCCATATTTTTAGAACGCTGTCCGCGTCCCCGACAGGGCCGCGTCGCGCGAGGGTGGGATGGTGGAGCCTAACGGGATCGAACCGATGACCTCTTCCATGCCATGGAAGCGCTCTCCCAGCTGAGCTAAGGCCCCACTTTTTACATCCACCGCGGTTTGGGTATCGCGGGGTCTCGCCGGTCCGGGTCGCGGTCGGCGAGGCCGGTTCTATAGGCGGCTCGCATCGCGGACTCAACCCCCTTTTTCGCTGCCGCCGGGGGTTTTTGGTCGGGAGAGACGGAGGCCGCCTCAGCCCTCCTCGTCGTTCTCGATATCGCCGTCGATCAGGTCGGAGACGTCGTCGTCGCCAGAATCCTCTTCCTCCAGGAAGGTATCGTCGTCGGAGGATTCCCCGTCCTCGACCGAGTCGTCCTCGGGCGTCGGATCCGCGTCGTCCTCGGCGGCCTCGACCTCGTCGAGGGAGACCATCTCCGGGCCCTTCTCGTCCGTCTCGTCCTCATCGTCGGAGTTGGCCGGGCCCCGCGACAGCGCCGGGGGGGCCGCACGGCTGGAGGTGGCCACCGCCTGATAGACCGCGCCGCATTTCGGGCAGACCGCGGGATCGCGGGCGAGGTCGTAGAACTTCGCGCCGCAGCTCATGCACTGGCGCTTCAAGCCAAGTTCCGGTCGGGCCACGGGCGGACACCTCGTCGTCAGTACTGTCTCGGGAGAGGCGCCCCGTTAGTCGCGGTGAAAGCGCCTGTCAATCGAGCCCGCGCAGGGCGTTTCGGGCGGCGCGCCCCCGCGTGCGGCGGCCGGGATCGGCGCGGGCAGCGGATGGATGACGGCGGGCGGTGCCCGTGTTAACGGCGCGGCGATTTCACCGTCCGATTGCAGCGCCGCGGCAGGGCCGCGCGACGCGCCGGATCCAGGCCCACGTCTCAGAGCCCGAACGGACGTCCCGTGTCGCACGATTCGACCCCCCAGCCCCTCACCGCCGCGCCGGGCGCCCCGCTGCGCGGACGCCTGCGCCCGCCCGGCGACAAGTCGATCTCGCACCGGTCGATGATCCTCGGCCTGCTCAGCCAGGGCGAGACGCGGGTCGAAGGCCTGCTGGAGGGCGACGACGTCCTGCGCACCGCCGCCGCCGCGAAGGCGCTCGGGGCACGGGTCGAGCGCCTCGGGGCCGGGAGCTGGCGGGTCCGGGGCGTCGGGATCGGCGGCCTCGGCGACCCGGCCGAGGTTCTCGATTTCGGCAATGCCGGCACCGGTTCGCGGCTGATGATGGGCGTGGTCGGCGGGCAGCCGGTGACCGCGACCTTCGACGGCGACGCCTCCCTGCGCTCGCGGCCGATGCGCCGCATCCTCGACCCGCTCACCCGGATGGGCACGCAGGTCCTGGCCGAGGCCGAGGGCGGCCGCGTGCCCCTGACCCTGCGGGGTCCCAGGGAGGCGATCCCGATCACCTACGAGACCCCGGCGGCCTCCGCGCAGATCAAGTCGGCGGTCCTGCTCGCCGGCCTCAACGCCCCCGGCGTCACGACCGTGATCGAGGCGGCTGCGACCCGCGACCACACCGAGCGGATGCTGCGCCTGTTCGGCGCCGCGGTCAGCGTCGAGCCGCACGGTCCGGGCGGCCACGGCCGCAAGGTCGCGCTGACGGGCCAGCCGACCCTGCGCGGCACCGACGTGGTGGTGCCGGCCGACCCGTCCTCGGCGGCGTTCCCGCTGGTGGCGGCGCTGATCGTGCCCGGCTCCGACGTGGTGATCGAGGGCGTGATGATGAACCCGCTGCGCATCGGGCTGATCACGACGCTCCTGGAGATGGGCGCGCAGATCGAGCGCGTGGCCGAGCGGGAGGAGGGCGGCGAGACCGTAGCCGACCTGCGCGTGCGCGCGAGCCGCCTGACCGGCGTCGACGTTCCGGCCGAGCGGGCGCCCGCGATGATCGACGAGTACCCGGTGCTGGCGGTGGCGGCGAGCTTCGCCGAGGGCCGGACCCGGATGAACGGCCTGCACGAGCTGCGGGTGAAGGAATCGGACCGCCTCGCGGCCGTGGCGGCCGGGCTCGCCGCCAACGGCGTCCGCCACGCGGTCGAGGGCGACGACCTCGTGGTCGAGGGCGACGGCACCGCGGCGCCGGGCGGCGGGACGGTGGCGACCCACCTCGACCACCGCATCGCCATGGCGTTCCTGGTGATGGGGCTCGCGGCGCGGAACCCGGTCACGGTGGATGACGGCGCGATGATCGCCACGAGCTTCCCGAGCTTCCTTCCGACCATGCAGGCCCTCGGCGGCCAGATCGGGGCGTGACCGACATGCCGCTCGTCATCGCGATCGACGGACCGGCCGCGTCCGGCAAGGGTACCCTCGCCAAGCGTCTGGCCGACCATTACGGCCTGCCGCATCTCGACACCGGGCTCCTCTACCGGGCGGTGGCGCTCGCCCTGATCGATGCCGGCCTGTCGCTGGACGATGCCGCCGCCGCGGCGCGGGCGGCCCAGGCCCTCGACGCCGGTCGGCTCGACGATCCGCGCCTGCGCGAGCGGGCGATGGGCGAGGCGGCCTCCCGCGTCTCGTCGGTGCCGGAGGTCCGCGCCGGACTGCTCGCGTGGCAGCGCCGCTTCGCCGCCGACCCGCAGGGGGCAGTGCTCGACGGGCGCGACATCGGCACGGTCGTGTGCCCCGAGGCCGCGGTGAAGCTGTTCATCACCGCCTCGTCCGAGGAGCGTGCCCGCCGTCGCCACCGCGAGCTGGCCGGCCGCGGCGAGGCGGCGACCTTCGCGGCGATCCTGGCCGACATCGAGGCCCGCGACGCCCGGGACGCGTCGCGCAGCGCCGCGCCCCTGCGCATGGCCGAGGACGCGGTCCGGCTCGACACCACCGAGCTCGACGCGGACGCGGCCTTCGACGAGGCCCGGGACATCGTGGAGCGGACCCGCGGCGACGCGGCCTGAGGGTTGTCCACCTCCGTCGTGTTGACCCCCCGGTCCCGCTCACCTATTGCGGACGCGCCGTCCCCGACGGGCCGCCGCGCGGCCCGGGACGCGAGCGCGTAGCTCAGCTGGTAGAGCAACGGACTTTTAATCTGTAGGTCCTGGGTTCGAGTCCCAGCGCGCTCACCACATTCTCGATTCTCACTTTTGACATCCGGCGCGGTCGGCGCCCTGCCCACATGAAAATCGGAACCCCTGGTTGCGCTTTGGGTTGGGGTCCCAACGCAACTGCGAAGGAGTCACCGATGCGCAAGCTCGCTCTCATCTCCGCCGTCACCCTGTCCCTCGGCGCGCTCGGCGCCACCGGCGCCCAGGCGCAGGGTTATGGCTACGGCTACGGCGGCCACCACGGCTACGGCTACGGCCGCGGCTACGATCGCGGCTACGGCCACCGGCGCGATTTCGGCTACCGCCGTCACCGCGGCCTGTCGACCGGGGCCGCCATCGGTCTCGGCATCGCGGGCGCGGCCGCCGGCGCCGCCGCGGCGGGCGCCTTCGACCGGGGCCCGGGCTATTACGGCCGCGGTTACTGAGCCGCCGCGCACCTGAGGGAGCAGAGCCCCGCCGCCACCGCGGCGGGGCTCTCGCTTTTAGAAGCGGCCGGGTTCAGCGCAGCCAGCGCCGGATCCGCTCCCGGAGCGTCGGGCGGACGGCCCGCCGCGCGCGCGACGCCGCGAAGCGATCGATGCGGATCCGGTCGTTCGGAACCTGCCGCAGGAACCGCTCGGCGATCTCGAAGACGACGATGTCGGGCCGGACATCCTCGACGTAGGCCCAGTCGATGTTCGCCGACCAGATCGCGTGCACCTCGGCGAAGGTCTCCGCCAGCATCGCCGTGAGCCGGGCGCCCGGGCTGTAGATGTAGGAATCGCCGAACAGCACCACGCGGCGCCGATCTGGCGCTTCCGGGTTCCTCAGGACGACGCGGGATCCGACGAACAGTCCGCGCGGCCGCACCGCCCGGCCGGATTCCCGCACGGCCACCAGGGCGTTCGCGTCGATCCGAGCCGCGCGGCGCGCGAAATCGTAGGCGACATACGCCTCGTCGACCGGCGGGACGAGCTTCTCGCCGAGGTCGAAGGTGAAGCGCTCGGTCGCGCCGGTCCCCGCGAAGACGTGCGCCGCCACCGGCGCGTCCAGGGCCTCGCAGAGCGCGCGGTACGCCGTCAGGTAGCCGCGGTAGGTCCAATGCGTGTCCGTCCGCAGGTAGACGGGCTCCTCGGCCCGCGCCGCCAGCAGCGGTGCCTGCAGGTCGACCATCGGGGCCCCGCTGTCCCCGGCGACCAGCCGGGCGAGCCGAACCCCGGGCGGATCGTCGAGCCCCGGGAAGGGGCGGCCGAGCAGGTCCGGATAGATCGCGAGCTTGTCGGGGACGACGGTGTGCACGTGCCGGATCCCGAGGTCGTCGAGGCGCCGCGCGCGCCGCCCGATGAGCCGCGTCCAGCGCTTCAGGATCCGCCGCGAGGTCGCGGTGTCGCCGTAGAAGGCTTCGACCTCGCGGGCGCGTCCGACCCAGTACAGCCAGCCATCGTGTCCGACGGCCACGCCGTTGCCGCTCGTCTTCAAAGCTTCCGGCCTCCCGCCGCCCGCGACAATCCCGTCGATGACGCTGGGCTCCCGCCTCGACGGATCCGCGCGGGATTGCAACCCCTTCGTCCCCGGGAGAGGCGGGAACGCGCCGGCGGCGTTCCCGGCGCGCCGTCGCTTTCGCCGGCGTATCCGCGCCGCGGTGAAACTTTATGGCCGCGCCGCGGGTACTCCCGCCAGGCGCATCACACGGCGCGGCGTTGCGAAGAAGGGTCGACCCATGTCCGCGCTTGTCACGTTCGTCGGCTGCGGCCTGGTCCTGTCCGGGTTCGCGGCCGAGAAGTTCGCCGAGCGTCGCTGGCTCGCGGCAAGCCGGCCCGCACCCCTCGACACCCTCGCGGTCCTGGCGCTGGCGCTGCCGGCCGTCGGGCTCACGCTGATGGCGACGCTCGCGGTCTGAGCCCGCAGGGTCGACCTCTCACACGGCCTCGCCGCAGAACAGGACGCCGACCGTCCGCTCCTTCCGCCAGACGAGCTGGACCGCGTAGCGCATCTCGGCGCTCGCCAGCACGAGGTCGAACACGTCCTCCAGCAGCACCGCCTGCGAACCCAGGAACTCCAGCATCGCGCCGCGATCGGAGATGTTCATGACCTGGCAGGGATAGCGCGCGCCGTCCCGTTGCTGGGCGAAGGCCAGCAGGGCGGTGGGTCTCCGCTCGGTCGCCCGGCGTTCCGCGACGGCGGCAGGGGTGCTGGCGTTGCGGGACACGGCCGAAGTTCCTGCCCTGGTCGGCCGGTATGGCGCGATATCAGTAAAAATGCGCCGGATTCGCTAACATGTTATTGATGATCGACATCCGAGCGTCAGAATAGAGAGTCGCGCTCTGTCTATCGGACCGGTCTCCGGTAATCACCGCCGGTCTCGTCTCGGCGGCCCTTCGCCGGCCTTGATGAACCGGCCGATCAGGAGGCCGAGCGGGATCGACACCAGGAACCAATTGCGCAGGAATCGCAGGGCGGTCATCGGCTCGCTCCCATGGCGCGGCGGGTGCCGCATCCGCGGGCGCCCGTGGCCGGCGTCGCCGATGCGATGCTGTAACCTATCTGGTCCCGCGGGCGGGTTCTGCCAGTGCGATCCTGGGCGAGGCCGCGCCGAGAGGATATCCGGAGACGATCATGCGCATCCGCCCCGGCACCGCCCTGATGGCGTGCTTCGCGATCGGCGTTCCGACGGTCGCGGCCGCCGAGGCGCCCGGACAGCCGCCGCGCGCCGCGCCGGCGACGGATCCGGCGTCCGCACCGCAGCCGTGGCCGCCGAATTTCTCCCGCAGCGTGCAGGGGACCGGGGTGATGGGCCTCGATGGCGGCCACGTCTTCCTCTGGAACCGGCCCCAAGGCTTCGATCCGGTCTCGACGCTGCGGGTCGACCGGCACGTGCCGGAGGGGTCGGGCGAGGCCACCCACACCTACAAGGCGCTCTGGGCGCTGGGCTCCACCGGCCCGCACAATGCCGGCTACGAGTGGACGATCACGGGCGAGCTGCACAACCGCGCCCTCGCGAGCACCGGCGCGCAGAACGTCGCGGTCAACGGCACGATCTTCAAGGAGCCCAACGGGCTGGGGCCGGTCGGGCCCTCCTGGGCCGGCAATTTCAACTGTGTCGACATGACCGACGAGGCCGATCCGGTCGCATCCTGCATCGGCGCCGAGATCGACGTCTCGGCGCAGTCGCCGACCACCGACCGCAACCGCCAGCGGGTCGGACTGCAGATCTCCACCGGCGGCGTTCCGGGCGCCCATACCGGCTACGGGATCCTGATGGGCAACCTCACCGGCTCCATCACCGACCGGGCGATCTCGTTCCAGGGGGAGGGGACCTACGGCATCGGCATCGACGCCGCCGCCGCGCGCTTCACCGGCGTCCCGATGCTGCTCGCGGCCGGGCAGGCGATCGGGCTCGACGGCAACCGCGAGGGCGGCTTCTCCCGCAGGCTCGGCTTCGACGGGCGCGATCTGGTCTACGGCACGGCGGCCGGGCCGGTCATGCGCGTGAGCGACAACGGGCAGATCGAGGCCGCTTCCCTCCGCGAGAGCCTGCCGCGACCGCCCGCGAGCAGCCGCGCGCCCTGCACCCCCGGCGACCACGCCTGGGACGAGGCCTACGAGTACCGCTGCGTCGCGCCCGACCGCTGGAAGCGCGCGGTGCTCAGCGACTGGTGAGCGCCGCCGCCGGCCGTCAGCGGTCCAGGATGCGCACCACCGCGCGGGTGTCGGGATCGACGACCACGATCTTGTCGCCCGGCGCCACGAAGTAGCCGAAGCGGCGCAGGCGCGGGTTCGGGGCCTCCGTGAAGGGCGCGAGCCGCACGTCGGGCGGCACGATGCTGCCGGGCCGCAGCGGGATCGATCCGACGATCGGGCCCGGACCCACCGGCCGGCGCACGATGTAGTCGCGCACCACGACGTCGTCGTCGGGGCCGAACTCGTCGGGCGTGACGATCACCGCCTGCGCGAGGGCAGAGCCGGTGAACAGCGCGGCGAATCCGAGGGCTGCGGCGAGGCTGGCGCGGGTCGACATGGCGGGCTCCCGTGGGGCCCCGGCGGAGTGCCCGGGCCGCCGGAAACATCGGGGTCGGCGTTCGGGTTCCCGGACGGGCCGGTCAGCGGCCGATCTGCCCGGCCTCCGCGAGGGGAACCGGCGACCAGCGGGTCAGCTGGACGTACCCGTCGAGGGCCGCCACCACGACGTGGCGGCGGTGGCGGTGTACCACCGCTCCGGGCGTGTGCGCGTGGCGCTCTTGCCACCCCTGCGCCTCCGCCACGTAGACCCGGGCATCGCCGAGCCGCGCGATCGTCTCGACCGTGCCGAAGGCCCGCACCCGGCGCAGGACCGTCTCGACGTCCTGCCGGAAGTCGAGCGTCCGGTCGGCGTCGGTCGCGCGCGGCCAGTAGGAGCCGTCACCCTGCGGCTCGGAGCGCCGCCAGCGGTTGGGCAGGTCGCGGCCCAGCGGGCCCGCGGCGAGTCGGCGCGCCGCCATCTGGCACTTGGCGAGCAGCGTCTCGTGGCTCTCGCGGGGGCTCAGGGCGAAGATCTCCTGCGCCAGGATATCGCCGGTGTCGAACCCGTCGGCGAGCACGTGCGCGGTGACGCCCCAGGTCTCGTAGCGGTCGAGGACGGCCCGGAACAGCGGGTAGGGGCCGCGGCCCGTCGGGAGCGGAGAGGGGTGGAAGTTGAGGCCGTAGGCGGCGCGGCCCTTCCAGCCCTTGATGAGCCAGGGATAGCCCGCCACCACGAGTGCCCAGTCGCGCCCGTGCTCGGCCTGGAGCGCCTCGATGTCCCGCTCGCGGATCCGCGAGAGCTGGATCGGCAGCCGCAGGGACCGGGCGCGGGCGACGACGACCTCGTTGTGGTCGTAGACCCCGTCGCAGGGGCGCGTGAACAGCTTCACCGGCGTCCAGCCGGCGTCCAGCAGACCCTCGAAGACCCCGCCGAGGAAGTCGATGCCGGCGAACGCGAACTTCATGCTTGCCGCCTGCGACCTTGTGCACGTGGAGGGCGCGGGTCCGCCGCCTGCCCGGCCGCGTCCCCGGGCCTACCTTGATTGGGCCGGCGGCGGTGGCAAGGGGGAACGGCGTGGTTCGGGTGATCTTCGACGGCGGGACCGGAGGGTTCGGCCGCGCCGCGGATGGCGGCCGCTCCGCCCCGGACGGGAAGGTCTGAGGCATGGCCGGGAAACGCCGCGCCGCCCCGTCCGGAACGCTGCGCTTCGTCCTCGGCGATCAGCTGACCCGCCGGGTGTCGAGCCTCGTCGGCCTCGACGCCGAGCGCGACGTCGTCCTGATCGTCGAGGTCCGCGACGAGGCGACGTATGTCCGCCACCACAAGCAGAAGATCGCCTTCCTGTTCGCCGCCATGCGCCACTTCGCGGCCGAGCTGGAGGCGGAGGGCATCACGGTCGCGTACGTGCGCCTGACCGACGCGGGCAACACCGGCAGCTTCACCGGCGAGCTGGAGCGCGCCGTGGCGCGCCACCGGCCGGAGCGGGTCGTGGTGACCGAGCCGGGCGAGTGGCGCGTCTGGGAGATGATGCAGGACTGGCGCGAGACCCTGGCGATCCCGGTCGAGATCCGCGCCGACAACCGCTTCCTGTGCCCGCGGGAGGATTTCGCCCGCTGGGCGGAGGGCCGGCATCACCTGCGGATGGAGACCTTCTACCGGGGCATGCGGCGCCGGACCGGCCTCCTGATGGACGACGGCGAGCCCGCGGGCGGCCGCTGGAACTACGACCCCGAGAACCGCAAGCGCCTGCCCAGGGGGCATCGTCCGCCGGACCGGATCGGTTTCCAGCCCGATTCCGTCACGCGCGCGGTCATCGCCCTCGTGGAGGCCGAGTTCAGAGACCATTTCGGTGATCTCACCGGCTTCTCCTGGCCGGTGACCCGGGCCGACGCCCTCGCGGCGCTCCGGCACTTCCTGGCCGACGCCCTGCCGACCTTCGGCGACTATCAGGACGCGATGAAGACCGGCGCGCCGTTCTTGTACCACGCGCTCCTGTCGCCCGCCCTCAACGCCGGGCTGCTCACCGCCGAGGAGGTGTGCTGGGCCGCCGAGCGCGCCTACCGCGACGGCGCGGCGCCACTCCACTGCGTCGAGGGCTTCATCCGGCAGATCCTCGGCTGGCGGGAATACGTGCGCGGCCTCTACTGGGCCCGGATGCCCGCCTACCGCGACAGCAACGCCCTCGGCGCGGACCGCGACCTGCCGTGGTTCTACTGGTCCGGCGAGACGGCGCTGAACTGCGTCGCGCAGGTCGTCGCCGAGACGCGCGCCCACGCCTACGCCCACCACATCCAGCGCCTGATGGTGACCGGCAACTTCGCCCTCATCGCCGGCCTCGACCCGGCTCAGGTCGAGGAATGGTACCTGATCGTGTTCGCGGACGCCTACGAGTGGGTCGAGCTGCCCAACGTCCACGGCATGGTGCTGTGGGCCGACGGCGGCGTCATGGGCTCCAAGCCCTACGCGGCCTCGGGCGCCTATATCGACCGGATGTCCGATTACTGCGCGTCCTGCGCGTACGACGTGAAGGTCAAGGCCGGGCCGGAGGCGTGTCCGTTCAACTATCTCTACTGGAACTTCCTCATCGAGAACGAGGACCGGCTGGCGGGCAATCAGCGGATGGCCATGCCGTACCGGACGCTCCGCGGGCTGGGCGACAGGCGCCGCGCCGAGATCCGCCGCGACGCGGCCGCGTTCCTCGACACCCTCGAGGCCCGGCCGGGCGCCGATCAGAGGGGCGACCAGACGGACAGGCTCAGGTAGGGGCAGGCGCGGCCCCGGCCGCTCTCGGACTGGAGGCCCGCCGACGCGCGGAAGCTGTACCGGCCGAGGGCGAAGTCGGTCCCGTGCAGGCCGAGGCTCCACTTCGCGTAGCCGGTTCCGTCCGTGTAGAGGGCGGCCTCGGGCCCCAGATAGGTCTCCCAGAGCCGGTAGCCCCAGGCGAGGCGCGCCCACAGGCTGTCGCGGGACGACCCCGCGATGGCGCTCGCCTGGAGCAGCGTCGCCTCGCTCGGGCGCGCCCAGACCTCGCCGTGGAGCCGGAGCCCGAAGCGCGTCGGCAGGGCGTCGAAGAGCGGCCCCGCGATCAGCATCTCCCGCGCGATCTCGGGCCCGGCAAAGGCCGCGACCGCGCCCCAGTCGAAGACCCACTGGTACCCGGCCAGGGCGGCGGCGGCGACCGTGTAGCGCGTGCGGGGGCCGTCCGGACCGGACTCCGCGTGCCGCCCGCCACCGACGCTCGCCAGCGCGGTGAACCCGTCCTGCGCGAGGGAGGTGAGGCCGGCCTTCGCCCCGACGGTCAGGAAGGTGTCGCCGCCGGCGTCGAGGCTGCCGAACAGCAGCGTGTCGATCTCGCTGCCGCCGGCGGGGTGCGAGACGGCCGCCTGTCCCGCGAGCAGAACCGCGAGAACGGGCGCGCGTCCAGCGATCTTCGGGCGAGGGCGCTGGTTCGGCACAGTCGAGCCTCCGACGTTTACGGACGAAGGTAAGAGAAAATTAACCGCGTTTCATCGCGATCCGCTCGCGATCCCCCGGAATTGTCGGATTCGCGCGCCGATCTTCGGGTCGCAGGGACGAGGTTGCTTCGGAAAGGTGCGTCGGCGCGCGCGCTGTGCTGGCCGGGACTTCGCGAGCCGTCCGCCGCGCGTCCGCCCGCGGGGCGCCATCGCGCTGTCGCGAATCTGCCGTGCTTGGCGTGCCAGATGTTCTCGGCTAGAGCCCCCGCGGGAAAGCGAAGGTTGGCAGATCCTTGACCTCCGGTGCACGAACGTCGGACGTCCTCACCGTGCTGGCGAGCCAGGAGGGCGAGCGCCTCACCGTGGGCGACATCGTCGCGGTCCTGCGGGACCGTGCCTTCGCGCTGCTCGTGGTCCTGCTCGGGCTGCCGAACTGCCTGCCCATGCCGCCGCCGATCCCGCTGATCTGCGGCCTGCTCCTGCTCCTCGTGGCGATCCAGATCGCCGCCGGGATGTCGGCGCCGTGGCTGCCGCGGATGCTCCTCGGCCGCTCGATCGCCCTGACGGATGTCCGGCGCGCCGTCACCCGCGCGGTGCCGATCCTGCGCCGCCTGGAGCGCTGGTCGCGCCCCCGCGTCAGCGTGTTCGAGACCGCGCTCGGCATGCGCGGCATGGGGATCGTCCTGCTCGCCCTGGCGCTGGCGCTGATCGTGGCCGCGCCCATCGTCGGGCAGATCCCGCTGGGTCTCGCCGTCTGCCTGGTCGGGCTCGGTCTCGTCGAGCGCGACGGTCTGGTCGTGCTGGGCGGTCTCGTGATCGGGATGTTCGGCGTCGCCATCAACGCCGGCTTCGCCTACGCGGTGATCGCCGGGATCATCGGCCTGCTGAACCTCTGAAGGCGCGCCTCAGAGGCGGTAACGGATCTGATCGGTCCAGAAGCGCTCCAGACGGGTGAGGGCCTGGTTCAGGCGAATGAAATCCTCCTCCGAGATCCCGCCGATCGGCGTGATCGTCCGGGCATGCTTGTCGTAGAGCCCCTGGATGATCTCGTGGACCTGGCGGCCCTTGTCGGTCAGGCTGATCCGGACGGCGCGCCGGTCGGTCTTCGAGCGGGCGTGGTGGAGATAGCCGGCCTCGACAAGCTTCTTCACGTTGTACGAGACGTTGGAGCCCAGGTAGTAGCCCTTGGTCCGCAGCTCGCTCGCGGTCAGCTCCTTGTCGCCGATGTTGTACAGGAGCAGCGCCTGGACGCTGTTGACGTCCTCGCGGCCGCGGCGCTCGAACTCGTCCTTGATCACGTCGAGCAGCCGGCGATGCAGACGCTCCACGAGGTGCAGCGCCTCGAGGTAGGAGCCCTTGGTGGAGGCGGCTTCCTCGGGGGCCTCGATCTGCGCGACTCGGGCGTTCTGGGTCTTCATCTCTGCCTCGCCATCCGATGATCCGGCACCCGTTGGATGCGGCGCCGTTGATGATGGCTAAGCTAGGGCTCGGGAATGAAAGGCGATTTAAGCGACAGGATGAATTCGCGATTTACTCTTCGCGGTAAAGACAAACTGAATGAAGACAAGAACGGTTCGTTCACCGTGCTTCCTGCGCGGCCAGCCAGGACAGCAGGAAGTACAACGTCACAACACAGCCTCCGAATACGAGCAGCGGCACCGATAACGGCAAGAGTTGCGGTGTCAGGACAGCGAGCGTCATCGCCGACGTGACGGCGAGCAACCAGATCACGCCGCCCCAGGCGCTCGTCAGCCACAATCCGATCGCCGCCGCGGCGTCGATCACCGCGAAGTAGACGATCGCGGATTGGCGGCCGAACGGCTCGGCCTCGAAGGGGCGCACGCCCGGCAGGACGTCGAGGATGGTCGCCCAGGCGAAGACGCTCTTCAGCAGCCAGACGAGGGCCGTGAGCCGCATGAACCAGATCAGCACCGTGTCCCACGTGCCGGACGCGGGGCCCTGCGCCCGCTCGATGCGGTCGCTCGGGATGCCGCCCGGCCGCGGCGTCCTGCGCCGGATCGGAAAGTAGCTGGGCACTATCGAGCGCTCGCGGATGGTGGGGGCCGGTTCATGGCGAAGGGCCGGGATCCTGATCGATCGGGCGGGGGTCGCCGGGTTGAAGCGGTTCCGCCGTCCGGCGTCAACGGTCGGGTTTCGTTGCGCCGGCCCGGTGTGGTAGTCGATCGCCTCCGGCGCACGGGCGCCGCGCGATCCGCGGCGTGGTCCGCGCGAACGGTAGCGAAGCCGCATGTCAGACACCCTGCCAGAGCCGCGCCCTCTCGCCGTGGAGGCCGCCCGCGAGGGCGCCCGCGTGGAGGGTCTGAAGATCACCCAGCGCCCGCGCCGGAACCGGAAGGCCGACTGGTCGCGCCGCCTCGTCCGCGAGCACACCCTGACTGTCGACGACCTGATCTGGCCGATGTTCGTGATCGACGGCGAGGGCCGCCGCGAGCCGGTCGCCTCGATGCCGGGCGTCGAGCGCCTCTCGGTGGACGAGATCGTCCGCGACGCGGAGCGCGCCGCGAAGCTCGGCATCCCGGCGGTGTCGTTCTTCCCCTACACGGAGGTGTCGCTGCGCGACCCGACCGGCTCGGAGGCGCTGAACGCCAACAACCTCGTCTGCCGGGCGGTCCGCGCCGTGAAGCGGGCCGTGCCCGAGATCGGGATCATGACCGACGTGGCGCTCGATCCCTACACGAGCCACGGCCACGACGGCCTGATGCGGGACGGCGCGATCCTCAACGACGAGACGGTCGCGGTCCTCGTCGAGCAGAGCCTGATCCAGGCCGAGGCCGGGACAGACATCATCGCGCCCTCCGACATGATGGACGGGCGCGTCGGCGCGATCCGCGCGGGCCTCGACAAGGCCGGCTTCCTCGACGTGCAGATCATGGCCTACGCGGCGAAATACGCCAGCGCCTTCTACGGGCCGTTCCGGGACGCGATCGGCACCAAGGCGGCGCTGGTCGGCGACAAGCGCACCTACCAGATGGATCCCGGCAACTCGGCCGAGGCCCTGCGCGAGGTCCGGCTCGACCTCGACGAGGGCGCGGATTCGGTGATGGTGAAGCCGGGCCTGCCCTATCTCGACATCATCCGCCGGGTGCGGGACGAGTTCCAGGTGCCGACCTTCGCCTACCAGGTGTCGGGCGAATACGCGATGATCGAGGCGGCCGCCCGCAACGGCTGGCTCGACGGCGACCGCGCGATGGTCGAGGCGCTCCTCGCCTTCAAGCGGGCCGGCGCCGACGGCGTCCTCACCTATCACGCGCCGCGGGTCGCGGAGCGCCTGCGCAACCATCCGTGAAGCGCGGGCACCGCTGGCTCCTCGGGGCCGCGGTCGTGGTCGGCTTCCTCGGGGGGCTCGTCGCCTGCCAGGACACCCTGCGCCGGGATCGCGTCGCCACCTGCCGCCGGGCGCTCCCGGCGGTCGCGCCGCAGGACGGGATCCGGCTCCTGCGCGCGGCGCCGGGGCCGTCGGCGAATTCGGTGCGCGTCGACTACGCCGACGGGAACCGGCAGCACTGGCTGACCTGCCGCTTCGATGCCGGCACGACCCTGGTCGCCCTCGCCACCGAGGCCAGCACCCTGTCGGGCCCGTCCCTCTACATGCTCAAGCGCTTCTACCTCGACACGCCCGACGCCGCGGCCGGAGACCCGGCCGGGCGCTGAGGCGCGCCCACGCCCGCGTCTCCTCGCGGATCCCCTTGCGGCATCAGGCGTGCGCACCCACCTTCACGTCCGCAGCCTCGCTTGCAGGACGCGACACCATGCAGAACCCACAACCCGGATACGCGCAGCGCTTCGAAGCGCCCGGCTACGCCACCGCGTTGCCGATCCCGTTCGTGCGGGCGAGCCTGGGTGGCCGGACGGTCGCCTATCTCCTCGACATCCTGTTCATCTTCGGCTTCACGGCCCTGCTGACCCTCGCGATCACCGTGATCGGGGTGGTCACCTTCGGCCTCGGCTGGACGCTGTTCGCGGTCCTTCCGGCGAGCGGCATCATCTACAGCGCGATCACGGTGGGCGGGCCGAAGCAGAGCACGATCGGCCAGCGGATGATGGGCCTGCGGACGGTCGCGCCCGAGAGCGGGGCGCGGGTCGACGTCATCACGGCCGCGGTCCACGCGCTGCTGTTCTACGTGGCGATCTCGACCTTCCTGCTCTGGTGCGTCGACATCGCGTTCGGGCTCATGCGCTCCGACCGCCGCCTCGGGCACGACCTGCTCCTCGGCCTCGCCGTCGTCCACGCGCGCTGAGCCGCGATTCCGCTGATGAAAATCTGACGGTGCGACCGGCCGGGCCATTGAGCCCCGGCCGGTCGCCTGTACACTGTCACGCCGGCGCCGCGAGGATGAACCCGGCGCAGGGTCTGTGAGAAGCGTGACCAGCCACCCGCGCGACACACCGCAATTCTACCTCACCGCCCCCTCGCCGTGCCCCTACCTGCCGGGGCAGGAGGAGCGGAAGGTCTTCACCCACCTGGTCGGACGGCGCGCCCGCGACCTGAACGAGATCCTGACGCAGGGCGGTTTCCGCCGCTCGCAGACCATCGCGTACCGGCCGGCCTGCGAGACGTGCCGGGCCTGCGTCTCGGTCCGCGTGGTGGTCGACGAGTTCGAGCCGAGCGCCAGCCAGCGGCGCATCCTGGCGCGCAGCGCCGACTGGGTCGGCACGCCGGAGCCGAACCGGCCCGCCTCCGAGCAGTACGCCCTGTTCCGCCGCTACCTCGACGCCCGGCACGGCGACGGCGGCATGGTCGACATGACCGTGCTCGACTACGCCATGATGGTCGAGGACAGCCACGTCGACACGCACCTCGTGTCTTATCGCCGGCACGGGCCGGACACGGCGATCACCGGCCGCGGCTCCGGACCGCCGCTCGCATTCTGCCTGACGGACGTCCTCTCGGACGGCCTGTCGATGGTCTACTCGTTCTACGATCCCGCGGAGGCCGCGCGCTCCCCCGGGACCTTCATGATCCTCGACCATATCCGCCGGGCTCGCGGGCTCGGGCTGCCGTACCTCTATCTCGGCTACTGGGTCGAGGGCTCGCGCAAGATGGACTACAAGTCCCGCTTCCGGCCGCAGGAACGGCTGATGGGCCAGGGCTGGGTGCGGATCGACTGAGCCCGGTGCGGCGCGCGTTTCACGTCGGTTGCCGTCCCGGCATGCCCGATGCGCATTGAGCGGCCGGCCCGGCGCATGCTACCGGCCACGCACGCAATCCGGACCGTGCCGAGGCTTCCATGATCCCCCGCTATAGCCGCCCCGCGATGACGGCGATCTGGTCGCCCGAGAGCCGCTTCCGGATCTGGTTCGAGATCGAGGCCCACGCCACCACGGCGCTCGCCGAGATCGGTGTCGTGCCGCAGGCGGCGGCCGAGACGATCTGGACCAAGGGCAAGGACGCGGTCTTCGACGTCACCCGCATCGACGCGATCGAGGCGGTGACGAAGCACGACGTCATCGCCTTCCTGACCCACCTCGCCGAGATCGTCGGTCCCGAGGCGCGCTTCGTCCACCAGGGCATGACCTCCTCGGACGTGCTCGACACCTGCCTCAACGTGCAGTTGGTGCGGGCCGCCGATATCCTGATCGCCGACGTCGACTCGCTGCTCTCCGCCCTGAAGACCCGGGCCCTGGAGCACAAGCTCACCCCGACCATCGGCCGGTCGCACGGCATCCACGCCGAGCCGGTCACCTTCGGTCTGAAGCTCGCCCAGGCTTACGCCGAGTTCGAGCGCAACCGCCGCCGCCTCGTCGCGGCCCGCGAGGAGGTCGCCACCTGCGCGATCTCGGGCGCGGTCGGCACGTTCGCCAACATCGACCCGCGGGTGGAGCAGTACGTCGCCGAGAAGATGGGCCTGACCGCCGAGCCGGTCTCGACCCAGGTGATCCCGCGCGACCGGCACGCGATGTTCTTCGCCACCCTCGGCGTCGTCGCCTCGTCGCTGGAGCGGCTGGCGATCGAGATCCGGCACCTCCAGCGCACCGAGGTCCTCGAGGCGGAGGAGTTCTTCTCCGAGGGGCAGAAGGGCTCCTCGGCGATGCCGCACAAGCGCAACCCGGTCCTCACCGAGAACATCACGGGCCTCGCCCGGATGGTGCGCGGCTACGTCACCCCGGCCCTGGAGAACGTCGCCCTCTGGCACGAGCGCGACATCTCCCACTCGTCGGTGGAGCGGATGATCGGCCCCGACGCCACCGTCACCCTCGACTTCGCCCTGGCGCGGATGACCGGGGTGATGGAGAAGCTGCTGGTCTACCCGGCCAACATGCAGAAGAATCTCGACCGGCTCGGCGGCCTGATCCACTCGCAGCGCGTGCTGCTGGCGCTGACCCAGGCCGGGGTCTCCCGCGAGGATTCCTACCGGCTGGTCCAGCGCAACGCGATGCCGGTCTGGCGCGGCGAGGGCGATTTCCTGGCGCTGCTCAAGGCGGACCCCGAGGTCGCCGCGGCGCTCCCGGCCGAGCAGATCGAGGCGTGCTTCGATCTCGGCTACCACTTCAAGCACGTGGACACGATCTTCGGGCGGGTCTTCGGCGACCGCTGAGATCCCGCACGATTCCTGCTTCGACCCGCGCTCGCGGGCCCGCGTTTCCGGGCCCGCGCCGAACACAGGACAGCTCCCCGTGACCGCTCCCCGCATCGTCTACCTCAACGGCCAGTTCCTCCCCTACGAGGAGGCGCGCGTGCCGATCATGGACCGCGGCTTCCTGTTCGCCGACGGCATCTACGAGGTCTCGGCGATCATCGACGGCAAGCTCGTCGACAACGCCGCGCACCTCGCGCGCCTCGACCGCTCGCTCGGCGAGATCGGCATCCGCAACCCGCACGACGCGGCGGGCTGGGAGCGCCTGCAGACCGAGCTCGTCGCCCGCAACGGCGTCACCGAGGGGCTCGTCTACATGCAGGTGACCCGCGGGGTGGCCGAGCGCGACTTCGCCTTCCCGAAGGCCGGCACCGAGCCCACCGTGGTGATGTTCACGCAGGCCAAGACCGTGCTCGCCAACCCGCTCGCCGAGAGCGGCGCCCGGGTGATCACCGTCGAGGACCTGCGCTGGAAGCGGCGGGACATCAAGTCGGTGGCCCTGCTGGCGCAGGTGCTCGCCAAGCAGCAGGCGGCCGAGGCCGGCGTCGCCGAGGCCTGGATGGTCGAGGACGGCGCGGTCACCGAGGGCTCCTCCTCGACCGCGTTCATCATCGGCCGCGACCGCGTGCTCGTGACCCGGCCGCTCTCCACGGCGCTCCTGCCGGGCATCACCCGGGCCTCGGTGTTGCGCCTCGCGCAGGAGGCCGACCTGCGGATCGAGGAGCGGCTGATCCCCGTGGACGAGGTCTACGCGGCGCAGGAGGCCTTCTACACCAGCGCCTCGGCCTTCGTGATGCCGGTGGTCGAGATCGACGGGCGCGCGATCGGCGAGGGGCGGCCGGGCGCGCTGACCCGGCGCCTGCGCGAGCTCTACATCGAAGCCGCCCGCCAGGGTTGAGACCGCTCTATCCCGTCCACAGGACGGGACATCGGACCCCGCCGCGGACAGGAACGGATCCCGTCCCCGGCTGTTCCTCCCCGAATTCGTGAATCGAATCGGGGAGGCCCTCGTGCCGAACAAGACCCTGCTCGCCGCCCTCGCGACGACCCTAGCGGCCGCCGTCGCGGCGGCGCCCGCCCGCGCCCAGACGACCAGCCCGGCGCCGCCCGAGCGCGTGCGCCCGAACGCGGACGCGCCGCCGCAGGACCAGTCGCTCAGCGACAAGCTCCAGAAGAACGACGGCGTGATCAAGCCGCCGGATTCCGGCACGACCGGCACCGTGGTGAAGCCCGACCAGTCCGGCTCCATGCCGGTGATCAAGCCGCACGAACTGCCCGGTCGGGACCCCGGCACCGAGGCCAAGTAGGCCGGTCGCGGCGAGGCCGAGAAGACCGCCATGCGGTCCGATCATGCGGCCCCTTGCTTGATTTCGCTGGCCGGATCGCGGAAACGGCTCACGACGTGCGCCGCCTGCACCCGTGGGCCGCGCCGTCCCGGTTTCCGTCGCGGGTAAGCAGGCAGGCATGGCCAACGTCGTCGTTGTGGGCGCCCAGTGGGGCGACGAGGGCAAGGGCAAGATCGTCGACTGGCTCTCCGAGCAGGCCGACATCGTGGTCCGTTTCCAGGGCGGCCATAATGCCGGCCACACGCTCGTCATCGACGGCGTGACCTACAAGCTGGCGCTGCTGCCGTCGGGCGTGGTCCGCGGCGGCAAGCTCTCGGTCATCGGTAACGGCGTCGTCGTCGATCCCTGGCACCTGATCGACGAGATCGAGCGGATCAAGGCGCAGGGCGTGGACGTCTCGCCGTCCTCCCTGCGGATCGCCGACAACGCCACGCTGATCCTGCCGCTCCACCGCGAGCTGGATCATTTCCGCGAGACGGCCAATGCCGGACTGAAGATCGGCACGACCAAGCGCGGCATCGGGCCGGCCTACGAGGACAAGGTCGGCCGCCGCGCGATCCGGGTCGTCGACCTCGCCGACCCCGACGCGCTGCCGGCCAAGATCGAGCGCGTGCTCACCCACCACAACGCCCTTCGGCGCGGCCTCGGGATCGACGAGGTGAATGCCGAGGCGCTGCTGACCGAGCTGAAGGCGATCGCGCCGAAGATCCTGCCCTTCGCCGACACCGTGTGGTCGCTGCTCGACGAGGAGCGCCGGGCCGGCAAGCGCATCCTGTTCGAGGGCGCGCAGGGCGCGCTGCTCGACGTCGACCACGGCACCTACCCGTTCGTGACCTCCTCCAACATCGTAGCCGCGCAGGCGGCGACGGGCTCGGGCCTCGGCCCGGGCGCGATCGGCTACGTCCTGGGCATCGCCAAGGCGTACACGACCCGCGTCGGCGAGGGACCGTTCCCCACCGAGCTGTTCGACGAGATCGGCGAGACCATCGGCAGCCGCGGGCGCGAGTTCGGTGTCAACACCGGGCGCAAGCGCCGCTGCGGCTGGTTCGACGCCGTGCTGGTGCGCCAGACGGTCCGGACCTCCGGCATCCACGGTATCGCGCTGACCAAGCTCGACATCCTCGACGGCTTCGAGGAGATCCGCGTCTGCACCGGCTACATGCTGGACGGCCAGCCGATCGACCATCTGCCGGCGAGCCAGGCCGCGCAGGCCCGGATCGAGCCGGTCTACGAGGTGATCCCGGGCTGGTCGGAGACGACCGCGGGGGCCCGGTCCTGGGCTGACCTGCCCGCGCAGGCGATCAAGTACGTGCGCCGGATCGAGGAGCTGATCGGGGCGCCGGTGGCGCTGCTGTCGACCTCGCCTGAGCGCGACGACACGATCCTCATGCACAACCCGTTCGAGGATTGACCCTTCGCGCGCTATCCCGTTGACGACGCGTGTTTTCGGCGGCCCTGCCTGTATCCAGTCCGCGCGGGCTTGATCTAGAACGGGCGGGCGGCCGGGCGGCCCGTATCGCGATCCGCCCGCCGTCTCGAAGGCAACCGGCGCGCGGGCCCTGATCCGCGCGGCGGGATACGACAAACCGGCCGACGGCCGCGACCGGACCTGTCGGGCGGGCGCGGACCTCGGTCCCCGGCCTCCGACCGGCTTTGCCGGACGGCGGCCGAAGGGGCGGACCAGAGTATCATGGCCGATTACTACCCGCTTCTGGCCCGCGCGCTCGACGCGCTGCCGGACCGAACGCCCGCCCTGCGCAAGGCGGTCTACGACCGCGCGCGCAACGCCCTGATCAGCCAGTTGCGCTCCCTCGATCCGCCGCTGTCGGAGGCCGATATCGATCTCGAGCGTCGGGCGCTCGACGCCGCGATCGAGCGGCTCGAGGTCGATCACGGCGGCCTCCCGGCCCCCGCCAACGATTCCGCGCAGGCGCCCGGGACGCCCGCTCCGGCCCCGGCCCCGGCCACTGTTTCGGCGCCGGCACCAGCACCGGCCGTCTCCGCACCCGCCGCGCCAGAACCCGCCGTCCCCGAGCCGATCGTCCCCGCGGCGACGGAGCCGGAGATCCCGGAGCCGTCCCCGCCGGAGCCGGGATCCGGTCCCGCGCTGGCGCCCATCCTCCCGTCGGCGAAGCCGCCCTTCGCGGTGGCGACCCGCGACGGGGATCGGGAGGCCGAGGACGGGCCGCGCGAGGCACCGATCCCGATCGCGCCGCCGCGCCCGGGCACGCCGCAGACGGCCGCGCCCGACACGGCCCCGCCGGTTGCCGAGACGTCCGGCGCTGGGACGTTTGCCGCCGAGGCGCCCGCCGTCGACGACCCTGACGCCGAGGCGGCCGAGGGCGCGGGCGGGCGTCAGCGTCCGCGGATCGAGGTGGTCCCCCCGCGCACCGGTCGGTCGCGCGTGCTGCGCAACGTCTTCGTGGGCGGTGTCCTGGCTGTGGTGATCGGCCTGATCGCCGTCGCGGCCTTCCTGCTGCGCGACCGGCCGCAGAACCTGCCGTCGAACGGCACGGAGACCGCGGACACGCAGCAGCCGGAAGGTGAGACCAAGTTCGGCGACCGGGTCGGCGGCGACGCCGCCCCGGCCCCCAAGGCCCCGACGCGCGTCGAGAACGGCGCGCCGGCACGGGCCGCGGCCACGCCCGCGCCGGCCGACGCGGGCGTCGCGGTCGCGCAGAGGGCGGAACTCGTCGAGGAGGCGACGGGGGCCGAGGGCGGTCAGCCGACCGTGACGCCGGGGCGGGTGACGTGGCGGCTCGAGACCGTCAACGGGGATCAGGGGCAGCCGGTCCAGAACGCCGTCGTCGCCACCGTGACCATCCCGGATGCCGGCCTGACGCTGGTGATGACCATCCAGCGCAATCTCGATGCGACCCTGCCGGCCTCCCACACGGTGAGCTTGGCCTTCAGCCAGAGCGGCAGCAACGCCGCGTCCAGAACCGTCCAGGATGTCGGGTTGCTCCAGGCCAAGGACGAGCAGAGCGCCCGCGGCTCGCCGGTCTCGGGCCTGCCGGTTCGGGTCCGCGACAACCTGTTCCTGATCGGCCTGTCGTCGCTGCAGAACGACGTCGAGCGCAACACCGACCTGCTCCTGCACCGGAACTGGTTCGATATCGCGCTGCGCTACACGTCCGGCCGCCGGGCGGTGCTGACCTTCGAGAAGGGCGCCGCCGGCGCCCAGGTGATGCAGAACGCCTTCGACGCCTGGCAGTGATCGGTCGACGGCGCCCGCCGTCCGAGCCCTGACCCGAACCGGCGCGCCCGGCGCGTCGCGCGCCGGGCGCGCGGCTCAGCGGGCCTCGATGCCGGTCCGGGGCAGCTCGCGGCTCGCGATGTTGCGCTTGACCGCTTCCTGCACCTTCTCGAAGGCGCGGACCTCGATCTGCCGGACGCGTTCGCGAGACACGCCGAACTCGCCGGAGAGGTCCTCCAGGGTGATCGGGTCCTCGGCGAGGCGCCGGGCCTCGAAGATGCGGCGCTCGCGCGGATTGAGCACACCGAGAGCGTCCTTGAGCGCGGAGAGGCGGTTCTGACCCTCCTGCTCCCGCGCCAGCACGGTCTCCTGGCTCGGGCTGTTGTCCACGAGCCAGTCCTGCCACTCGCCCTCGCCCTCCTCGCGCAGGGGCGCGTTGAGCGACGTGTCGCCGGACAGGCGCCGGTTCATGTCGATCACGTCCTGCTCGGGCACGCCGAGACGGGTGGCGATCTGCTTTACCTGATCGGGCTTGAGGTCACCCTCGTCGAGGGCCGAGATCTTGCCCTTGGCCTTGCGCAGGTTGAAGAACAGCTTCTTCTGGTTCGCGGTCGTGCCCATCTTCACGAGCGACCACGAGCGCAGGATGTATTCCTGGATCGCCGCCTTGATCCACCACATCGCGTAGGTGGCCAGGCGGAAGCCCTTGTCGGGATCGAAGCGCTTGACCGCCTGCATGAGGCCGACATTGCCCTCCGACACGACTTCGCCGATCGGCAGGCCGTAGCCGCGGTAGCCCATGGCGATCTTGGCGACCAGGCGCAGGTGCGACGTCACGAGGCGATGCGCGGCCTCGCGGTCGCCGGCGTCGCGCCAGGCCTTCGCCAGCGTGAACTCTTCCGACGGCTCCAGCATCGGGAACTTGCGAATCTCGTCGAGGTAGCGCGAGAGGCCACCTTCGTTGGCGAGCACGGGCAGCGTACCGGCCATGGCATTCTCCTGGACCTTATGTCCCCCTGTCGGGCGGACGCGACGGACAACAGTGCCGTCCACTCGGGCCGCTCTTGAGCCGACCCTGCCGGCCCCCCATCTCGTACGGGACGCCGGGGAGCCGGTCGCGGTCGATGACACCCACGTCGTCAACAACGCGCCACCGGCGATTTTGGTCGTACCATGTCACGATGTGACGCGGTACGGCGTGATCTTTCGCACGCCGCGACGCGGCGGTTACGGGCGCGGCGGCCCGTCCTCTTCCGCCCTCAGGGCCTGCACCAGCGCGGCCATATCGGGCGGTAGCGGGCTCTCGAACCGCAGCGTCGCGCCGGTCCGCGGGTGGCTGAAGCCGAGCAGTTCCGCGTGGAGTGCTTGGCGCCCGAGCGCCGCGAGGGCGGCGCGGGCCTCCGGCGTCAGGCGGGCCGCCTTGGTCCGGAAGGCGCCGCCGTAGACCGTGTCCCCGAGCAGGGGGTGTCCGCGATGGGCGAGATGCACGCGGATCTGGTGGGTGCGGCCCGTCTCCAGGCGGCAGCGCACGAGGGCGGCCTCGCGATACGCCTCGGCCACGGCGTAGTGGGTGACGGCGTGGCGCCCGCTCGCGTCCGAGACGACGGCGATCTTCTCCCGGTGGAAGCGCGACCGCGCGAGGCTGGCCTGGATCGTCCCGGCCCGTGGCTGGGGCAGGCCCCAGACCACGGCGGCGTAGGCGCGTTCCAGCGGTCCGGACCGGCCGTGATCGGCGAACTGGGCGGTGAGGCCCTGGTGGGCCACGTCGTTCTTGGCGACGACGATCAGGCCACTGGTATCCTTGTCGAGGCGGTGGACGATGCCGGGCCGGCGGACGCCGCCGATGCCCGACAGGCTGGCCCCGCAATGAGCGATCAGGGCGTTGACCAGCGTGCCGCTCTCGTGGCCCGGGGCGGGATGGACCACGAGGCCGGCGGGCTTGTCGATGACGATCAGGTCGTCGTCCTCGTGGACGATCGGAAGATCCGCGGCCTCGGCCACCGGCTCCGCCGGGGCTGCGGGGGGCACCGTGACCACGATGCGCGCGCCCGCGGCGACCTTGGCGGCCGGGTCGAGCGCCGGGAGACCGTCCCGCTGAACCTGGCCGGTGCGGATCAGATCCTGCAGCCGGGCCCGGGACAGATCCGGGAACAGCGCGACCAGCGCCCGGTCGAGCCGCACGCCTCCCTCGGCCACGATCCCGGCCCGCTCGTCCTGCACGTTGTCCACCACGACCGCTATTCGCCCCCGATCTGACCCGCCGCGGCGGATTTCCTGACGAAGGCACTTGCTCCCCCGCCGAGTGGTGGCTATAGCAGCCCCGCGCCGCCGGAAAGCTCCCATCGTCTAGCGGTCTAGGACGTCGCCCTCTCACGGCGAAAACAGGGGTTCGATTCCCCTTGGGAGCGCCACCGGCGCAGTTTTAACAAGCTCTGCAAGTACCTTATCGGAAGTGGGACCCGAACCCGCTTCCGCGGTGGGACCACGCCGTCCCTCGGCGAAGCGTTTCCAGGCCTTGTCGGCGAGCCCCGGACGCTGCGCCTCGCGCGTGTAGCGCTCCACTTCCTCCAGCGTCTGATGGCCCGTGACGGCCATGATCTCGTGAGGCGTGCAGCCGCGTTCGGCGAGGCGTGCCGCCGTCGCTTTCCGCAACCCGTGCGCCGAGCAGTGCGGCAAGCCGGCCTGATCGCACCACGCGCGGAAGCGGTTGCCGAATCCCGCCACCGAGAACGGCTTGCCGTAGTCCGTGACTAGGAAGGTCAGGTGCGCGGCGGGCAGGGCGGCGATCGCCTCGGCGAGATCCGGGAACACCGGCACGTCGACCGAGATGGGCTTGCGGTGCTCGTTCTTGGCCTGGACGTAGCGCAGGCGGCCGTCGCGGATGTGCTGCGGGCCGAGGCGCGTCGCGTCCTCGCGTCGGCAGGCCGTGTAGAGCAGCAGCGCGAACGCGAGCCGCGGCTTCGAGCCGAGCGGGTGCCGGCGCTCGAACCGCTCGACCTCGTCCAGCGTCCAGGTGTGGTGCCCCTTGGTGACGTATTGGGCGCGCTTCACGTCCCGGGTCGGGTCCGCGTCGACGATGTCCTCCTCCATGGCCCACTGGAACAGAGCCCGCAGCGCCTTCAGCATCGTGTTGGCGGCGGCCGGTGTGTCGGCCTTCTCATCTCGCAGGCGCCGCACGTGGCGCGGCTGCATCAGGGCCAGCGGCGCCGTACCCTTGTCGCTCGCGGCGATCGCGTTCAGGGCGCGCTTCTGCCAGCCCTGCGTCGAGGCATCGAGCTTCCTGAACGGCGCGCTCGCGAGGTAACGTTGCGACACGTCGATGAAGGACCCGATGACTGGGCGGCTGCCCTTTTTCGGCGACGCCTCCGGAGCGCGGTCTCGGGCCGCTTCGTAGGCCTTCTGAAACTCGGCTGAGCCGGGCTTGCCGTGGAGCCGCACCTTCTTCTCGGGCCGCCGGCGGAAGTAATACCGCACGTTGCCGTACCGATCCGTATCGGCCACCACGAACGGCAGATCGATGCTGACCACGGCGCTCAGTCCCACGGATTCGGCGTTCCATCATCGCCGCCGAGGGCGTCCCATGCCAAGTCGAGGCGGCGCAGGTCCCAGACGACGCAGCCGTCGATGCGCTTCGGCTTCGGCATCCGTCCGTCGCTCACCAGCGCGTCGAATTTCGACGGGCTGACCCCGACATAGCGCGCCGCCTCCCCGCGTCGCAGGCCGCGCCGAGGGCTCACCTCGATCCGGGCCGCCGGTAGGAGGGCGCTGTCCTCCTCGCGACTACGTGGCACCGCCATCTCCCGAACAATCCTCCATCCGGCAGCGCTTCGCCTGGGCCTCCTGCACCAGCGCGCGTCCCACCGCGTGCTCGCCTGCCGGGGTCAGGGCGCGTTGGAGAGCATGACCGAAAAGCGCACAGGCCGGGTCGCGATAGACCGCGATCTCGGCCCGGGTGAAGCCGGCCGCGTACGCCACCGCCTCGGTCAGCCCCTCGCTCAATCCACCCCCATGCTCGCGCATCAGCTCGGCCAGCGCCCGGATGCGCGCGGCACGATTCGGCGCCCTGCGAGCGGCCTGCAGCTCGGATCGGGATGGCATGACGGCTCCGACGCGGTTCACGTCGCTACGCTATCCACAATACGTGGAAGTATCAAGCCGCTATGCCACGTATCGTGGAGGGCTCGGCCCGGCCTTTCCGCGGGCAGAGCGATCTGGGATCCTGCTGTCCGGGGTGCGCGAGTCGCCGCCGAGGCGACGGCCGGCATCAGCGAGAACGAGGGGCGCGGGCATGCCCAGGCTACAGGTGATCGCCGGCGCCGCCGGGAAGGGCGAGGCGGTCTACGAGGCCGGCGCGCTGCAATTGCCGAATGCGGCAACGTGGTATGCCGAAGCCTTCACGGCCATCACCGTCCTGGGCGGCGTCGACGAGCAGGAGCACTGGAGCGAGCGCGTCTTCGGGGGCCTCAAGGGCGGCCTGGCCCTCGCGTCGAACCTCGACCTTTCGCCGGCCCTCGGGCTCGCCGCCTCCGTTCTCGGGGCCGGCGCCGGCGCTCTGGCCCGTGAGGCGAGAGCCAACGTCATCGTCGAGATCGAGGCGGGATCGCAGGGCGCGATCGTCGCCCTCGCGGCGCCCGGGCTGACGGCCCTCATGCTCCACGATCGCGAGACGTGCCGGCGCGCGGTGATGCGCGGGTCCGCGGGGGTGGTTGAGCGCGTCGCGCCGGAAAATCCCGAGGCCGGAGGCCTGCTCGAACGCTCGCGGCGGGTGCTCACCGGCGCCCTCGATTCCGTGCCGGGCCTCGACCGGGTGTGGACGCGCGCCGGAGAGCCGTAGAGCGGGGCGGGGCGCCTCTCCAGCGCGCCCAGCGCCGAATGCAGAATCGCGCTCGAGAGGACCCTGGCGCCCTTCCATCGGCCCTACTAAGATGAATGGCCGACTTGGAGTTGCGTCATGCAGAATAGAAGGGCCCGGTCCGAGCGACGCGAGAAAGACCTGAAGACGATCGGCATGCAATTGGCGCTGCAATTGCCGCACGATCGGGTGAAAGCCCTTGAAATTCTCGATCACGCGCGATGGTTGATCGAGAATTACATGCACACGGCCGATCATGGGGCAGGGGGCACGATCCGCCCGCCCGCTCTCAAGGTCGTCCGCTGACCTCAGGCGGCACGGTCCGCGGCCCGTCGGGCGAGGATCCGTTGCGCGAAGTCATGGGCGGTGCCGCCGAGATCGCCGTGATAGATCCAGTTGAAATCGAGTTTGGCGGCCGGGAAGGCCCGGATGACCTGGACCGCCATCAGCGGCTTCATCAGCCTGCGGCCGGCCTCGTAGTTCTCCAGCTGCGTCCTCGAGAAGCCGACCAGCTCGGAGAATGCGCGCGGCGTGAGGGCGAGCGCCTCGCGCGTCTCGCGCAGGCGGCGGCCGATCGCCTCCTGGCTCTCCGGTAGATCGCGATCCTCTGACATGGGCGGAGAATGCCGCCATCCACAAAATGTGGCTACAAACGTTTTGTGGGGTTGAGACTTCCACGTATTGTGGATAAACACGGCTGCATGTGTGCGGCGATCCCCCCGTTCCGGACGACCGACGCGGTCATCGATTTCCTCGGCGGCAACGGGCCGACCGGCGCGATCGTCGGCGCGAAGGCGAAGTCCGTGTCCAATTGGCGGGGCGCCGCCCGCGGCCGCTTCCCGGCCGGGACGTTCCTGGCGCTCAATCACGCGCTCGGCCTGCGCGGGCGCCGGGCCGTGCCGCAGCTCTGGGGCATGATCGGGGACGAAGCCGCCCCCGCCTTTCCGGAGGCCTGCTGATGGACGCGCCCCGCTCGGCTCGACCGCTCTGTCGCGGTCCATCAGTGCGGCGCGCGCGTCTTGCCCTGGCGGGCCTGCTCATAGCTCTCGCGGCGATGGGTCAGCGCCTGTGCCAGCCGGTCCGCATCGTCCGGCGCCAGCGTGAGGACCGCGATCTCGGCCCCGGCCTGGCCGAGGACGAGGCGGCACTGGCCGCCGGGGCCGAGCTGGAGCTGGAAGCCGCTCGTCTCGGGCGTGGTCTCGGCAGGGCGGAAGGGCACGTCGTCGCCGGGCATGATCGGGTCCGTCCGTGTGATGGAGACGCGGCCGACTGGATCACCGTCCTGACGGCCGGGCAATCCACCGGGGTCGACCATGTTTGAGCGCCTGTCGCTGCCCGGTCTCACGGAGGCGGTTGACGGCGCCTGGGGGCTGCTGGAAGCCGGATCGCGCGCGGCCGGCGACGCCTGCTCGGCGGTCTCGGCCCTGGCCGGGGAGGCGGTGGCCGGCCTGCCCACGCCGTCCTTCGATTGGGTGCCCACCTTCGACTGGATGCCTGACACGTCGCCCCTCCCGCTGCTGGAATGGCTGTTCTCCGGCGGGACGGCGGCCCCGGAGACCGCCCCCGGCCCGGTGAGCGCAGGGTGCGCGGCGGCCGCGGGAATGTCCGGTGCCGGGCTGGACCATTTCTTCCCGAAGGACGGCCGGGACTGGTCGGCACAGGTCGACGGCGACGGGCTCGCCCGATTCCTGCGCGCCGCGCACCCGGCCAAGACCGCAATCCACGTCGCCGCCCGCACGCGGTTGCCGGCCGACACGGTCAAGAAATGGCTCGGCGGCGCCGCCCTGCCGAACGGGCGCGCCGTGCTGGTGCTGGCCTGCTGCTACGGGCCGGAGCTGCTCTGCGCGATGCTGCGCGATCCGCCGGGCTGGCTCGACGCCTCGGCGCGCGGCGCCGCCCAGGCGCGGATCGAGGCGCGGCTCGCCGCCCTGCAGGCTCAGCTCCGGCGGGCGCCGTGAGCGGGCTCCTGCGCCTCCTGTTCGCCGGCGGCGGCTGCGCCCTGCGGCGGGTCGCCGGCCTGCCGATCGGCGCAGGCGCCGTCCTGATTCGCGCCGCCGCCCTGTGCGAGCGCCGGGCCGCGCCCCGACGCGACGACGGGCCGAGCCGGGCGCCGCCCGGCTGACGCCGCGCCCCCGCTCGATCGTTCGCCGATTTACCGCGTGCGCCCCGCGCTCGCCCTCGCAGGAGCTTGTCCGTGTCGCTGGACCGTGACGACTGGATCGCCGAGGCCCGCTCAGTCCCGATCGCCTCGGTCCTGGACCGGCGCGGTGTCCGCCTCCAGGGGACCGGCGTCGAGCGCGCGGGGCCGTGTCCCGTCTGCGGCGGGGTGGACCGGTTCGCCGTCAATACCCGCAAGGGGCTGTTCCTCTGCCGCGGCTCGGGCGCCGGCGGGGACGTGATCGCCCTGACCCGCTACCTTGAGGCCTGCGATTTTGCCGTCGCCTGCGAGATCCTGACCGGCCGGCCGCCGCCGGGGCGCCAGGCTGGCGAGACGCCGGAGGCGCGCGCGGCCCGGGAGTACGCCCTGGCCAAACGCGCCGCGGCGCGCGCCCGGATGAATGCGGACAGGGAAGCCGCGCGGGCGCGGTTCCGCGAGCGGGAGCGGCGCCGATGCTGGGCGGCGTGGCAGGCGGCCGGTCCGGTGGCCGGCTCGCCGGCGGAAACCTACCTCGCCCGGCGCGGGCTGATCGTGCCGCCGGGTGCGGATCTGCGCTGCGCGCTCGACCATCCGCTCTACGCCGACGGCAGCGGCAAGGCTGCCATCGCGCATCGCGGGCCCGCGCTGCTCGGCCGGATCATCGGGCCGAACCGCAAGTTCGCGGGCGTGCACGCGACCTGGATCGACCTCGACGCCCCCGGCGGCAAGGCGCTGGTCGGGGATCCGGACACGGGCGCGCCGGTGCCGGCCAGGAAGGTGCGCGGCTCGGCCGGCGGCGGCCATATCACGCTCGTGCCGCGGGCGGACGCGACAGGCCTCTTCATCGGCGAGGGGATCGAGACGGTCTTGTCGGTGTGGCGCGCGCTGAGCGCGACGGCGTCGCCGCATCTGGCAGGAGCGGCGTTCTGGAGCGCCTACAGCCTCGGCAACATCGCCGGCCCTGCGACCGAGACCGTCTGGCATCCGACCCTGCGCTTCACCGACGCGCGCGGCCATGAGCGGGCGCGCCGCGTGCCCGGTCCGGTCCCGGATCTGAGCCGGCCCGGCCTGCCGATTCCTGAGACCGTCGCGCGGATCTGGCTGCTCGGCGACGGCGACAGCGACCGCTTCACCACCGAGACCGCCCTGACGCGCGCCAGACGCCGGCTCCTGGCCGGCCGGCCGGACCTCGACGTGCGGGTCTCCTGGGCGCCGGAGGGCGAGGATTTCAACGACGTGCTCCGGCAGGCCGCCGCATGACGACGCGCACACCTGCGCGGCTCGCCGCTCTGGCCCGACGCCGGCTGGACGACGCGCCCGGCCCGCGCGCCGCCGCCGCCCCGCGCGAGGCGGCGATCCGCGCCGGCGCGACGGACCTGCCCGTGCGCGTCGTGGCGGCCCAGCTCAGGGCGATGCCCCGCGCGCCTGTGCGCACGGTGCGGCGGGGGCGGCCGTGATCCCGTCCAACCGCCAACGGCGACCGACACGGTCCGCCGATCCGGAGCGGGTCGCGGCACCGGTCGACGCGCCGCTGCTCGACGGGCTCGACCGACCATCGGATCTCACAACCGTCACCGTCGAGCCGGCATGAGCGAAGATCCGCACCAGCGCATCGCCCGCCTGATCGACGAGGCGCAGCCGATCGGCGTCGAGGATGGGACCGACCTGGGGGAGGGGGATCTCGCCGCCGAGCCCGGGGACGGGACGGAACCGCCGCGGCCGCGGGCCTGGGGCTTCGACGCGCCGCGCATGAACCGGGAATGGGCCCTGGTGCTGATGGGCTCCAAGGCCGTCATCGTGCACGAACAGGCGACCGGGCCGATCGAGGATCGCGTCCGCGTGCTGACCCTCGACGCGTTCCGGGCCTGGTTCCTCAACACCCGGACCGAGTATGTCGGGGCGGACGGCAAGATCAAGGCCGTGACCTGGGCGACCGCGTGGCTGCAGAGCCGTCAGCGGCGGCAGTATCGCGGCATCGAGTTCAGGCCGGATCCGGACCACGTCGACGGCGCGGAGGGCTACCTCAACCTGTGGCGCGGCTTCGCGGTGGTGCCGCGGGCCAAGGTGAACGGCTACGCCGTGCTGCGCGACCACCTGTTCAACAATTGCTGCGGTGGCGATCCGGAGCTGTTCGCCTGGGTCTTCGCGTGGTTCGCCCATATCGTCCAGCGCCCGCGGGAGCGGATCGGCACCGCCCTGGTCATGCGGGGCCGGATGGGCACCGGCAAGACCAAGGTCGGCGAGGCGATCGGCAGCCTGTTCCCATCGCACTACTTCCTGGTCGACGATGCCCGGTACGTGACCGGCAACTTCAACGCCCACATGGCGAGCTGCCTGCTGCTGCAGGCGGAGGAGGCGGTCTGGGCCGGCGACAAGAACGCCGAGGGCCGGCTGAAGAGCCTCGTCACCGCCAAGACGCAGATGATCGAATCCAAGGGCGTCGATCCGATCCGCCTCGACAATTACGTCCGGTTGCTGATGACCTCCAACGAGGATTGGGTGATCCCGGCCGGCAAGGATGAGCGTCGGTTCTGCGTGCTCGATATCGACCCGCGCTGCGCCCAGAATCACGGCTATTTCCGGGACCTCGACGCCGAGCTCGACGACGGCGGGCGCGAGGCCCTGCTCTACGATCTGCTCAATGTCGACCTGTCCACGGTCAACCTGCGGCGCATACCCATGACCGACGCGCTGCTGGAGCAGAAGCTGCGCTCGCTCGACTCGGTCGAGAGCTGGTGGGTGCAGCGGCTCTATGCCGGCACGCCGACCAAGGCGCAGCAGGAGTGGGCCTCGGACGTGCCGTGCGAGGTGCTGTTCGACGATTACCTCAACGCGTCGGAGCGCATCGGCATCAAGCGCAAGGCCGAGGAGGTCGCCTTCGGCATGAAGATGCGCAAGCTCGTGCCCGCGCTGGGCCGGCAGAAGCGCTTCCAGGAGGACACCGCGCGCCGACGCTGGTGCTACATCCTGCCCGACCTCATGACATGCCGCGACGCCTTCGCCGACGCCGTCGGCCAGGACCCGGGTTGGCCCGACGACGAGGCCTGAGCGAGGCCACCTGTCCGCACGCGCGGTGAGCCGTGCCCCATCCAGCTGGGGCACGCGCCGGAGATGGGGCGGAAAAAGTCCAATCTGATCAACATCTTGCCCCATCTGCCCCAGCTGCCTCAGCTTTTCGCCTCGCGTGCGCGCGCGCGAGCGGCTGCCAATCCCGCGCTCGCCGGCCGAAGTCGCGCGTCGAGACGGGGCGGTTGGGGCAGATGGGGCACGTCGAGCCCGATCAACGGCTTGCCCGTGCCCCATCTTGTTCTTTCATCTCAAGAGAGATGGGGCAGATGGGGCACGCTATAGCCGCCGTGATCCTGGCGAAAGCTTCTGCGGGCGCGGTGATTTCCGAGTTTATCAAGGCTATGCTGTGGATCTGCTATCTGGATCGGGACGAACCATGCAGCGCCTGTCGCCTTCCGATTTCTCGCCCGCACAGGTCGCCGACTGGATCGAGGCCAGCAAGGCCGTCGAGCGTGCGGCCCCCGACCCGGCCGAGAGTGACGCCGCCGTGGCCGAGGCCGACACCTGGTTCGTCGCCTACACCAATCCGCGGCGAGAGGGCGCCGTGGAGGGCACGATCCGGCGGCGCCGGTTCCGCAGCTATGTTCCGGTGATGACGGTCACATGGCGGCGGCGAGACGTCCTGCGCCCGCTGTTCCCACGCTACGTCTTCGTCGGTCTGCGGCCGGGCCTGACGCTCTACGGGCTGCGCGACACGCCCGGGCTCGAGTCCCTGGTGCGGATGGCCGGCACCCCCGTCACCGTACCGGGCGACGTGGTGTCCGGCTTGCGGGACTACCAGAGCGCGGGCGTCTTCGATTTCACCGACGCGCGCATGGCCGCCGCTGCCGCCGCGGCCCGGGCGAAGGCGGCCCTGGCCTTCGAGCCGGGTCGGCCGGTGCGCGTGGTCGACGGTCCGTACCGGTCCTTCCGGGGCGTGGTGGTCCGCCTGCTGCCGGAGGAGCGGGTCTCCGTGTCGCTGACCCTGTTCGCGCGGACCTTCGACGTGCCGCTGCCGCTTGCTCACGTCGAGAAGGCGTGGTAGCCATTTTGTCCTAGCACGAGGCGTCTGTTGCATATTTGCAACCGTCCCTCGTGCGTTAGCTATCCTGGACAGCCCCGGCGCCCCGCGTGCGGGGCTTCGTCGTGTCCGGGGTATGGCGACCCGTCCCCGCATGTTTCGTCCGGCCTTCGGGCCGGGATCGGATGCCGATCGGCGGGCGCGGGCGCGCGCCTACGAGGCACGCCGCTTCGCCGAAAGCCGGACCAAGCGGTTGTACGGGACGGCCCGCTGGCTGGCGCTCCGCTCAGGTCAGCTTCGCGCCGAGCCCTTGTGCCGCCTCTGCCTCGCCGAGGGCCGCGTCACGCCGGCCGTGGTCTGCGACCACGTCGAGCCGCATCGCGGAGACGTGGATCTGTTCTGGGCCGGCCCGTTCCAGTCTCTCTGCAAGTCGTGCCACAGCTCGACGAAGCAAAAGGACGAGGCCAACCCGTCGTAGGGGGCGGGGGTGGGGGTGGGTCGAAAGTCACAGTGCTCTCATCAAAAGAACGGCTGTCTAACTCCGGGTTTTTTGCCGCGGAATTGGTGGGATATTTTGTTTTGCGAGGTCCGTGATGGCGCGAGGCCGGAAGCCGGATGGCCCGGCGCTCCAGGCGGCGAAGGGCAACCCCGGCAAGCGCGCCCGCCGCACCGAGGCCCGGGTGCGCGAGCTGGCGCTCCTCGACCCCCTCGACCCGCCGGCCTTCCTCGCCGGACGCGGCCCGAACCGGATGCCGGAGGCCGCCGCGATCTGGCAGGAGCTCGCGGGCGAGCTGCGCCGCCGCAACCTGCTCGACCGGCTCGACCGCTACGGATTCGCCCGCTGGTGCGTCTACCAGGCCGAGTGGATCGAGGCGACGCGCACGCTGCGCCGCGAGGGCATCACCCGCACGGTCACGACGGTGAGCGGCGACGAGATGCCCCGCCGCCACCCGGCCGCCGCGCACCGCGACCGCGTCGAGCTGGCGATGACCAAGCTGGAGGCGGCCTACGGCCTGACCCCGGCGGACCGCTACAAGGTGATCCGCGACCAGGCCGCGGCGCCGCTGGGCGGCCTGTTCGGCCAGGAGGAGCCCGAGCCCGGCCGGGGCGCCGCCCCGCCGCCGGCCGAGAGCCTCGACCCCGTCGGCTTCCTGGCCGACCGGGCGGCCGCGCCCCCGGGAACGCGCCCGAACTGATGGCCGAAATCCCCGACTGGGTCGCGGCGCTCAGCGACGACCCGGCCTTCGCCTTCGTCCCCCGCCACTGGGCGCGCTCCGCCGCCCAGCCCGGCGCGTGGTTCGACGCCGCCCTCGCGGAGGCCGCCGTGGCGGTGTGGCCGGCGTGGTTCCGGCACACGGAGGGGCGCTGGGCCGGCAAGCCGTTCCACCTCGTGCCCTGGCAGGCCGCGATCGTCCGCCTGCTCGTGGGCTGGCGCGCGGCGGACGGGTTCCGGCTGTTCCGCCGCCTGTTCCTCTGGATCGGCCGCAAGAACGGCAAGACCGAGTTCCTCGCCGCCCTCGCGGTGCTGTTCTGGCTCTGCGACCGGGAGATGGGCGGGCAGGCCTACGCCATGGCGCGCAACGAGAACCAGGCGCGCCTCGTCTTCGAGAAGGCCAAGACCATGATCCGGCTCTCGCCGGCCTTCGTGGAGCGGGTCCAGGCCTTCAAGAAGAGCCTCTACTGCGCCGAGCTCTGGGCCCGGTTCGAGGTCCTGTCCGGGGCCGCGGAGGGCAAGCACGGCCTGTCGGCCTCGGTCATCGTCGGCGACGAGATGCACGAGTGGCCCGACGGCGCGCTCTACACGACGCTGCACCAGTCGATCGCCGCCCGGGACCAGCCGATCGAGCTCTACGGCTCCACCGCGGGCTTCACCGGCCGCGGCTACGGCTGGACGCTCTGGCAGGAGGGGCAGGCGGTCGCGGCCGGCAGCCTCGACGACCCCGCCACGCTGGTGGCGATCTTCGCGGCCGATCCGCAGGACGACTGGACCGACGAGGCGGTCTGGACCAAGGCCAACCCGAATCTCGGCATCTCGCCCAAGCGCGAGTACCTGCGCGCCGAGTGCGCCAAGGCCCGGGACAACCCGCGGCTGGAGAACGATTTCCGGCGCTACCACCTCAACCAGTGGACCGAGCAGGTGGTCCGCTGGCTGTCCCTGACCCGCTGGGACGCCTGCGCGCCGGACCCGGGCACGTGGCGCGGCGCCCCGGAGGCCCTGCGCGGCCGGCGCTGCTTCGGCGGCCTCGACCTCTCGTCGGTCTCCGACATCACCGCCCTGGTCTGGGTCTTCCCGCCGGCGGAGCCGGACGAGGCCTGGAAGCTGGTGATCCGGGCGTGGTGCCCCGCCGCCTCGATCGCGCTGCGCGCCCGCCGCGACCGCGTCCCCTACGACCTCTGGGCCCGGGACGGCGCGCTGCGGCCGACCGACGGCGACGTCGTCGATTACGGGGCGATCGAGCGGCAGGTCCTGGCCGACGCGGCCCTGTTCGACGTCCGGGGCCTCGCCATCGACCGGTGGAACGCCACCGGCACGGCGATCCGCCTGCGCGAGGACGGCTGCCCGGTGGCGATGTTCGGCCAGGGCTTCGCCTCGATGTCGGCGCCGGCGAAGGAGTGGGAGCGCCTGGTCATGGCCGGGCGGCTCGACCACGGCGGCCACCCGGTGCTGCGCTGGATGGTCGGCCACGTGGCGATCCGGACCGACGACGCCGGCAACATCAAGCCGACCAAGGAGCGGTCGGCGGAGAAGATCGACATCGTCGTGGCCGGGATCATGGGCGTCGGCCTGGCCATCGCAGAGGAGCCGGAGGCCGACATGAGCGCCTTCATCGCGGACCCGATCTACGCCTGATGCGGCTCGCATCCCTGGCCCGGCGCCTCGCCGGCCGCGAGGCCCCGGAGACCAAGGCGGCCCCGCCTTCGCTGAACGCCGCGGACGCCAAGCTCGCGCGCCTGTGGGAGCGGGTCCTGGGCTTCGGGCCGACCGCCGCCGGCAAGCTCGTCACCCCCGACACGGCCCTGCAGGTCTCGGCCTTCTGGGCCTGCGTCAAGCTGCTGTCGGAGACGATCGCGACCCTGCCGCTGGCGCTCTACCGGCGGGCCGGCGACGGCGGACGGATGCCGGCGGCGGACCATCCGCTGGCGGCCCTGCTGCGGGTCTCGCCGGACGGCGAGCACACGGCGGTGGAGTTCTGGGAGGGCGCGGTCCTGTCGATGTGCCTGACCGGCGACGCCTTCGCCGAGAAGGTCCGGTCCGGCCGCCGCCTCGTGGCGCTCCAGCCCCTGCGGGCCGAGGCCGTGAGCGTGCGCCGGACCCCGGCCGGGCGGCTGGCCTACGATGTCGCCGACCCTCTGGGCGCCCGCACCCTCGACGAGACCGACGTGTTCCACCTGCGCGCCTTCGGCAATGCCGGCCTGCGCGGCTTCGCGCCCCTGGCCTTCGCCCGCCAGACGGTGGCGGCCTCGATCGCCGCCGACGAGGCGGCCAACAGCCTGTTCGCCAACGGCGTGCGCCCGAGCGGCGTGCTGCAGGTGGACCAGGTCCTGAAGCCCGACCAGCGCAAGGACCTGCGCGACAACGTCGTCGGCCCGCTGGCCGGGTCGAGCAACGCCGGCGGGGTCTTCGTCCTCGAGGGCGGGATGAAGTTCTCGGCCATCAGCCTGAGCCCGGCCGACAGCCAGCTCCTGGAATCGCGCCGCTGGCACGTCGAGGAGATCGCCCGCTGGTTCGGGATCCCGCCGATCCTGATCGGCCACGCCGCCGAGGGCCAGACGATGTGGGGCACCGGCGTCGAGCAGATCGTCCTGTCCTGGCTGACGCTCGGCCTGCGGGCGCAGCTGCGCCGGATCGAGGCGGCGATCCACCTGCGGCTCCTGGAGCCCGAGGAGCGGGCGAGCCTCTACGCCGAGTTCGGGGTCGAGGGCCTGCTGCGCGCCGACAGCGCCGCCCGGGCCAAGCTCTACGCGGCCTTCGCGCAGAACGGGATCATGGACCGCGACGAGATCCGCGAGAAGGAGAACCTCGCCCGGCGCGGCGGCGGCGCGGCCCGTCTGACCGTGCAGGCGAACTTCCTGCCGATCGACGATCTCGGCACCGTCGCGCTGCTGCCGCGGGAGCGGCCCCTCGGGCCGGGCGCGGCGGTCGCCGAGCCCCCGACACCCTGACGATCACGAGAGGCGCCGCATGCGGACGGACATCACGGTCGCGCCCCTGGAGCTGAAGTTCGGCGGCAGCCCGGACGCCGGCACGTTCGAGGGCTACGGCGCGTTCTTCGGCAACGTCGACCTCCACGGCGACCGGATCCTGCCCGGCGCCTTCGCGGCGACCCTGGCGGAGACCAAGGCCGGCGGCCGGCCGATCCCGATGCACGTCAACCACGGCCTGCCGATGCTCGGCGGCCAGCGCGCCGTCGGCATCTGGGACGAGATCGCCGAGGACGGCCGCGGCCTGCGGGTGAAGGGCCGGATCTCCGGCCTGAACACCGATGCCGGCCGCAACCTCTACGAGCGGGTGAAGGACGGCGCCTTCCCGGGCCTGTCGATCGGCTACCGGCTCGCCGCCGGCGGCACCGTCTACGGCACCCGGGCCGGCGAGCCGCGCCGCACCCTCAAGGCTCTGCACCTGCACGAGGTCAGCCTCGTCGACACGCCCTCCAACGGGGCGGCGCTGATCGACGGCGTCAAGGCGGCCTTCGCCCGCCCCGACGCCCTGTCGGCCGCCGCGTCGGTCGCCGCCGCGATGCGCCTGCACGACCGGCTGATGGAGGGCGACGGCTACGCGTCGGGCGCGGGGCGCGACCGGGCGCAGTTGATGAACCACCTGCGCGACGCCCACGAGGCCCTGACCGGCGACCGGGCGCCCGCCGACCTCGCGGCCTGGAAGGCCGCGCCCACGCTCCGCGACGTCGAGGCCCTGCTCCGGGAGGAGTGCGGCCTCGCGCCCGCGCAGGCCCGCGCCCTCGCCGAGCGCCGCTTCGAGGCCGCCGCGCCGGAGGGCGACCCCGCCCCGACGGACGTCGAGGCGCTCACGCCGGAGGATCGCGCGGCGCTCGCCGGACTGCTCACCGGCCTCACCCGCTCCATCGCCCGAGGACCCAGCGCATGACACCCTCTCGCCACGCCGCCGGCGGCATCCCGGCCTCGTTCCTCGCGGCCTGCCCGATCCCGGGCCTGCCGCGCGTCGCCCTCGATCGCCCGAACGAGGGCGGCGGCGACCTCGCCACCCTGATCAAGGGCCTCGGCGCGGCGACCGACGAGGTGAAGCGCTTCCACGACACCTGGGAGACCGAGAGCCGGAAGCTCGGCGCGGTCACCGAGGAGACCAAGGCCGGCGTCGACAAGGCGCTCACCGAGATGAACGGGCTCGCGGCCCGGATCGCCGAGATCGAGCAGAAGGCGGCCCGCCCCGGGCTGCCCGAGGCGGGGCCGGAGCCGCTCTCGGTCGGCTGGCGCGTGGCCGAGGACGCGGCCGTGAAGGCCGCCGGCCAGCGCGGCGACAGCTGGAAGGGCACGCTCGCCGTCGAGGTGAAGACCATCACGTCGGCGAGCGCCACCGGCACCTCGGCCACCACCGCCCTGGTCCCGGCCGACCGCGTGGCCGGGACCAGCCTGCCGCGCCGGCCCATGACGATCCGCGCCCTGCTGCAGCCCGGCCGGACCGGGTCGAGCATCATCGAGTACGCGCGCCAGACCGTGCGGACGCTCAACGCGCAGACGGTGGCGGAGAACCCCTCCGCGGCCAAGCCGCAATCGGACATCCAGTGGGACATCACCAACACCAAGGTCGCCACCATCGCCCACTGGATCCCGGCCTCGAAGCAGATCCTGGCCGACGCGCCGCAGCTCCAGAGCGAGATCGACGGCGAGCTGCGCTACGGGCTGGAATTCGCCGAGGAGCAGCAGCTCCTGCTCGGCGACGGCACCGGCACCAACCTGCTCGGCCTGCTGCCGCAGGCGACCGCCTACGCGCCGCCGTCGGGCGTGACGGTGGCGGAGGAGACGCGCCTCGACCGGCTGCGGCTCGCCATGCTCCAGGCGACGCTGGCGCTCTACCCGGCCACCGGCCACGTGCTGAACCCGACCGACTGGGCGGCGATCGAGCTGACCAAGGACGCCCAGGGCCGGTACATCTGGGCGAATCCGGCCGGGCTCGTGGGCCCGACCCTCTGGGGCCTGCCGGTGGCGGTGTCGCTCGCCATGCCGCCGAACACCTTCCTCACCGGCGCGCTCGCCTACGCGGCCCAGATCTTCGACCGCGAGGACGCCAGCGTGCTGATCTCCACCGAGGACCGGGACAACTTCGTGAAGAACATGGTCACGATCCTGGCCGAGGAGCGGCTGGCGCTGGTGGTGCGCCGGCCGCAGGCGCTGATCAAGGGGACGTTCGCGGGGCAGGGCGGGAAGTGATGACCTGCTTCAATTGTTAGTATAATCAATCCAACCTAATCTGATCCAGCGCTCTGTTCAGATCTGTTGCTGATTTATTTATATCTGACCTAAGTACATCGATCGGGATAGTTGCCAAGAGCTTAATTTCTCTGCCTCGCGAAGTTGTGCCTTCTTCGACGGACCAGCCGGAGGATAACAAGATACTTTGTGCATTACGGAGCTTGTCAGCCCAAAGCCGGCCCGCAGATCTATCAGTATATTCCGCTGCGGTGTTCGAATAATTTAATTCGACGTACTGACGCCTTTGACTACCTTTTGTAGTCAAAGTGCGACCAACTTTTAGTTCGCGCGAAAATGACTGCTCGTCACTATCAGTTTGGTATGGGGCCTGGACAGCGCGGCTCATCAATTCTTCGGCCCACACATCGGCAGTTATCGCGTCGTAATGCCCCTTCATCATGTTCTGAAGCATGTTGAGCTTAGTGCTTATTATACTTATGCTATCTCGCTGCTCATCGTCGGGACTAGTAGCCGAAATTATCATACGTTTTAGTCTTTCTGCAGAAGATCTCCATATATCGGTATGTAAAGGCCTGAACTTTTGATCGATTACTGTTTCCCAATCAGTTGACTTGCTCCCAGCGCTCGGGGGCGCCTGCTTGGTAAAGCAATAAAATAATGTCATTCCGACGCCATATGAGTCGATGTAAGTTCGTCTCGCGATCGACCCAAAACCGTTTTCGATTAGTTCTGGTGCATAAAATCCAGCCTCCTCGAGTTTCCCTGCTATAGTTTCTCCCTTCGCATTCACGTGCCAAGACATATCATAATTCAATAATATTGCCTGATATCTGTCAATTCCATAATCTATCGCCTCGATGTCAGACCATCCATATTCAGGTATCATTATATTCGATGGTCTAACATCTCTGTGAAGTACACCCTGAGGAAGATTATGACTGTATTTAAGATGATTGCACACATTTATTGCGATTGGCAGAGCATCCCTCCAAAATGAAAATTCTCTTTGCTGCACGATTTCCGACAGATTTTGCCCTTCTACGAAACTCATTACAAAAGAAGTGGGGATTTCTCTCGCCTCAATTAACTTTGGAGTGCCGGGAACTTCCGAGTTGGTGAGATATCTTAACGATTCAACCCCCCTTCTAAAACTATCTATTTGTGCGCCGGAATGAAGATTATCAATCTGGATTACTTTTAACGCAGCGTTGACTCCTTCCTTATTTCGAATTTTCCAAACATTGGAAAAATTCGATCGAGAAATTCTCTCTATGATTCGGTATCCGAAGAACGTATTATAGGGCTCATCTTCTGTGATATGCCATGACTGGTGAATTACCGGAGAATATTCTCGGAGAAAGGCTCTATAATCATCACTATTCGTATCATTTCCGTTTTTATCCAAGATGTTTTTAGCGTAAGAAGTCAATAGTGCTCTAGCTTCATCATCTTCCATCCCCCTTAGCTCGCGAACTGTCGGAATGGATATATTTGCATCCGCCGGAGGAACGACGGTTGGCGCTTTTTTATCTTTTGATACGTAGCTCTGTATATCGGAGAATATCTGAGCGAGTACCACCGAATGATTTTGTCGGCCACCGGGATCAAAATCAGGCTGATATCGAATTAGCTGTACACCGCTTCGCTGGGCCCAGCTGTGAGAACGCGCATCTCTTCGATCGGTGATCCAAAAATGGGGGCCAATATCTAGACCGGATGCAGTCAGATTCTCGAGAAAGCTTCCTGATGCAATATCATCCGCTGATATTCCAAGAAATATCACAGTCTTTGTCATAAAAATAAACTCGATAAATTTCTTGTAGTTATCTGTCTGAATAAGCGCCTCAATTTCATTTCTAGTAAAAACCCACGAAGCGGGGGCATCACGCTGTCCATGTAAATCAGCTATGAATGGCCGCCCATTGGATATAGCAGAGAAATACTCGTGTATATTCTTCCCCGTTGAATGTATTATTTCCTCATCGGATCTTATTTGTCGGTGAGATCTTGCGGAAAGTCCATCGATGTTAAATGAAAGAACTCCAGAAACATTTTTTAACGACCATATCATTCCGTATATATCAGGTATTTGCACCTGCCTTGTTGTGCCGAATACAGATTTTATAGACTCTCGGAAATCAGTATAACCAATTGCATCTTTGATATCTTGAAAAGCGTCCCATAAGTTCGATTTTATTTACGCTTGTTCAAGTCTTTGCTCTAATATCTTGCCGTTTTCCTCGTCCATAGTTGAGGCAGTTTCGAGCGCCTGAGCAATTATCTGTGTCTTTAATACTGGCCATACCGGCAGGCCGGCATCAGCGCTGGCTCCTGCTCCGACCCAAAACACGATCTCTCGCCTGCGCTCGGCATAGTGAGTGCGCAGATTTTGATACGATGGTTGGTCCAAATTGACGGGCAAATCCAAGCTCCAAACCTACCTAAGATAGTTGTGATACAAATCTTGAAGTTGCGCTAGCCCTCAAGAACCACCGCGTTGCAAGGAGGAGCCCTCATGTCCGATCGCATCGCCATGACGGCCAACACCGTCTTCCACAACCCACGCATCCAGAACGCGAAGGGCGGCCTCGTCGAGGCCGGCGACACGTTCGAGACCGACCTCGCCCACGCCCAGGACCTGGAGCGGCTCGGCCACGCGATCCCCCTGGCGGGCTCCGTCCTCGGGATCGCGCCCGCGCCCCTCGAACCGCACCACCAGGTCTCCGAATCCGCCCTGCGCGCCGACCGGGGGCGCCGCCGCCCGGCCGAGTCCGCGGCCGATCCGGCCTGACCGCTCCGCCCGATGGCCGTCACCGTGGTGACGCCGCCGGCGCCGATCGTCGCCCTCGACGACGCGAAGGCGCATCTGCGGGTCGATCACGCCGACGAGGACGCCCTGATCGGCGCCCTCGTAGAGACCGCGACGGCCTGGCTCGACGGTCCGGACGGCTGGCTCGGGCGGGCGCTGGGCGAGCAGGTGCTCGAGACCACTTTCCCGACCGAGCTGGACCCGGACGACCGGGTCTATCCGTGCCCGCCGGCAACCTGCCTGATCGACGAGACGCCGGACCCGGAATCCGGCACCGTCACGGTGCGCTACCGGGCCGGCTACCCGCTGCTCGACGGGCGCAGCACCGTCCCGGCACCGATCCGGCACGCGATCCTGCTGATGGTCGGGCACCTCTACGGCAGCCGCGACGCGGTCACGACCACGGCCGCGCAGCCGGCCGTCCTGCCCCTCGGGATCGAGGCGCTGCTCGCGCCCTACCGGGTCTGGGGCTGATGGATCCCGGCCGCCTCGACCGCCGGGTGACGTTCCGTCGCCGGACCGCCCTCGACGACGACCCGACCGGGCGGGGCGACTACGCCGACCTGTTCACCACCTGGGCGAATTACCGCCCGGCCGCCCTGCGCGAGGCGGTCCAGGGCGGCGGCGCCGTCAACGTCGCGAGCGGCACCCTGGCAATCCGCGACAGCGCCCGGGCGCGCGACCTCGTGACCACCGACCGCGTGACGCTCCAGGGCCAGGACTTCGACGTCAAGGGCGTCGGCCTGCCGGACCGGCGTACCGGCCTGATCCTCATGCAGATCGAGACGAGCCTGGGGGGCCAATGAGCGACGGACTCGGCGCGCCCCTCGGCCTCCTGGGCCAGGGACAGGCGGCCCTCGACCTCACCGGCGCGGCCCGCGGCTTCGACCGCGCGCCGGGCGCCCTGTCCGGCCTGCGCCTGATCGACACCGTCGCCGGAATCGTCGGCGTGGAGCGGATCTCCGGCCAGATCGCCCGCACCGCGGTGAAGCTCGCGCTCAGGAGCGACCACGCGAGCCGCGACGCCGCCGAGGCGATGGTCGACCTGATGCGCGGCCGCGCCCCGCAGGCGACCGGCCTGCTGCGCGCCGGGATCACGTACCGGCGCGAGGGCGGGTTCTACGTGGTCGAGGCCGCGGCCGACCGGGATGGCTACGACTACGCGCTCGCCGTGGAGGCCGGCCACCGCGCGGGCGGGCTCCACGCCGACGCGGACCTGTTCGCCGACACCACCGGCAGGGGCTTCACGCCGGCCCAGCCCGGTACGGGCGGCGACACGACGGTGCCGGCCGAGCCCTACTTCTACGATTCGGCCCGGGAGATCCTGGCCCAGTGGAGCGGCGCGCTCGGCGGCAGCTTCGGCGCGGCCGCCCGGGAGGAGGGGCTGTGACCGGCCCCGCATCGCCCCGGCCCCCGATCACTCCCGAGACCGCGTTCCTCGACGCGGTCCGGGCGCATCTGCGGGCCGACCCGGCCCTCGCCGCGCTGGTGGCCGGCCGGGTCTACGACGCCCTGCCGGGGGCCGAGCAGCGGATCGCGCCGCCCTACCTCTACGCCGGGCCGCTGCGCCGCCAGCGCCTCGACACGGCCTGCGGCGAGGCCTGGACGGTGCAGCTGCGCCTCTACGCGGTCTCGACCGCCTTCGGGCGGCACCAGGCCTGGGCGGTGATCGACGCCGCCGCGACGGCGCTGGCGGACCGCGAGCCGCCCGACTTCGCCCTGCCGCCGCCCTTCGCGGTCCAGCAGCCGCTGATCGTCACGCAGGCCGGCGACGTGGTCGACCCGCTGAACCCCCGTCAGGTCTTCCTCGACGTGACGACGATCGTCGCCCGCCTCGCCTCCGACTAGGGGAACCGCCATGTCCACGCCGAACTTCCTCGCGGGCAACCGCTACCGGGCCTACCGCAAGGGGCCGTCGGATGCCGAGTTCCGGTTCATCTGCCTCGCCGACACCAAGGAGCTGACCCGGACCAACGAGTTCGAGGACGCCACCGCGCCGGATTGCGACGATCCCACCGGGATCCCGAACCGCAAGAGCGTGGTGAAGTCCCGCTCCTGGACCGCGCGCCTGTCGGGCAAGGTCGACGCGCGGCGGATCCAGGCCCTGGTGCATGACGCCGACAGCGAGACGCCGATCCCCTACCAGTTCCTGATGGACCGGCCGGCCGCCCAGGGCGGCGGCACCTTCAGCGGCAACGTCTTCGTCGAGAACCTGCAGATCGGCTCGACCAATTTCGGGATCACGACCTTCTCGGCGCAGTTCCGCGGCGACGACGCGCTGGTCTGGACGCCGGCGGCGGCATGAGCGACGCGGACACCGCCCGCACCGTCGTGACCGCGCCCTTCGCGGGCCGCGAGCGGCGCTTCTGCCTGCGGCTCGGCGAGATCGCCGAGCTGGAGCGCCTGACCGGCACGGGCATCGGCGCGATCTTCATGCGGATCGGCGCCCACCAGTTCGGCCACCGGGACGTGTGGGACACGATCCGGCTGGGCCTGGAGGGCGGCGGCGAGGCCTCGGCCGCCGAGGCGACGGCACTGGTGATGCGCTACCACGGCGAGCCGCTGATGGACTTCCTGCCGCTCGCCGGCGTCATCGTGGCGGCCTGCGTCAACGGCGTGCCGCGGCGGGAGACGGATCCGGCGGGAAACGCACCGGCGGAGGGGCCGAGCGCCGACCCGGCGACCTCTCCGTCTTCGTCGCCACCGGGTCGGTCCTCGGCTGGACGCCGGAGGCGGTCCGGCGCCTGACCCTGGCGGAATGGTACGCGGCCCTGGACGGCTACAGCGCCGCCCACAATCCCGGCCGGCCGGCGGCCGAGATCGCGGACGCGGAATTTCTGCGGGTGCTGATGGAGGAGCAGGCGGCGGGGAGAGCCTAGCCAAACCATGCGGTGCAGTGTGCTGTAACGCGCCGGTATCGGCCAAAGCCGTCGAGGCCTGATCGCCACGATCGTGACCAAGTCAAAACATTTTATCCACGATCTTCGCTGAATAAGTTCATATTCGATACCACGAAAACAGCAATCCGTTGCTTTTCTGCCACCATCTGCCGCGCCAATGGAGATAGCATTCGCTAAAACCGCGTCGACGGGGGGCGAATGATGAATCGGCGGGGATTGCTGTCCGGCTTATCAGCGACAGGAGCCGGTGCCCTACTAACGAGCTGTCAGTCGATCGGTCCGATAGCCTTCTGCCCTGAAGATCCGCTGATCTCAGACCCGCTGACACCGCTGACCATCGACATCCATACGCACGTCTTCAACGGCAGCGACCTTCAGGTGAGTGCCTTCCTTCAAGACGTCGTTGCGCCCGACAACGAAGCCGCAAGATCGCTCGGTCCGCTCCTGCAGGAACTTGCCTGGACGCTGGCACCCTCAGGACGGGACGAAATAGCGCGCCTTGAACAGGTGAGCGCTGCTCTCAGAGCCTGCGGAACAGGAAGGAGTATATCCGATCTCGTCGCGGCCGATGGCCAGCAGCAATATGAGAAGGGCGTCATCGCGCTTCAGACAGCGAAACGAGCGCTCGTCGGCAGGTCGCGGGCTCTACGCGGTGAACGAATCAGCTCGGGTCTTCTACAAGAGATCGACAAGCTGCCACCAACCTTCGTTGAATTTAAGCGCACGTACCGCGGCGGCAATAGAGCACGCGATTTCGCGATCAACCCGCAAGGCGCCATGGATTTCATCATACAGAATTTTCAGTATCGGTATGTCACCACTTTTGACTATCTTCAAGAGTATTCAACCGGACGCGATCGCAAGATTGATCTTATGATCGCTCATTTGGTGGATTACGATTGGCCGCTCGGTCAGAGCGCCGGGACGATTACATCATTCCCTGATCAGTTCGCTGTGATGGAACGGATCTCGATTCTGACCGGTGGCAGGATCCACTACTTCGCCCCCTTCTGTCCTTTCAGAGAATCCGCCTTTCGCCTGGGCCTCTCGACGACGTCGTCTCTGGCTCTTGTCAAGGAGGCGATCGGCCGGCGCGGCGCGGTTGGCGTGAAGCTCTATCCCCCAATGGGCTTTGCGCCACTCGGAAACGCGCGGAAGGAGAATGAGGGTACGTGGACCGGCTCGGTCCCACTCGATAGCCGGTTGCAGCGCGCCGACATTGGCCAACTGCTCGATGAGTCGCTCGCATCGCTCTACGAATGGTGTCGGGCCGAGCAGGTTCCGATCATGGCCCATACATCGCCAACAAACCTCGCGAGCGCGAACTATGAAAAACTACTCGATGCGCGGTGGTGGGAACTCGCGCTCAACACTTATCGCGGCTTGCAGATCAACTTCGGCCATTTTGGCCAGACTAATCCGTCTGAAAGCGCCGACAGCCTGACGCGGGAGATGCAGTTCGCGAGCCTGATGAGTGCAGCACCCGGATCCCCCGGCCAATTCGCCTTCGCGGACTCTGCCTATTTTGCTGACATTCTTTCGCAACCGGTGGCGCTACGCGAAAATCTTCGGACAATCTTCAGACGGACCGCAGGGAAAGGGAACGCGGCGCTGGCTCAGCGCCTGATGTATGGAACAGATTGGGAAATCGTCCTCATCGAAGGTACCGCTCAGAAAGCCTACCTTTCGAAATTTCAAGCTGTCATCAATGAACTTTCAAAAGACCCAAATCTCGGAGTAACAGGTCGGCTGAGCGAGAATTTCTTCGGTCGAAACGCCGCGCGATTCCTGGGCCTATCGAAGGGCGCAGGCGGCTCCCGTTCCCGCATCGATGCGCTCTATGCGGGCCAAGGCGTTCCGATCCCGAATTGGATGAAGAAGGTAGACGCTCTAGCAATGAGCTCGACCTAGGACGAAGCCGCGGGTCCGCCGATTTTGTACGGCGTGCAGAACGCCATCGGTGAGAGTTCAGATTCGTGTGGCCGCGACAGCGATCTCAGCAGTCACATCCCGGATGCCGGCCTCTCGCCACAGTTTGTCTTCAAGGAAGAAAATCCAACTGTTGGTATGTTCGGAACGCCGCGCGCGAGCCTGTACAAGAGCGTGAGGGATTATTATAGCGCGAAAGACTTTGAAATTTGAGTCAAATAGCACAGCGGCCAGAAAATCGAAGGTGTGTTCATTGATTTTTCGAAACGCGCTGAGCTGTCGAGATGCTGCAGGGTTCTGAATTCTTCGGCCCTTGATCTGATAGCGTTGGCCTTGCGTGTCCTTCGCATCGTGTCCCGAGGCAGAGTTTTGCTCCAACGACCAATCGAAGGCCTTGGCGAACAGGAGTTCGGCATAGTCCCCGACGGGTGAGTTTCCGGTCCTGATAACCCCGCGTTTGCGAAGTTCGCTCATCACATCGCCATAGATTGCCAGCAGTTCCACTACCGAGCTTCGAAGGATGAAATCCTTCTGCGCCTGTGCCTCCAGTTCGAGTGGCTGAACTGCAAGAGAACTCGCTTCGGTCCGTGCGGGCTGTTCTGCGGGCCGTATGTCAGGCGCGGCCCGCCCGGTAGGATGATGGATGTTGCCGCCGTCGAGCGTTGCGTAGGCTCTCATGGCCGAAGCGCAATTGCTAACGCTGTTCTGTGCAACGCCGATCAGGCGCAAGCGCTGGACGATATTCGATATGCCCGGCGGCGTCAGATCACTGAAATCTAAATTGATGTTTAGTTCGCTCTCGACACGCCGGCAGTAAGCAACATAGCTATCGACTGATTTCGACGTCAGGCGCCCGTTGAGCGAGCGCCGGAATTCCGCCTCACGCATGCTTCAGGACCTTGCCACGTACGATGGATCCGCATCTACGAATGACATGGCGTAGCCGTTTCTGCCTATCTGTCATCCGCAGCGAGCGCCTAATCAATTGGACTTGGTCGCAGTCCGACTAAAGGCTGCAACAGGCCAAGGAGATGCGTCGGTTGTGGGCGTTTTCGAGGTTTTCGTCACTTGGTCCTGCGCGCGTCCACGAGTCAACAAGCCGGCCTCCAGGGCCGGACATCCCGGTATCCCGAGAGGACGCGTAGGCAAAGGCCGATCCCCTCGTCATCCGCTTCGCCGCCGACACGTCCCGCGCCCAGGACGCGATGGCGACGCTGGCGTCGCAGATCGTCGGCAACATGGCGTCGATCGGCGTGGCGATGTCGGGCGGGGCGGCCAACAGCAACGCCTTCGGCGGCGCGCTGGGCGGCCTCGCGCAGAATGCCGGCCGCGCCGCGGCCGCCGTCGGGCAGGACGTGCGGGCCATCGCCAGCGCCACGGCCGGCGCCGCCACCGCCGAGCGCGCCACGCTGGAGGGCGTCGTCCGCGCCATGGTCGGCGCGGCCGCCGGCTCGCAGACCGCCGGCGCCGCCGTCCGCTCCGGCCTCACCGCGACGGGCTCGACCATCACCGGCGTCGCCGCGCAGGTCCCGTCGCTCAACACCCTGCTCGCCGCCTTCCTCGGGTTCGAGGCGGCCAAGCTCGTCTTCGACAGCGTCGCGGCCTCGATCGACGCCGCCCGGGAGCACATCGAGGCCTATGTCCGGATCGGCCGCGAGGCCGAGCGCGTCGGCGTCGGCACCGACTTCTTCCAGCGGGCGACCCTGAACGCCGAGAAGCTCGGCCTGGAGACCCGCCAGGTGGTCGCCGCCCTGGAGCGCGCCCGCGAGGCGGCGTCGGTCCGGATCGGCGAGGGCGAGCACGGCGCCAACGGCTCCGCCTTCGACCGGCGGCTGGAGCAGAACGTCCGGGCCGGCAATCTCGGCCGCGCCGACCGGGAGGCCTACGACGGGGCCGGCGATCAGGAGGCCCGGATCCGGGTGGTGCTCGGCCTGATCGACAAGCTCCGGGCCGACCAGCGCGACCTCGCGGCCTTCGACCTCGCCGGCGCGTTCTTCGGCGGCGATTTCGAGCGCCGCCTGCGCGACGGCGTCGACATGACCAAGGCCCTGCGCGAGACCCTCGACAGCACCGCGACCACCGTCGCCGGCGTGCGCATCGTCGGCGCCGACGAGGTCGAGCGCGCCGCCCAGCTCGACGCCAGGGCCAAGGACATCGCCGACACCTTCGCCACCGCCCTGGCGCCCCTGCAGCGGGACTTCTCGAACGCGGTGCTCGACACCTACAGCGCCTTCCTCGACGTGGAGCGCGTCATCGCCCGCGTCGTGACCATCGCCATGGACCTGTACAACCAGGTCAAAGGCATCGTCGGGCAGGTCCGCGGACTCGTCGCGTCGATCCCCGGCATCGGCAAGATCGTCACCGCCGGCAACCCGGTCAGCTTCCTGACGGAGCTGGGCCGCGCCACCGGCGCGGTCGAGCCCGAGGCCCAGGGACCGCCGGCCCCGCTCACCGTCCGCGTCCGGCCGCACGGCCCGGACCGCTCGGCCGCCCTGCCGGCCCTGACGCCGCACCGCGCCCGCGGCGGCGGCGGCGAGGCGCGCGAGAGCCTGGACGCGGTCGAGACCCTGATCAACCAGCTGGAGAAGGCCCGCGACACCGCCAAGGCCGAGCTCGACAACGTCGGCAAGACCAATGTCGAGCGCGAGAAGGCCGTGGCGCTGGCCAAGGCCGAGGCCGCCGCCCGGGAGGACGTGAAGCGCGGCCGGCGCGCCGACCCGAACCTCGACGCCGACGAGCGCGCCCGGGTGCTCGGCGCCGCCGAGGCGATGCAGCGTTTCCGCGACCGGACCGAGGACGCCCAGCAGCAGCTGCGTCAGACCGCCGAGGCGGCGCGCGGCTTCGCCGACGCGGTCTCCAACGGCCTCGCCGACGCGATCGTCAACGGCCGGTCGTTCTCGTCGGTCCTGTCGGACATCGCCAAGCAGATCGAGCGCGGGGCCCTGCAGGCGCTCCTCACCGGCCAGGGGCCGCTCGCCGGCCTGTTCGGGACGGCCCCGGCGGCGAGCGCCGGCGGCAACGCCCTCGGCGGCCTCGCGGGCCTCGCCACCGGCCTGTCGGGCGGGGCCGGGACCGGGAGCTCCGCCGGCGGCCTCATGGGTGGGCTCATGGGCGGCCTGCTGGGCGGATCGGGCGGCGGGGTCGGCGGCCTCTTCGCCAGCCTGTTCCGGGCCAATGGCGGCCCGGTCTCGGCCGGCACGCCCTACACGGTCGGCGAGATGGGGCGGGAGCTGTTCGTGCCGGGGCAGGACGGCCGGATCGTCCCGCTCGGCCCCGCCGGGGCCGGCGGCCCGCAGGCGGTGGACAACAGCCGCACCTACACGATCGACGCCCGCGGCGCGCAGGCCGGCGTCGCCGAGCAGATCGCGGCGGCGCTCACCACCTACGACCGCGGCCTCGACCGCGCCCTCTCGGGCCGGGTCGACCGGTCCCGCGCCCGCTACGGCCCAGCCCGGTAGACGGCGCCCCGCGCGATGGCCCTGTTCGACGCCGCCGGACCGGCGGCGCTCGCCGGCGACACGATCACCGCGGAGATCCTGGTGGCCTTCGACTTCGCCACCGGGCCGGTGCGCGTCCATGCCGGCCACGGGCCGGTCGTGGCCGGGGGCGAGGTCTGGCAGGGGCTCGGCGGCCTGGGCGCGGTCTCGGACATCGAGGCGGCGGTCGGCGGCGTCGCCCCGGTCGTCACCTTCACCCTGTCGGGCGTCGGGCCGGAGATCCGGCAGGACGTGGTCAGCGCCGCCGCCACCGTGAAGGGCCGCGCCTGCGCGGTCCATCTCCAGCTCTACGGCGCCGACCTCGCGCCGCTCGGCGGCCTCCACACCCTGTGGCGGGGCGTGATGGACCGGCTGATCCACCGGGCCGCCGACGCGCAGACCTGGACGGCGCAGCTCACCGCCGAGACCCTGTTCGCCCGCCGCGGCCTGCCGCCCTTCGGCAACCTCACCGACCGGGATCAGCAGCGCCGCTACCCGGGCGATGCCGGCCTGTTCGACATCGCCGCGATGATCAACCGGAGACGGCCGTGGAATCCCGAGATCCCCGAGAAGACCTGAGCCCGGACCCGAGCCCCGATCGGGGCGACGCCCTCGGCGCCTTCCTGCGCGCGGCCGCCCGGGCGCCTTTCGCCTGGGGCGCGCGCGACTGCGCCCTGACCATGGCCGACTGGTGCCGGGCGGAAGCCGGCATCGATCCCGCCGCGCCCCTGCGCGGCCGCTACCGGACCGCCCGCGGGGCTTCCCGCCACGCGCGCCGCCGCGGCGGCCTCGAGGCGCTGGGCCGAGACCTCATGGCCGAGGCGGGCTTCGCGCCCACCGACGCGCCGGCGCCGGGCGATGTCGGGATCGTGCGCCACCCCGCGGCCGGTCCAGCCTTCGCGATCCGCTGCGCCCTCGGCTGGGCCGTGAAGGCGCCGGCCGGGATCGCGGTCGGGCCCTACCCGACGCTGGCGGCCTGGCGCCTCGCGCCGCGCGGGGCGCCCCGCTGATGCCGGCGGCGATCGGCGCCGCGCTGATCGGCGAGCTGGCGCTCGGCGCCACCGCGGAGCTCGTCGTCGGCTACGCCGTCCTGTCGGTCGGGCTAATGGGGCTGCAATACGGCGCCCAGGCCCTGCAGGGCGACCAGAAGCGCGCCGACCACCAGGTCACGGTCCGGCAGCCGGTGGCCCCCCGCCGACGCCCCTACGGCCGGGTGAAGTACGGCGGCGTGATCTTCGCGCTGGAGACGCGGCCCTACGGCGAGTCGAACCGGATCCTGGTCCGCGGCGCGATCCACTGCGTCGGGCCGGTGGCGATCGAGCAGTACTGGTTCGGCGACGTGCGGACGGGCCTGCCGGAGGGCGCCGGCGGCGTCGTGCCGGACCGGGTCTACCAGGGCAAGGTCGTGATCGAGGGCCATGCCGGCACCGAGGATCAGGCCGCCTCGGCCGCGCTCCTGACCCTGCCGTACTGGACCGAGGCGATGCAGCTGCGGGGCCTCGCCTACACGGTGGTGGTCGCCACGCCGCTCAAGCACGGCACGCAGATCTTCCCCGAGGGCGCGCCCGACGTGCGCGTGCTGGTGCGCGGCGCCGCCTGCTACGATCCCCGCTCCGGAGCGACCGCCTACACCGAGAACGCCGCCCTGGTGATCCTCGACTACCTGACCCACGCGAGCGGCTACGGCCTGGCGCTGGCGGAGATCGACCTCGCGAGCTTCGCGGCCCTGGCCGACATCTGCGACGAGCCCGTGCCGCTGGTCGTGCCCGATCCGAACGGCTGGACCCACGAGCCGCGCTACCGGTCCTGGGGCAGCTACGGCTACGACGAGGCCCGGTCCGCGGTGCTGGCGCGGCTGCTCGCGGCCTGCGACGGCGAGCTGTCCCAGGACGGGGAGGGCCGGGTGGCGATCCGCGGCGGCCGCTGGCAGCCGCCGGCCTTCACGATCACGGAAGGCATGATCCTCGGCTGGGAGCAGCTGGAGGAGGGCGACGAGGCCTACACGGCCTTCACCCGGATCAAGCACACCTTCACGTCGCCGTTCCACGACTACCAGCCGGTCGAGGGCGACCCGTGGGACGACCGCGCGGCGCAGGCCGCCCAGGGCGTGGTCGACACCGAGCGGGACTTCCGGCAGGCGCCGTCGCACGGCCAGTCCCGGCGGCTCGCCAAGATCGCCATGCACAAGGGCAACCCGCGCTTCCGCCTCACCGGCCTGCGCCTCGCGCCGGCGGGGCTGCCGGCCTACGGCGCGCCCACCGTGGCGCTGGCGCTGCCGTCCTTCGGGATCGACGCCACCTTCGCGGTGACCCGCGGCGCCCTGGTCCTGGCCAACAACGCGCTCACCGGCGTGACCCTCGACCTGATCGCCCTCGACGCCGCGGCCTACGCCTGGGACCCGGCCGAGGAGGGCCAGCGGCCGCCGCTGCCGGACAGCTGGACGTGAGGCCCGGATGGCCGACGCGCTGCCCTGGCCGGAGAGCCTCGTGCCCGCCGCCGAGAGCTGGGTCCCGCGCGGCGGCACGCGCAGCGGCGGCCAGAGCTTCGAGGGCAGCGAGCAGGTGGTCGCCTCGCCGACCGCCCGCTGGAAGGCGACCCTGAGCGTCCCCTGCGTGACGCCCGCCGCGGTCCTCGCGATGCGCCGCGTCCTCGCCCTCGGCCGCGCCCAGGCCTGGCGCGTCGGGCCGCTGGAGGTGACGCGGGCGCCCTGGAACGTCGACCTCGTGGGCGGCCGGATCACCCCAGGCCGGGCGGCGCTGCGCCCGGACGTCTACCGCGGCGACCTCGCCCCGGACCTCGACTTCCGTCTCGCCGAACCGGCGGCGGCGAACGCCACGGCGCTGCGCCTCGCCCGCCGGCGCGGCGGCATCCTGCAGCCCGGCCACGTGCTGGCGATCGGCGGCCGGCTGCACGTCGTCGTCGAGCTGCCCGAGGGCGAGCTGGCGGCGCCGGGGCTGCAGGGCCCCGCCGGCACGGTCGCGGTGGCGATCCGCCCCTGGCTGCGCGCCGACCACGCCGCGGGCACGCCGGTCGAGTTCGGCCGGCCGCGCGGGACCATGCGCCTCGCCGCCGACGACACCGGCGCGCTGGAGCTGCAGCTGTCCCGGCTCGGCACCGTGTCGCTCGACCTCGTCGAGGTGTTCTGACGCCGCCCGCGCCGGACCGGCGACCCCGCACGCACAGAGGCCCCGATGGTCACACGCCCGGTCGCCGGCAACGCCGCCGCGACCCTCGACAGCATCAACGCCCTCTGCGACGCGGCCGACACCGCCGCGGCGCAGATCGCGGCGCTGCAGCAGGGCGCCGCCGGGCTCCAGGCGGCGCTCGCGGCCGAGCCGCCGCTGCGCGCGGCCGCGATCGCCGACGAGGCCCGGGCCCGGGCCGCGGCCGACGCCCGCGAGGTCGAGGCCC